>NZ_JBVVQN010000002.1:0-542399 GCF_055811075.1 Mesorhizobium sp. WSM4820 | reverse complement strand
CCCAGCCAGCATGTTGAATCAAATCCCCGCTGATTTGGGAATCCCCCTTCGATTCAGCCTCTCTTCATCCCGCTCTAATGGATATTATTGCGGGTTGGCATTTCCCGCCCGCTGTCTAAACTCGCCTCGGGTCGCGCGGTGGCAGATGTTTCAGGGAGGAGATCACATGCACAATTTCAGGACGAAATTTATTGCTGCCGGCGCGCTGGCGCTGTCGCTGGGCCTTGGCGCGGTGCCGGCCAAGGCGCAGGAATTCATCAACGTGCTGACCGGCGGCACCTCGGGCGTCTACTATCCGCTCGGCGTCGCACTGTCGGAAATCTACGGCAAGGGCATTGAGGGCGCCCGCACCCAGGTTCAGGCGACGAAGGCCTCGGTCGAGAACCTCAACCTGTTGCAGCAGGGCAAGGGCGAGATCGCCTTCTCGCTCGGCGATGCCGTCAAACTGGCCGCCGAGGGCAACACCGAAGCCGGCTTCCCGGGCAAGCTCGACAAGCTGCGCGGCGTCGCCGCCATCTATCCCAACTATATCCAGATCGTTGCCAGCAAGGAGTCCGGCATCAAGACCCTTGCCGACCTAAAGGGCAAGAGCCTGTCGGTCGGCGCGCCGGCCTCCGGCACCGAGCTCAACGCCCGCGCCATCTTCGCCGCCGCCGGGCTGAAATACGAGGATCTCGGACGGGTCGAGTATCTGCCCTTCGCCGAATCGGTCGAGCTGATCAAGAACCGCCAGCTCGACGCCACGCTGCAATCGGCCGGACTCGGCGTCGCCTCGATCCGCGATCTCGCCACGTCGGTGCCGATCAACGTCGTCGCCGTACCGGCGCAGGACGTCGCCAAGATCGGCTCGCCCTATCTTTCGGTGACCATTCCCAAGGGCACCTATGAAGGCCAGACCGAGGACGTCGCGACCGCCGCCGTCGGCAATTTCCTCATCACCCACGCCGACGTCTCCGACGAGACCGGCTATCAAATGACCAAGCTGCTGTTCGAAAATCTCGACCAGCTCACTGCTGCCCACGCCGCCGCCAAGGCGATCGACATGGCCAAGGCGCTCGACGGCATGCCGGTGCCGCTGCATCCCGGTGCCGAGCGGTATTACAAGGAAAAGGGATTGGTGAAATAGAGCCGCTCCCTCCCCCTTGAGGGGAGGGTGCCGAGCGAAGCGAGGCGGGTGGGGTCGGTTCAGGCCGCGCACTGCCGCAACGACCCCACCCGTCCATCCGCCTTCGGCGGCTGTCCACCCTCCCCTCAAGGGGGAGGGATTGCGCCCCGCCAGGAACCCGCCAATGACCAACGCCCATCCCGAAACGCCGACCGTTCTCTCCCCCACCGCCGAAGCCCCGCTCGAAGGGCTGCCGCCGGGTTTCGGCGACGGCATCGCCGGCAAGGCCGCCTTTCTCATCGCCATCGCCTTCTCCGTCTTCCAGATCTACATCGCCGCCTATGGCAGCCTGCCGAGCCAGGTGGTGCGCGCCATGCATGTCGGCTTCTTGCTGCTGCTCGGCTTTGGCTTGATCGCCAATCTGCGCGCCACAAGCACACCGGCAAAAGCAGCATTCTGGACGCTCGGCGTGCTCGGCTTCGCCACCGGCCTCTACAATTGGGTGTTCTATGCCGATCTCATCCGGCGCTCCGGCTTCCTCACCACGCCGGACCTGATCGTCGGCACGGTGCTGGTCGTGCTGGTTTTCGAGGCTGCGCGGCGGCTGATGGGGCTGCCGCTTGCCCTGATCGCCTTGATCTTTCTCGCTTACGCTGTCTTCGGCAATCACCTGCCGCCGCCCTTCATCCATCGCGGCTATGATTTCGCCCAGCTCATCGACACCTTCGCCTTTGGCACCGAAGGCATATACGGCACTCCGGTCTACGTCTCGGCCGCCTATATCTTCATCTTCGTCGTCTTCGCCGCCTTTCTCGAACGCGCCGGCATGATCGCACTGTTCAACGATTTCGCGCTTGGCCTGGTCGGCACGTGGCGCGGCGGCCCGGCCCAGGTCTGCGTCCTGTCGTCGGCGCTGATGGGCACCATTTCCGGCTCCGGCGTCGCCAATGTGGTGGCCAGCGGCCAGTTCACCATTCCGCTGATGAAGCGCTTCGGCTTCCGTTCGGCCTTCGCCGGCGCGGTCGAGGCGACCTCGTCGATGGGCGGCCAGATCATGCCGCCGGTGATGGGCGCGGTCGCCTTCATCATGGCCGAGACGCTGAACATCCCCTATGCCGAGGTGGTCAAGGCAGCGATCATCCCGGCGCTGCTCTATTTCGGTGCCTGCTTCTGGCAGGTTTACCTGGAAGCCGGCAAGGCCGGCCTGCAGGGCATGGCCAAGGCGGACCTGCCCAATCCGTGGCACGCGGTGAGAAGACATTGGCCGCTGGTGCTGCCGCTGGCCGCGCTCATCTATCTGCTGTTTGCCGGCTATACGCCGATCTTCGCCGGCACCATGGGGCTGGCGCTGACCATCGTGCTCATCCTCGGCACGCCGCTGGCGGCTTTGATCGGGCCGCTTGCCTTCCGCATCGTCTTTTGGCTGGCGCTGGGGCTTGCCGCCGCCTCCTTCATGAGGTTCGGCGTCAACATCCTCAGTTTTGTCATCGCCGGGCTCGTCATCGCCTGCGTCACCTTCAGGGCCGGACGCGAGACGCTGCAGATATGCATAGATTCGCTAGCCGAGGGAGCAAAGAACGCGCTGCCGGTCGGCATCGCCTGCGCCATCGTCGGCGTCGTCATCGGCACCTTGACGCTCACCGGCATCGCCTCCACCTTCATCGGCTGGATCATCTCCATCGGCGAGAACAATCTGTTCCTGTCGCTGGTGCTGACCATGCTTACCTGCCTGGTGCTCGGCATGGGCATACCGACGATCCCCAACTACATCATCACCTCGTCGCTGGCCGGGCCGGCACTGCTGTCACTCGGCGTGCCGCTGGTGGTCAGCCACATGTTCGTCTTCTATTTCGGCATTATGGCCGACCTCACTCCGCCGGTGGCGCTGGCCGCCTTCGCCGCCGCGCCGATGGCCAAGGAGAGCGGCCTCAAGATCGGCATCCAGGCCACCAAGCTTGCCGTCGCCGGCTTCGTCGTGCCGTTCATGGCGGTCTACACCCCGGCGCTGATGCTGCAGGACCCCGGTCCGATCGCCGCCCAGTTCGGTTATCCCGTCGAGGTCGCCTATATCGTCGCCAAGGCCTGCATGGGCATTGCCCTGTGGGGCGCAGCCGCCGTCGGGTTCCTGGCCCGGCGCATGGCCTGGTGGGAACGTCTCGTCGCCTTCGCCGCCGGCGTGCTGCTGGTTGCCGCACTGCCTGTCACCGACGAAGCCGGGTGGGCACTCTCTGTCGCCTGGATCGGCTGGCACTGCTGGAGGGCGCGGCAGGCCACCGGCACCGCATGAGCCTCTGTATCCTCGCAGCCGGCAAGACGGTGACGCTCACTGTCACCGCCTTCACGCTCGCCTGGACGCATTCGGTGGAAAAGACGCATTGGCAGGAGGACTGGAAGGTGACGCCTTCCGGCTTGGAGATCGCCGAGGCACGGATCAAGGGCTCGGGCGCCGGCATGGAACCGCCGGAAGGCTCGGTGCTGCGGGACGGTTGGTGGGTCTATAAACCCAAGATGGCGCCGCAGCGGCGCCTTGTGCTCGCGGCCTCCGGCGCGACCGGTGAAGGCTGGACGCTGTGCACGGTTCAGGGCTGCCGCGAACTGGGCAAGGCGGCAGGCGACACGACGGTTCTGGAGCTGTGCGAAGGTTAGTACCAGCCGCGGTAGCGGACGGTCGGCAAGCGGGTGCGGGACCTAGTCCTCCAGGGCGTTGTCGGATGTCGAGTTCCGGGCACAGCCACATAAGCGGACCAAAGACGCTCCATCGTTAGCCGCCAAAACCGGATTCCGACTGAGCGAGCCGACTTTCTTCCTTGCGGAACAATGCTTTGAAAAACAGAATGTCGGAAGCCGACCTGATTGCCCGGGCGATCAACGCGGTTGCGAGCACGGCAAAGATCAGGCGAACGAAAAACACACTGGTGAAGTCTGCACCCAGAGCGATGACAACCAGTGTGTCCTCTATGAGACTGTGGGCAAAGCCCATGAACACGCAAGCGAGGAAGATCTGGCGCGGCTCTACGCTGGTCGTGCGCGTCTCGCGGATCAGCAGTCCCGCGCCATAGGAAATTCCAAGAAGCAGACCGACCGCAGTGAACGGCACCGCTTGTGACTGGATGCCGGCAAGGCGAAAGAGCGGCGCAAACCCCTTGTTCAGCCAACCCAGGATGCCCGACATCTTGAGTAGCTCGATCAGCCAGCTTAGTGCGAGGAGAATGACGAGCATGGTTGCCAGGGTTTTGAGCATACCTGGAAAAAAACTGCTCCAATCAGCGCCTTCGCTCATTGGGATCCACGCCGGCTTCAGCGGCTCGGATAGCCATCCGGTGGCTGCGAATATCTGGTGCAGGAGCACGGCAAGGATCAGTCCGCCGCCAATGCGAAGCGCTGCAGTGACCACGAAGCTTGGCCCAACCTTCTGAATGATGCGTTGTTCAATCGGAATGGCATGCGCAAATAGCAAAAGGGTTGAAAGAACGGTCATGTCGGCAGTGCTTAGCGTCGAAACCGGGGCCAGAGTGAACACGGTCACCACCGCGCCCCAAATTCCCACCAGCAATCCTGTCAGCCAGGCAAGGGCGAGCTCGGGCGGCAGTCCAACCAGCGTCATGAGAGGTCCGAAGAACGGAGAGATCGTCCGGATGACACCAAGATCCTGCAGGATCTGTGTGACTATCGTGACCGGAACGATGATGCGAACCAATTCCCAATAGATTTCAAGCGTTTCCAGCGTCCTTCGATAGAGGGCGGCCTGCACTGTCATGGCGATGTCTCCGTGATTGACGCCAAATGACTACCGTGAGACGGTTCGCATTTGTGGTCAAAATTTGCGGACTTGTGCAATAAAATTGCAGACCGGTAGACGACGACGGAGGACCGCAATGGATCGGATCGACAGGAAGCTTCTCAAGCTGTTGCAAGAAGACGCTTCGCGCACCAATGCCGACCTGGCGGCGGAGGTCGGGCTTTCGCCCTCCAGCTGCTTGCGCCGCATACGGCGGCTCAAGTCAGTCGGTGTCATCGACCGCGTTGTCGCGCTACTTGATCCAGCCAAGGCCGGCAGGGGGATGAAGGCTATCGTCACGGTCGAGCTGGAGCGCCACGGCGAGCAGCACATGCGCCGCTTCCTCGAGCTTGCCGCCATGGAACCAGTGGTGGTCCAGGCCTACAGCGTGAGCGGCTCGACCGACGCTGTCCTTATGCTGCGTCTGATGGATATGGACGAGTTCGACACATTGTGCGAGCGGCTGTTCCGAGATCGGACGAATGTGGCGCGGTATTACACCATGTTTGTGATTCGAACCGCCAAGGAGACGACCGCAATCCCGCTCTAGCTTTTCGGAGGCAACTTGGCGGAAGGGATCTTGCAGCTACTGGGCGGTCACGCGAGTCCCGGCTGCCTGGTGTCAAACGGCACTTAGCTTGCCGGCGGCGAGATCTAAGCCCCAGAATCTCAAAATGCTGGAAACTCAGACCCTTGGCGTTGTCGCACGCCGCCTGTCGGCGAGCCCAGGACGTTCCGTGCGATATGTGGTCGCACGATGATCGGCGGCCGGCCTGCAGATCCGGCTATCGTGACGGCTTTCCATGGTCGTCATCAGTGCGCGCTGATGCCGAGCGTGTGGCCGCGGCGTGCGCAAGCGGGGCCTGGGCCGCGCATGTAATAGCGCTCCGGCCGGTAGGTCGGCGCGACGAATTCGCGGATGGCGGCAGCGTAGCCGATGAGGTGCGTCAAGAAGTTCATTTTCCCTGTCCCTGTCCCGATTTCGGATGTCCCTTCCGAATTGCGTGGGATCATAGCGTCGAGGCGTGAATACTCGGTGAACACGATGTTAATCTTTGGTCAAAAAGGCCTTGGTTCGTGGCTGGAATGCGGCTGATTCGGGGTCTTTCCATGCAGTTCGTCGGCATTCCGGCTAGTGTGACTTTTGCATCACATATGTTTCGTTTGGATGTCGCTCCGACGCGCTTGTGTTTCAACTTGGCCGGTGCCGCGAAATATCCGTGCTTGCGCAAATTTCTCTGATTACTCGGGGAAGCCAGGAACCCGTCCGATAGAAGCACGTTGACGCTGAGAGCCGGGACCAACCCCGGCCCAGCGGCTTCCGAGCGGAACCGCCGCCGGAACCCCCAACACAGCAAGAACAATGGAAAGGCAAAGCCATGGGTTTCTTTTCGAAAGACATCAAGACGCTGGACGACCTCTTCGTCCACACGCTGCGCGACATCTATTACGCCGAGAAACAGATCGAGAAGTCGCTGCCGAAGATGATCGACAAGGCGACCGACCCGCAGCTGAAAGCCGGCCTGGAGAAGCATCTCGGCCAGACCAAAGGTCATATCGAGCGGGTCGAGAAGGTGTTCGAACTGCATGGCGTGAAGGCCAAGACGGTCAACTGTCCGGCCATCGACGGCATTCTCGAGGAAGCCGATGAAGTCAGCGGCGACATCGACGACAAGGACGTTCTCGACGCCGCCCTGATCGCATCCGCGCAGGCGGTCGAGCACTACGAGATAACCCGTTACGGCACGTTGATCGCCTGGGCCAAGCAGCTTGGCCGCACCGACTGCGCCAATGTCCTGGCCAACAACATCGAGGAAGAACAGGCGACCGACCGCAAGCTCACCGAGATTGCGGAAGCCAAGGTCAACCTTCAGGCCGCCGAGTAGACTCTCGATCGAGGCAACGCCGGACAGCCGGCTTTGCCTCACTTTCCGTAGCTGGACGTCGACCGTACAATGGGCCACGCTCGTTCCACGGATTGTGCGAGGACAAACCGGCGGAGGAAGTCGTGCAGGAAAAGCCGAAAGCACCCGCTGGCAGGGCCGACAGCAAGGCAAAGCCTGCCAGCGGCAAGGGCGAGACATCCGCCGCTGTCAAATCCACGGAGGCGGCAGACACCGTCATAAAACTTTCTCATCCGGACAAGCTTCTGTGGCCGCAGGAGAAGATATCGAAGCAGGGCCTGCTCGATCATTACGCTTTGGTCTGGCCACGCATGCACCAATTCGTCGTCAATCGGCCACTCAGCCTGGTGCGCGCGCCGGACGGCGTCGACGGCCAACGCTTTTTTCAGAAGCATGCCTCCGCGGGCATGCACGAAAAAATCGCCAGGATGAAGGATCCGACCGACGGCGAGGAGATATTGTTCATCCGTGATTTCGACGGTGTCGCTGCCTTGGTCCAACTCGGCGTGGTCGAGATCCATATCTGGGGCTGCACCATCGACGAACTGGACAAGCCGGACCAGATCATCTTCGATCTCGATCCCGACGAAGAAGTCGACGTGAAAGCGGTGCGCGCGGCGGCGCTCGAAATTCACGGCCGGCTCGATGCGCTGTCATTGCCGAATTTCGTCAAGACCTCGGGCGGCAAGGGCTACCATGTCGTCGTGCCGCTGAAACCGTCGGCGGATTGGGATGAGGTGAAGGACTTCGCCCATGATTTCGCCCGTGCCCTCGAGCAGGCCGCCCCTAATCGGTATACGGCGACGCTGTCGAAGAAGGCGCGCACAGGCAAGATCTTCGTCGACTATCTGCGCAACGGCCGCGGCTCGACGACGGTGGCCCCCTATTCGTCGCGCGCCAAGAAGGGCGCCACGGCATCGATGCCGGCGACCTGGGCGGAAATTGAAGCCGGGTTGGCGCCGAACGCATTTCCGATCGGCGACAAGACGACGCTGAAACAGTTGGCGAAAGCCGATCCCTGGGTGGATTTTTTCAAGCAGGGCAAGCCGCTCGAGCGCGGCTGACAATCAAGCGAGAAACACCCTCTCGAAGGCCTGCTTGCCCATCGGCGAGAAGATTACCGCGCGGCTGTCTTTGTCGCGCCGCGCCCATTTTTCCAAAAGGATCTTGTCGAGGATGGCAGCGCCCAACATGCCAGCCAGATGCGAGCGCCGCTCGCTCCAGTCGAGGCAAGTCCGGCACATCGGTCGTCGCGCCTTGCTCTCGACATCGATGCCGATCGCGGCAAAATGCGAGGCGGCCGACGGCCCAAGCCGGATTTCCTTGTCGTCGCGCAGCAGCACTTGTCGAGCGACAAGACGGTCGAGCATCGCCACGGCCTGCTCGCCGGCGAGATGGTCGTAGCAGACCCGCGCCACGCGCATCGCCGCATCACGCGGACCCGGCCGCACCCGCTGCGGTCCGACCGCGGCGGCCACGCCGGTGATCGCCTCGATCATGCCAGCCACCTGCGGCCCGGCCAGCCCGTAGTAGCGGTGCCGCCCCTGGCTTGCCAGCGTCAGCAGCCCGCCCTCCATCAGTTTCGATAGATGCGAGCTGGCGGTCGGCAGCGACACGCCGGCCTCGAGCGCCAGTTCGCTCGCTGTCAGCGCCGTGCCACCCATCAGCGCGGTCAGCATGTTTGCCCGTGCCGGATCGCCGACTAGGCTGGCGATGCGGGCTATATCTGGTCCTTCACGCATGGTTCGTCCTTCATCGAAGCATTGACGTCAGATAACCACTATCCTGCGCCGAGATCAAGGAGACGAGGATGACCGCAAGAACCGTTCCCCACACCGTGCTTGCCAACGCTTTGGCCGTCGGCCGTCTCCGTTCATGATCTTGCGCCGGGCGCATCTGCGGCTGCTGGCGCGGTGGTATGACCGCCATCTGCAACGCCTCGACCTCGCCGAGATTGACGTGCACCTTTTGCGCGACCTCGGCCTGACGCCACAAGACATTCGCCGCGAATGCGCGAAATCCTTTTGGCAAGCATGACCACCGGAGAAATTGCCTAGCACACCGATCCACGGAATATTTCGACCCCGCTCGAACTGTCGCCGCAACAAACCAGATTCAGCAAGGAGACAAAGGATGACTATCACCTGCTTCATCCGCTACGAGATCGATCCGTTCGGCAAGGCGGCGTTCGAGGAGTATGCCCGCAACTGGGGCCAGGCGATCCCGCGCTGTGGCGCCGATCTGATCGGCTATTTCGCGCCGCATGAGGGCTCGGCCACGACAGCCTATGCCGCCTACAACATCGACAGCCTGGCGGCTTACGAAGCCTACCGTATCCGGCTCGCCGCCGACCCGGCCGGCAAGGCCAATTACGAATTCGCCCGGCGTGAAAAATTCATCCTGAAAGAGGATCGGACTTTTTTGAAACTCGCATCCGGGCCGCACGCCTCTCTGGTGAAACTGTGATCGCCGTCATCTTCGAGGTCGAGCCGGCAGCGGGCAAGCGCGACGCCTATCTCGGCCTCGCCGCCGACCTGCGCCCGCTGCTCGACGGCATCGACGGTTTTCTGTCGATCGAGCGCTTTCAGAGCCTTGTCGACCCGAACCGCATCCTGTCGCTGTCGTTCTGGCGTGACGAGGAAGCGGTGAAAGCCTGGCGCAACACGGAGGAACATAGGCAGGCGCAGAGGGCCGGCCGTGGCGGTATCTTTGCCGACTACCGTCTGCGCATCGCCCACGTCGTGCGCGACTATGGCCTCACCGAACGGGCCGAGGCGCCTGAGGACAGCCGGACGGCGAACGGGTGAGTGGGGCGGCTCTTCCTTCTCCCACAACAAGGGGAGAAGGCAAGAGGGCTGCTAGGCATTCCCGATCAGCACTCCAGCCGCAAACACCAGCGCGCCGCCCAGCACCACCTGGAAGGTGGCGCGCCAGAACGGCGTCTGCATATAACGGTTCTGCACAAAGGCGATCGCCCACAGTTCGAAGAACACCACCACGACCGCGAGAATTGTCGCGGTCCAGAAATACGGAATGAGGTAGGGCAAGGCGTGACCGAGGCCACCCAGCGCCGTCATCACGCCTGTGGTGATGCCGCGTTTCACCGGCGAGCCGCGGCCCGACAGCTTGCCGTCATCGGAGGCGACCTCGGTGAAGCCCATCGAGATGCCGGCGCCGATCGAGGCGGCAAGCCCGACCAGGAAGGTCTGGAATGTGTCGTGCGTGGCGAACGCGGCGGCGAAGATCGGCGCCAGCGTCGACACCGATCCGTCCATCAGCCCGGCCAGTCCCGGCTGCACATAGGTCAGGATGAACTGGCGCTGCTCGGCTGCTGCTTCCTCGGCCTTCACCGCGCCCGGCACATGCTTTTGCTCCAGCCGCTGCGCCAGCGTCTCGTGGCCCTGTTCGGCCACCGCCAGATTATCGAGCAGCTTTCGCGTCGAGGCGTCGCTGGTGCGTTTCGCCGCTTCGACATAGAACAGGTAGGCCTGACGCTCCATAGACTCGGCCTGTTGGCGCACATGTTCGATGCCGAGCGGCCGGACCAGCCAGTCGGGCTTGCGCTCGTAATAGCCCTTCACATGCTCGCGCCGGATCAGCGGAATGCGCTCGCCAAAACGCTCGCGGTGAAGCTCGATCAGCGAATCGCGATGGCCGTCCTCCTCCTCCGCCATTTCCTCGAACACTTTGGCCGAATGCGGAAACCTATCCGCCAGCCCGTCGGCATAGGCGCGGTAGATACGCCCGTCATCCTCTTCGGAAGAGATGGCGAGCGCCAGGATCTCTTGCTCCGAGAGCGACTCGAAGGGACGGCGACCAAAACCGAAAACACGGGAAAGCATGAGAAATCCGCCCTAGTTTAGAATTATTCTAAACTAGAGTTTGGTGCACCGTTGGTCAATCGCTTGTAGCCGGAGGTTCAAATTTATGGTTGCGGGAATCCTCCGCCAGCGCCCTTCATTAGTGGCGAATGTTCACCTATATAGTGGGCTTAAGCCAAGAGAAAGGAATCCGGATGCCGGCAAAACAGCCCACCCATGCATTTGACCCGAAACCCGTTCTCGACCTGATCGCCAGCATCGAGGCCGATCTGCAGCGCCTGAAAGGTCTGGTCGAGCAGCAGGTCGAGAAATTCGACCCGGCCAATCCGCACAACAAGGCCCCCGACGGCAAGCTGACCGAGGAGGGCGTCGAATGCTGCTACCGCCTGTTCGACGAGGGCAAGTCGCGCTATTCGGTTGCCCAGCAGATGAAGATCTCCTTCGCCGCCGCCACCCATCGCTTCAACACCTGGCGCAAGATGGGCGGCGCCAAACGGCAACGGACGCTTTTGGGGTGAGGAGCGGTCGGCGAGGAGCGCCACTCTCTGCTCGCAATCCACGAATTGTCTCGGTCACATTTTTCCAGTGGTGCGCGGCCTGGTTTTCCGTGCACCATGGGGCGGTCTCATTCTGCAGGACCTCACCATGACCACCCCTCCCGGCATCGCCGATATCCACCGCGCAGCAACGCGATTGTCCGGCCTGATCGTCGAAACGCCGCTGATCGAATCGCCGGAGCTGAACAAGCGTTTCGGCGCCAGGATCCTGTTCAAGCCGGAGACGCTGCAGCGTACCGGCTCGTTCAAGTTCCGCGGCGCCTACAACAAACTGTCGTCGCTGAGCGATGAGCAGCGCAGCCGCGGCGTCGTCGCCTTCTCGTCGGGCAACCACGCGCAAGGCGTCGCCGCGTCGGCGGCGATGTTCGGCGTCAAGGCGGTTATCGCCATGCCCACCGATGCGCCGGCAATGAAGGTCGGCAATGTCCGGAAAATGGGCGCCGAAGTGGTTCCGTTCGACCGGTTTCGCGACGATCGCATGGCGGTGGTTCGCCCGTACATGGAACGGGGCATGGTCCTGGTTCCGCCTTTCGACGACCCGGCCATCATCGCCGGCCAGGGAACGATCGGCCTCGAACTGATGGCGCAGGCGAAAGCACTCGGGGTGAGCCTCGACGCGGTCGTCATCCCCTGCGGCGGCGGCGGCCTGAGCAGCGGCATCTCCATCGCGGTCAAGGACGCCTCGCCGGGCACCGCCGTCTGGGCGGTGGAACCCGAGCATTTCGACGACACCTGTCGTTCACTGGCCAGAGGTGCTCGGGTTTCGATCGAACCCGGCCACACTTCGATCTGCGACGCGCTCCTTACCGCCGAGCCGGGCGCAATCACCTTCGAGATCAACCGCAGGAATCTCGCCGGCGGCATTGCCGTGTCCGACAGAGCGGCGGCACAGGCGATGCGCGACGCCATGGCCCATCTCAAGCTGGTGGTCGAGCCCGGCGGCTGCGTCGGGCTGGCCGCGCTGTCATCGGGCGAGATCGAGCTATCAGGCAAATGCGTCGCCGTGGTGCTGTCCGGCGGCAATGTCGATTTCGGCACCTATGCAGAGATCATGGCCGCGGCTTAGGTGGCGACCGAACCGGCACCATTCAAAGGCTGACACGAAATGAAACTGCTCTTCAGCCGCAATCCCAATCCTCGCCTCGCGGTCGCCGTGGCACGCTATCTCGACGCAAAGCTCGACTTTGAGTTCGCATCGCCCTTCGCTCCCGGGCAGGCTGAGCGATATCGCCCGCTGAATCCCAATCTTTCATTGCCGATACTCGTAGGCTCGGGAAACAGCCTCTGGGAGGCTGACGCCATAGCCTGCCGGCTTTCACGCGACGCGCATTCGGATCTCTGGCGCACCGGCGACGACGAACCCGAGATGATCCGATGGCTCAGTTGGGGTAAAGAGAACTTCGCAAGAGCTTGCGACGTCGTGCATTTCGAACGCGGGACCAAGCAGCGCTATGGGATTGGCCCGATCGATCAGCACCGGGTCGAGGAGGGGCTGAGAGACTTTCGCACGGCCGCTGCAACACTTGAGAACGCGCTTTCCGAGCGAGACTGGCTGGTCGAAAACTCGGTCTCCTATGCCGACTTTCGCATGGCGACGTTTCTGCCTTTCAACGATGTCGCCAGATTGCCGCTCGACGATTATCCTTCGGTCAGTCGCTGGTATCGCCAGCTTGAAGAGATCGACGCCTGGCGCGATCCCTTCCAGGGACTGGATGCGCCTGAATTGCCGCCGGTCCCGGATCAGGCCAGACACGCATAAAATCTCGATCCGAATGGTCATGCATCCAAGGTGACACCTCGGCCATTTGCGTAAGCTGCTTGAGTTGGATCCTAATTCCTAATCCAGCGTCCGACGGAACCGCACCAGCGCCACGCCGGCAAACAGCGCCACGAACACGACCAGCCAGCCTATTTCGGTTGCGACCGCCGGCAGGTCGGCGCCCTTCAGCATCACCGCGCGGATGATGCGCAGGAAATGCGTCAGCGGCAGGATCTCGCCGAAGATCTGCGCCCAGCCAGGCATGCCGCGATAAGGGAACATGAAGCCCGACAACAGGATCGACGGCAGGAAGAAGAAGAAGGTGAGCTGCAGTGCCTGCATCTGCGTGCGCGCCATCGTCGAGATGGTGTAGCCGAGCAGCACCAGCGCCAGCACGAAGACCAGAACCGCCGCAAGCAGCAGCGACAACGACCCGGAGAAGGGAACCCCAAACAGCAGCTTGGCCGCCGCCAGCACCACCGCCACTTGCACGGCGCCGACCACCAGATAGGGCAGCACCTTGCCGAGCATGATTTCGAGCGGGCTGGACGGCATCGCCAGGAGGTTTTCCATCGTGCCGCGCTCGGTCTCGCGCGTCAGTGCGATCGAGGTCATCATCACCATCGTCATCTGCAGGATGACGCCGAGCAGGCCGGGCACGATGTTGTATTGCGAGATGCCTTCCGGATTGTAGCGTCGGTGCACCACCACTTCGAGCTGGCCTCGGGCAGCTTCGGCGGCCGTCTCCTGCATGCCGCGCGCCCTGAGCAGCGCCTGGTTGGCAACGGTGCCGAGCGTGGAAATGGCCCCGCTGGCGACTGCCGGGTCGGTCGCATCAGCCTCGATCAGGATTTGCGGCTGGTCGCCGCGCTCGACTCGCCGGGCAAAGTCGGCGGGAATGGTGACGACAAAGGCGACGTCGCCACGCGCCATCAGGAATTCCGCCTCGGCGGCATTTTGCGCGACATGGTCGAAGCGGTAGTAGCCGGTGGTCTGCAGCGCCGAAACCATGGCTCGCGTATAGGGATCGCTGCTCATCGCCACCAGGGCGGCCGGCAGGCTCTTTGGATCGTTGTTGATGGCATAGCCAAACAGCACCAACTGCATCAGCGGCACGCCCAGCATCATGGCGAAGGTGATGCGGTCGCGCCGCATCTGGATGAACTCCTTGATCAGCAGCGCGCCGAGCCTGGCGAAGGAAAAGACGCTGTTTATCCCGTTTTTCATCCCATATTGTCCTTCGAGCCGGACATGAACTGGATGAACACATCCTCCAGGCTGGTCTCGCCCGGCGTCACCGTGACGCCCTTGTGGTCTTTCTCGACATCGGCGAGCGCAGCCTGAAGCGCCGTCTTGTCGGAGCCGACGACGTGCAGCGTCGCGCCAAACGGCGCCACCTGGTCGACACCGGACCGGCCGCTGAGTGCGGCAGCGACCTGGTCGAGGCGCGGACCCTGCACAACGAAGGTCGTCAGCCCGGCATTCCTGACCACCTCGTCGACCGTGCCGGTGGCCAGCATCCTGCCGTAGGAGATGTAGCCGATGCGATGGCAGCGCTCGGCCTCGTCCATATAGTGGGTGGAGACCAGCACGGTCAGCCCGCCGCTGGCCAGCCGATGGATCTCGTCCCAGAATTCACGCCGCGCCTTCGGATCGACGCCCGCCGTCGGCTCGTCGAGCAGCAGCAATCTGGGCGTGTGCATGATGCAGGCGGCCAGCGCCAGCCGCTGCTTCCAGCCACCGGACAGCGTGCCGGCCAACTGGTCCTTGCGCGAGGTGAGGCCAAGATCCTCCAGCGTCCTGGCGACATGCTCGTTGAGCGGCTTCAACCCATAGAGCCGCGCTACGAATTCGAGGTTTTCGGCGATGGTCAAATCCTCGTAGAACGAGAATTTCTGGGTCATATAGCCGACTTCGCGCTTGATCCTCAGACTGTCGGTGCGGATGTCGAAGCCGAGCACCGTGCCTTCGCCCTCATCCGGCGTCAGCAGGCCGCACATGATGCGGATGGTCGTCGTCTTGCCAGAGCCGTTGGGGCCGAGGAAGCCGACGATCTCGCCCTCGGCCACCGTCATCGTCACATGGTCGACGACGGTCTTGTCACCAAAACGCTTGACCAGGCCGTGGACGTCGATGACGTTCATTTGCCGATATCCGCCAGTTCGACATCAACGATCTGCCCCGGTTGCAGCGCGCCGGCGTCGCCCTCCGGCCGCGCCTCGACCAGATAGACCAGCTTCTGCCGGGTCTCGAGCGAGTAGATCACCGGCGGCGTGAATTCCGGGTCCGGCGACACGTAGCTGACGCGAGCCTTCACGTCCGGCCCGCAGCCGTCGCAATGGACGTTGAGCAGCGTGCCGACTTCCACCGACGAGAACGCGCTTTCCGGCACATAGACGCTGAGCTTCACCGCGCCGTCCGGCAGAATCGAAATGACCGGCGCGGTCGGCCCGGCGGTGTCGCCGGGATAGCGGATCACATCGTTGATGCGGCCGGGCGAAGGCGCCGCCAGCACACGCTTCGACAGCCGCCAGCGCGCCTGCTCCAGCGCCGATTGCGCCTGTCTGACCTGATTGTCGGCGGCCTTGATCGTCTCGGGCCGCGCCGGCAGGCCTCCGACAGCGAGATTGGCTTCCGCCTGGCCGAGCTGCGCGTTGGCAGTTTCCAGCGACGCCGAAGCCGTATCATAATCGGCCTGAGTGCCGGTGCCGCGTTTGAACAAATCGCTGGCGCGGGTGTATCTGCGTTTGGCGTCGGCGGCTTGCGCCTTGGCCATGTCGACCTGCGCCTTGAGCACCTCAATCTCTTCCGGCCGCTTGCCGACCTGCAGGTCGGCAAGTTGCGCCTGGGCCTGGGCAAGGGCCGCCTCGGCTTGCGCGACGGCTATTTTTGCGTCGGCGCTTTCCAGCGTCACCACTGGCGTGCCCGGCGCGACGCGATCGCCGCGCTTGACCGAAATCGTCTCGACCTGCGCCACCTCGATCGGCGCGAGCAGCACATAGTCGCCCTCGACATAGCCGACGGCGAGCGGCGTCGCCGGTGCGCAGGTGCTGAAAAGCAGGGCGGCGAGCGGCACAGAGCAGAGGAAACTCATGATCTACGATCCTTCCGGTCGGTTAAGTGACGCCGAGCCAAAATCGCGCCGAGATTATCCGTCACTGCCGCCGCGATCTTGGTGGCCTCGGCGTCGCCGATCGCGCGCCAGCCCATGCGGCGCATCACCGCCTCGCGGCCGATGCGGAAATAGACGACCTGGCCGATCAGCGTGAACACGGTGAGTCGGGTAGCCTCGCTTTCGGCCGCCTCGCCCGTCGCCTGCTCCCAGATCAGGCAGAGCCGGCGATGCGTCGGCTCGAACACGCCGTCGTAGATGCGGTCGAGTGCCGCCGTCGGATGCGACAGCTCACGCAGGACAAACTGCACGATCTCGCCGGCCTCCGGCCTTGCCACGATGAAAGCCACCATCCGCTCCAGCGCGGTGAACAGTTGTGCCCGCGCCGCTTCGGGGTCGCCCGTTTCTGGTTCGCCCGTTTCTGGTTCGCTTGAGCCCTGCAGATTGCCGATCGCCTGGCCGGCAATGGTCTGGATCGTGTCGACGATATAGTCGGCCGCAGCGGTGCGAAGCCCTTCCTTGCCGCCGAAATGATAGGCGATCGAGCCGATATTGGCCCTGGCCTCAGCCGCGATCTCGCGCGTCGAGGTGCCGTCAAAACCCTGGCGTCCGAACAGCTTCAGCGCTGCGCGAACAAGTGCCGCGCGCGTCATCTCGGCGGGGGATGCCTCGCGGCGCGGAATTTTAGCGTTTGTCGGTTTGCTCATGATCCGCAGTTTAATCAATCGAATGATTAAAGTCAAGCCTTGCCGATCTCCACCTGTCGATCCCCACCTTGCCATCTCCATCCGCACGCGCTTTAGTGTGGAGCCATGGTCAAGGAAATCGAGCGCAAGTTCCTGGTCTCCGGCGATGGCTGGCGGGATCTGATCGAAGCGGACATCCGCATTCGCCAGTTCTATCTCGTTGCCGCGCCCGACCGCTCGGTCCGCGTGCGTATCAGCGACGGCGCGTCGGCAAAGCTGACGCTCAAATTCGGCAGCAAGGCCCGCGAACGCGACGAATTCGAATATCCGATCCTTCTGGCGGATGCGGAAGAGATGCTGGCCTTCGCAATCGGTCGTGTCATCGAGAAGACACGCCACCATGTTAGGCATCGCGGCCATCTCTATGAAGTCGATGTCTTCGGCGGGATGCTCAGCGGTCTGGTGGTCGCCGAGCTTGAGACGCCGCAGGACGTGCAGGGCGAAATGCTGCCAGATTGGCTCGGCCGCGAAGTCACCGGCGAGCACAGGTTCTACAACGCGTCGCTCGCCCTCGAGGGGATTCCGGAGATCGCCGCATGAGCTATCGCATCGATCCGCGCCTGCCGTTGACCGGCGAGGTCAGGCGCATCCTCGCTGAGGAGATCGGCAAGGCGCTCGTCCATCTGGACGCGGCGCATGACAGGCCGGAGCAGGCGCTGCACAAATGCCGCAGGCGGCTGAAGAAGGTGCGTGCCTTGCTGCGCCTGGTCCGTCCCGGAGACGAAACATTTTGCAGTACCGAGAACCAATGCTACAGAGAGGTGGCTGCCCTGCTTGCCGGCCCGCGCGAGGCGACCGCGCTGGTTGAAACCATCGACCGGCTGGCAAAAAACTTTCCCGAGCAAAGCGCCGGCGGCGGTCTCGATGCCGTTCGCGACACGCTGGTGGCGCGCCAGCACCAATTGCATGGTGGAGTTGGCCTCGGCGCCGCGATAGCTGCCGCGACTGCCGCTTGCGAGGATGGCATCAGCCGCATCGATACTCTGGTCTTGCCCGACCAGCCCGAACAGGCCGCCGATGTGCTTGCCGAAGGCGCCCGCATCACTCTGCGTCGCGCCAGAAAGGCGCTGGACAAGGCGGGCTCCCGCGGTGATGCTGACGATTTCCATGATCTGCGCAAGGCGGCAAAGACTCACGGCATGCATCTGTCGCTGCTTGGAAGGCTGTGGCCGACGCCGATCAAGGCACGGCGCAAGGCGGTCGACGAACTTGGCGAAAAGCTGGGCGAACTGCATGATGTGTTCGTCTTGCGCACGCTTCTCGAGGCCCACGACCGGCCGCTCGGCTCTCCTCAGGAAACGCGACTGCTGAGCAAGCTGTTGAAGCGCTCGGAGAAAAGCCTGAAAAAGACCTGTCTTGCGGCGGCAGCCGATCTGTTCGGCGACAGGCCCAGGCGCTCGACAAAAAAACTCGCGCGCAAGGCGCGCACCGATCTGGCCGCCGCGCCGCACGAAGACGCCAGCGCGCCCGGCGCCGCTGCCTGACGCGGTGCTTGCGTCCGTCCGACATCGCTGACGATGAGGAGAGGGTTAGACCTCTCCCGGCGCGGCATTCTTCAACTGCGCTCGCGCGTCCCTGATCGAGGCGGCGTATGTCACCAGCGGCCGTTTGACGCCGTGGTTGATCAGCATGCGGCGTGTCTGCGGCGAAGCGCCTGATATGATGAAGCGCACGCCGGCGCGCCTCGCCTTGTGGGCAGCGCTCTCGATGACGTTGGCCGCCGTTGAATCGAAGAATGGCACGGCCGAGCAGTCGAGGATGAAGTTCTTGCGCTGGTCGGCGATGCGGTCCAGCACCGTGGCGACGGTCGAGGCGGCGCCGAAGAAGAAGGCGCCGGAAATCCGGTAGACGACGGTGTCGGCATCGCTGGCCTCGCTGGAATCGTATGCGCTGGCGGCGCCGGTTCTGTCGGCGACATCGTCCTGCACCAGTCCCTGATCCGGCTCAACCGCAATGCTCTTGGCCATGCGGTCGATGAACAGGATCGAGCCCAGCGCGAAGCCGACGACGATGCCTTCGGTGAGATCTCGGAAGATGACGATCAGGAAAGTCGCCATCAGCACCAGCGCGTCGCCGCGCGAGGCACGCAGCAGCGTGGCAAAGGCCTGCTTCTCGAACATGTTCCAGCACACCACCGCCAGCACGCCGGCAAGGGCTGCAAGCGGGATGTAGCTGGCCAGCGGCGCCGCCACCAGCATCAGGGCAAGCAGGAGGGCCGAGTGGATCATGCCCGAGACCGGTCCATGCGCGCCGGCTCGCACATTGGTCGCGGTGCGGGCTAGGGTGCCGGTGGTGCAGATGCCGCCGAACAGGGCGGACGCGATGTTGGCGAAGCCTTGCGCCACGAGTTCGCAGTTGGAGCGGTGCCGCCTTCCTGTCATGCCGTCGGCGACCACCGCCGACAGCAGCGATTCGATCGCGCCGAGCAGCGCAAAGGCTAGGGCGTCCGGCAGGACGTCGATCATCCTGCTGAAGCTGATCGGCGGAAAGGCCGGCATTTGCAGGCTGCGCGGGATACCGCCGAAGCGCGTGCCGATCGTTTCGGCAGGCAGAGAAAACAGCGCCACGACAAGCGACGCCAGACCGATGGCGATCAGCATGGCGGGCCATTTCGGCCGCCACCGTTTCATCAGGGCAATGGCGACGATGGTCAGCAGAGCGACGAAGGTGGCGGCGAGATTGATCGTGCCGGCCGCCTCGCCGATCGCCATCAGCTTCGGCACCAGCGGTCCAGGTTCTTTGCCGGCGAGTTTTAGCCCGAACAGCTCGACGATCTGGCCGGAGAAGATGATGATGGCGATGCCGGCGGTGAAGCCGACGGTCACCGGATAAGGAATGAATTTGATGTAGGTGCCAAGCCTGAGGTAGCCGATGACGAGCAGCAAGACGCCGGCCATCATCGTCGCCAGCAGCAACCCGTCGACGCCGACCCGTGCCACGGTTGCCGCCATCAGCACGATAAAGGCGCCCGCCGGCCCGCCGATCTGGAAACGGCTGCCGCCCAGAGCCGAGACGAGGAAACCGCCAATGATGGAAGTGTAGAGCCCGCGCTCCGGAGACACGCCCGATGCGATCGCGATCGCCATCGACAGCGGCAGCGCCACGATGGCCACGGTCAGTCCGGCGATGGCATCGGCCTTGAAGTGCTCTGATGTGTAGCCTTCGCGCAGCACCGTCGCCAGCTTCGGCGTGAACAGTTCGGAAAATGTCGGCTGCGCCGGTTGATGAATTGCCCGCTGGGTTCGATGCATGGACTGCCTTCCGCTCCTGATGCATGCCGCCAAAAAGTGCACAGCGGCCACGCATAAAACCAAGCAGGCGGCGGGATCGTCGGCAGGACTGTCGGCGGTCGCCGTCGCGACTCTATTTCGGCTCAGCCTGGCGGGTTCTGCGGCACGACCGGCTTGAGGCGCACCCCCCTGCCGCCGCGCTCGCTGGCCTGGTTCTCGCCGATCAGCTCCACGCCGGCCCGGTCAAGGGCATGGATGACCTTCATCAGCGTATCGACCATGCCCCTGACCACGCCGTCGCTCGCTTCCATGCGCTGAATGGTTGGAAGCGAAACCCCGGCGCGCTCGGCGAGCGTCTTCTGATCGATGCCGGCCAGAGCCCTTGCGGCGCGCATCTGCGCGGCAGTGATCATCGGCTAAAAACCCCCGTCTGAGTCTGCATTCCATGTATAATACCATCATTTTGATGGATCAAGCATCATCATGCACATGTCAGACATGTGCACACCAGGCCGTTTGCATCTTGGCGAGCCTGCGCGCCCGCTGGGCCAGCACGCCCCAGCCGCCGCAACTTAGAGGAGAATTGGCGCAGCGTCGTTCGGAACGGGCGGTTCAGGCGCCGGTGGTCTGCCCGCGCCATCGCTGGAACGCCCATGCGACCAGCCAGCACAGCATCGCCCAGGCGAAGCCGGCGCACCAGCCGGCCAGCACGTCCGATGGCCAATGAACGCCGAGATAGACGCGGCTGATGCCGACGAGCAGTGCTGTCAGCACGGCAAGTGCCAGCACATAGATCTTGGTCGTTCGCCCAGGCAGGAAACGCGACGCCATGCTGCCCAGCGTCAAATATGTCACCGCCGACAGCATCGCATGGCCGCTTGGAAACGAAAGCGTCGCCACGTCGGCGAGATGCGAGACCAGGTCGGGGCGCGGCCGATCGATTCCTAGCTTCAGCGTGCTCGACAGGGCCTGCCCGCCCGCCACCGCGACAAAGACCAGAAACGCTGCTCCCGGCTTGTGGATCAGCAGCAGATAGACGATCACCGCCACTGTGATCAGCCCGAGCACGATGGCGCTGCCGAGGCTGGTAATGTCGCGCATCGCCCCTTCCAGCCATAGCGGTCCGATCGGATTGTCGGGCTGGCCCGCTTCACGGAAGGCGAGCATAATTTCCGTGTCGAAGGCGTGCGGCGTGGTGTCCCGCGCTACCTCCATCAGTTCCTCGAACCCCCACAGCCCGCCAGCGATGACCAGTCCGGCCAAAAGCACCGGGAATTCGATCCAGTTGAGCAGCCTGTTTGCGGTATTCTTCATCGGGCCAATCGTCTTACAGCGCCGCGCGTCCTTTTGGACGCGCAAAGGACGCTGTAGCACTTTGATTTGGCACATGATCCTTTCCGAAATCGTTTCGGGGTCATGCGCAACTACAGTTTTTGCAGATAGGGCCCGAGCGTGATCAGCGCCACCGCTGCGACGGCGAGCACGATGCCGGTCGCCTGCAACGAATTGACGCGCTCGCCGAAGAACACCAGTGCCACCACGTTCACCGACACCAGTTGGATCACCGCCGACAGGCTGAACGACACCGACATGCCGAATTCACGGATCAGCCTCAGCATGATCAGATTGCCCGCTGAATAGAGCGCCAGAGTCAGAACGATCTTGCCGAGGCTCGGCGCCAGCCCCCATTGCTTGGCCGCCGTCGCCGCCAGCAGGAAGATCACTGTCGAAATGCCGAGCTGCCCCAGTCCCCAGAAACTCACTTTTTTGTTCCTCCCGACGCCGTGCTTGCGCGCCTGCCGCAGATCTTGTTTCGGAAGCGTCGGTCGCGGTCAAGCGGCCTGATCAAAGACATGAAATCGGGCTGGAAATTGGTCGGCAACGTCATCAAACTGTGATCTGCTGGCGATACGCGGTCAGTCAAGCAACACGCTCCAGCCATCCCAAAGAGCCAGAGGCACGCCCCCATGACTGAACATCGCCCCGACGCCCATTTCCGCACCAGCCTGCTCGAGGAAAACGATGGGCCAGGAACCAATCCCACTGACAACCAGACGATGGGCGAAATCATCGCCGCGCGATTCTCGCGCCGTGGTTTTCTGCAGGGATCGCTCGCGGCAACCGCCATCGCCGCCACCGTCAGCCCGCTCGCGCTGATCCTCGCCGACGATGCCCGCGCCGGTGGCGGCTCGGTCTTCAGTTTCGACGAGGTCGAGGCAGGCGTCGACGACAAGCACCATGTCGCTGCCGGCTACGACGCCGACGTGCTGTTGCGCTGGGGCGATCCGCTGTTTGCCGATTCACCGGAATTCGATCCGACAAAACAGTCGGCGCAGGCCCAGGAAAGACAGTTTGGCTACAATAACGACTATGTCGGCTATATCCCGATCGACGGCTCGGCCGAGCATGGCCTGCTGGTGGTCAACCACGAATACACCAATCCGCATCTGATGTTCCCGGGCCTTGTCACCATCGTCGATGGGGAGGCCAAGCAGGCGCCGCTGAGCAAGGAACAGGTCGACGTCGAGATGGCCGCGCATGGCGGCACCATCGTCGAGATCCGCAAGGCATCAGGCAAATGGCAGGTGGTGCGCGACGGCAAGCTCAACCGCCGCATCACCGCCAACACCGAGATGGCACTGTCCGGCCCCGTCGCCGGCCACGACCGCGTCAAGACCAGTGCCGATCCGACCGGCACGAAGGTCATCGGCACTGTCAACAATTGTGCCGGCGGCGTCACGCCCTGGGGTACCTATGTCATGGCCGAGGAAAACATACACGGCTATTTCTCGGGCGAGCTGCCGGAAGGCCACAAGGAAGCCACCAACTACAAGCGCCTGGGTATTCCCGAAGGCGCCTATGAATGGGCTGCGCATTACGATCGCTTCGACATCGGCAAGGAGCCGAACGAGCCGAATCGCTTCGGCTGGATTGTTGAGGTCGACGTCAACGATCCGACCTCGGTGCCGAGGAAGCGCACTGCCATGGGCCGCTTCAAGCATGAGGGCGCTGAATCGATCGTCGCCAAGGATGGCCGTGTCGTTTTCTATCTCGGCGACGACGAACGCTTCGACTATGTCTATAAATTCGTCACGGCCGGCAAGTTCAACGCCGAGGACCGCGCCGCCAACATGGATCTCCTCGACGACGGCACGCTCTACGTCGCCAAATTCGCCGAAGACGGGTCGATCGAATGGCTGCCCATCGTCTTCGGCCAGGGCCCGCTGACGGCGGAGAACGGCTTTGCCAGACAGGCCGACGTGCTGATCGAGACGCGCCGTGCCGCCGATCTGCTCGGTGCCACCAAGATGGATCGCCCCGAGGACATCCAGCCCAATCCGACGACTGGCAAGGTCTACGTCATGCTGACCAACAATTCGAAGCGCAAGACGGACCAGGTCGACGCCGCCAATCCGCGCGCCGAAAACGCCTTCGGCCATATCATCGAGATCGTCGAGGACGGTGGCGATTTCACTGCCGCCAAGGGCAAGTGGGAAGTGCTGTTGAAATGCGGCGATCCCTCAGTGGCCGAAGTTGGCGCCACCTTCTCGACCGCAACCACCGCCAATGGCTGGTTCGGCATGCCGGATAATTGCGCCATCGATTCGGCCGGCCGGCTTTGGGTCTCGACCGATGGCCAGGGCCCGAAGGCCACCGGCCGCACCGATGGCCTGTGGGCGGTCGACACCGAAGGCGAGGCGCGGGCGACCTCGAAACTGTTCTTCCGCGTGCCGATCGGCGCCGAAATGTGCGGCCCGCTATTCACGCCCGACGACCAGACCGCCTTCGTCGCGGTTCAGCATCCGGCCGATGGCGGCGAAGACTGGGAGGCTTTTGGCCGTCCCTCTTACTACGAGGACCCGTCGACCCGCTGGCCTGACTTCAAGCCCGATATGCCGGTGCGGCCGTCGGTCGTCGCCATCACCAAACAGGGCGGTGGCAAGATCGCGGTCTGAATCACTGCAAGGCGCTAGCAGCGCCAAGGAAGGACTTCGTCGATACGAAATCCTTCCTTTTCCTGATGCGCGGGAATGCGCCTGATGGGCTCATTCGGCGCGCTGAACCACGGCCACGTTCATCATGCTTCTCAACCTGAAGCCAATGGACTCGTATAATCCTATGGCCGTGGTGTTGCTGGCATAGGCGTGGAGATAGGGAACTTCGCCGCGCGCCGCTATCCGGTTTGCCACGAACAGCGACAGCAGCCTGCCCAGGCCACCGCCTCGAAATTCCGGATGTGAGCACACCCCGCTAAGTTCGGTTTAGCCGGGTTGCTTCATGCGTTCGCCGGCCATCGCCGCAAGTCGGCCCTCGATCTTCACACCCCAAAAATCGCCTAGGCTCAAGGCTTCGAGCGTGAATGGGCCAGGCTTGGTGACCAATGCCAAGGCGAGCATCTCAGCTGCATCGTCTCGCGTCAGACGTTGCACGCGCTTGTCGGAGACCATCTGCAATGGCCGCTCGGCAATCATCTGAACCCCGGGCGCGGTCGAAGTCGCCGAGAGTTCCGCGGGCAGAGCAATGGCGTCCGCCTGAAGCAGGATCGCACTCTCGCCTGGGGAGACAAGTTTTCCGAGCGCCTGCAGGCTTTCCGCATCGTCCGCGGCACTGGCGGCGAAGGGAGCTATCGAGGGCCGATACCGCATGGCGAGGTCGTCACCTTTCGCGAAGGCTTGGTGTCGCGTCCGAAGCGCGCTCCACACGGGACGGTCAAGCAGGTATTTCATCGCGTGGCACCTTCCGGCTTCTTTACACGACGGTCGAGAGGCGCCGCGGCGAGGCCGTCCTCGATGGCGGCCAGCTGATCAAGAAGCGGCCCAGAAAGATCCGCGCACAGATCCGCGACGGCATTCTCGATGCGCGGCCAGACGTCGTGCTTTGCAACATCGACCAGCCGCTGGCCGTGCAGGGTGAGGCAGACAATCCTGCGCCGCTGGTCATCATCCGATGGACTGACCTCGACCAGTCCCAATTCGGCCAGAAGCGACACGCTCCGCGTTACACCTGGCTGCGCGACCCCGAGGGATTGCGCCAGTTCCCCGACTGGCAGCGGGCCCAGCCTGTCGAGCGCAGCCAGCAGCGGGTACTGGCTCGACTGAACCGGCACATCGAGGCAGTCGAGCAGGCGCTGCGTATCCGCCTGCAATTGCTCGCCAATACGCTTCATCCTGCTGCCCAGGCACAGGAACCCAAGGGACCTTACGACGTCTTCCATAATCGACCTGCCAGCCAATTGATAACACGATATATAACATTATATGGAAATCAAGCGCCGCCATCGCACGGCCGCTTTCAAGCGTCGTCACCAGATTTGGTCGTCTTGGGTCGGGAACATCGCTCGGATGCTGGCGCTGCGTCGCCTGGGCAGGCCGTTCGGTCAGTTCCGCAGCCGGTAGCCGGTCCTGAAGATCCACGCGACGATCGCTATGCAGACAAACAGGAAAACCACGGTCATGCCGAGGCTGATGCCGATCGAGACGTCGGCTTTGCCGTAGAAACTCCAGCGAAAGCCGCTGACCAGATAAAGGACAGGGTTGAACAGCGTCACCGTGCGCCAGGTGCCGGGCAACATGTCGATCGAATAGAAGCTGCCGCCAAGGAAGGTAAGCGGCGTGATGATCAGCAGCGGCACCAGCTGCAGCTGCTCGAAGCTCTTCGCCCAGATGCCGATGATGAACCCGAACAGGCTGAAGGTCACCGACGTCAGCACCAGGAAGGAGAGCATCCAGAACGGATGCTCGATGGTCAGCGGCACGAACAGCGACGCGGTCCCCAGGATGATCAGGCCGAGTATGATCGACTTGGTCGCCGCACCCCCGACATAGGCGATGATGATCTCCAGATAGGACACCGGCGCCGACAGCAGTTCGTAGATCGAGCCGACGAATTTCGGGAAATAGATGGCGAAGGAGGCGTTGGAGATCGACTGCGTCAGCAGCGACAACATGATCAGCCCCGGCACGATAAAGGCGCCGTAGCTGATGCCGTCAATCTCGGTGATGCGCGAGCCGATGGCCGAGCCGAAGACGACGAAATAGAGCGATGTCGAGATGACCGGCGAGACGATGCTCTGCAGCACGGTCCGAAAAGCGCGCGCCATCTCCATCTTGTAAATCGCCCAGACTGCTCGCGGGTTCATGCGCCCTTCCTCACCAGGTTGACGAAGATCTCCTCGAGCGAGCTGTTTTGCGTGTCGATATCGCGGAACTGGACGCCGGCCGTCTCAAGGTCGCGCAGCAGCGAGGCGACGCCCGGCCGCTCGCTCTGGTTGTCATAGGTGTAAGTCAGTCGATCACCGTCCGGCGAAAGCTCCAGTGCGTAGCGCGACAATTTCTCGGGTATGGTGGCGAGCGGAGTGCGCAATTCCAGCAACAGCCGTTTGCGGCCGAGCGTGCGCATCAGTTGCACCTTGTCCTCAACCAGCACGATCTCACCGCGATTGATGACGCCGACGCGGTCGGCCATCGCCTCGGCCTCCTCGATATAGTGCGTGGTCAGGATGATGGTGACGCCATCCTCGCGCAGCCGGCGCACCATCGCCCACATGTCCTGGCGCAGCTCGACGTCGACGCCGGCTGTCGGCTCGTCGAGGAACAGCACCCTCGGTTCGTGCGACAGCGCCTTGGCGATCATCAGCCGCCGCTTCATGCCGCCGGACAGGGTGATCGCCTTGGCGTCCTTCTTGTCCCACAACGACAGGTCGCGCAGCACTTTCTCGACGAAGGCGTGGTTGGCCGGCTTGCCGAACAGGCCCCGGCTGTAGTTGACCGTCGCCCACACGCTCTCGAACGCGTCGATGGTCAGTTCCTGCGGCACCAGCCCGATGAGGCTGCGTGCGGCGCGATAATCCCGGCTGATGTCGTGGCCGTCGACGCTGACCGTGCCCGACGAGCGGTTGACGATACCGCAGACGATCGAGATCAGCGTCGTCTTGCCGGCGCCGTTCGGCCCGAGCAGCGCAAAAATCTCGCCGCGCTCGATATCGAGGTTGATCTCCTTCAGCGCTTTGAAACCGGTGGCGTAGGTCTTGGTGACCCCGGAAATGGCAATGATCGATGGCATGGCTGAAAAACGGCTGCTTGAAAGGAGGTCTGTTGATTTAGTCCGCTGAATGTCGGTGCGCGCGGCCGGAAGTCAATGGCACTCCTGACATTCTGGACATCGGCGCATCCACCGCTGCCGCGGTCCTGCGGCGTTCCGCCTCGCGTGACGCCACGCCGCTTTGACCGCCTGGCGCATCCGGCCTATCTTCCCTGACATAGCAGCAGCCGGAGCCCGCCATGGACCCGCTCATCCTTTCGCGCATCCAGTTCGGCGCCAACATCTCGTTCCATATCCTGTTTCCGGCTATCACCATCGCGCTTGGCTGGATGCTGCTGTTCTTCAAGCTTCGCTACAACGCCACCGGCGATACCGCCTGGATGCGCGCCTATTTCACCTGGGTGAAGGTGTTCGCGCTGTCCTTCGCCATGGGCGTGGTTTCGGGCGTCACCATGAGCTTCCAGTTCGGCACCAACTGGCCGGGTTACATGGAGACCGTCGGCAACATCGCCGGCCCGCTGCTCGCCTATGAGATACTCACCGCCTTCTTCCTCGAGGCGGCGTTCCTCGGCATCATGCTGTTCGGCTTCCGCCGCGTCTCCAACCGCATCCACACGCTGGCAACCGTGCTGGTGGCCGGCGGCACCACCCTGTCCGCCTTCTGGATCATCGCGCTCAATTCATGGATGCAGACGCCGGTCGGCTTCGAGATGCGCGACGGCGTAGCCCACGCTACCGACTGGTGGGCGATCGTCTTCAACCCGTCCATGCCCTACCGGCTCGTCCACATGCTGCTTGCCTCCGGCCTGACGGTTTCGTTCCTGATCGCCGGCCTGTCGGCGCTGCGCTATCTCTATGGCGACCGTTCGGAATCGATGTGGAAGGCCTTGCGCACCGGTGTCTTCACCGCGGCGATCCTGATCCCCATCCAGATCTTCGCCGGCGACCAGCATGGCCTCAACACGCTCGAGCATCAGCCGCAGAAGATCGCCGCCATGGAGGCCAACTGGAACACCGGCCCCAACGTGCCGCTGGTCCTTTTCGCGCTTCCCGACGAGGCGGCAAGGGAGAACAAATACGAGATCACCATCCCCGATGGCGCCAGCCTCATCCTCAGGCACAGCGCCAGCGGCGTCGTGCCGGGGCTGAACGACTATGCCGGCAACCACCCGCCGGTGTTCCCGGTGTTCTGGGCTTTTCGCATCATGGTCGGCACCGGCGTCCTGATGCTCGTCGTCTCCTGGTCGGCCGCCTTTTTCCTCAAGCGCCGGCACAGCCTGCCGAGACCGCTGGCGCTGGTGATGGTGCCGATGGCGCTGTCCGGCTGGCTGGCGACGCTGGCTGGCTGGTACACCACCGAGATCGGCCGCCAACCGTGGCTGGTCGCCGGCGTGCTGAAAACTGTCGATGCCGTCGGCCCGGTCGCCGGCAGCCAGGTCGCGCTGTCGCTCGCGGTCTATCTCATCCTCTATGCGCTGCTTCTGATCGCCTATCTCGGCGTGCTGGTCTATCTGGCGCTGAAGGCGGCGAAGGACGGCGATGCCTCGCCGCTGCCGGGCGTTCTCGACGCGCCGCTGTCGCAGCCGGCGGCGAAATAGGAGAACGGCGATGACCCTCGACTGGCCGACATTGCTCCCCCTCATCTTCGCCGGCCTGATGGGCCTTGCCATCCTGATCTACGTCATCCTCGACGGCTTTGACCTCGGTATCGGCATCCTGTTCGCAGCCGCCGGAGACGCCGAGCAGGACACGATGATCGCCGCAATAGGGCCGTTCTGGGACGCCAACGAGACCTGGCTGGTGCTGGCCGTCGGCCTGCTGCTGGTCGCCTTCCCGCTGGCGCACGGCACCATCCTCACCGCGCTCTACATTCCGGTCTTCCTGCTCCTTGTCGGCCTGATCCTGCGCGGCGTTGCCTTCGATTTCCGGGCCAAGGTGCCGGCCGGTCACAAGCATCGCTGGAACCGCATCTTCTTTCTGGGCTCGGTCATCGCATCGCTGGCGCAGGGCTACATGCTGGGGATCTATGTGCTGGGCCTTGATGTCGGCCTCGGCGGCATGGCCTTCGGCGCGCTGGTGGCGCTCTGCCTTGCCGCCGCCTACGCGGCGATGGGCGCGGCCTGGGTCATCTACAAGACGGAAGGCGAATTGCAGAAGAAGGCGGTGCTATGGCTGCGCCGGGCGCTGGTGCTGACCGCGCTCGGCATGGTCGCCGTGTCGCTGGCCACGCCGCTCGCCAGTCCGCGCATCTTCGACAAATGGTTCGTCTGGCCGGCCATGCTCTATTTGTCGCCGCTGCCGGTCCTGTCGGCGGTGCTGTTCGCATGGCTGTGGCGGCAGACCTTCCATCTGCCCAAGGCCGGCGACCGCCATGCGCTGACGCCGTTCCTGACGCTGGCCGCCATCTTCACGCTGGGCTTTGCCGGCCTCGCCTGGTCGTTCTATCCCTTCGTCGTGCCCGACAGGCTGACCATCTGGCAGGCGGCGTCCGCGCCGGAAAGCCTCGCCATCATCCTGGCCGGCACGGTGGTGGTGCTGCCGATCATCATTTTCTATTCGTTTTATGCTTACCGCGTCTTCGGCGGCAAGGCGACGGATCTGACCTACGACTGACTGGCAAACCGCCGAACTGCACAATATTTAGGCAGTCGATTGCTCGGGCGGCAGGGGCTCGTGAAGACTGCCTTGCCAATCCCACCTTGCCAATCCCGCCGGGAAAGTCCGATTCGCAGCGATTTCGATGGTTTGGCATGTCTGTTGCTTTGCCCTGGCGACCAATTGGTTTTGTCCAGTCAAAGGGAAAGATAATGAACCGTCGCAATGTCTGCATGCTGGCCTTCGCCGCCGCCGTTGGAATGGCCATGCCTTCGTCTCCGCAGGCGCGGGCCGACGCCTTGAGCGACATCGCGGCGCGCGGCACCGTCCGCATCGCCGTACCACAGGATTTCCCGCCCTTCGGCAGTGTCGGCGCCGACATGACGCCGCAAGGCTACGACGTCGACATCGCCAATCTGATTGGCGAAAAGCTCGGCGCCAAGCTCGAGATCGTCCCGGTCACCAGCGCCAACCGCATTCCCTATCTCCAGACCAACAAAGTCGACCTGGTCATTTCCAGCCTCGGCAAGAATCCCGATCGCGAGAAGGTCATCGACTTTTCCGAAGCCTATGCTCCGTTCTACAACGGCGTGTTCGCTCCGGCAGACGTCGCCGTCGCAAAAGCGGAAGACCTCGCCGGCAAGACCGTTGGCGTCACCCGCGGCGCGATCGAAGATCTCGAACTGACCAGGGTTGTGCCCGCGAGCGTCGAGATCAAGCGCTACGAGGACAATAACGGCACTATTTCCGCTTTCCTGTCGGGCCAGGTCGAGGTGATCGCGACCGGGAATGTCGTCGCCGCCGCCATCCTCGAAAAGAACCCGCCTAAGCGGCCGGAACTCAAGTTCCTGATCAAGAACTCGCCTTGCTACATCGGCATGAACAAGGAGCAGCCGGCGTTGATGGCCAAGATCAACGGGATCATCGCCGCCGCCAGGTCCGATGGAGCCCTCAACGCCATTTCGCAAAAATGGCTGAAGGTGGACCTGCCGGCTGAGCTGTGATCGCCGCCCGCCGCGTGTGGCTGAGGTCGGATAGCAAGTTATGACCTATCAGTTCGATTTCAGCTGGCTGATCGGATCTCTGCCGGTGCTGCTCAGGGGCATCCGGATCACCGTGCAGCTTATCCTGATCGGCGCGGTGTTCGGCGTGGCATTGGGCATTGCCTGCGCCTGGGTGCGGGCGCTGGGGCCGAAATGGCTAAAACCCGTTGTTGCGACCTATGTCGAGCTGATCCGCAACACGCCCTTCCTCATCCAGCTGTTCTTCATCTTCTTCGGCCTGCCGTCGCTTGGTATCAGGATGTCGGAACTGACCGCCGCCAACCTCGCCATGATTGTCAACCTCGGCGCCTACAGCTGCGAGATCATCCGCGCCGGAATCCAGGCCACGTCGCGCGGCCAGTTCGAGGCCGGCGCCAGCCTCGCCATGACCCCGTTCCAGACCTTCTGGCACGTGGTTCTGGTCCCGGCGCTGCAGCGCATCTGGCCTGCGCTGTCGTCGCAGATCGTCATCGTCATGCTGGGTTCGGCCGTCGTTTCGCAGATTGCCGCTGAGGACCTGACCTTCGCCGCCAATTTTATCCAGTCGCGCAATTTCAGGGCCTTCGAAACCTACATCGTCTCCACCTTGATCTACCTGGCGCTCGCCATCCTGCTGCGCCAGCTGCTGGCCGGCCTGGGCGAGATGCTGTTCCCGAGGAAGGCGTCGCGATGAGACAGGCGCCATGACCGAGTTCAGCTTCTGGGACATCCTGCGCAATCTGCTTCTGGCCGCCCGCTGGACCGTTGTCCTCTCGCTGGTCTCCTTCATCGGCGGCGGCATCGTCGGTGCGGCCCTGCTTTTCCTGCGCATCGGCGGTCGGCGTGGGATGCAGTTTCTGTCACGGGGCTACATCCAGCTGTTTCAGGGCACGCCGCTGCTGATGCAGCTCTTTCTGGCATTCTTCGGTCTTGGCCTGTTCGGCATCGACGTTCCCGCCTGGCTTGCCGCCTGTGTCGCGCTCATCCTGTGGACTGCCGCCTTCCTCGCCGAAATCTGGCGCGGCTGCGTCGAGAGCATTGCTAAGGGTCAATGGGAGGCGTCAGCCAGCCTCGGCATGGGTTATCTCCAGCAGATGCGCTACGTTATCCTGCCGCAGGCCCTGAAAGTGGCGGTGCCGCCGACCGTTGGCTTCTCGGTGCAGGTGGTGAAGGGCACCGCGCTCACCTCGATCATCGGCTTCGTCGAACTGTCGAAGGCCGGTTCGATCGTCACCAACGCGACGTTCCAGCCGTTCACCGTCTATGGCCTGGTCGCGCTCATCTACTTTGCTTTGTGCTGGCCGCTGTCGAAATCCAGCCAGCTCCTGGAAAGGAAGCTCAATGTCGCTCATCGCAATCACTGAGGTGAAGAAGCGCTTCGGCGACAACGAGGTGCTGAAGGGGATTTCCATCGACGTCGCGCCGGGCGAGGTCGTCGCCATCATCGGCAAGAGCGGTTCGGGCAAGTCGACGCTGCTGCGCTGCATCAACGGGCTCGAGACCATCGATGAAGGCTCGATCGTCGTCGCCGGCGCCCAGTTCCTGCCCGACGAGGTGCATCTCAAGGCGCTGCGCCTGAAGGTCGGCATGATTTTTCAGCAATTCAACCTGTTTCCGCATCTCACCGCCGGCGGCAATGTCATGCTGTCGCAGATGGTGGTGAAGAAGACGCCGAAGAACGACGCCGAGGCGGTCGCGCGAAAAATGCTCGACCGCGTCGGTCTCGCCCACAAGTTCGATGCGTTGCCGGACGAATTGTCCGGCGGCCAGCAGCAGCGCGTGGCGATCGCCCGGGCGCTCGCCATGCAGCCCATCGCGCTGCTATGCGACGAGATCACCTCGGCGCTCGATCCCGAGCTCGTCGCCGAAGTGCTGGCCGTCGTCAAGGAATTGGCGGCGGAAGGCATGACGCTGGTGATGGTCACCCACGAGATGCGCTTTGCCCGCGACGTCTGCTCGCGCGTCGTCTTCATGCATCAGGGTCGTGTCCACGAGATCGGCGCCCCCGAGGACGTTTTTTCCAATCCCAGGACGCCGGAGCTCCGGCAGTTTCTGGGCGTGCAATAAGCTGTGTTGATATTCAGCCGGCCTGCACCCGGCGGTACTCGCGTACCCGAAAGTGCGCTCCGTTCCGGTTCTCGGAATCCACCATTTTCGGCGCGGCCTGACCTGTACCTCACCACACCTGACGCCGACATGCGTCCATTAGGACGCACCAAGTACACACTGGCAAAAGATCAGCTCTTGTTGCCGGCCAGCACCAGCACCGGCTTGTCGCTGTAGAGGTCTGGGAATAGCGTCTTCAAATTCTCGACCTTGGGCAGGTCGTTGTAGACGATGTAGGGATAGGTCGGGTTCAGCGTCAAAAAGTCCTGGTGGTAGTCCTCGGCCGGATAGAATTTTTTCCCCGTCTCCAGCGTGGTCACGATCGGCTCCGGAAACACGTTGGCCTTGTCGAGCTGGGCGATATAGCTCTCGGCGATCTTCTTCTGCGCGTCGCTTTCGGCAAAGATCGTCGAACGGTATTGCGGGCCGCGGTCCGGACCCTGGTAGTTCAGCTGCGTCGGGTTGTGCGCGACCGAGAAATACACCTGCAGCAGCTGGCCGTAACTGACTTTGGACGGCTCGTAGATGATCTCGACGGCCTCGGCATGCCCGGTCCGGCCGGTGCCGACCGTCTCGTAGACGGCGGTGTCCTTGTCGCCGCCGGCATAGCCGGAGACGGCACTGGTCACGCCCTTGACGTGCTGGAACACGCCTTGCACGCCCCAGAAGCAGCCGCCGGCGAAGACCGCCTTGGCGGTGCCGGCGGCGGGTTTCTCGTCCATCGCCGGCGGCGGGATCACCACCGCCTCCTCGGCCGAAATTGCCGGCGTCTGCCACAAGGCGGCGCCGGCCGCCGCGAGCATCAGCGCCGCAAGCGCGCCCCTGGCGAAGTTCATCCACCGTTTCGCGGCGGTTTTTTCAATGCCGGTCATCTCTGCTCTCCCATGCGTGAGTTTACGATTATACGACAGATAGGTCCGTCGCGGCCTCACATTGCCGTGCGGGCGCGTGCATTCGGCCGCGCCCCGTTCGCGGACGCGGGCCTACTTGGCCGTCCCCATCGCGTCGCAGGCCTTGGTCGCCTCGTCCTTTTTCATCGCGTCGGTTTCCATGGCAGCCTTGTCCATGCAGTCCTTCATCTTTTCGGCCGCCATCGGATCCGCCGGCTTCATCGCGTCGGTCGCCGGCTTCATGGCGTCGGTCGCCATCGCATCGGCCGGCTTCATCGCATCTTCGGCGCGCGCAATGCCGCCGGCGAAAAGCGCCGTCGAGCACAGTGCGAAGGCAAGTGCCGGCAAGGTCAGGCGGGTGAGGTTGGTCATGATGGTCTCCAGGTTGGTGGCGCGCCGGAATGGCGATCACATCAGCTCTTCGCCGCCGCCTGGGCTTTCGTTACAGCCATCACCGCTTCGTGATCGGAAGGCTCGTTGTTTTTGCAACGCTGGATATTGGCGAAAGCGGGTGCGACATCCAATCTCCCTCCTCCTTGTGGGGGACATGTCCGGCAGGACAGAGGGGGGCGACGTAAAGCGCGGCGAGGCAGCCCTTGCGTGCAGTGGCCTCGCTCCCTAACGCCAGGTTAATGCATCGATAACCGGAGAGGCGGTCGAATCTCCTGGCAACAGGGGTGGATCACGGCGGCGGGATTTTCGATCTTGGCAAGGCCGCGGGACAGCGCCCCCCTCTGGCCTGCCGGCCATCTCCCCCACAAGGGGGCAGATTGGCAGCTCAGGCGCCTGCCCCTATTGCGTAAGCACTGTTTGCGAAGGCCGCTGATTGAAGTCGCACTTGCCGGTCACGGTGTAGAAGAAGTCGGCGTTGGACACCGGAGCCGGTACGGGATTGCCGCCGTCTTCCCAGGCCTGCTGGCTGGGTTGGCCGCACGGCACGGCGGTGAAGATGTCCACCAGTTTGCCGTGCGCGACTTCAACGCTGTCGATGTACAACCGGTTCGATGTGTTTGCGTCATTCGACTTGAGCTTGGGTGTTTGGGCCGATGGCACATCCATCTGCAGATACAGCACATCCATCAGGCTGACGTCGATCACCGCGCCGGCGCCGTTCGCGGGGTACATGGTGTTGGTGCAGGTGGTCAGGTATTTCTTGTTGCCGCTCGTCTGGGTAATCGCCCCGGTAGGCAGGCCGTTAAAATTCTGCACCGTCTTGGTCGTGCATTTCTGTTCCTGGACCTTCGTGCTCGTCGCTCCGTTGACCGTATACACTGTCGACGTGCCGTAGCCTTTCGGATCACCAAAATTGTTGTAGACATAAGTGATCTTCATCAGCGGATTGATCGCCGTCTCGGTGAATTTCGTGCCGTAGAGCGTCATTGTCTTGTTCCAATGGCCCGAAACCTTGTCGACCTTGAACGTGGTCTGCACCAGCGCCGGCCGCTTGCGCACTGCCGACGCGACGCCGATCTGCACCGTGTCGACGTGGACGATCTGCATGAAGTTCGTCGGCATGGCAAACTTGGCCGAAGCATCGATGCTGGCGGTGCCGTCGGCGGCGACGACGAAGCTATCGAGCTTGGCGGTGCCTTGCCCGCTATTGGCCGTAAACGACTCCTGCAGTTTCACCTGACGGTCCGCCAGTAACGTGCTGGTTGGCAGCGTCGTGATCGACAGCGTCGCGGCATCGAGCGCATTCTGCATCGATCCCTTGGTCGCAATGGCCGCGTTATAGTCGACCGAGAGGCCCAGAGCGGCACACATCGGGATAAGCATAATGGCGAGTATCGGCGCTAAGGAGCCGCTCTCGGAACTGAGAAAATGGCTTCCGAACAGTGGCATTTCGTGTTCTCCAAACGGTAACAGGTCGTGCCTATTACGCAGGGCGCGAATTATGCCCTAATCTGATGGAGCAAAGTTTAACGACGTTGCGATCGCCGGCGGCTCATGCGGCGCCCGGCCGCTTGCCCGGGCAAGCTGCCCCTGCTAAAGCGCCCGACATGACCACGCCGATCAAGAACATCCGCAATTTCTCCATCGTCGCGCATATCGACCATGGCAAATCCACGCTTGCCGACCGGCTGATCCAGCTGACCGGCGGGCTGGAGCTGCGCGACATGAAGGAGCAGGTGCTGGACTCGATGGATATCGAGCGCGAGCGCGGCATTACCATCAAGGCGCAGACGGTGCGGCTGAAATACCACGCCAGCAACGGCGAGGATTATATCCTGAATCTGATCGACACGCCCGGCCATGTCGACTTCGCCTATGAAGTGTCGCGGTCGCTGGCCGCCTGCGAGGGCTCGCTGCTGGTCGTCGATGCCTCGCAAGGCGTCGAGGCGCAGACATTGGCCAATGTCTATCAGGCCATCGACAACAACCACGAGATCGTCGTGGTACTGAACAAGGTCGACCTGCCGGCCGCCGAGCCCGAGCGCATCCGCGAGCAGGTCGAGGAGGTGATCGGCATCGATGCCTCCAACGCCGTGCTGATCTCGGCCAAGACCGGCCTCGGGATTCCCGATGTGCTGGAGGCGATCGTCAACGATTTGCCGCCGCCGCGCGAGGGCGACATTGCTGCCCCGCTGAAGGCGATGCTGGTCGACAGCTGGTACGACGCCTATCTCGGCGTTATCGTGCTGGTCCGCATCATCGACGGCGTGCTGAAGAAGGGCCAGACCATTCGCATGATGGGCACCGGCGCCAAGTACCTGGTCGAGCGCACCGGCGTCTTCACGCCGGCCCGCATCAATGTAGACGAGCTCGGCCCCGGCGAGTTCGGCTTCTTCACCGGCTCGATCAAGGAAGTCGCCGATACCCGCGTCGGCGACACCATCACCGAGGACAAGCGCCAGACGGCACAGGCCCTGCCCGGCTTCAAGCCGGCGCAGCCGGTGGTGTTCTGCGGCCTGTTCCCGGTCGACGCCGCCGATTTCGAGGATCTGCGCGCCGCAGTCGGCAAGCTGCGCCTCAACGACGCTTCTTTCTCCTTTGAAATGGAAACCAGCGCCGCGCTCGGTTTCGGCTATCGCTGCGGCTTCCTCGGCCTGCTGCATCTGGAAATCATCCAGGAGCGGCTGGAGCGCGAGTTCAACCTCGACCTCATCGCCACGGCGCCGTCGGTCGTCTACCGGCTGCTGTTGAACGACGGCACGACCAAGGAATTGCACAACCCCGCCGACATGCCCGACGTGGTCAAGATATCGGCCATCGAGGAGCCGTGGATCCGCGCCACCATTCTGACGCCGGACGAGTATCTCGGCGGCATCCTAAAACTCTGCCAGGACCGGCGCGGCATCCAGGCCGACCTGTCCTATGTCGGCAAGCGCGCCATGCTGACCTACGACCTGCCGCTCAACGAGGTCGTCTTCGACTTTTACGACCGGCTGAAGTCGATCTCCAAGGGCTACGCCTCTTTCGACTATCATTTGACCGACTATCGCGAGGGCGACCTGGTTAAAATGTCGATCCTGGTCAACGAGGAGCCGGTCGACGCGCTGTCGATGCTGGTCCACCGCACGGCGGCAGAAAAGCGCGGCCGGCTGATGTGCGAGAAGCTGAAGGAACTGATCCCGAACCATCTGTTCAAGATCCCGATCCAGGCGGCAATCGGCGGCAAGGTCATCGCCCGCGAGACGATCTCGGCGCTGCGCAAGGATGTCACTGCCAAATGCTACGGCGGCGACGTCTCGCGCAAGCGCAAGCTGCTCGACAAGCAGAAAGAGGGCAAGAAGCGGATGCGCCAGTTCGGCAAGGTCGACATCCCGCAGGAGGCGTTTATCCAGGCGCTGAAGATGGGCGATTGAGAAGCCGTCCGCGCGTAGCTGAGGGGGGATCAGGCTTCGTGGCCCAGCGCTCGCGGCTTTATCAGCCGGCGCGTATCGGCTAAGGGCGGGGAGCAAAATCCCGGATCCGCCAATGACCTCCAAATCCTCCCCCCTGTTCCTCGGCATCGACACCGGCGGCACCTATACCGATGCCGTGCTGTGGTCGGAAGCCGGTGGCGCTAACGGAAAGGTTCTGGCCAAGGCCAAGGCGCTGACCACCCGTCACGATCTGGCGGTCGGCATTTCGGGCGCGGTCGATGCGGTGCTGCAAAAAGCCGGCACCGACCCTGCAGCGATCAAACTGGTGTCGATGTCGACGACACTTGCCACCAATGCGCTGGTAGAGGGCCAGGGCGGCCGCGTCGCGCTGGTGATGATCGGCTTTGCCGAGGGCGACCTTGCCCGCGACGGGCTGAAGACCGCACTCGGCACCGACCCTGTCGTGTTCTGCCCCGGCGGCCACGATGTCCACGGCAATGCGGCGAAACTCGATCTGTCCGGGCTGGAGGCAGCGCTGCCGGAACTGGGCGCCTCGGTGTCCGGCTTTGCCGTCTGCGCCTATTTCGCCACTCGCAACCCGGCGCATGAGCTAAGCGCGCGGAACCTGATCCGCGACGTAACCGGCCTGCCGGTCACCGCCAGCCACGAGCTTTCGGCCAAGCTCGGCGGCCCACGCCGGGCGCTGACGACGCTGCTCAACGCCAGGCTGATCTCGATGATCGACCGGCTGGTGGCGGCGACCGAGGGCTTTCTTGCTGCGCGCGGCATCGCCGCTCCGCTGATGGTGGTGCGCGGCGACGGCGCCCTGGTCTCGGCCGCCTTCGCCCGCCAGCGGCCGATCGAGACGATTCTTTCAGGCCCGGCCGCCAGCCTTGTCGGCGCTCGCCACATGACCGGCCTCGACAATGCAGTCGTCTCCGACATCGGCGGCACCACCACCGACGTTGCCGTGCTCGACCAGGGCCGTCCCAGGCTTGACCCGGAAGGCGCCACCGTCGGCGGCTTCCGCACCATGGTCGAGGCGGTCGCCATGCGCACCTTTGGACTCGGCGGCGATTCCGAAGTGACGCTGGAGGATGGCGCGCTCAACCCAAGAATCCTGCTCGGGCCGCGCCGCCTGGTGCCGCTGGCGCTGGCCGGCATGATGCATGGCGAAGCGGTGACCGTCGAACTGGAACGCCAAATCCGCGCGGCCAACCCCAGCCGCATGGATGGCCGGCTGGCGGTCAGGACTGGCGTGCCGGAGCGGCTGGCTGCCGGCCTGACCGGCGCCGAGGCCAAGCTTTATGAACTGATCGGCGCGACGCCGCTCGCCGTCGACCGGCTTTTGACATCAAATGCCCAGAACGCCACCTTGAACCGGTTGGTGTCGCGCGGGCTGGTGCATGTCGCCGGCTTTACGCCGTCGGACGCCGCCCATGTGCTGGGCAAGCAGGCCAACTGGGATGCCGCCACGGCTCGGCTCGGTGCCGAGCTGTTCGCCCGCAAGCGCGACGGCCGCGGACAGGCGATCGCCGCCACGACGGAGGCGATCTCGGAACGGGTACTGACCACGCTGACCCGGCTGTCGGCGGAAGTCATCCTCGAAACCGCCTTTGCCGAGGACGGGCTGGATGGCGCGGCGACCGTGGCGCACGCGCTGGTCCAGCGCGCCGTCGATTCCCATCCCGGCATCGCACGGCTCAGCGTCGCGCTCGACCGCCCGGTCATCGGCCTCGGCGCCTCGGCGCCGCTGCATTATGCCGGGCTGCCGCCGCTGGTCGGCCATGACTGCGTGGTGCCCGAAGATACCGATGTCGCCAATGCGCTCGGCGCCGTCGTCGGCCAGGTCAGGGTTTCGGCGGAGGCGCGCGTCAGCCAGCCCCAGGAAGGGCTGTTTCGCGTCGCCTCGGGCGAAAGCGTGCGCGACTTCAATGACGAGGCGGCGGCGATCGCGGCAGCGGAAACCGATGTCCGCGCCATTGCCGCCGGGCGGGCCAGGGACGCCGGCACCGACAGCGCCGAAATCGAGATCGCCAGCGAATTCCGCGTTTCGACCGTCGAGGGCCAGCGCATGTTCATCGAGGCGCATGTGGTGGCGGTGGCGTCGGGCAGGCCAAGGATCGCGGTGTAGGGCGCCTTGTGGGAGAAGGGGGAGCCGCACCAGCCTGCGTCAACGCAGAGGGTGAGGCGGCATTCGAAATGGAAGCGATTTGCCCTACCTTCACCCTAAGCTGAATTGACCCTGCCACCCTGACATGTCAAAGGCCCGGCCAAAGCCTTTCGCCTGGAGAAAGCCCCGATGACCGATCGCGTCGAAATCGCCGGATTGCGGATTGCCCGCGAACTTTATGATTTCGTCGTGAACGAGGCGCTGCGGGGCACCTGCATTGCAGCCGACGCCTTGTGGACCGGCTTCTCGGCCATCGTGGATGATTTGGCGCCGAAGAACCGGGCTCTGCTCGCAAAGCGCGACGCGCTGCAAGGCCAGATCGACCGCTGGTATCACGACAATGGCGCGCCCAGCGACATGGAAGCCTACAAGGATTTCCTGAGGGAAATCGGCTATCTCGTGCCGGAAGGGCCGGCCTTCTCCGTAGCGACGGACAATGTCGACCCTGAGATCTCGATGGTTGCCGGGCCGCAATTGGTGGTGCCGGTGATGAACGCGCGTTACGCGCTGAATGCCGCCAATGCGCGCTGGGGCTCGCTCTATGATGCGCTCTACGGCACCGACGCCATTCCAGAGACCGACGGCGCCGAGAGGGGCGCCAGGTTCAATCCCGAGCGCGGCGCCAGGGTCATTGCCTGGGCGAAGGGTTTTCTCGACGATTCGGTCCCGCTGACGACCGGCAAATGGGCAGGGGTGAACGGGCTTTCCGTGGCCAACGGCATGCTGCGGCTGGGCGAGGGCGCCGGCGCCACCACGCTCGCCGATCCCAAACAGTTTGCCGGCTATCGCGGCGACGCCGATAATCCCGAAGCCGTCCTGCTCACCCGCAATGGCCTGCATATCGAGATTGTGATCGACCGCAGCAACCAGATCGGCAAGACCGATCCGGCAGGCATTGCCGACATCGTGCTGGAATCGGCGCTGACCACCATTCAGGACTGCGAGGATTCGGTCGCGGCGGTCGATGCGCAGGACAAGGTTTTGGTCTACCGCAACTGGCTCGGCCTGATGAAGGGCGACCTTGCCGAGGAGATCACCAAGGCTGGCAGCACGTTTACGCGTAAACTCAATCCCGACCGGTCGTACACCGCGCCTGATGGGGGCACGCTGTCCCTGCCCGGCCGCTCGCTGATGCTGATCCGCAACGTCGGCCACCTCATGACCAATCCGGCGATTACGGACCGCGACGGCAACGAAGTGCCGGAAGGCATCATGGATGCGACGATGACGGCGCTGATCGCGCTACACGATGTCGGCCCGAACGGCCGCCGGCTAAACTCGCGCGCGGGCTCGATGTATGTCGTAAAGCCCAAGATGCACGGCCCGGAAGAAGTTGCCTTCGCCGTCGAGATATTCGACCGTGTCGAGGCGGTGCTCGGCATGGCGAAAAACACCATCAAGATGGGCATTATGGACGAGGAGCGGCGCACCACCGTCAACCTCAAGGAGGCGATCCGCGCCGCCAAAGATCGCGTCGTCTTCATCAACACCGGTTTTCTCGACCGCACCGGCGACGAGATCCACACCTCGATGGAAGCCGGCCCGATGATCCGCAAGGGCGACATGAAGCAGGCCGTCTGGATTGCCGCCTACGAAGCCTGGAACGTCGACGCCGGGCTGGAATGCGGGCTGGCCGGCCGCGCCCAGATCGGCAAGGGCATGTGGGCGATGCCCGATCTGATGGCGGCGATGCTGGCGGAAAAGATCGCCCATCCCAGGGCCGGCGCCAACACCGCCTGGGTGCCGTCGCCGACAGCGGCGACGCTGCACGCCACCCATTACCACAAGGTCGACGTCGGCGCTATGCAGGCGGCGCTGAAGAGCCGCCCCAAGGCAAAGCTCGACGACATCTTGTCGGTGCCGGTAGCGGTGCGGCCGAACTGGTCGCCGGCGGAGGTCCAGAACGAGCTCGACAACAACGCGCAAGGCATTCTGGGCTATGTCGTCCGTTGGATCGACCAGGGCGTCGGCTGCTCGAAAGTGCCTGACATCAATGACGTAGGCCTGATGGAGGACCGCGCCACGCTGCGCATCTCCTCGCAACACATCGCCAACTGGCTGCATCACGGCGTGTGCACCTCAGACCAGGTGATGGAGACGATGAAGCGCATGGCCGGCGTCGTCGACCGCCAGAACGCAGGCGATCCGCTCTACCGGCCGATGGCCCCTGACTTCGACAAGTCGATTGCCTTCCTCGCCGCCTGCGACCTCGTCTTCAAGGGCCGGGTCCAGCCCAACGGCTACACCGAGCCGGTGCTTCATGCGCGACGGTTGGAGCTGAAGGCGAAGGAAAGACCCTCGCTAGCGCGCACAGAGTTCTAGTATAACCCGACAGATATTAGCAATTGCTAAGACATCGTTGTCCCGGTGCACGCGATCTGCTACGATTTAACCACCGACAAACGGCTCTGGGAGGCCGTGCGTCCGACATCATGCACAAGAACTCAAAACCGGAGAACGGCCATGACACGGCTTCTGACGGTCGCTGCCCTTGTGGCGGCGGGCAGTTTGGTTGCGATGCAAGGCGCAGCCGCCGATGACGCTGCGATGATCAAGAGCGCTGAATCCGCCGCACCCCCCGCTGTATCAAGCGGCGCTGCGATCCACGCTATGGATGAGAAGGGTGCAATGCGCACACTGCGCGAGGGCACAAACGGCTTCTGGTGCATGCCGGACAACCCGGCCACACCTGGCCCGGATCCAATGTGTGGCGATGCCAACGCGATGGAATGGGCGATGGCGTGGATTGGAAAAAAGGAACCGCCCAAGGGCAAGGTCGGCTTCATGTATATGCTGGCCGGCGGCACCGACGGCAGCAACACCGATCCTTATGCGACGAAGCCCGAGGAAGGCAACAATTGGGTGGAGACCGGACCGCACGTGATGATCGTCAACGCAATGGATATGATGCAGGGCTATCCGGCTGACCCCAAACCTGACACGTCCAGGCCATATGTGATGTGGGCGGGCACTCCCTACGCACATCTCATGATCCCGGTTAAGTAGCTGCCGCGGCGGGCCGGGCCGGTCACCCTCCCTCAAGGGACCCTCAAGGGGGAGGGGAACGTCACGCCGCCTGCGCCATTCGCTCCGAACTCATGCGGTACGAAATCGCCTCGGCCAGATGGATGCGGCCGACAGTCTCGCTGGCCTCGAGATCGGCCAATGTCCGCGCCACCTTCAGCACCCGGTGATAGGCCCGCGCCGAAAAGCCGAGCTTTTCACTGGCATCCCTGAGCAGCGACAGGCCTGATGCATCCGGCATCGCGATCTCCTCGATGACAGAGGGGGAGCAGTGCGCGTTGGTGGTGACGGAGGTCGCGCCGAGCCGCTCGAAACGTTCGCGCTGGGTTGTCCGCGCGCGGGCCACGCGCAGCGCCACGTCGGCACTTTTCTCCGCCCGGTCCGGCCGGATCAGATCGCTGGCCGAGACCGCCGGCACCTCGATCCGGAGATCAATGCGGTCGAGCAGCGGGCCTGATATGCGCGCCTGGTAGTCGGTGCGGCAGCGGTCGCCGCGCAGGCAGCGATAGCCCGGCTCGCCGGCCATCCCGCAGCGGCACGGGTTCATCGCCGCGACCAGCTGGATGCGCGCCGGATAGGTGACGCGATGATTGGCGCGGGCGATCATGCAGTCGCCGGTCTCCAGCGGCTGGCGCAGCGCGTCGAGCGCCTGCGGCGAGAATTCGGGAAACTCGTCGAGGAACAGCACGCCGTGGTGGGCCAGCGAGGCCTCGCCCGGCCGCACGCGCAGGCCGCCGCCGACCAGCGCTGCCATCGAGGCCGAATGGTGCGGCGCGCGGAACGGCCGCCGGTCGGTCAGCTTGCCTTCACCAAGCTCGCCGGCCACCGAGGCGATCATCGAGACTTCGAGCAATTCCCGCGGCGCCAGCGGCGGCAGGATCGACGGCAGCCGCTGCGCCAGCATCGATTTTCCCGATCCTGGCGGACCGATCATCAGCATGTTATGGCCGCCGGCCGCCGCCACTTCGAGTGCCCGCTTGGCGGTCTCCTGGCCCTTGATGTCGGCAAGATCCGGCAGGTCGCGCGCCGAGGCGTGGATTCCTGCCTCCGGCCGCGACAGCACCTGCGTGCCGCGAAAATGATTGGCGATGGCGATCAGGCTGCGCGGCGCCAGAATGTCGAAATCCTTGCCGGCCCACGCCGCTTCCGGGCCGCAGGCGAAAGGGCAGATCAGGCCCTTGCCTTCGGCATTGGCGCCGATCGCCGCCGGCAGCGCGCCGGCCACCGCGGCGATGGTGCCGTCGAGCGACAGTTCGCCAAGCACAACATAGCCGGCCAGCATGTCGCCTGGAATGGCGCCAAGCGCCGCCATCAGGCCAAGCGCGATCGGCAAATCGTAATGGCTGCCTTCCTTGGGCAGATCGGCGGGCGCCAGATTGACGGTGACCTTCTTCGATGGCATCGACAGGCCCGATGCGTGCAGCGCCGCCTGCACCCGCTCCCGGCTTTCGGCCACCGCCTTGTCGCCGAGGCCGACGATGTGCATGTTGACCTTGCCGGGCGCGATCATCACCTGCACGTCGACCGGCACGGCCTCGATGCCCTGGAAAGCGACCGTGCGGACCCGCGCAACCATTTTTCTGCCCCCGGACATGGGCTCGCCCGAAGCCCATGCGATCATGCCGCGAACGGCGTCATCTGAGACAACCACAGATTTTGAGCAAAGGCAAGAACATTACGGGAACGATCGAACGTTGTGCCTTGATGGCGCCGCATTGGCTACGGATCGGAAAGCCGCTGTTCCGCCAAGCATGGACGCTACTTGCGCTTGTCCTCGACCGCATCCCAGAACAGGCTCGCAATATCGGCGCCACCAAAACGCTGCACCTCGCGCACGCCGGTCGGCGACGTCACGTTGATCTCGGTCATGTAGTCACCGATCACGTCGATGCCGACGAGGATAAAGCCGCGCTCCTTCAGTGACGGGCCGATGCGGGCGCAGATCTCGCGTTCGCGCTCCGTTAGTTCCGTTTTTTCGGCGCGGCCGCCGACATGCATGTTGGAGCGGGAATCAGTCTCGGCCGGCACCCGGTTGATGGCGCCGACCGGCTCGCCGTCGATCAGGATGATGCGCTTGTCGCCGGCTCGCACCTCCTTCAGATAACGCTGAACGATGTAGGGCTCGCGGAACATCTGGCCGAACATTTCGAGCAGCGAGGCGAGGTTGCGATCGGCCTCGTGCAGGTGGAAGATGCCGGCGCCGCCATTGCCGTAGAGCGGCTTGACGATGATGTCGCCGAATTCCTTGCGGAAGGCGGCAACCTCTTGGCTGTCCTTGGCGATCAGCGTTTCCGGCATCAGGTCGGGAAACTCGGTGACGAAGATTTTTTCCGGGCTGTTGCGCACCCAGGCCGGGTCGTTGACCACCAGCGTCCTGGGATGGATGCGCTCGAGCATATGCGTCGTGGTGATGTAGTTCATGTCGAAAGGCGGGTCCTGCCTGAGCAGGACGACGTCCATCTCCGACAGGTCGGTGCGCACTTTCTCGCCGAGTGAATAGTGACTGCCCTTCTCGTCGCGGACCTGCATTTCCTCGACGCCGGCAAACACCTTGCCGTCACGCAGCGACAGCCGGTCGGGCGTATAATGGAACAGCTGGTGGCCGCGCCGCTGCGCTTCCAGCGACAGCGCAAACGACGTGTCGCCGGCAATCGAGACGGTGGAGATGTGGTCCATCTGGACAGCGACTTTCAGGGGCATGGCGGATCTCCGGCGGATCGGATGGGCTGCTTGCCCTTACAACCTCGCCGGTCATCTGCCAATCGCGACATTTTGAGGAGCGCCTGCTGGGCCTCGATGAGGCGCAGGCGGAGCGCCCTTGTCAGTTCGGCTGCGCCGGCGGCAACGATTCCCGTTCGGGGGGCCGGTCGGGTTTCGATGCCACGCTCGGCTATCTCAGAAATTGCCTCCGTGGCACCTTGCGCGTCAAGGCGATCTGACGAGCGACTTGTCAGACATAAGCCCGCGAATTTGCTTTTTCTCCCTTGCTCCCCCGACCGGGCTGGCTAGGATGCGCGCCGACCGAGCCTACGGTGCCGCGCGTCCTTTTGGACGCGCAAACGACGCTGTAGCACTTTGATTTTGCGCATGATCCTTTCCGTAAATCGCAACCGATTTTCGGGGCCATGCGCGAGGAGAAAAAAATGATGCCATCGGCGCGCTTTGCCGACCTTGAGGGCGCTTCGGTGCTGATCACCGGCGGTGGCTCCGGCATCGGCGCGGCGCTGACCGAGGGTTTTGCCCGCCAGGGGGCAAAGGTCGCCTTCATCGACATCGCCGACGCCCCGAGCCTGGCGCTGGCCGACCGCATCGAAAAGGATCTCGGCCGCCGCCCCCTCTATCTCAAGACCGACATACGCGACGTCGAGGCGCTGCGGGCTTCGGCCGCCAGGGCCGCAGAGGCGCATGGCGACGTCACCGTGCTGGTCAACAATGCAGCACTTGACGATCGCCACGCGGTGGAAGACGTCACCGTGGAGTTCTGGGACAACAACCAGGCGGTCAACCTGCGTCCGCATTTCTTCTCCGCACAGGCGGTGGCGCCGGGCATGAAGCGCGCCGGCGGCGGCTCGATCATCAACTTCACGTCGACGTCGTTCCTGATCAATCACCCCGACATGCCGGCCTATACCGCCGCCAAGGCCGGAATCGTCGGCCTGACCAAGGGGCTTGCCGGCAAGCTCGGCGCCGACGGCATTCGCGTCAATGCGATCGCACCCGGCTGGGTGATCACCGAGCGGCAGAAGCAGCTCTGGGTCACCGAAAAGGCGCTCTCCGCCCACGTGGCCAAGCAATGCATCAAGCAGGTGATGCAGCCGGAAGACGTCGTCGGCACGGTGCTGTTCCTGGCGTCGGACGCTTCGCGCATGCTGACCGCGCAGATGCTGATCGTCGACGGGGGCTTCCTGTGAACTCAGCGAGCAACGTGCCTTCTGTGGCCGCCGTCGATTGGGGCACCACCCGTCTCAGGGTCTGGCTGGTCGATGAGGCCGGAAATGTCCTCGCCGAGCGTCGCGGCGACGACGGGCTGATCACCGCGCAGGCGGCCGGATTTTCGACCATCCTCGAAGGACATCTGGCGGCGATGGGCGCGCCGAAAACGATGCCCGTGATCATCTGCGGCATGGCCGGCTCGCGCCAGGGCTGGCTGGAGGCGCCCTATGTCAGCGTGCCGGCGCCGATCGGCGCCATCCTTGCCGGTGCTGCGCGCGTTCCAGGCCAGCGCCGCGATATCCGCATCGTGCCGGGCCTTGCCCAGCGCCAGGCCGACGCGCCTGACGTCATGCGCGGCGAGGAAACGCAGCTTGCCGGCGCCGGTTTGCCGGCAACAAGCCGCCATCTCGTCTGCATGCCCGGCACCCACTCCAAATGGGTGCTGGTCGAGGACGGCGCCGTTGCCGGTTTTGGCACCTGGCCGACCGGCGAGCTGTTTTCGGTGCTGGCGGCGCATTCGATCCTGCGCCATTCGCTGGGCGAGCAGCCCAAGCCGGTTGCACCAGGCAATCCGTTTTTCCAGCGCTGGTGCGAGATCGCGCTGGCCGAGGGCGGCGATGTCACATCGAGGCTGTTCTCGATCCGCGCTGCGGGCCTATTGCAGGACCTGAAACCCGACGATGCCGCTGCTTGCCTGTCCGGCCTGCTGATCGGCGGCGAGATCGCCTCGGCCAGCCGCCGCTATCGAAAAGGCGCGGCGTCGATCGTGCTGGTCGCATCCGGCGCGCTCGGCACCCTCTACACTGAGGCGCTCGGTCTTGCCGGGCTTGCGGTGAGAGCCGTCGATGCCGACGAGGCGGTGCGTGCCGGCCTCATCGAGGCGGCGCGCAAAAATGGCATGATTGCCCAGACATGATCGACAACAGCGGAGTTGCCGCATGACCGAGACCGCATCGTTTCCGAAGCTCGAGCGCGGGCTTGTCGCCATCCTGCGCGGCCTCAAGCCGGACGAGGCGGTGGCCGTCGGCCGGGCGATCTTCGAGGCCGGCATCGAAACGATCGAAGTGCCGCTCAATTCGCCGGATCCGTTTGTCTCCATCGCGAGAATCGTTGAGGCGCTGCCGGCGACGGCATTGGTCGGCGCGGGGACTGTGTTGACCGCAGCCGATGTCGACGGATTGGAGAAGGCCGGCGGGCGGCTGCTGGTCAGCCCCAACATCGATGCCGAGGTCATGGGTCGCGCCATGAATTACGGCATGGTGACGATGCCGGGCGTATTCACGCCGACCGAAGCCTTCCAGGCCATCGGGCTCGGCGCCTCGGCGCTGAAATTCTTCCCGGCCAGCGTGCTCGGCGCGGCCGGGATCGCGGCGATGCGCGCCGTTTTGCCGGCTGAGACGCTGGTCGGCGCGGTCGGCGGCGTGTCGGAGAAGGACTTTGCCGGCTACAAGGCGGCCGGTGTCAGCGTCTTCGGCCTCGGCTCCAGTCTGTTCAAGCCTGGTATGAGCGTCGACGAGGTGGCAACGCGGGCGCAGGCCGCAGTCGCGGCCTGGGACGCAGCGTTTGGAGCAGCGCCATGAGCGAAGCCATCGTTTCGGTTTTTTCCGACCATGTCTGTCAACTCGGCGAAGGCCCGAGCTATGACCCCGCCACCGAAACGCTCTACTGGTTCGACATCGTCAACGGCCAGCTTCTGGAAAAGCCCCTGTCCGGCGGTGCCGTCAAAATCCACGAGCTTGGCCAAATGGCCAGCGCGATCGCCGTCGTCGACGACAAAAGACAGTTGATCGCCACCGAAACCGGCCTGCATGTCCGCGACGTGGCGACCGGCAAAATGACGCTGCATACGGCCATCGAGGCCGACAATCCGGCGACGCGCTCGAACGATTCGCGCGTCCATCCCTGCGGCGCCTTTTGGGTCGGCACGATGGGCAAGGGCGAGGCAAAGGCCGCTGGCTCGATCTACTGGTTCTTCAGGGGTGAATTGCGCCGGCTCTATTCAGACATCACGGTGTCGAACTCGATCTGTTTTTCCGAAGATGGAACCGTTGCCCATTACACCGATACCAGCACCGGCCTGTTGATGCGCGTCGGCTGCGATCCGGCGGCCGGCCTGCCGGCTGGCGAGCCAAAAATCTTCGTCGATCACCGCAAGGCCAAGGGCTATATCGACGGTTCGGTGCTCGATCGCGACGGTGTCCTGTGGAACGCCTGCTGGGGCGGCAGCGTCGTTGAAGCCTACGGGCCTGACGGCAAGCTCATCCGTTCGGTCGCGATGCCGGTGACGCAGCCGTCCTGCCCGGCCTTTGTCGGCAGGAATGCCGACCGGCTGGCGGTCACCTCCGCCTGGTCGGGCAAGGATGAGAAACAGCGCCTGCTGGATCCGCAAGCCGGCATGACGTTTCTGCTCGACATTCCGGTCAACGGCCGCTTCGAGCCGCGCGTGCTGATTGGCTAGGCTGACGTCGATTTCGCGAAAGCCTGATACATCCGCCATGCGATGGTAGGCAGTCGCGCTGCCAGGCCCGTTCATCGCCAGGAATCGTTGATGCCATGTCAAGCCGCAGGCCGAAGCTGATCCTACTCTACGAGCCGGAAAACGCCTGCTTCGAGCGGCTGGTTGCTGATGGCCACGTGCCGGGGCGCGCCGCCGAAATCGCCTCCTATCTGGCGCAATCGACCGACATCGCCCCTGAGTTCGACGCGCTGGCCGCAGCCTGCCAGACGCGCGGCCTGTCCTTCGCGCCGGTGGCGCTCGACGATGCCGCAAATCTGCTTGCCGGTGAGGATCCGAAGACGACGCTGGTGTGGACGCTGACCGACGGCATCGCCTATTTCCGTGGCGGTGCGGCGCCGGCGCTGGCAAGGCTGAACGGCCTGAAGCTGCTCGGCGCCGATGATGCGCTGTTTGCGCTCTGCCAGGACAAGTTCCGCTCCGGCGCCGTGCTCGGCGCACTCGGCCTGCCGGTGCCGCAATCCGGTTTGGCACGCGACGGACGCTGGCTGGTCGAGCCACCGGCTTCGCCAGCCGGCTGGTTCGTCAAGCCGAGCCGGCTCGGCGCCAAGATTGGCATCTGGCCGGATTCGCGCAGCAGAGATCTCGGCCACGCGCTTGAGCTTAGCCGGCGCGTCTTCGCTGCCTATCGCGACGATGTCGTCGTGCAGCCCTACGTCACCGGGCGCAATGCGCGCGCCAGTTTTCTCGGTCTGAATCCGGACACCGGCGTCGAAGCGCTCGGCATCGTCTTTGTCGAGTCGGGAAGTGATTTCCAGACAATGGAAGACAGCCTGGCGCTCTACGGCGACACCGGCGAGGCTGCCAGGGCGGCGGGAACATATGCCGAGCCGGTGCTGCTGCCGGTTGCCGCCAGCCAGCCGCGAGCCGATGCAAGGATCCGACGGATCGCGCAAAGCCTGATCGCCGGGCTTGGCCTGCGGGATGTGTTTTCCGTCGATTTCCGGATCGAAGCCGACGACAGCATCCACCTCATCGAGTTCGAGGTCTGCCCGGGCCTGCCTTGCTTCGATTTCCGCGCCTATTGCCGTACGCAATGGCAGATGGGCCTCGCCGATGCGATGGCCGCGACCGCCGCGAGCCGTTTTTTCGCCTCGCCCACGAAATGAGCAGCGCCCGCGTACGCAGCCGCGCCGACGGGCCAGGACCGTGCCTCGACAAACGGCTTGCGTTCCGACATTTCACTTAATAGGGTGTTAAGTGAAGGAGGCGCTCGGTGAAAGTCGACCCTGCGACATCCCCGGAGGTAGCCGCGCTGGCGACGACGGAAGCCGGCAAGGCCAAGCATGTCGGCGGCCGGATCAAGGCCATTCGCATGGCCCGACGCATTTCGCTTCGCCAGCTGGCCGACATGGTCGGCACGACGGCGAGCTTCATCAGCCAGCTCGAGCGCAATCTGAGCGGCGCCAGTGCCAGCACCCTGATGCGGATCGCGGCAGCCCTGGATCTCGGCATCAACGAGCTGTTCGAGCAGACCGAGGGCGGGTTCCACAAGGTGCTTACCAGAGCCGACCGCCCCCTGCTGCCGATCAGCCACGGTTGCCGAAAGACGCTGCTGTCGCGTCGGCCGATCCATGAATTCGAGGTTTATTCGGGGGAGTTCGACGTCGGCGGCTCGACCGGCGACGAAGCTTACACGCATGGCGGCAAGCACGAGATGTTCGTCGTCCTGAAGGGCACTGTCGAGCTGACGCTGGCAGACGAGCGCTTCGTCATGAACGAAGGCGACAGCATCGAATACGCCACCTCGACGCCGCATCGTACAGAGAATGTCGGCAAGACGCCGGCGCAGGTGCTCTGGATCATCGCGCCCCCGACCAGTGGCGCGGCGGAACTCAATCGATACACGCCCGGACAAGGCTCGCAGCCGGACGGACCGAACTAATGCGGGTGCACATAAATGGGAGATAAAAAATGAAGACCAGGATCGGACAGGTGGCCGCGCTCGGGCTGCTGATGATCACCACAGCAGCGCTTGCGCAGAGCAAGTCGGTGGCGGGCGAGGTGGCAGAGGGCTCGCTGAAGGGCAAGACGCTCACCTTCGTCTCGTATGGAGGCATTTATCAGGATGGTCAGATCGCAGCGCTGAAAGAGTTCGTCGACAAGTCAGGCGTGACGCTGCTCAGCGACGGGCCAACCGAGATCTCGAAATTGCAGGCGCAGGTCGAGTCCGGCAATGTCACCTGGGACGTTGTCGATACCGGCGATTTCCCGCCCTACGTCTATTGCGGCAAGCTGTTCCAGAAGCTGGACTTCTCAAAGATCGATACGTCCAACATTCCGGAGGGCCAGATCAGCGAATGCAGCGTGCCGGCCATGAACTATGGCGTGGTGCTGATGTACAACACCGAAAAGTACAAGGATAACCCGCCCAAGAGCTGGAAGGATTTCTTCGACATCGAGAAATTCCCGGGCTCGCGCGCCCTGGAGGGCAGCGGCGATCTGTCCGGCGGCATGATCGAGCAGGCGCTGCTCGCCGCCGGCGGGTCGGTCGAAAACATGACGGTTGCCGATATCGACAAGGCTATCGAGAAGGTGAAATCGCTCGGCCCGGACACGATCTTCTGGAAGACCGGCGCCGATTCCCAGCAGCTCGCCGAATCCGGCGAAGCCGACATGATCGCGATGTGGACTGGACGTGCCATGACCGCGGTGAAGAACGGCGCGAAGTACACGCCGGCGTGGCAGGACTGGCTGGTGGTGATGGACCAGATGACCATTCCGATGGGCGTCAAGGACCCCGACGCGGCGCATGCGCTGATCAACGCCTACCTCGGCAAGAGCGCGCAGGAGACGCTTGCAAAAACCACCTCGTATACCCCGATCCACAAGGACGCGAAGCCCGAAGTGGACGAGATCACCGCGGCGTTCATGACCAACACGCCGGACAAGCTGAAGCTTGGCTATCAGCAGAACATCAAGTTCTGGGTGGAGAACTTCGAGGTGGCGAACGAAAAGTGGAATGGGTTGATGGCCGGCAATTAGGTCCGCCGCCGTGGCAACGAGAGCAATCGACAGCCGGGACACTGTTCCGGCTGTCACGGCAGACGGCCGGCGGCGCTGGTTTCGTGGACAGGCTTTCTGGCTCGTCGCGCCGGCGCTGCTGCTGCTCGTCATCTGCCTGGGCCTGCCGCTCGCCATCGTGACCTTGCGCAGCTTTTCCGAGCCGCAATGGGGATGGCAAAACTATGCCTGGTTCTTCGGCACACCGGTCAATCTGACGGTGCTTCAGCGGACCTTCGCGATCTCCGCCTGGGTGACGCTGGTATGTCTCATCGCCGGCTATCCCTATGCCTATGTGATGACCGCGGTCGGACCCAGGATGCGGCTCGTCCTCATCCTGTGCGTGCTGGTGCCGTTCTGGGTGAGCGGCGTGGTGCGCACTCTGGCATGGGTCATCCTGCTGCAGGATTCCGGCGTGATCAACTCCGTCATCAGGGCAGTCGGCCTCAGCCCGGTCAAGCTGATCCGCACGCAGACAGGCGTGGTGATCGGCATGGCGCAGGTGCTGTTGCCGTTCATGATCCTGCCGCTCTATTCGGTGATGAAGACGATCGACCTGCGGCTCATGCAGGCGGCACGGAGCCTCGGCGCGAGCCCGGCGCGCGCCTTTGCCCAGGTTTATCTGCCGCTCTCGCTTCCGGGCGTCTACGCGGGCGCCATCATCGTCTTCATTCTTGCACTCGGCTTCTACATCACCCCGGCGCTGCTCGGTGGTCCGCGATCGACCATGCTCTCGACCCTGATCCAGAACCAGGTGCTCAGCCTGCTCAACTGGGGCCGCGGCGGTGCGATGGGTGTGGTGCTGTTGATCGCGACCTTCGTCCTGCTCGCGCTCGCCGCGCCGCTATCGCGTCAACCGCACAAGACGGGCTCGAGGCGCTGATGAAACAGTCCGGTCGAATCCTGCTCGGTCTGTACTGCCTGCTGGTAGCGGTCTGGCTGGTCGCACCGACAATCGTTGTCGTGCCGATGTCGTTCAACGACAAGAAGTCGCTGGCCTTTCCGCCATCCGGCTTTTCCTGGCAGTGGTACCAGAACTTTTTCACCAACCCCGAATGGTCGGCGAGCCTGGTCGGCTCGCTCAAGGTTGCCGTCGTCACGGCGCTGTTCGCCACCGTCATCGGCACGCTGGCGGCATTCGGCCTCGATCGCATGAAAAGTCGCGTCAGCGGCGTGCTGCGCGCGCTGCTGATCACGCCAATGGTCGTGCCGGGGGTGGTGCTCGCCGTCGGAATCTACGCGGTCTATCTCGATACGCGGTTGGTGGGCACCATGACCGGCTTCGTGCTGGCCCACACGATGCTCGCCGTTCCTTTCGTCATCATCGCCGTCTCCGCCAGCCTGGAAGTCTTCGACAAACGGCTTGAGACTGCTGCTGCCAGCCTCGGCGCGACCCGGCTGACGGCGTTCAGGACGGTGACCTTGCCGCTGATCGCGCCGGGCATCCTGTCGGGGCTGCTGTTTGCGTTCGTGACCTCATTCGACGAGATCATCGTCGCGCTGTTCATCACCAGCCCGTATCTGAAAACACTGCCGGTCCAGATATTCTCGAGCATCACCCGGGACGCCGACCCCACCGTTGCGGCAGTGGGCACGCTGCTCTTCATCGTGACGTCGCTGGTGATCGGGGCGGGGCTGCTGATCGGTTCGAGACAGGGAAAACGTTGACATGGCCTCACCATCGACCCGCGGCGCAGCCATAGATCTCAAATCCGTCAGCAAACACTATGGCAGCTTCATCGCCCTCGACAAGGTCTCGCTGCGCATCGAGCCGGGGGAGTTCATGACGCTGCTCGGACCCAGCGGTTCGGGCAAGACGACCACACTCAACGTCGTCGCCGGCTTCACCGAAGTCAGCTCGGGTTCACTTGACGTCGGCGGCAAAAGCGTCATCGGCGTACCGGCGCACAAACGCAATATCGGCGTCGTCTTCCAGCACTACGCGCTATTCCCGCATATGACGGTGAGCAGGAACGTCGCATATCCGCTGACCCTGCGCGGCATCGCCAATCCCGATCGCGCGGCCCGGGTGCGCAAGGCGCTGGACATGGTGAGGATGGCCGATTTCGGCCACCGCTTCCCCAGCGAGCTCTCCGGCGGACAGCAGCAGCGCGTCGCGCTGGCCCGTGCCATCGTATTCGACCCGCCGCTGCTCTTGATGGACGAGCCGCTCGGCGCACTCGACAAGAAGCTGCGTGAATGGCTGCAGCTCGAGATCAAACGGATCCACAGGGAATTGGGCACCACCTTCGTCTACGTCACGCACGATCAGGAGGAGGCCCTGGTCCTCTCGGACCGCATCGCCGTGTTCAACCAGGGACGCATCGAGCAGATCGGCACCGGTCGCCAACTCTACGACGAGCCCGAGACGTTGTTCGTCGGAAAGTTCGTCGGCGACTCGACGATACTGCGTGGTGCAGCCTCCACCTCCGGCAACGAGACCGCCATCGACGTAGCCGGATGGAAAGTGGCCGCCGCCAAACGCCTTGCCGACGGCGCCAAGCCGGTGATGCTGCTGCGGCCGGAGAAGCTGAGCCTCGCCAGGCGGGGAAAGGGCGGACAAGATCGAAACACCCTGCCCGGGCGCATCGGCGAGGCCATCTATCTCGGATCTGGCTCCAAATACGAGGTCGTGCTGGCCGACACCTCGAAGGCGATCGTGCGCTCGACGCTGGAGGCCGAGACCTTCGCCATCGGCGACGAGGTCGACCTCGTATTCGCGGGCAGCGACGTGAAGCTGCTGGCCGACGACGAAAACGCCGATTTCACGCTGACCTAAAATCCTGTCTGGGAAATCGCGACAATGGACGTGAAGAAGAACGGCGACGTTTCATTTTGGTATGCCGACATCGGCGGGGTGCCCGGCTATCGGCCGCCGCTGCAGGGCGATATCGTGGCCGACGTCTGCATCGTCGGGGCCGGCTACACCGGCCTTTGGACCGCCTATTATCTGAAGCAGGCGGCCCCGCATCTCAATATTGTCGTCATCGAGAAGGAGTTCGCCGGCTTCGGTGCTTCGGGGCGCAATGGCGGCTGGCTGTCCGGCGGGTTCTCTTGGTCGCGCGAAAAATATCAGGAGGCAACCTCGCGCGCTGCAGTCATCGCCATGCAGGCGGCAATGACGGGCACGGTGAACGAGGTCATATCGGTTGCGGAAGCTGAAGGCATCGACGCCGACATTCGTCGCACCGACGAACTGCTGGTCGCAACCAACGAGGCGCAGGAGCAGCGCGCCAAGGCGATGTATGCCCATGCCAGATCCTGGGCGCTGACCGACGAGCGCGTCGGGTATATCGATGCAGCCGAGATGCGTCGGCGCATAGCGGTGCACAACGCCCGCGGCGCCTTCGTCATCAAGAAGGTTGCGCGGATTCAGCCGGCAAAGCTGGTGCAGGGGCTCGCCAGGGCAGTGGAGCGGCTCGGCGTCCCGATCTACGAACAGACGACCGTGCTGTCGATCGAGAAGGGCACGGTCGCAACCAACCGGGGCGTGGTGCGAGCCGAAAAGATCGTGCGGGCGACCGAGGGCTTTACCGCGGGAATCGCCGGCCACGAAAGACTGTGGTTGGCGCTCAACAGCGCCATCGTGGTCACCGAGCCGCTTTCCGACAAGCTGTGGAGCGAAATCGGCTGGGATGGCTACGAGGTGCTCGGCGATGCCGCGCACACTTACTGCTACGCCCAGCGCACCCGGGAAGGACGCATTGCCATGGGCGGGCGCGGGGTGCCCTATCGGTTCGGCTCGAAGACCGACGTTCGAGGCGTCACCCAGCAGGCGACGATCGACAAGCTGCATAAAATCCTGACGACGCTTCTGCCGCAGACCAAGGGGCTCAAGCTCGACCACGCGTGGTGTGGAACGCTGGGCGTGCCGCGCGACTGGTGCACGACGGTGGGCTTTGACAGGCACACCGGAATAGGCTGGGCCGGCGGTTATGTCGGCCTCGGCGTTTCCACCTCGAACCTCTCGGGGCGCACTCTGCGCGATCTGCTGCTGGGCAACGACACCGAGTTGACGCGGCTTCCCTGGGTCAATCGAACCGTGCGCAAGTGGGAGCCAGAGCCGCTGCGCTGGCTTGGCGTCCATTCGATGTATCAGCTCTATCGAATTGCCGACGAGCGGGAAGCAAAGGGGCTGCCGCGCACGTCGCGGCTGGCCGCCGTGGCCGATCGCATCACCGGGCACTGAACCGCATCACTTCAGGGATTTAGCAATGATCGACTTCAAGACCTTCGCCCACCTGGCGCATATCGACCTCGGTGAGCCCCAGCCGAAGCCCACCTCGCTGGAAGGCGATCAGATGGAAGCAGCCAACACGCTTTGGACGTCGGAGGATGGCAAGATCGAAGTCGGTGTCTGGGAATGCTCGCAAGGCCGGTTCACCGCGCGCCGTGACACGAATTCCGAGATTTGCCACATCGTGTCCGGCCGCGTGACGCTGCACGGTCCTGGTGGCGCAGCCAAAGATGTCGGACCCGGCGAATTGCTCGTCCTGCCGCTTGGCTGGGAGGGCGAATGGACCATCCATGAGAAAACGCGCAAGCTTTACATCCTGCATTCGGTCTGAACGCCGCGGGCACGTTCGCGACGGTTCCAAATGACTATGCACGCCACGGCTGTGGCCGCTGAACTAAACCCCTTCGACCAGCACGATCTCGCCGTCGGCCACCTTCTGCCGGATCGCGACGGCGCGCTGGTATTCGGGCGAGTGATAGCAATCGTGCGCCGCAGCCAATGACGGAAACTCGATGATCACGTTGCGGTCGCGGCCCGGCCCTTCTGCTTTTTCATGTGCACCGCCTCGTGCCAGGAAAACGGCGCCGAAACGATCGAAAGCCGGTTTGGCGGCAGTGACATAGTCCTTGTAACCTTCCGCATCGCGTACATCGACGCGGGCGATCCAGTATCCCTTCGGCATGCTTGTTCTCCGAATTGTTAGGCCGAGCGCATTTCGTCAAGAATTGCTTCCGCGACCGCTCGCCTGTCGGCGGCGCTAACGATCGGCCGGCCGACGACGAGATGGCTGGAGCCGTTGCGGATCGCCTGCGCCGGCGTGACGACGCGTTTCTGGTCGCCATGGTCGCTGCCCTTGGGCCGTATCCCCGGCGTGACGACGGCCATGTTGGGGCCGACGATCCGGCGCACCGCCTCCGCTTCCTCGGCCGAGCAGACGATGCCGCCCATGCCGGCATGCAGCGCCTGCTCGGAGCGCCTCAGCACCAGCGTATGCGGGTCATGCTCATAACCGGCGTCGATCACGTCCCGCTCGTCCATCGAGGTCAGCACGGTGACGCCAAGCAGGCAGAGATCGCTGCCCCTGGCGGCCGCGACCGCTGCCTTCATCGTCTTCGGATAGGCGTGCAGCGTCAGCATGGTCATGCCCATCCTGGCAATGGCCTCGACGCCCTTGGCTACCGTGTTGTCGATGTCGAGCAGCTTCATGTCGAGGAAGATCCTGGTGCCGCCGCTGGCGAGCTCGCGGGCGAAGTCGAGGCCGCCGGCGAAGGCGAGCTGATAGCCGATCTTGTAGAAGGAGACGACCCCGTCGAGCTCGCGCACCACCGTCTCGGCGTCCTTCAGCGTCGGCACGTCGAGGCCGACGATCAGCCTGTCTTGCATGGTGCTGGCGCGCTCCTGGATCACGCCTCGATCCGCGTCGACAGCAGGCGCGAGGTTTCGATCAGCGTGCGGCATAGGTGCTCCATCGATCTGTGCAGTCGCTCGTCCCTGAAATTCCCGTCCTCGTCGAAGGCGTTGCCGCCCTCCGGGACAGAGCACTCCGGCGTCACCACCTCCATCTGGCAGCGCACCAGCACGGCGCGCAGATGGTTGATGCAGCGTGCCCCGGCGAAATGTCCTTTGGAAGACGAACAAAGGCCGGCGGGCTTGCCGGTGAACGGCCTGAACGACCGCCCGTCATCCGTGCGCACCCGGCTCACCCAATCGATGGTATTCTTGAGCAGCGGCGGGATCGAGCCGTTATATTCGGGCGTCGCGATCAGCAGCCCGTCATGGGCCGCGATTTGCCGGGCAAGCTTGATGGCGTTCTCGGGAATGCCTTTCTCCTTTTCCAGGTCCTCGTCGAGGATCGGCAGCGGATAGTCGGCAAGCGAGATGCGGGTCACCTCGGCGCCCTGCAGGGCGAGTTCCTTCTGCGCCACATCGGCGGTCCTGCCGCTGTAGGCGCCAGAGCGAATCGAACCGGCGAAGACGAGAATTTTCGCGATCACTGCCATCGGCCCCCTTATTCCCGGACAGGTACAGCCAGGGATCTGTCAAATCAACGCACCGGCGCAAAAATCGAAAAGGGCACATGAGTGAAGGGTGTGTTGAGATTCAGGTCAGGCCGAGCCGAAAATGGTTGGTTCCGAGAACCGGAGCGGAGCGTACTTGAAGTACGTGAGCACCGGAAGCGCAGGAAGCTGCCATTTGCAGGCCGGTCTCACCTGAATATCGGCACACCCTAATGCGCCCCGCGCCGGTAGATCCACAGCTGCGTTGGTGGGATGTTGCGGATGACGAAATGGAAATGCTCGACCGTGTAGTCGCCGCGGCCGGGCGGGATCGGCGACAGCGGGCCGTAGGTCAGCTGCACCACCGGGCGGCCTGTCGGGATGCGGTCGAGAAGGCTTTCGACGTAGGCGACGCGCTGTTCGACCGGGAAATTGAGCAATGGCACGCCGGAGATGACCGAATCGAAGGTCAGGCCGCTCTTGTCGCCGAGCGTCGCATCGAGATTGAAGGCATCGCCCTCGATGACGTTGACGCCGGGATAGAACTGGCGCAGATGGCGCACGAAATCGGGGGAGTATTCGACTGCGTAGAGATTTTCAGGCTTTACGCCGTGGGCGAGGATGGCTCGTGTGATGACACCGGTGCCGGGCCCGACTTCGAGCACCGGCAGGCCCGACATCGGGTTGACGACGGAGGCCATCTTGCGGGCCGTGATGGAACTGGTCGGCACGATCGAACCGACCGCCTTCGGCTTGTCGATCCAGCCCTTGAAGAACTTCAGTTCGTCGTCGAACTTCTCTGCCAGCGTCTTTCGCAGTCCGGGACCATGTGCCATGCAAGTTCTCCTGAACGGTCCCCCGAGTGGCTACTTAGCAGCTACGGGCTTCAAGGCAAGGCGGACGCCGGTATAAGGTGTTGATGACGCTAGGGGAGCTTCCGCTCGGTTGTATTCTACATCCGATCGGCGAGAGTCGCCATCAGCGCTCGCTGAAGGTCTCGAAAAAGTCCTTCATGCGGGCGAAAAAGCCGCTCGACTGCGGCGAATTATCCTTCGAGGAAAGCTGCTCGAACTCCTCCAGCAGCTCGCGCTGGCGGCGGGACAGGTTCTGCGGCGTCTCGACCGCGGTCTGGATGTAGAGATCGCCGACATTGTGCTGGCGCAGCACCGGCATGCCCTTGCCCTTGAGGCGGAACTGACGGCCGTTCTGGGTGCCTTCCGGCACCTTGACCTTCGTCTGGGTGCCGTCCAGCGTCGTCACCTCAAAGGAACCGCCAAGGGCAGCCGTCGTCATTGAGATCGGCACCTTGCAGTAGAGATCGGCGCCGTCGCGCTGGAAGAATTCGTGCGGCTTGACCGCCAGGAAAATATATAGATCGCCCGACGGGCCGCCGCGCAGGCCGGCCTCGCCCTCATTGGCGAGGCGGATGCGGGTGCCGTCCTCAATGCCGGCCGGGATGTTGACCGACAGCGAGCGCTCCTCGGTGACGCGGCCCTGGCCGGCGCATTTCGCGCACGGCTCCTTGATGGTCTGGCCACGTCCCTGGCATTGCGGGCAGGTGCGCTCGATCGAGAAGAAGCCTTGCGTGGCGCGCACCTTGCCGTGGCCGTTGCACATCGAGCAGGTGACGGGCTGGGTGCCGGGCTTGGCGCCGCTGCCGGAGCATTCCATGCAGGAGATCGATGCCGGCACGTGGATCTGCGCCGTCTTGCCGGCAAACGCCTCCTCCAGCGTGATTTCCATATTGTAGCGCAGGTCTGCACCGCGCTCGCGTCCGCCTGACGAACGGCGCTGACGCCCGCCCATCATGTCGCCGAAAATATCCTCGAAGATGTCGGCGAAACCGCCGGCGCCGAAGCCGTGTGCGCCGCCGTTCATGCCGCCCTGTTCGAAGGCGGCGTGGCCGAAACGGTCGTAGGCCGCCCGCTTCTGCGGATCCTTCAACGTCTCGTAGGCTTCGTTGATTTCCTTGAACTTGTGCTCGCAGGCATGATCGCCGGGATTGCGATCGGGGTGGAACTGCATGGCCAGCTTGCGGAAAGCGCTCTTGAGCTCCTTCTCGTCGGCCCCCTTTTGCACGCCCAGCGTTTCGTAGAAATCAGCTTTCATCTTTTCCCGCAGTCCGGATATTCAACGTCTTGAAGCACTTTGCGTCGTTCGCCGGCACGCTGTTCCGATTTAGGTGCGATGGAGCCGGGATGCCAGTGTTGACACGGGCTTGCCCGCACTTTTTCGATCAGGCACGCACTTTTTCGGCCAGAGTGGCAAAAAAGCCCGGCTTTACGCCGGGCTTTACTACAGCGCCGCGCGTCCTGTTGGACACGCAAAGGACGCTATAGCACTTAGATTTTTGCGCATGATCCTTTCCGGAAATCGATTCCGATTTCGGGGTCATGCGCCTAAACCTGCCGGCAGGCCGCTTAGGCCGACTTCTTCTTGTCGTCGTCTTCGTTGATTTCCTCGAAGTCGGCGTCGACCACGTCGCTGTCCTTGGCCGCGTCCGCCTTGGCGTCAGCTTCCGCCGCTTCCTTCTGCGAAGCCTCATACATGGCCTGGCCGAGCTTCATCGAGGTTTCGGCTAGCGCCTGCGTCTTGGCTTCGATCTCGGCCGCGTCGTCGCCTTCGGCAGCGGTCTTCAGCGCCGCGATCGCATCGGCGATCGCCGTGCGGTCGGCCTCGGAAACCTTCTCGCCATATTCCTTCAGCGACTTTTCAGAGGAATGCACCAGCGCCTCGGCCTGGTTGCGGGCCTCGACCAACGCGCGCCGCTTCTTGTCGGCCTCGGCATTGGCTTCGGCGTCCTTCACCATCTTCTCGATGTCGGCGTCCGAAAGGCCGCCAGACGCCTGGATGCGGATCTGGTGCTCCTTGCCGGTGCCCTTGTCCTTGGCCGAGACGTTGACGATACCGTTGGCGTCGATGTCGAAAGTGACCTCGATCTGCGGCACGCCGCGCGGCGCCGGCGGAATGCCGACCAGGTCGAACTGGCCGAGCGCCTTGTTGTCGGCGGCCATTTCACGCTCGCCCTGGAAGACGCGGATGGTCACGGCCGATTGTGAATCCTCGGCAGTCGAGAACACCTGGCTCTTCTTGGTCGGGATCGTCGTGTTGCGCTCGATCAGCCGCGTGAACACACCACCCAGCGTCTCGATGCCGAGCGACAGCGGCGTCACGTCAAGCAACAGCACGTCCTTGACGTCGCCCTGCAGCACGCCGGCCTGGATGGCGGCGCCCAATGCGACGACCTCATCCGGATTGACGCCCTTGTGGGGCTCCTTGCCGAAGAACTGCTTCACGATCTCCTGGATCTTGGGCATGCGGGTCATGCCGCCGACCAGGACGACCTCGTCGATTTCGCCGGCCTTCAGGCCGGCATCCTTGAGCGCCGCCTTGCAGGGTTCGATCGTGCGCTGGACGAGATCCTCGACCAGGCTCTCGAACTTCGCCCGCGTCAGCTTCAGCGTCAGGTGCTTGGGGCCGGTGGCATCGGCGGTGATGAAGGGCAGGTTGATCTCGGTCTGCGTCGTCGACGACAGCTCGATCTTGGCCTTTTCGGCCGCTTCCTTGAGGCGCTGAAGCGCGAGCTTGTCACTGCGCAGGTCGATGCCCTGTTCCTTCTTGAACTCGGCCGCCAGATATTCGACCAGACGCATGTCGAAATCCTCGCCGCCGAGGAAGGTGTCGCCATTGGTCGACTTCACCTCGAACACGCCGTCGCCGATTTCGAGCACCGAAATGTCGAACGTGCCGCCGCCAAGGTCATAGACGGCAATGGTCTTGCCTTCCTTCTTGTCGAGGCCGTAGGCAAGTGCGGCCGCGGTCGGCTCGTTGATGATGCGCAGCACTTCCAGGCCGGCGATCTTGCCGGCATCCTTGGTGGCCTGGCGCTGGGCGTCGTTGAAATAGGCCGGAACGGTGATCACCGCCTTCTCGACCTTCTCGCCGAGATAGGCTTCCGCCGTTTCCTTCATCTTCTGCAGGATCATTGCCGAGATCTGGCTGGGCGACTGCTTCTTGCCGCCGGCCTCGACCCAGGCGTCGCCATTGTCGCCCTTGACGATCTGGTAGGGGACAAGCTTCTTGTCCTTTTCCGTAACCGGATCGTCATAGCGGCGGCCGATCAGGCGCTTGACCGCGAAGATGGTGTTTTCAGGATTGGTGACCGCCTGGCGCTTGGCCGGCTGGCCGACGAGGCGCTCGCCGTCGCTGTTGATGGCGACGATGGATGGGGTCGTGCGCGCGCCTTCCGCATTCTCGATGACCTTCGATTCCTTGCCGTCCATGATGGCGACGCAGGAGTTGGTAGTCCCCAGATCGATACCGATTACTTTTGCCATTTTTCTAATCTCTCCGCTAAGCAGGCTCTCTGGACCCGTACAGGCGTTCCGACGAAAGCCCCTGTTCACAAGAAATTCCGCTTCGGCAACCGGCATTCCGGCGCCGAACGGCTTGGCGCGTATATAAGAACAGGCTGCGCGGCGCGCAAGCATTCTGCGCAAGGCATCCAACACATCCTTTTCTCGGGCCCGCCAGGGTTCTCCGGCCCATGAACCTTTCCGCGTCGGTTCGCGACTGACACCCAGATGCGCCGCGTGGTGCGGCCCTGGAAAGGAAAGGCCATGACTGGAAATCCAGGCTCGGCGCGACCACCGCTTTCGGGGTGGGGGCGCTATGCCAGGCGTTCTGCTTGTTGCGTTGACCATGCGTAAGAGCCGGCATATCGTGATCACGAGGAAAGCAGACAATTCGATCAGGGAAAAACGTGCCGGAACGTCGCGCCTTGCCCTGATTTGCGCGGAAACGTCGGATGTTTCTCCCGTCGCCCGCGGGGGGAATTCCATGTCTTGCGACCACGGCGCGTTCGTGCGCTCTCGTGCTGGCCGGTTGCGCCGTGCGATGCAACCGGCCAGCGGCTTTCCGGCGTTGGCGCTCGCCACCATCCTGTGGCTTGGCGGTGCCGTCCAAGCGCAGGAAACGCAGATCATCTATCCAGGCTCGATGGCCGTGACCGGATTTTCCGGTACCGTCATTCGTGATCTTGAGGAGGGCCTGCCGCCCAGCGTCGACCCGGTCGACGAGACCTTTATCGACACGACGCGCGCAACCTTGCGCGTCTTTGACGTTTCAAGGCTGGGCGGGCGGGCCTCCGGCCAACTCGTCTTCACGCCGCCGCCCTTCGAAGTGACGGCCGCGCAGATCGGCCAGGTGTTCGGCATCACCTATGACGACGGCGTACGCGACGGTGCTCCCTCGGGCATTGCGAACCTCTATGCCGGCGCCACCTCGCTGCATGGCGTCCGCATCGTCACGTCAGACGAAGATGCGGACGGTCGTCCCGAGCGGCAGCGTCGCGGTGCTGCCGGCGCCACCTTCATGGACGGCCAGTTCGGCACCGAGAACGGTGGCGGACCGGGCACGATCTGGAAGATCGACGGCATTACCGGCCAGGTCAGCAAATTCGCCGACCTCGAAACCAACAGCGGCTCTGGCATCGGCGACGTCACCTTCGACACTATCCGCCGCCAGTTCTTCGCCAGCGACCTCGACACCGGTCTCATCCACCGCATCGACGCCAACGGCGTATTGCTCGACAGGTTCGACCACGGCGTTGCCGGGCGCCCGGCGCACGGGCTGGCCCCGCTTGCCGACGATGGCCTGGTGATGGACATCGAGGGCGCTGTCTTCGACAGCGAGGACCCCGACAGCTGGGGTTATACGCAGGATGAGCGTCGTGTCTGGTCCGTCGCCTATCACGACGGCCGCCTCTATTATTCCGTCGGTGAAAAGGCCGAGCTCTGGTCGGTGGGCGTTGCCCGCGACGGCAGCTTTGCTGGCGACCCGCGCCGGGAACTGACGGTCAAGGCCGGCAACGACCACGCCGTCACCGACATCGCTTTCGACATCAGCGGCTTCATGTACCTGGCCCAGCGCGGCCCGGTGGAAAACCGCTACGACTACAGCCGGTTCGCCGATACCGGCACGGGCGAGGTCTTACGCTACGGGCGCGAAAACCCGGACGATCCGGCGACGGAATCAATCTGGGTGGAAATGCCGCAGGACTATGCGGTCGGCTTCCCGCAAGACAACCGGCAGTCGGCTGGCGGCCTCGACCTGCAATATGGCTATGACGCCGACGGCAATCTCGACGCGAGCATCTGCACCGAGACGCTGGTCAAGACCGCAGACAAGTTGCGCGACAACCCCGCGCTTGCCGAACGGCTTGCCGGCGGCGGGCCGCTCGCCGTGCACGGTGTGCAGATCACGCCGACGGCGCTGGTCAAGCCGGCCAACGTGCCGCCTTTCGGCGCGTGGTTCGTCGACTTTGACGGCTATTTCGAAGACCCCGAGGTAGAAGGCCCTGAGGCAGAAGGGCATGTCGGCGACGTCGAAGTCTGGCATCCCTGCGAAGGCGGTGCCGGCTACAATGAGCAGATACCGGGCGGCGGTTACCTGCCGCCTTTCTATCCGCCTGATTTTCCGCGGCCCGGCGGCGTGCCTCCTTGCCTCGACAACGACCGCGACTGCGCCTCGATCCCGATCTGCCGGCGTGGCGACCGGGGCCGCGACTGCCGGCCGCCGGTGGAAAAGAAGGTCGATTTGATCCTGAAGAAGCGTGCCCGCACCCCGGTCTGCACGGCAGATGGTGTCTGCACCTTCGTGATCGATATCATCAACAACGGCAACGTCCGCTACGACGGGCCGCTGACGGTTACCGACACCTATCCGGGTGGCGTGCCGGCATCGTCGAGCTTCGGCCCGATCCCGACATGGACATGCGGACCGAACGGCCCCGGCCAGTTCCGTTGCGACAATGCCGGCATCGTGCTCTCGCCGGGCGCTTCCACGCCAATCTTCGTCAAGGCGGTGATGCCGGCCGGCTACCGGCCAAACACGGTCGAGAACTGCGCCGAGGTGAAAGCCATCCCCGGCGAGAACGACCTCACCAACAACAGGGCCTGCGCCAGGCAACGCATCCGCCATTCCGACAGCGGCAAGCCGGCCATGCGCCTCACCAAACTGTGCAGCGGAGCGCTGGCCGGTGCTGCGGCCGTCACCTGCCGCATCAGCGTCATCAGCACCGGCACCAGTGCCCCCACCGGTCCGGTTTGGGTCAACGATGCCGCCACGCTGGTGGCTGGAGGCGCGCCCGTTCAGATCCAGACCGTCACTCCCGACGGCGCGGAATGGACGTGCGAACCGGTTCCGGCCAATGCGTTGTCGTGCCAGATTCCCGGCGCCGTCATGACGCCCGGAACCAGCCGTCACTTCGACGTGGCGCTTGCAGCGAATGGCGTATTCGAGAACTGCGCACGCGGCTCCTACGGCCCGGCGCCAGGAGACGACGTCGTCCATCCGATCGGCAGGGCCTGCGCCAAGGGCGGCGGCGCCTCGACCATCCGTGTCGAGAAAACCGGCGATGCCGAGTGCCGGGTCGGCCAGCCCTGCTCGTTCGAGATCACCATCGCGAATGATGGGAAAAACGCCTTCTCCGGTCCGGTTCGCATTGGTGATGCGATCGGTGTCGAAGGCCTCGGCCGGCTGGAAGGCGTGGCGATCACCTCGATCGACCCGCCCTTCGGTTGTGCGCCGGAACCGGCGACCTTGCCTGCGTCCTGCATCGCCAATCTGACGCTCGGCGCCGGGGAAAGCCACGTTCACCGTGTGACCGCGATCATTCCCGACGACGGCCGCCTGGCCGATCTGCAGGGCGCCGTCAGCGGCCAGAACTGCGTCGGCGTGCTGTCGCCCGACACGCCGGTGCGAGGTGCGGGCAAAATGCTCTCCGGCGACCTGACCAGCGTGCAGGGCGATCGCGGCAAGGCCTATGCCTGCCATCCCTTCACCATCAAGAATAATGAGGGGAAGAAGGCGTGCTCGCAGGGCCTCGTCATGAACGACGCCGGCCGCTGCGTCTGCCCGCAAGGCGCCACTTTCCGCAACGGCCAGTGCTCGTCGGGTGGCGGCACGGTCATCATATCGAAACCGAAGGAGCGCTGCGTGCTGCTCAAGGGCCAGATCCGTACCTCCGACGGGCGTTGTGTCTGCCCGCGCGGAACCGAGCTGGATAACCGCAGGTGCGTGTCGACCGACGAGCCGCCGGCACGCCTGTGCAAGCTGCTGCCTGGCCAGATCCGCACCAAGAGCGGCGATTGCGTCTGTCCGAGACGGACGGAACTGAGGGGCAGGGCCTGCTTGCCGATCGTCAAGCAACCGACGGTTGAACTGTGCACCATCCGCGGCCAGGTTCACAACAAACGCGGCGCCTGTGTCTGCCCGCGCGGGACCGAGGTGATCAGAGGCGCATGCCGCCGGGCGCAGCTGGAGTGCGCGCCTGGTTCACGGCTGATCAACGGCCGGTGCCAGCCGATCATCAGGCGGCGCTGCCCGGTCGGGACAGTCGGACAGTATCCGGACTGCCACCCTATCCGCAGGGCGCCGACGCTGCAGATCAATCCGAACCTGCTGCTGAATCCCAACATCCTGCAGCAACCGAGGCGCAGGCCGCGGGCTCTCCAGTAGGGGACCCGGCGCGCAACATTCCGTCACCTTGGACCGCAACACCAAGACCTCGCCTGAGCAATCCGGCGGGGTTTTGGTGTTGGTCGGACGCGTTTCAGCCGCCGCGTGAACCTAATCGCTGCAGTCGGCGACAAACTCCGTGAAGCAACATTTCAGGGAGAGAGAAGATGTCTTCAGCCAAGCATGCTTTCCGCAACACGGCGGCGACCGCTGCCCTGATCGCAGCCGCGCTCGCCACCACGCCGGCCTTCGCCAAGCAGGCGAACATCAAGTCAATGTCGTTCAACACCGAAAGCGCCAACACGACGATTCACGTCGGCTCCAGCGACAAGCAAAAGTGGGACACGCTTAAGAGCGGCAACGTCCAGTTCTGGGGCCACATGAAGCTCAACACACGGTGGCCAGGCTATGTGCAGGACGTCGGCGTGGCGCTCGGCGTTTGTGGACCGGGCCAGTGCGGCGCGTTTCCGCCGATCTGGAGCGCCTCGCCTGTCAGCCGCGACTACGATCACCAGCAAAATTTCTCCTTCGACCCCTCAATCATGCCGCTGTCCTCAGATAGCGGTATCGCCGTCGTGCCTTACGGCGACCAGATCATCGCCAGGTGCAACCAGCACCTCCAGCCCGATGGGCCGACAAAATCCTACTCGTTCACGCACAGTTTTCATGCGAGCTTCTCGGCACTCACCGACACGGCGCTCGACATGGACAATGCGGTCAGCGAGGCCCAGGGCGGCAACTGGCCCCATCCGCTGTACGACTCGCACTATGCCGAGCATGGCTCGTTCGACGTCCAAATCGTCTGCGACCCCGTCATCAAGCCGCCGGTTCAGGACGTCGCCAATGATTTCGGCAAATTCGACGTCGAAAACGTCAAGCTGTTCCTGACCACCTACCAGTCGAACCAGGCCGGCTCGACGCCCGGTACGGTCTGCCCGTCGTTGAAGGTCACGAGCCGGGCGCAGGCCAACCAGGCCGGGCCGGTGTCGATGCGCATCTGGCGCCAGAAGAACGACGGGCCGATCACCTCCGAGGTGCAGCAGGCGTGGGCGTCATACGACGCGACCAAGAATGGCTATTTCGCCACCTATGAGAAATGGGAGGATGTCGGCGCCACCGCCTATTTCCAGTACAAGACCGAGATCGTCGGCAACGGTCCGTTCGAACCATTCGACGGCTGGAAGGAAATCACCGTCCATTGCACCGGCGCGGGTGGGGGCGGCTTCACCGACGCACCTCAGGACAACCCCGACAACCCGCCGGCGCATTCGGACTGGCAGGGCGAGGTCACTGTCTCGGACAGCGCTGGCTTCAAAAAACTCTGCCCGCGCAAGGGCCAGGTGGCGTTCGACGTCGAGCGCGAGGCGCCGGGTGCGTTTCACTACCGCATCAGCTGCTCGAACGGCGCATTCTTCACCGACACGACGGCCGCCTTCAATGATGGCGGTGTGTTCAAGGCGAGCGCCGCACACGAGTTCAGCATCGTCAGAACCCGCTCGATCCAGTGCACCTTGCAGGAGATCAAGCAGAACGGTTCGATCGCCACCGTCGACAACAGCACGGAGGATTTTACCTGCATCAAGCGCAATTTTGATCCGAATGCCGATGGTCTGGCGGTCGATACGCCACCCAATCCCGGCAAACCGCGACTTCCGCCGGTCGTCATCGATGCAGGCCGCACATGCCTGCCGAGCCAAAGGCTGATCCGTGGCAAATGCGTCGACAGGCCGCTCGTGGCTGCCTGCCGCAGCACCGAAAAGCTTGTCAACGGCAAGTGCATCGGGGTCAGCATCCACTGCCTGCCCGGTTACCATCGGGTGGGGCTGAAATGCGTGCGCAATGCGGTGATCGCCGACAGGTGCAAGCGCAACGAACAGCGCGTCGACGGGAGATGTGTGCGCAAGCCCTCCATCATTATCGACTGCAAGCGCGGCTATCATCTGGTCGGCAAGGCATGCGTCAAGAACCCGCTGATCATCACCGCCTGCCGGGCAACCGAAAAACTGGTGCGTGGTCACTGCGTGCCCAGGCACCCTGTGAAGAAGCCCAATCTGCAAAAAGTGAAGCAAGGCAGCGGCAAGGTCTTACGGCCACCACTGGCCAGGCCGCTGCATCCGGCGAACTGAAATCGCAACGCTTGAACAGGGAGAGAGGTGGCCGACGCTGCCTCTCTCCTTTTGCACAGGCACCGGATTCCTGTCGACAAGCAGCGCTGAGACGATTACGGCGAAGGCGGGCTTAAGAACGGGAAGCGAACATGGCTCACAAGACCCTGATCGCGCCATCTGTGCTGGCGTCGGATTTTTCGAAGCTCGGCGACGAGGTCGAGGCGGTGGTGGCGGCCGGTGCCGACTGGATCCATCTCGACGTCATGGACGGGCATTTCGTGCCCAACATCAGCTTCGGCCCGCCGGTGATCAAGGCGATCCGCAACCGCACCAAAACCTTCTTCGACTGCCATCTGATGATCGCGCCGGCCGATCCCTATCTGCAGGCGTTTGCCGAAGCCGGCTGCGACGGCATGACGGTGCATGCAGAGGCCGGGCCGCATCTCGACCGTTCGCTGCAGACGATCAGGGACCTCGGCAAGCAGGCCGGCGTGTCGCTCAACCCGGCGACGCCGGAAACGGCGATCGAATATGTGCTCGACCGGCTCGATCTGATCCTGATCATGACCGTCAATCCGGGTTTTGGCGGCCAGGCCTTCATCCCGGAGGTCGTCGACAAGGTGAAGCGGGTGAAGGCGCTGATCGGCAATCGGCCGATCCGGATCGAGATCGACGGCGGCATCTCGCCGCAAACAGCACCTTTGGTCACCGCCGCCGGCGCCAGCGTGCTGGTCGCCGGTGCGGCTATCTTCAAGGGCGACAGCGTCGAAGCCTATCGGGCGAACATCGAGGCGATCAGGACAGCGGCCGACCAGGTGGCCGGCTGACGCTGCCGCTGCCGGCGAGCCGTCACCGGCACGCGCTGTTCTCCCAGCCGGTCAGGAATTCGTTGGCCGACGCCGGTGCGCTTGTGCTCGTGACATGCGATCCCCAGCCAAAATGGCCTTGTCCATTTTTGGCGATCTTATTGGCATATCCAAAACGACCATCCATATTCTCTGTCTCACCCTCATGTCTCTCCGGACCCTCCCGCAGGCTCCTCTTCGACGGTCGGATCGATGAACCGCAGCCCTTTCTTCGCTGACCTGCTGAACACCATCGCCGACCGCGGCCGGATGATGCTGAACCTCGTGCGCGGTGACGAGCCGGTTTCGGCCGACAGCCTGGCACGTCTGTGCGTCCGCCTGCTTTCCAGCCAGGGCGAGGCATCGGGCGTCGCCTATGCAAGAGAAATACTCGATCGCTGGCGCACCCTCGGCGCCGACGGCAGGCTGGCTTTCCTGCATGTGCTGCGCGATCGTTTCGGCACCGATCACGCCAGGCTTGCCGCTGCGGTGGATGCTTATCGCGCCACGCCGGACGATCGCTCGGCACTTGCCCTGCACGACGCCGCCGAGCCGGCCAGGCAGGAGCTCCTGCGCCGTCTGAACCTGGCGCCCGGCGGCATCGAGACGCTGGTGCGCATGCGCGAGGATCTGCTCGCCCGGCTGCCCACATCGCCCGATCTCGCCATCGTTGATGCAGACTTCACCCACCTGCTGTCGTCGTGGTTCAACCGCGGCTTCCTGGTGCTGCGGCGGATCGACTGGTCGACGCCGGCCAACATCCTGGAAAAAATCATCCGCTACGAGGCGGTGCATGCCATCCACACCTGGGACGATCTGCGCCGCCGGATCGAGCCGGCCGACCGGCTCTGCTATGCTTTCTTTCATCCGCAGCTCGGCGACGAGCCGCTGATCTTCGTCGAGGTCGCGCTGACCCGGGCGATGCCGACGACGATCGCCGAGCTGCTCGCCGACGAGCGGCCGCCGGTGCCACCACGGCAGGCCACGACGGCGGTGTTCTATTCCATCTCCAACTGCCAGGAGGGCTTGCGCGGCATCTCCTTCGGCAATTTTCTGATCAAGCAGGTGGTCGAGGATCTGCGCCGCGACCTTCCCGGCCTGACCGATTTCGTCACGTTGTCGCCAGTGCCGGGCTTTGCCCGCTGGCTGACCGAGCAGGCCGAAACCATCCCCTCCGCCGCCGAAGTGTTGGACCTCGTCGCCGACGAGGGTTGGCATGCGGACGCTGTCGCTCGCGACCGCGTCGGCCCGGCGCTGCTTCCTCTTGCGGCACAGTATTTCCTCGAGTCCCGCACGGCCTCCGGCAAGGTGATCGACCCGGTCGCCCGGTTCCATCTCGGCAATGGCGCGCGGCTGGAGCGCATCGATCTTTTCGGCGATCTGTCGCCCCGCGCCTTGCGTCAGGCGCATGGCCTGATGGTCAATTATCGCTACAAGCTCGACGACATCGAGAAGAACCACGAGCTGTTCGCCGCCAGGAACGATGTGGCCGCCGCGCCGGCCGTGCGCCGCCTGCTGCCGAAACCGGCGAGACCGGCCGCGTCGCGGCTTCCGGCGACAGCCCAGGTGATTGGGGACAAGAGGGACACTTGAGCAACCACCCGCTTCAGGCTGCGGGCCGAACGGCTGATACCTTAGGCGGCCTTTGCGACACCGACCTCGAAAACCCTCTTGCCTTCTATCCAGACGCCCTTGACGTCCAATTCGTCCGACAGCGCTACGATGTCGGCGGCGGTGCCGTTGGCGAACCGCCCGAGCCGGTGTGATTGGCCGATCGCCTGCGCCGGATAGAGCGAAGCCATGCGCAGCGCCTCCGACAGGTCCAGTCCGACGACGCGGTGGACGAAGCGGACGGCGGCGATCATGTCGAGATCGGCGCCGGCCAGCGTCCCGTCGGCAAGCCGCAGGCTGCCGTCCCTGCGGTAGACGGCGCGGCCGTTCAGCGTGAATGAGGTCATGTCGGTGCCGATCGTCGCCATGGCGTCGGTGACCAGAAAAATTTTTGCCAGGCCCTGCTTGGCGCGCAGTGCGATGGCCATGGTGGCGGGATCGACATGGATGCCGTCGGCGATGATCCCGGCAAACAATGTGCCGGTATCGATGGCGGCACCCGCCAGACCCGGCTCGCGGTTGCCGATCTGGCTCATGGCGTTGAACAGATGAGTGACCATTGTGGCGCCGGCATCGGCGAACGCGCGCGCCTTGGCATAGAAGGTGTCGGAATGGCCGAGGCTGACGACGATGCCGGCCTCGACCAGCGCCGAAACGCGAACGGTGTCGACCGATTCCGGCGCGATCGTGGTCAGCAGCACCGGCAGGTTTTTCCGCGCCGCAATCAGCATCGCCTGGTCGGCATCCAGCATCGGCCGGATCAGTGCCGGGTCATGCGCACCCTTGCGGGCGACCGACAGATGCGGGCCTTCGAGATGCAGGCCCAAAAAGCCAGGCACGTTTTGCCTTGCGGCCTCGGCACCGGCGGCAACCGCCGCTGCGGTGATCTCAGGCGTGTCGGTGATCAGCGTCGGCAGCAGCGCGGTCGTGCCGAACGGCGCGTGCGCCCGGCAGATGGTTTCAATCGAAGCAACATCGGGATGGTCGTTGAGCATGATGCCGCCGCCGCCATTGACCTGCAGGTCGACGAAGCCCGGTGCCAGCATGCCGCCGCCGGATACGATCCGCTCGACGCCGGTCGGAACGGCTCCGGTGGCAACGATGGCCTCGACGAGACCGTCTCGCACGACAAGAGCAGCGTCGTCGTGCCAGTCGTCGCCGTCAAAAATCCGGGCGCCAGTCAGGGCAAAACGGTCGCTCATATGGTTTCCGTCACCTTGCGCAGATTGGGCGGCGTGTCCGGATCGAGACCGCGACGGCGGGCAAAGGCCTCGACGAAGCCATAGAAGGACACGATCAGCGCCAGCGGGTCGGTCAGTGGATGGCCGGTGGCGACATGCGGCAGGTGCTGAGCGCTTGTCGCCTTGTCCGAAGTCACGAAGACGGCCGCGCCCTTGCTCGCCAGGCTGTCGGCGGCCTCCGCGACCGACGGCTCGGAAGCATCGCGGGCGGCGAGCGCCAGCACCGGAAAATCAGGCCCGACCAGCGCCAGCGGGCCATGCATGACTTCGGCAGCGCTATAGGCCTCGGCATGCATGGCGCAGGTTTCCTTGAATTTCAGCGCCGCCTCATTGGCGATCGCCGCGGACGGACCACGACCGAGGATGAACAGAGACTTCTGCGTCTCAAGGGCGCTAGCCAGCGCCATCCAGTCGCAGGCGATCGCCTTGCGGAAATGTTCTGGCAAACCGGCGAGCGCCGCCAGCAACTTGTCGTCGCCGGTGCTATGCGCCATCAAGGCGAGGCCGGCGACGGCTGAATTGACGAAGGTCTTCGTCGCCGCGACGCTGCGCTCCGGGCCGGCCAGGATGTCGATGGCATAATCGCAGGCCCGCGCCAGCGGCGAATCGGCGGTGTTGGTGATGGCGACGGTCAGCGAACCGCCGGCTCTCGCGGCTTGCGCCATGGCGACGATATCCGGGCTCTTGCCCGACTGCGAGATCGCTAGGCAGGCCGAGCCGGCCAGCTTGAGCCTGGCGCCATAGATCGAAGCGATCGACGGGCCGACCGACGCGACGGCAAGGCCGGCGGTCAGTTCCACCGCATACTTCATGAACGTGGCGGCATGGTCGGAGGAGCCGCGCGCCACGGTGACGACGAAGTTTGGGTCGCGCTCGCGAATGCCGCGCCCGGCCTCGGTCAGTACCGCCGCCGAACCGTCGAGCAGGCGCGCGGTGGCCTCCGGGATCTCCTCGATCTCGCGCCGCATATGGGTAATCCCCATTTGGGTGTTTACTGTGCTCATGGCCGGCCCTCTTCGCCCGGCCCGCTCAGCCGGAGCTCGGCGACGAAATCATAGGCGTCGCCCCTGTAGATGGAGCGGGTGAATTCGATCACCTTGCCGCTCGCCAGATAGGAAATACGCTCGATGTGCAGGCCGGCAATGCCAGGCGGCACTTCGAGCAGGCGCGCGTCGTCGTCGCCGAGATTGGCGGCGGAGATGCGCTGCACCGCCCGCACCGGCCGATGGCCGGTCGTTTCAAGCGCCGCGTAGAGCGACGAACCGATCGCCGCCGGGTCGGGCAGCACGCTGGCAGACAGTGCCGCGCGCTCGATCGCCAGCGGCGTTTCGTTGGCGATGCGCAGCCGCGCCACCCGCGCCACCAGTTCGTTCGACGACAGGCCGAGCACCATCATCTCGTCCGGCGAGGGCGCATAGAGGCCGCGGTCGAGCCAGGCCGAACGCACCGCCATGCCGCGCCGCGCCATATCCTCAGTGAAGGACGTCAGCCGCGACAGCGACTGCTCGACGCGCTCCATCCGCGGCGCGACGAAGGTGCCGGAGCCGTGACGCTGGACGAGGATGCCGCCCTTGACCAGATCCTGCACCGCCTTGCGCACGGTGACCCGGGAAATGTCGGCCTTGCTGGCGATGTCGCGCTCGGACGGCAGCGCGTCGCCCGGCCCGATCAGGCCGCGATTGACCGCGTCCTCGATGCTCTTCCTGAGCTGCAGATAGAGCGGCGCGCCGCTTTGCGCCGACTGTTTCAGTGTGGCGAAGATCTGGTCGGCGGCTTCGCTCATCGCGTTGCCTCCGCTGCTTTGGCGAAGACACGCACCGCCATCTGCACGGCGCCGCCCAGCGCGTCGTCGAGCGGCGGCTTCAGCAGCGCCCGGTAGCGCGCCGACAGCCGCGGCGCATAGAGCGGCGCCAGCCCGCCAAGCAGGCAGAGCGGATCGTCGTCGCCGAGATCGAGCACGCCAAGTGCTGCCTCGACGTCGGCGATTGCCTTGTCGAGGATCCAGTTGGCGACGGCGTCACCCTTTTCGGCATGCTCGAAGACCTTGGGCGCGAAGCCGCCGAAATCGCCGGGTTTTGCGTTGGTGGTGAACTCGACCAAATCCTCGGGATTGTCGCGGAAGACGGCGAGCATGGCCTGCGTCAGCGGCGATCCCTGGCGGATGCCGTCATAGGCGAGCAGCGTCTGCTCGAGCAGGTCGCGGCCGATGCGGGCGCCGCTGCCCTGGTCGCCGACCTGGAATCCCCAGCCGCCGATGGCGCGCGACTTGCCGTTTTTGCGCGCCATATAGGCGGTGCCGGTGCCGAGGATGGCCATGGCGCCGTCACCGGAGCCGACCGCGCCTTCCAGGGCAATCTCGGCGTCGGTCTCGACACGGTTTTGGCTGAACGGCAGGATCGCTTCGAGCTGCTGCCTGTAGGTGCCGACATTGGCGCCGGCGAGGCCGAGGATGGCCGGGGTCTGCGGGATCAGTTCGGGGTCCTGCCCAGCGGCGACAAAGGCCTGCCTTGCCGCCTCGACGATGTTGGCCCTGGCGCCGGTGAGATCGGTGCGGATGTTGGCCGCACCGCTCTTGGCGCGGCCGACGACAGTGCCGTCCGCTGTTGCAAGAGCCGCCCTGCAGCTGGTGCCGCCGCCATCGATGCCAAGCACGAATTTCACACGATTTCTCCTCCCGGCGGATAATACCAATAAAATACCAATAGCCAAGGACTAATTTTCATTTCAAAAAGATTAAGGCGTATTTTATTGAAAAACCTATGCATTTTGACAAAAGACCAGTTCCGAGGCAGGGAAATCGCTAATGCGTGTGGACAAGTGGTATTTTTTTGGTATTGTTTTCTGGATTGGAGGGAAAGCGGATGGCCGAAACGCGCACTGAAGCGCTTCACCAGAATGCCGAGGGGCTGGACATCCAGGCTCCGGACGCCATCCTTTCCTTTTTGGCCAACGCGCAGATCGAGGCCGCCAAGGCGGTGCGCGGCGCCGTTCCCGCCATCGCCAAAGCCGCCGAGATCATCGCCAGCCGGCTGAACAGCGGCGGCAAGCTCGCTTACGCGGCGGCCGGCAGCTCGGGCCTGATGGCGCTGGCCGATGCGCTGGAACTGCCGGGCACCTTCGGCATTCAGCGCGATCGTATCGCCATCCTGATCGCCGGTGGCGACGATGCCTTCAAGACACTGGCCGGCGGGCCGGAGGACGACACCGACGAAGCCTCGGCAGCGGTTGCCGCTGCCGGCATCGGCGAGGGCGACTGCCTGATCGCGGTCTCGGCCAGCGGCTCGACGCCCTATGCGGTCAGGGCGATCGAGGACGCCAGGCGCCGGGGGGCGGCGACCATCGCCATCGCCAACAACAAGAGTGCGCCGCTGCTTCGGCTGGCCGACATCGCCATATTGCTCGAAACGCCGCCGGAGCTGATCGCCGGCTCGACGCGCATGGGCGCCGGCACCGCCCAGAAGATCGCGCTCAACATGCTATCGACGCTGGCCGCCATCCATCTTGGCCATGTCCATGACGGCTACATGGTCAATCTGATGGCCGACAACATCAAGCTGCGCGACCGCGCCGCCCGTATCGTCGCCGCCATCAGCGGGCGCAGCAGGGACGATGCGGCGCGCCTGCTCGAGGACAGCGGCGGCGTCGTCAAGACCGCCATTCTGCTCGCCGCCGGCGCGGCAAATGCCGACGCGGCGCAGAAGCTACTGGAAGGGACCGGCCAAAAACTGCGTCCGGCGCTTTCCGCGATCGAGGGGAGCATGAGGCAGAAAGCCTCTGTTCTCAAAACCGAACCTGAAAAAGGTCAACAGGGAGACTGAGCATGACAACCAAACTACTGACGGCACTGCTTCTCGGCACCAGCATTCTCGGCTCGGCCGGAATGGCCTATGCCCAGGACGTAACGCTCAACATCGAAAGCTGGCGCGGCGACGACCTTGCCATCTGGAAGGACAAGCTGATCCCGGCTTTTGAGGCCAAGAACCCGGGCATCAAGGTGGTGTTCGCGCCGTCGGCGCCGACCGAATATGACGCCGCGATGGGCGCCAAGCTCGCCGCCGGCTCGGCCGGCGACCTGATCACCTGCCGCCCGTTCGACAAGTCGCTGGAGCTGTTCAAGAAGGGCAATCTCGCCGATATCTCGACGCTGCCCGGCATGGAGAATTTTTCCGACGTCGCCAAGGCCGCCTGGCAGACCGACGACGGCAAGGCGAGCTTCTGCGTGCCGATGGCTTCCGTCATCCACGGCTTCATCTACAACAAGGACGCCTTCGACCAGCTCGGCATCAAGGTGCCGACGACCAATGAGGAGTTTTATGCCGCGCTCGACAAGATCAAGGCCGACGGCACCTACATCCCGTTGGCGATGGGCACCAAGGATCTCTGGGAAGCCGCGACCATGGGCTACCAGAACATCGGCCCGAACTACTGGAAGGGCGAAGAAGGCCGTCTGGCGCTGATCAAGGGCGAGCAGAAGCTGACCGATCCGCAGTGGGTTACGCCGTTTGCCGAACTCGCCAAGTGGAAGCCGTATCTCGGCGACGGTTTTGAGGCACAGACCTATCCGGACAGCCAGAACCTGTTCACCCTCGGCCGCGCCGCCATCTACCCGGCCGGCTCGTGGGAGATCGGCCTGTTCAACACCCAGGCGCAGTTCAAGATGGGCGCCTTCCCGCCGCCGGTGCCGAAGGCCGGCGACACCTGCTACATCTCCGACCACACCGACATCGGCATGGGCCTCAATGCGGCGTCGAAGAATGCGGATGCGGCAAAAACCTTCCTGACCTGGGTCGCCTCGCCGGATTTCGCCACCATCTACGCCAACGCGCTGCCGGGCTTCTTCAGCCTGAACAACACCCCGGTGAAGATGGAAGACCCGCTGGCGCAGGAATTCGTCTCCTGGCGCGACAAGTGCAAGTCGACGATCCGCTCGACCTATCAGATCCTGTCGCGCGGCACGCCGAATCTCGAGAACGAGACGTGGGTTGAATCGGCCAACGTCATCAACGGCACCGTCACGCCGGAAGCTGCCGCCAAGAAGCTGCAGGACGGCCTCGACAGCTGGTATAAGCCGGCGAAGTAAGAGCGCAGATAGAAGCAAGGCCGTCGCAAGTGGACGGCTCTGCTTTTTTCGATAGCATCGACTGCAACCGACGGCGCCGCCCCTCATCCGCCTGCCGGCACCTTCTCCCCCGAATAGTGACGGGGAGAAGGGAGAAGCTCCGGCGCTGACGCCCCCCTCTCCCCGTCCTTCACGGGGAGAGGGTCAGGGTGAGGGGCAGCGCTGCCGTCGAAAGCATCGCAAGAACCTGATCGGCGGGGACCGAACGCATGGCCGCAGCACCGAAACGACCGTTCCGCTGGCATATCGTCGTCTTCCTGGCGCCGGCGGTGCTGGTCTATACGGCGATCATGATCCTGCCGTTGGCCGGCACGCTGCAGCTTTCGCTGTTCCGCAACATCGACCAGGCCCAGGTCTTCGTCGGGCTGGAAAATTTTCGCAAGCTGTTCGGCGATCCCAACTGGTCGGTCAATTTCTGGAACGCGCTGCGCAACAACGTCTGGTTCTTCATCATCCACATGATCGTGCAGAATCCGATCGGGGTGCTTTTGGCCGCACTGCTGTCCAGCCCGCGGCTGAGATTCTCCGCCTTCTACCGCACCGCGATCTTCGTCCCGACGATCCTGTCCTTCGTCATCGTCGGCTTCGCCTGGAAGCTGATCCTGTCGCCGCTGTGGGGTGTGGCGCCGAACCTGATGGATCTCGTCGGCCTCAAAAGCCTGTTCACGCCGTGGCTCGGCAAAGAAGAATATGCGCTGACCACGCTCAGCCTGATCTCGGTGTGGCAGTTCGTCGGCATCCCGATGATGCTGATCTATGCCGCGCTGCTGTCGATCCCCGAGGAGGTGATCGAAGCCGCCGAATGCGACGGCATCACCGGCATGTCGCAGTTCTGGAAGATCAAGCTGCCACTGATCCTGCCGTCGATCGGCATCATCTCGATCCTCACCTTCGTCGGCAATTTCAACGCCTTCGACCTGATCTACACCGCGCAAGGCGCGCTGGCCGGGCCGAACTATTCGACCGATATTCTCGGCACCTTCCTCTACCGCGCCTTCTTCGGTTTCCAGCTGCAGGTCGGCGATCCCAACATGGGCGCGGCGATCGCCACGATGATGTTCCTGATCATCCTTGGCGGCGTCTGCGTCTACCTGTTCCTCGTCCAGACGCGCCTGCGTCGCTATCAGTTTTAGGGGGCCGGACATGAGCACGGCGACCCACTCCCTGCCCCGCACCATCGGCGCCCATGCGGTGCTGTTGACCTACACGGTGATCGCGCTGTTTCCGGTGATCATCGTCATCATGAATTCGTTTAAATCCCGCGCCGGCATCTTCGGCGCGCCGTTGACGCCGCCGACGCCGAAAACCTTCGACCTGATCGGCTACACCACCGTCATCGGCCAGGGCGATTTCATCCACTATTTCCAGAACAGCCTTGTCGTCACCGTCGCCTCGCTGTTCTTCGTGCTGCTGTTTGGCGCGATGGCCGCCTTTGCGCTGTCGGAGTACCGTTTTCGCGGCAATTCGCTGATGGGGCTTTATCTCGCCCTCGGCATCATGATCCCGATCCGCCTCGGCACTGTCGCCATCCTGCAATTGATGGTGGCGAGCGGACTGGTCAACACGCTGACGGCGCTGATCCTGGTTTATACGGCGCAAGGCCTGCCGCTTGCCGTCTTCATCCTGTCGGAATTCATGAAGCAGGTCTCCGACGATCTGAAGAATGCCGGACGCATCGACGGCCTGTCCGAATACACCATCTTCTTCCGGCTGGTGCTGCCGCTGGTGCGGCCGTCGATGGCGACGGTCGCCGTCTTCACCATGATCCCGATCTGGAACGATCTGTGGTTTCCGCTGATCCTGGCGCCGTCGGAGGAAACCAAGACGGTGACGCTCGGCGCGCAGCTGTTCCTCGGCCAGTTCGTCACCAACTGGAACGCCATCCTTGCCGCACTGTCGCTGGCGATCATGCCGGTGCTGATCCTCTACGTCATCTTCTCGCGGCAGCTGATCCGCGGCATTACTTCCGGAGCCGTCAAATGAGTGATGGTCGAGAGATTATCGCCCAGAGCCTTGCCGAGACGGCAAGGCGCTATGGATTTCGAGGCGTTCGCGCCACGAATTTTTACCGGGAGTGGCCGGAGACCATCTGCTTGCTAAACCTTCAGAAGTCTTCCTGGGGGGCGCAGTTCTATATGAACGCCGCTGTGTGGTTTACGCGGCTTGGGAAGGAACGCCGGCCGAAAGAATTCAACTGTCATATTCGTTGGCGCGTCAATTCCCAGATGGAAGACGAGCAGTCGAAGGTGTTCACGCTGGCGCTCAATCTTGAGCATCCCTTGCCTGACGATCAGAGGCTTTCGCTGATCAAGGAAGGAGTCGATGGCTATGGCTTCCGACTTTTGTCCCGCTGCGACAGTGAAGAAGCGGCTCTGCGGGTCGCAGATGAATGCGAGCCACAGGTAATGGTGGCTCTCGCAGCTCGCAGGCAAGAAAAGGCAGATTGAAATGACCGAACCTCTTCGCGTCGTCGTCGCCGGCCTCGGCAATATGGGCCGCAGCCATGCGCTGGCCTATCACACCAACCCGGGGTTCCAGATTGCGGCGCTGGTCAACCGCTCGGACGTGCCGCTGCCGCCCGGGCTTTCCGGCTACGGCATCAGGCGCTCCTTCGAAGAGGCGCTGCGCGACGAGAGGCCCGAAATCGCCTGCATCGCCACCTATTCCGACAGCCATGCCGACTATGCGGTGAAGGCGTTCGAGGCCGGCTGCCATGTCTTTGTCGAAAAGCCGCTGGCGACGACGGTGGCGGATGCCAAACGCGTCGTTGCCGCAGCCAAGGCCAACGGCAGAAAACTGGTGATCGGCTACATCCTGCGCCATCACCCGTCCTGGATCAGGCTGATCGCCGAGGCGCGAAAACTGGGCGGTCCTTACGTGTTCCGCATGAACCTCAACCAGCAATCCTCCGGTCATAGCTGGCAGACGCACAAGCAATTGATGCAGACGACGTCGCCGATCGTCGATTGCGGCGTGCATTATCTCGACGTAATGCTGCAGATCACCGACGCCAGGCCGGTCGAGGTGCGCGGCATGGGGCTGCGGCTGAGCGACGAGATTGCGCCAACAATGTACAATTACGGTCATCTGCAGGTGCTGTTCGACGATGGTTCGGTCGGCTGGTACGAGGCCGGCTGGGGGCCGATGATCTCGGAAACCGCCTTTTTTGTGAAGGACGTGATCTCGCCCAAGGGCTGCGTGTCGATCGTCATGAAGGAGGGCGTCAGATCCGACGACATCGACACCCACACCAGGACCTCGACTATCCGCCTGCACAGCGCGGCGACCGGCGCGGACGGAAAATTCGCCAAGCCGGATGAGCTGCTGTCGATGGAAGGCGAGCCCGGCCATCAGGATCTCTGCGACCGCGAACAGGCTTTTCTGCTGAAGGCGATTCGCGAGGATATTGATCTCTCCCGCCACATGGACGACGCGGTGAAGTCGCTCGCCGTCTGCCTTGCCGCCGACGAAAGCGTGCGCAGCGGGAAGGCGGTGCGACTGTGACAGGGGTCGAGTTCCACGCCACCCCCCTCTGTCCTGCCGGACATCTCCCCCGCAAGGGGGGAGATTGGATGTCACGACCGGTTTCGCCAACTTTTGACGCGGCAGAACAGGCGTCGACGCAAACGCTGCCGATCTCCCCCCTTGCGGGGGAGATGGCCGGCAGGCCAGAGGGGGGTGCATTGGCGCCCACATTCCAATCCGGAGGAACGCCGTGGGCGCGCTGAACATCGAGAATGTGAAGAAGGCCTTTGGGCCCGTCGAGGTGCTGAAGGGCATCAACCTGGAAGTGACCGATGGCGAATTCGTCGTCTTCGTCGGCCCCTCCGGCTGTGGTAAATCGACCTTGCTCAGGGTCATCGCCGGGCTGGAGGATTCGACCTCGGGGCGGGTTGTCATCGATGGCGCGGACGTCTCCGCAACCCCGCCGGCCAAGCGCGGCATCGCCATGGTGTTCCAGACCTATGCGCTCTACCCGCATCTGACGGTGAAGAACAATATGGGCCTCGGCCTCAAGCAGGCGGGCACGCCGGCGGCCGAGATCGACCGCCGCATCGGCATCGCCTCCTCTATGCTGTCGCTGGAGCCCTATCTCGCCAGGCGCCCGGCCGAGCTGTCCGGCGGCCAGCGCCAACGCGTCGCCATCGGCCGCGCCGTGGTGCGTGAGCCCAAGCTTTTCCTGTTCGACGAGCCTTTGTCCAACCTCGATGCCGCACTGCGCGTCAACACCAGGCTGGAGATCGCGCAGCTGCATCGCCGGCTGAAGGCGACGATGATCTATGTCACCCACGACCAGGTCGAGGCGATGACGCTGGCCGACAAGATCGTCGTGCTCAACGCGGGCAAGATCGAGCAGATCGGCGGACCGATGGAACTCTACAATGCGCCGGCGAATGAGTTCGTCGCCGGCTTCATCGGCTCGCCGAAGATGAATTTCGTCGACGGCGCCAGGCTTGGCGAGACGGCCAAGACCATTGGCGTCCGTCCCGAGCATTTGACCGTCGATGCGAAATCCGGCGCCTGGAAAGGCGCGGTCGTCCATGCCGAGCACCTCGGCGCCGACACCAACCTCTATCTCGACTGCGAAAAGGCCGGGCTGATCACCGTGCGCATTTTTGGCGTCTACAACGCCGAACCGGGCGCCACGCTTTATGCGACGCCGGATCCGGCGAAGACGTATCGGTTTGGAGCGGATGGCAAGGTGCTGAAGTAGCGCCCCTTTTTCCTTCTCCCCCTGTGGGAGAAGGTGGATCGGCGCGCAGCGCCGAGACGGAAGAGGGGTGTTGGAAGGAATGCCGTCCGTGCCAAGCTGGAGCATCCCTCATCCGACCTCGCGGAGCCTGTCCTCGGGCTTGCCGGAGGCAAGACTCGTGGGCGAGGCCACCTTCTCCCACAACAAGGGGAGAAGGCAGAGCGCCGCTACGCGTCCGCCTTGAACGTCTGCTTCTGCATGCCCAGCCCTTCGATGCCGAGCTCGACGACGTCGCCGGGCTTCAGGAACACCGGCGGCTTCATGCCCAAGCCGACGCCGGGTGGCGTGCCGGTCGAGATGATGTCGCCAGGATGCAGCGACATGAACTGGCTGAGATAGGAGACCAGGTAGGCGACGCCATAGACCATGGTCCTGGTCGAGCCGTTCTGCATCGTCTTGCCGTTGACCTTCAGCCACATCGGGATGTTCTGCGGGTCCTGGACCTCGTCCTTGGTCACCAGCCACGGGCCGATCGGCCCGAACGTGTCGCACGACTTGCCCTTGGTCCACTGGCCCTGGCGCTCGGCCTGGAAGGCGCGCTCGGACACGTCATGCGCGACGCAGTAGCCGGCGACATAATTGAGCGCCTCGGCCTCGGTGACGTATTTGGCGGTTTTGCCGATGACCACGCCAAGCTCGACTTCCCAGTCGGTCTTGACCGAGCCGCGCGGGATCAGCACGTCGTCGTCAGGCCCGACGATGGCCGAGCTTGCCTTCATGAAGATGATCGGCTCCGGCGGCACGGTGGCGCCCGTCTCGGCGGCATGGTCGGAATAGTTGAGGCCGATGCAGATGAATTTGCCGGTGCCGGCGACGCAGGCGCCGATGCGGGGATTGCCGGAAACCGCCGGCAGCGATTTCGGATCGAGCTTCGACAATGTTTCGAGCGATGCCGGGTGGAGCGCCTTGCCGGCAATGTCGGTGACATGGGCGGAGAGATCGCGGATCGTTCCATCCGCATCGAGCAGGCCGGGGCGTTCGCTCCCCGCCTCGCCATAGCGCAGCAGTTTCATTCTTTTTCTCCTGGTTGCGGCCGGAGGCCTCTTAGATCGACCAGCCACCGTCGATATTATAAGCCTGCCCCGACGTATAGGTGGCGCCGGCCAGATAGACGGCGAGATCGGCGATTTCCTCTGGCGTGCCGAGGCGGCCCATCGGCTGGCGGGCGATGAAGGCGGCGCGGGCCGCCTCGTAGTCGCCCTGCGCATGCATGCGGTCCTCCAGCGACGGGCTTTCGACGGTGCCCGGGCAAATGGCGTTGCAGCGTATGCCCTTGCCGACATAGTCGGCGGCGACCGATTTGGTCAGGCCGATGACCGCCGCCTTGGTCAGCCCGTAGACGAAGCGGTTGGGCACGCCCTTGGTCGAGCCGGCCAGCGACGCCATGTTGATGATCGAGCCGTCGCCGCGCTCCAGCATGCCGGGCAGCACGGCGCGGATGGTGCGGATCATCGAGCGAACGTTGAGATCATAGGCAAAATCGAGGTCGGCGTCCTTCATCTCGAGGATCGAGCCCGAATGGACGAAGCCGGCGCAGTTGAACAGCACATCGACGGCGCCGATCTCGGCGAAGGCAGTTTCGACCGCCTCGTCGTTCAGCACGTCGAGCTTGCGGGTGTTGATCCCGGGGGTCTTGCCGAGGTCGGCGAGCAGCACCTCGTTGATGTCGGTGGCGTGGACGACAGCGCCCGCCCTGGCGAAAGCCAGCGCGCTCGCCCGGCCGATTCCTTGTGCCGCCGCCGTGACGACAACGATCTTGCCTGCCAGATCCGCCATGCTTTTTTCTCCCTCTGTGGCCGCCCGGGTGCTATTCGCCTAGGGGCGGCAAATGTTTTTTCTCGGTAAAGAACATCTTTTGGCCCGTCAAGCCCGGCGCCGAGGCAGCGTCTTTCTCCCCGTCACTATACGGGGAGAGGATGCCGGCAGGCAGGTGAGGCGCGCCGCCGACGTCGACAATCGACACACGCTCAGTCGCCGTAGGGCACCCAGACGTTCTTGACCTCGACGGCACGGCGCAGCAACGCATCGCCGGCGGCCTCGGCCGACGCCCAGTCGAGGCTGCGGCCGTTGCCGGTCCAGACGCGCTTGAGATTGCCGACGGAGGCGGCTTCGGCCCTGGCGCAGGTTTCGGCATCGGCGAACACCCACAGCCCGTCGACATCGTCATGCCTGGCCAGCACGCCGGCGAGCTCGGCGCTGCGGCCGGTGACGATGTTGATGGCCCCGGCCGGAACGTCGGAATATTCGATGATTTGGTAGAGATCGGTGGCAAGCAGCGGATATTTTTCCGAAGGCACCGCGACCACGGTGTTGCCCATGGCCAGCGCCGGCGCCACCAGCGAGATCAGGCCGAGCAAAGGCGCATTGTCTGATACCACGATGCCGACGACGCCGACCGGCTCATGCAGCGCCAGCGTGACGGCGCGGGCCGGCGGCTGGTGAATGCTGCCCTCGAACTTGTCGGCCAGGCCGGCATAGAGGAACAGCCGCTCGATCGATTGCTCGACCTCGTCGCGCGCCGCCTTGGCGGTGGCGCCTGTCAGCTCCGTTAAACGCGCCGCGAATTCTCCGGCACGGCCCGAAAGGTTTTCGGCCAGATAATACAGCACCTGGCTGCGGTTGTAGGCGGTCGCCTCCGGCCAGCCCTTGCAGGCACGTGCAGCCGCGACGGCGTCGCGAACATCCTTGCGGCTGCCGAGCCCGACCTCGCCGGCAAGCTTGCCCTTGGCGGTGGCTATATCAAGCGAATAATTGCCGTCCGGCCGCACCTGCTTGCCGCCGATGAACAGTTTTGCCGTGCGATCGATGGCAACACCTTCCGTCCGCTCGATCGACGGCGCGGCGGCCGCCGCCGGCTTGATGGCGGGACCAAGAGGCAGTTTTGCCGAGAAATATTCGAACATGCCCTCGCGGCCGCCTTCGCGGCCAAAACCGCTCTCGCGATAACCGCCGAAGCCGCAGGCGGCATCGAACATGTTGGTGCCGTTGACCCAGACGACGCCGGCCTTCAATTGCGGCGCGACGTGCAGCGCAAGGTTGACGTTCTCGCTCCACACCGAGGCGGCCAGGCCGTAGCGCGTGTTGTTGGCGAGCTCGATCGCTTCCTCGGTGTTGCGGAAGGTCATGGTCGCCAGCACCGGCCCGAATACTTCTTCTTGGGCCAGGATATTGGCCGGAGAAACACCGGTGGCGAGTGTCGGCAGGTGATAATAACCGGAAGACGGCAGCGCCACGTCCGGTTGCCAGCAGACGGCGCCCTGCCTGGCGCCTTCGGCGACCAGCCCCTTGACGCGATCGAGCTGGGTCAGGTCGACCAGCGGGCCGATATCGGTGTTCTTGTCGAGCGGGCTGCCGACGCGCAGCCGGCTCATCCGCGTCTTGACCTTGGCGATGAAGGCCTCGGCGATGCCTTCCTGCACCAAAAGGCGCGAGCCGGCGCAGCAGACCTGGCCCTGGTTGAACCAGATGCCGTCGACCAATCCCTCGACGGCGCTGTCGAGGTCGGCATCCTCGAAGACGACGAAGGCCGACTTGCCGCCAAGCTCCAGCGATATTTTTTTGCCCGACCCGGCAGTGGCCTTGCGGATGATCTTGCCGACCTCGGACGAGCCGGTGAAGGCGATTTTTTGGATGCCGGGATGGTTGACGATTGCCGCGCCCGCTTCGGGTCCGCCCTGGACGATGTTGACGACGCCCTTCGGCACGCCGGCGCGCTGACAAATCTCGGCGAACAGGATGGCGGTGAGCGGCGTGAACTCGGCCGGCTTGAGCACCACCGTGCAGCCGGCGGCGAGCGCAGGCGCGATCTTCCAGGCCAGCATCAACAGCGGGAAATTCCACGGGATGATCTGGCCGACGACGCCGACGCCCTTCTGATCAGGGAAATCCCTGTCCAGCGCCTGCGCCCAGCCGGCATGGTGGATGAAATGGCGGATGGCCAACGGCACATCGATGTCGCGGCTTTCGCGGATCGGCTTGCCGTTGTCGATCGATTCCAGCACCGCAAACAGCCGCTGATGACGCTGCATGGCGCGGCCGATGGCATAGAGCACCTTTGCACGGCTGTAGCCGGAGCTGGCGCTCCATTTCGGCAACGCCTTTGTCGCGGCCGAAACCGCCGCATCGATATCGGCAGCTCCGGCATCCGACACTTTTGCCAGCAATTTTCCCGATGACGGATCGCTGGTGTCAAAAGTCTTGCCGCTGGCGGCCGCCTTCCAGTCGCCGCCGATGAACAGCGCCTTGGAGAAAACCCGCGCCGCAAGCCAGGCATCGGCCTCATTGCGGGCCTCCGGCGCCGGGCCGTAATCCATGGCGTGATAGCGTTCGAGAATGTTCATGGAGCGCTCCCGATAGTCGTCTGGGTGGGCGTTCTGTGGCGCCCCCCTCTGTCCTGCCGGACATCTCCCCCACTAGGGGGGAGATCGGCTGTTTCGCCGACACCGCCTCTTTTTTCGAGGTTGGCCGTTGGCGAAATCAAAGATGAAGGCCAATCTCCCCCCAAGTGGGGGAGATGTCCGGCAGGACAGAGGGGGGCGCCACGGAACTCCACGTTCAACACCCTGATCCCGCTACGCCATCGCGTGGCGATGATTGGCCGAATAATGACCGGTCAGGTGATGTTCGAGCTGGCGCTCGATGTCGGTCAGAAGGCTCGATGCACCGAAGCGGAACAGGTCCGGCTCCAGCCATCGCCGGCCAAGTTCTTCCTTCATCAGCACCAGCCAGTCGAGCGACGCCTTTGCCGTGGAAATGCCGCCGGCCGGCTTGAAGCCGATGAGGTAGCCGGTCTCCTCGAAATAGGCGCGGATGGCGCGCACCATGGCAAGGCCGACCGGCAGCGTCGCGTTGACGCTTTCCTTGCCGGTCGACGTCTTTATGAAATCGGCGCCCGCCATCATCGCCACCATCGACGCCAGCATGACGTTGCGCAGCGTCGCAAGGTCGCCGGTGCCGAGGATCACCTTCAGATGCGCCTCGCCGCAGGCGGCGCGCATCGCAACGATCTCGTTATAGAGTTCCTGCCATTTCGCTGCGAAGACCAGGCCGCGCGGTATGACGACGTCGATCTCGTCGGCACCGTCGCTCACCGAGGCTTCGATCTCCTGCAGGCGCGTCGAAAGTGGCGTGAGGCCGTGCGGGAAGGCGGTGGAAACGGCGGCGACATGGATGCCGCTGCCGCGCAGCGCATCGACGGCAGTGGCGACGAAGGGATGATAGACGCAGACCGCCGCCGGGCGGATCTTCTCGCCAGTAATGCCGAGGCCTTCGACGATGTCGCGGCGGAACGGATTGATCGCCTTGGCGCACAGCCGGCGCACGCGCTCGTCGGTGTCGTTCGAGTTCAGCGTCGTCAGGTCCATGCAGGCAACGGCGCGCAGCAGCCAGGCGGCCTGGTTGTCGGCCTTGATCGAGCGCCGCTTGGTCAGGCTGGCGACACGCCGTTCCAGCGCCGAGCGGTTGACGCTGCGCATCGATTCCATGAAGCCGAGATCGAGCTTCATGCCGGGATTGCGGGCAATGCCGTGCGCTTGCGGCGCCGGCGCGTTGGCGGCGGTGCGCGCCGGCAGCGGCGTGATTTTGGAAGGTCCCGATCTGTCGGAACCAAGATCGGCTTCGCGGCTGGTGCTGCTCATCTCCTGCCCCTTTGTTCGACGGCTTGCGGTCGAAGATAGACCGTGAAGCAGCGCTTCACGAGTCCTTCAGGCGGTCATAGTTGAAAAAGCCAGCTGTGACATCAGCCGAACAGCGCTGCGGCGCTCTCCCTTCTCCCCTTGTGGGAGAAGGTGTCGCCGAAGGCGACGAATGAGGGGTGTTCCAGCTTGGCACCGCCGCACTCCGTCCAGCACCCCTCAACCGTCTTGGCGCTGCGCGCCAATCCACCTTCTCCCACAAGGGGAGAAGGAAAGAACCTACCCGACAAACGCGCGCTCGACGACGAAGCTTGCCGGATGATGCAGCGAGCCTTCCTCGAAGCCGAGGCTTTCGGCCAGTTCCTTGACATCCCTGAGCATGTGCATCGAGCCGCAGATCATGATGCGGTCGGTTTCGGGGTCGAGCTTGTCGATGCCGAGATCGGTAAAAAATTTTCCCGAGCCGATCAGCGCGGTGATGCGGCCCATGCGCTCGGAGGGTTCGCGCGTTGTCGAATTGTAGAGCGTGACGCGGCCGCCGGTCAGTTCGCCGATCAGCGGGTCGTTCTCCAGCTCTGCGACCAGCTCCTGGCCGTAGGTCAGTTCGGCATTGTCGCGGCAGGTGTGGGTCAGCACGACCTGCTCGAATTTCTCAAAAGTATCGGGGTCGCGCAGCAGGCTGGCGAAGGGCGCGATGCCGGTGCCGGTCGAGATCATGAACAGGCGCTTGGCCGGGGTCAGCGCGTCGACCACCAGCGTGCCGGTCGATTTTTGCCGCATGATGACGGTGTCGCCGATCTCGATTTTTTGCAGCTCAGACGTCAGCGGGCCGTCCGGCACCTTGATCGAGAAGAATTCGAGCTCGTCGTCCCAGGCCGGGCTGGCGATCGAATAGGCGCGGAACACCGGCTTTTCGGCATTGGGCAGGCCGATCATGACGAACTCGCCGGAGCGGAAGCGCAGCGACTGCGGGCGGGTGATGCGGAACGAAAACAGCCGGTCGGTATAGTGCTTCACCGAGACGACGGTCTCGGCATAGACATTGGCCGGAATTGGGAACTGCAGCGGCCGGGCGCCGGCGGTGTTGAGCGCGGATGTGGTGTTCATCAAACCTAACCTTCTGGCCCAACACGAGGGCGCTGACGCCAAACTTTCTCCTGCGCGCCCGAACCGATCAGGTTCCGGCGTGCCGTTTGCACACTGCCAAGCGGTAAGCTCTTGTGTCCGGAATTTATTAGTATACAAATGATATTTGCGTCAAGACGCCAGGCTGAAACACCTTTCCAAACTGAGACATATCTGTAGTCCTGACATTTCGGGTTTCGACAATGGAAGAGAATTTTTCGGCGCAGACGCTGGATTCCTCGGGCAGCGTCGTCGCCGGCATCGATGTCGGCGGAACCTTTACCGACCTGCTTCTGATCGACGGGCGTCACGGCGGCAAGGTGCATATCGCCAAGACCCCGACCACCATCGACAACCAGGCTTTTGGGGTCGTTTCGGCGCTCGACGCCACCGGTTTTCCCATCCGCGGCATCGACCTCATCGTGCACGGCACGACCACCACCACCAACGCAGTGCTCGAACGCCGCCTGGCCAAAACCGGCATGGTCACCACGCGCGGCTTTCGCGACGTCATCGAGCTCGGCCGGCGGACGCGGCCGCAGGCCTATGGCATGACCGGGACCTTCGTCCCGATCATTCCGCGCAACCTGCGGCTTGAAGTGTCGGAGCGCGTCGAAGCCTCGGGCGCGGTGCGCATTCCGCTCGACGAAGCCGAGATGCGCGCGGCGGTTTCACAATTGATCGCGGCCGGCTGCGAATCCCTCGTCATCCATTTCCTGCATGCCTACGCCAATCCGGCGCATGAGCGGCGCGCCGCCGAGATCGCCGCCGCGCTTTGGCCGAACAGCTACATCACGACGGGCCATGCGCTGCTGTCGGAAGCGCGCGAATTCGAGCGCGGCGTTACCGCTTCGGTCAACGCCTCGGTGCAGCCGATCCTCGAGCGCTATGTCGAGCGGCTGCGCAAGGAATTGGGGTCAAAAGGCTATGCCCGCGACTTCCTGATCATGAACGGCAATGGCGGCATGATCTCGGCCCGCTTCGTCACCCGTGAATCGGCCAAGACCGTGATGTCCGGCCCGGCCTCCGGCGTCATCGCCGCCGCCTATACCGGAAAACGCGCCGGCTTCGACAACCTGGTCACCTACGACATGGGCGGCACCTCGACCGACGTGGCGCTGATTCGCAATGCCGAACCGGCGGTGTCGAACGAGATCGAGATCGAATATGCGATGCCGATCCATGTGCCGATGGTGGCGGTGCACACGGTCGGCGCCGGCGGCGGCTCGATCGCCCGCGTCGATGCGGCCGGCCTGATCCAGATCGGCCCGGAAAGCGCCGGCGCCAATCCCGGCCCGATCTGCTACGGCCGCGGCGGCAGCGAGCCGACCATCACCGATGCCAATCTGGTGCTCGGCCGGCTGGCCCCGAAGAAGCTGCTTGCCGTCGAAAATCCGGTCACATCAGAGCACGTCACCGGCATTTTTGAAGACAGGATCGGCCGCCCCACCGGCCTGTCCGGCGTCGAGGCGGCGGGTGCGGTGCTGCGGCTCGGCAACATCAAGATGGCCGGCGCCATCCGCATGGTCTCGGTATCGCGTGGCCACGACCCGCGCGATTTCGCGCTGTTCGCCTTCGGCGGCGCCGGGCCGCTGCATGCGACGGCTTTGGCGCGCGAACTCGGCCTGCCAAAAGTCTTGGTGCCGGCGCGGCCGGGCATCACCAATGCGCTCGGCTGCGTCGTCGCCGATCTCAGGCACGATTTCGTCAACACCGTCAATCAGCCGGTGGCCGGTCTTGATGAAACCCAGCTTCACGCCGTATTGGAACGGCACCGAAACGAAGGCGAGGAGCTGATCGGCAAAGAGGCAGTAAAACCGGAGACGATCCGCGTCACCCATTCCGCCGACATGCAGTTCGTCGGCCAGACCCACATCATCAACGTGCCGCTGCCGTCGTCCGCGGTAACGCGCCCCGTCCTGCAGCAACTGTTCGAAAAGGCCTATTTCGCCCGCTTCAAGGTCGAGCTGCCGGAAATCCGCGCCAATCTGGTCAACCTCAACACCTCGGTCACCGGCGTGCGGCCGGCGATCGACCTGTCGCGGCTGATCGACCCGGCTGGCCGCGCCAGAACGCTTGATGAGGCGCGCCGCGAAATCCGGCCGGTCTGGTATGGCGGACACTGGCACAACACGCCTGTCTATATCAGGGAAAAGCTGCCGCTCGACGCCGTCATCGAGGGGCCGGCGATCCTCGAACAGATGGACGCCACCACCGTGCTCGAGCCCGGCGACCGGGCGCGCTCGGACGCCGACGGCAACATCATCATCGAGGTGGGGCAGTTATGATAAGGCTTTCATCGAAGAGGACCCCCACCCCTAGCCCCTCCCCACAAGGGGGAGGGGGATTGGGTCGAGCCACCAGTTCCTGGCATCCACACGCAGCGATTTGCTGCTTTCAGCGCCAACAAGCATCCCCCTCCCCCTTGTGGGGAGGGGTTAGGGGTGGGGGTCCGCGCGGATGATCACTCTCGACACTATTACGCTTTCGGTCATCCAGGCGGCGCTGCAGCAGGTCTGCGACGAGATGGACCTGACGTTTTCGCGCGCCGCCTTCTCGCCTGTCATTGCCGAGGCCAACGATCGCTCCGACGGCATCTATTCGGCGGTCGACGGATCGCTGATCGCACAGGGCAGCCAGGGTCTGCCGGTGTTCGTCGGCGTGATGCAGTATTCGACCAGGACGGTGATCGATATGATCGCCGACGGACGCTGCCTGCCGCCCGAGCCCGGCGACATCTACATCGTCAACGACCCCTATCTCGGCGGCACCCATCTGATGGATGTGCGCTTCGCCATGCCGGTCTACCGCGATGGCAAGATTTTTTGCTGGCTGTCGAACACCGGCCACTGGCCCGATATCGGCGGCTCGGTGCCGGGCGGCTTTTCCGCCTCGGCAACGGCGGTCGAGCAGGAAGGCTTGCGGCTGCCGCCGGTGAAACTGTTCAAGCAGGGCGTGCTCGATCGCGAGATCTACGCCATCATCTGCTCGAACATCAGGGTTGCCGACCAGCGCATCGGCGACATCCGCGCGCAAGCAGCGGCACTGCTGATCGGCCAGGACCGGCTCAATGGAATCCTGGATCGTTACGGAGACGAAACAGTCGTCGAGGCGATCGCCGAACTGCGCCGCCGCGCCGCCGAACAGATGCGCGCCAACATATCGGCCATTCCCGACGGCATCTATCGCTCAAAAGCCTTCGTCGATTCCGACGGGGTGGTCAACGAGCCGCTGACCATCGCGCTGGCCGTCGAGAAAAAGGGCGACACGCTCAGCTTCGATTTTTCCGGCTCGTCAAAGCCGTGCGCCGGGCCGATGAACAGCGTGCTGGCGACGACCTTGTCCTCGGTCTATCTCGCCATGCGCCACATTTTCCCCGATGTGCCGATCAGCGCCGGCGCCTTCGAGCCGCTGATCGTCAAGCGGCCGGAAGGCACTTTTCTCGACGCCAGATACCCGCGCCCGGTCTCGGGTTGCGCCGCCGAGGTTTCGCAGCGCATCGCCGAGGCGGTGTTCGCGGCGATGGTGCAGGCACTGCCCGACAAGGTGACGGCGGCTCCCGCCGGCTCCAGCGGCAATTTCGCGCTCGGCGGCAACGACCCGGCCCGCGGCCGCGATTACGTCATGTACCAGATCTCCGGCGGCGGCTATGGCGGCAATGCCGGTCATGACGGCCTGACCAATGGCTGCTCGACCATCGGCATTTCCAAATCGCCGCCGGTCGAGATCATGGAACAGGCTTTTCCGGTGCTCTACCGCCACTATGCCCTGCGCGAGGGCTCGGGCGGCGCCGGCAGGCACCGCGGCGGTTTCGGCCTCGCCTACGAGGTCGAGATCCTGCGCGGCGACGCCCGCGCCTCCTTCGTCATGGATCACGGCCGTTTCGGGCCGCAAGGCGCGCTCGGCGGCAAGGACGGCGCCGTCAACACGGTGACCGTTTTTCGCGACGGCCAAGAGCATGTGCCGCCGCATCTCTCCAAGGAGCAGGACATCGCGCTAAAAACCGGCGACCGCGTGCGCGTCGGCACGCCGGGCGGCGGCGGCTATGGCGATCCGCTGCAGCGCGATCCGCAACTGGTGCTGCGGGATGTCGCCCTGGGCTATTACACGCCCGAACAGGCCAGCGAGAAATTTGGCGTTGCCCTTTCCGCGGATGGGTCGGCAATCGACCAGGCCGCCACCGAGCGGGCACGAGCAGCCGGCTGACCGACGAAGCCTCCAATCGGGCCTTGCCGCGCCGTGATCGCCGCAGGGCATGTCGTTTCCGTCTCCGCCGCGCCCACAAAACCCCGTAGACTTTGCTCCACAACGGAGATCTGGATCATGCGCCTTTTCGGTCGTTTCTTGGCTGCCGCTGCCGTCGCCCTGGCGCTCGCCACCGGCGCTGCCACCGCCCAGGACAAGAAACTCAGGCTCGGCACCGAGGGCGCCTATCCGCCGTTCAACTATGCCAATGCCGACGGCACGCTGGGCGGCTTCGACATCGATCTCGGCAAGGCGCTGTGCGCCGAGATGAAGACCGAGTGCGAATTCGTCGTGCAGGATTTCGACGGCTCGATCCCGGCCCTGCAGGCCGGCAAGTTCGACGCCATCATCAACATCACCATCACGCCGGAACGCGCCGAGAAGGTCGACTTCACCCACAAATACTACCAGACGCCGCCGGCCATCGCGGTGCCCAAGGATTCGACCGTCACCGGCACCTCGCCCGAGGACCTGAAAGGCAAGGCGCTTGGCGTGCAGAGCGCCACGATCCACCAGAATTTCGCCGAGCAGAAATACGCAGGCTCGACGATAAAGCCCTATCCGACCGGCGACGACGCCCGCACCGACATGGTCAACGGCCGCCTCGACGCGGTGATGGACGGCTCGATCCTGCTGACCGAATGGCTGCAAAAACCCGAGGGCGCCTGCTGCAAGCTGCTCGGCACCCTGGCGCCAGACCCGGCCATCCACGGCCCAGGCGTCGGCATCGCCCTGCAGAAGGGCAACAAGGAACTGGCCCAAAAACTCGACGCGGCGATCGACGCGCTGCGCGCCAACGGCAAATACAAGGAAATCAACGACAGATATTTTGCCTTCGACGTCTACGGCGAGTAGGCGGAGGCGCTCCGAGCGGGGGGCTTGTTCAAACGCCAGGGCAACCGCTTCAGGTCGGCGCTGCCCCTCATCTGCCTGCCGGCATCTTCTCCCCGTATAGTGACGGGGAGAAGGGGATTTCCTGCACCGCTGCCGATTGGCGAAATCCTCGGTGACGGCGTTCTTCTCCCCGTCACTATACGGGGAGAAGTGCCCGGCAGGGCGATGAGGGGCAGCGCCGACATCGACAATTGGTGAAGCCCGAACGGCGCTCCCCCTTCTACAGCAGCATCGTCGGGCCGGCCTTCACTTTTCCCGCTTGACTGACCCGCCGTACCGAATACGCTATTGGGGAAAATACCGGCTCCGACCGCCGGGCGGCAAAAATGCCTCGTATGCCTCGCCTTCCGCGGCGGCGGCTGCGGGGCATTGTTATTTTGGGGAATTGCTTGGGACGGCGTATTGAAATCGGCATCCTGTACTCGCGGTCTGGCAACTACCGCCTGCTGTCCGAATCCTGCCGTTCCGGTGCGATGACGGCCATCGCTGACATCAATGCCGATCCTGCCATCCCGATCGAATTCGTTCCGGTCGAGCGCGACCCGCAAGGCAACATCGATGGCTACGCGACGGGATGCGCCGACATTCTCGCCAACAGCGGCGCGCGCCACATCATTGGCTGCATTACGTCATGGAGCCGCAAGGAGGTCATCCCGATCCTTGAGCGCGCCGGCGGCACGCTCTGGTATGCCTGTCCCTATGAGGGCTTCGAAGCGAACGAGCATGTCGTCTACATGCACGCTTGCCCAAACCAGCACCTCGTCCCGCTGCTGGCCCATGTCGTGCCGCGCTTCGGCGCCAACGGTTTCCTGCTCGGCTCGAACTACATCTGGGGCTGGGAGACCAATCGTGTCGCCCGCGACCTGATCGCCGACGCCGGCGGCAAGGTTTTGGGCGAACGCTATCTGCCGCTCGGCGAGGTCGATGTCTCCAGGCTGATCGCCGAGATCCATGCGACCCGGCCGGATTTCGTCCTGAACAACCTGATCGGCTCCTCGTCCTACGCCTTCATCGCGGCCTATGCCGAGCTCGCCGAACGCGACCCGCATTTCAGGCCGGAGCGCTGCCCGATCCTGTCCTGCAATCTCACCGAATGCGAGTTGCCGGCGCTCAACGGGGCGGGCAATGGCCACCTTTCCGTCGGGCCATACTTTCACGACATCTCGGCAGCGGATCGCCAGGGCGATTCGGCGCCCTCCATCATGCCTGCCTCGTCCTTCGAGGCGGCCGCCTATGCCTCGGTGCGGACGCTTGCCGAAATCCTCGCCCGCAATCCCGGCGCACAATGGCCCGACCTTTCCCAGGCCTTTGCCGGAACCTCGTTTCGAACCCCGCTCGGCGACATCTCCATCGATCCGCAAACCCAGCACGCCACCTTGCCGGTGCAGATCGGGCGCATCGAGGGCACCGCGTTCAAGACCGTCACGCTGACCAAGAGTGTCGCGCCCGATCCATATCTGTCCCGCTATGACCGGACCGAGACATTCGGCCGCCCACGCCTGAGGGTGGTCTCGTGAGCAAGGTCCCGCGCATCCCGAACCTCGGCGGCGCCAGGGCCTTTGTCCTGCATCGTCCGCATCCGACGGTGCAGGCGATCACGCGGCAATTGTCGGCCATCGGCCTCGAGACGGTCGGCTGCTGGCCGGAACTGCCGGCCGAGGCGCTGGCGGCGGACTTCGTCTTCTTCGATGCCGATCTCGGCTTCGACGAACAATTCCCGTGGGCGCCGGGCGAGGCGCCGATGCCGCTGGTGGCGCTGATCGGCTCCGAAGCGCCGGGCCGCATCGAGTGGGCGCTGTCGCACAAGGCCGACGCCCAGTTGCTGAAGCCGGTCGGCAATGCCGGCGTCTACAGCGCCCTGTTGATCGCACGGCAGAGTTTCGAGGCGCGCAAGCTTTTGGCAAGCGAGATCTCGTCGCTTCGCCTGCGCGTCGCAGAGCGCCAGACCATCGTGCGCGCGGTGGCGGCCTTGTCGAAAGGTGCCGAGGACGGCCGCGCCTATGCGCAGCTCCGGTCGCTGGCGATGAGCTGGCAGATCAGCGTCGAGGAGGCCGCGCGCCGGATCGTGGCGATGACGGAAGAAGAAGGCGGCGATGACCAATCCCATCGCGCCTGATCTTCCGGCAACCGGGCGCATGCCGGCCAGGCCGCGCGCCGGCGTCTGGCGGCGCCTGGTCAAGCGTCCCCTGGCATTGATCGGCCTGGTGATCGTTGCCGTCGTCGTGGCCGGCGCCATTTTGGCGCCGTGGCTGACGGGCTACGATCCGAACGAGCAGATGTTCGACGGGCTGACGCTTGAAGGCGCGCCCTTGCCGCCGAATGCCAGCTTCTGGCTGGGCACGGATCTGCTCGGCCGCGATCTGCTGACCCGCATCCTTTTCGGCGCACGCACCTCGCTGATCATCGGCATCGTCGCCAACGGCGTGGCGCTTCTGATCGGCACGCTGGTTGGCGTCACCGCGGGCTATTTCCGCGGCTGGATCGGTGGCGCGCTGATGCGCTTCACCGATCTGATGATGGCCTTTCCGGCGCTGCTGCTCGCCATCTGCCTGGCGGCGGTGCTCCAGCCGAGCCTGTGGATCGTTGCCATGGTGATCGCTCTGGTGAACTGGGTGCAGACCGCGCGGGTCATCTACACCGAGACCAGCTCGCTCGCCGAGCGCGAGTTCATCGACGCCGAGCGTACGATCGGGGCCAGCGCGCCACGCATCCTGTTTCGCCATATCCTGCCGCATCTGCTGCCGACGATCATCGTCTGGGGCACGCTCGGCATCTCGACCACGGTGCTGCTCGAAGCAACGCTCAGCTATCTCGGCATCGGCGTGCAGCCGCCGACCGCATCCTGGGGCAACATCATTTTCGAGAACCAGACATACTTTCAGGCAGCGCCCTGGCTGGTCTTCTTTCCTGGTGCGGCGATCCTGGCGCTGGCGCTGGCCTTCAACCTCATCGGCGATGCGCTGCGCGACATCCTCGATCCGACGCAAAGGGGCCGGGCATGATCGCCTATCTCGGCCGCCGCGTTATCCAGTCCGTGCTCATCCTGCTCGGCGTCTCATTGATCACCTTTGCACTGCTCTACCTGCTGCCCGCCGACCCCGTCCGCCAGATCGCCGGCCGCAGTGCCACGCCCGAAACGGTCGAGAACATCCGCCGGCAGCTCGGCCTCGATCAGCCCTTCTTCATCCAGTACTGGCACTATCTGATCAGCCTGCTCAGCGGCGATCTCGGCCGCTCCTACATCCAGCGTTCAGAGGTCACGGAGCTCATCGTCTCGCGGCTGCCGGCAAGCCTGCTGCTGATGGTCGGCGCCATCCTTTGCGAGCTGGCGATCGGCCTGACGATGGGCCTTGTTGCCGCCGTCAGGCGCGGCACCGCCACCGACCAGACGCTGATGGTCGCGTCCTTTGTCGGCGTCTCGGCGCCGCAGTTCGTCGTCGGCCTGCTGCTCCTTTACGTATTCGCCGTGCAGCTCGGCTGGTTTCCGATCGGCGGCTACGGCACCTGGCGCCATCTGGTGCTGCCGTCCCTGACCATGGGAATACTCGGCGCCGGCTGGTACGCCCGCATGATGCGCTCGTCGATGATCGACGTGCTGCGCCAGGATTATATGCGGACCGCCCGCGCCAAGGGTCTTGCGCGCGGCGCCATCATTTTCCGCCATGCACTGCCCAACGCCATCCTGCCGGTCATCGCCATGATCGGCATCGACATCGGCATCTTCATGGGCGGCATCGTGGTGGTCGAAAGCGTGTTCGGCTGGCCCGGCATCGGGCAGCTTGCCTGGCAGGCCATCCAGCGCGTCGACATTCCGATCATCATGGGCGTCACCCTGGTTTCGGCCTTCGCCATCGTGCTCGGCAATCTCCTGGCAGACACCGTCGCACCGTTCATCGACCCGCGCATCAAGCTCAGATGAAAACCAAAAAAAGACCGGTAACAACCAGAGAAAGGGAACATGAGATGAAGAAATTCTTGACCTCCACCGTTGCGGTATCGGCGCTCGCGCTGATGCTCGGCATGACAAGCGCCCGCGCCGAACACGCCGTCGATCCGAACGCCAAGCCGGGCGGCGCGATCACCATCACCTACAAGGACGACGTCGCCACCCTCGATCCGGCCATCGGCTATGACTGGCAGAACTGGTCGATGATCAAGAGCCTGTTCGACGGGCTGATGGACTACGAGCCGGGCACCACCAATCTGCGGCCCGACCTCGCCGAGAGCTACGAGATTGCGCCCGACGGCAAGACCTTCACCTTCAAGCTGCGCCAAGGGGTGAAGTTCCACAATGGCCGCGAGATGACCGCCGACGACGTGAAATATTCGCTCGATCGCGTCACCAATCCGGAGACGCAGAGCCCGGGCGCCGGCTTCTTCGGCTCGATCAAGGGCCATGAGGATGTAACTGCAGGCAAGGCGGAAAGCCTGGCGGGCGTCACCGTCGTCGACCCCTACACCATCAAGTTCGAGCTGACCCGGCCCGACGCCACCTTCCTGCATGTCATGGCCATCAACTTCTCGCATGTCGTGCCGAAGGAGGAGGTCGAGAAATACGGCGCGGATTTTGGCAAGCATCCGGTCGGCACCGGGGCTTTCAAGTTCGCCGAATGGACGCTCGGCCAGCGCGTCGTCTTCGAGCGCAACCCGGATTACTGGCACAAGGGCCTGCCGCATCTCGACAAGGTCACCTTCGAGATCGGGCAGGAGCCGATCGTCGCCCTGCTGCGGCTGCAGAAGGGCGAGATCGACGTGCTCGGCGACGTTATTCCGCCGGCCAAGTTCCAGGAGGTGATGGCCGATCCCGAGCAGAAGGCCCGTGTCGTCGAGGGCGGCCAGTTGCACACCGGCTACATCACCATGAACACCACCATGGCGCCGTTCGACAATGTGAAGGTGCGGCAAGCGGTCAACATGGCGATCAACAAGGACCGTATCGTCCAGCTGATCAACAACCGCGCGGTGCCGGCCAACCAGCCGCTGCCGCCATCGATGCCCGGCTACGACAAGGAATTCAAGGGCTATCCCTATGACGTGGCCAAGGCCAAGGCTTTGCTTGCCGAGGCCGGTCATCCCGATGGTTTCGACACGCAGCTGTTCGCCATGAACACCGACCCCAACCCGCGCATCGCCCAGGCGATCCAGCAGGACCTGGCGGCAGTCGGCATCAAGGCCAGCATCCAGTCGCTCGCGCAGGCCAATGTCATCGCGGCCGGCGGCGACAAGGCCGGCGCGCCGATGATCTGGTCCGGCGGCATGGCCTGGATCGCCGATTTCCCCGATCCGTCGAATTTCTACGGGCCGATCCTCAGCTGCGCCGGCGCGGTTCCGGGCGGCTGGAACTGGTCGTGGTACTGCAACAAGGATCTCGACGCCAAGGCGGCGGAGGCTGACTCGATCGTCGATCCGGCCAAATCAGGCGAACGTGCCAGGATGTGGAGCGCGATCTACGGCAAGATCATGGAAGACGCGCCCTGGGTGCCGGTCTTCAACGAGCAGCGCTTCACCATGAAATCGCCCCGGATGGGCGGCGCCGACAATCTCTACGTCGACCCGGTCCATATCCCGATCAACTACGACAATGTGTATGTGACCGATGTGCAATAACTGCGACTACACCATCCACGGGCGCCATCACCATTTCGGCTGGGACAATTCCTTTGTCCCGACTGAGCGGGTGGCGCCCGGTTCGACGATCGAGTTCCAGTGCCTCGATTCGTCGGGTGGCCAGCTTCAGGCCGACAGCACCGTTGCCGACGTCGCTTTGCTCGACTTCGCCAAGGTGAACCCCGTCACCGGGCCCATCTATGTCGATGGGGCTGAGCCGGGCGACGCGCTGAAGATCACAATTGAGGCGTTCAAGCCGTCCGGCTTCGGCTGGACGGCGAACATTCCGGGGTTTGGCCTGCTCGCCGACGATTTTCCGGAGCCGGCGCTGAACATCTGGACATACGACGCCGCCTCGCTCGAGTCGGCGCTGTTCGGCAAGCATGCGCGGGTGCCGCTAAAACCCTTTGCCGGCACCATCGGCAACGCGCCGGCTGAAATGGGCCTCCACTCGGTTGTGCCGCCAAGGCGCGTCGGTGGCAATCTCGACATCCGCGATCTCGCGGCCGGCACCACGCTCTATCTGCCGGTGGAGGTGGCCGGTGCGCTGTTTTCGGTCGGCGACACGCATGCCGCGCAGGGCGACGGCGAAGTGTGCGGCACGGCGATCGAAAGCCCGATGGATGTCGTGCTCAAGCTCGACCTGGTTAAAAATGCGCGGTTGAAGACACCGCGCTTCACCACGCCGGGCCCGGTGACGCGCCATCTCGACGCCAAGGGCTACGAGGTGACGACCGGCATCGGACCGGACCTGATGACGGGCGCCAGGGAAGCGGTCTCGCAGATGATCGATCTGCTTGCCGGCCGCTACGCAATGGACCCGGTCGAGGCCTACATGCTGGTTTCGGTCTGCGGCGATCTCAGGATCAGCGAGATCGTCGACATGCCGAACTGGGTGGTATCGTTCTACTTCCCGCGCTGCGTGTTTGAATGAACGCTGCGTTCCGTCACACCCCCCTCTGGTCTGCCGACCATCTCCCCCGCAAGGGGGGAGATCGGATGTCACGACGGATTTCGCCAATCTTCAACGGCGAAGAATGGCTGCGGGGGCGAAACTGCCAATCTCCCCCCTTGCGGGGGAGATGTCCGGCAGGACAGAGGGGGGTGCGCAGGAACACGACCTTCTCCCGGCCGCGCCCACAATGACCCTCGCCGACAACCCCATCCTCGATATCGCCAACCTCTCCGTCAGCGTGCGCGGCGAGGACGGCGAACGGGAAGTCGTGTCGGACCTGTCGCTGACGCTCAAGCGTGGCGAGACGCTTTGCATTGCCGGCGAATCCGGCTCCGGCAAATCGATGACGGCGCTGGCGATCATGCAGTTGCTGCCGCAGCCTGCAGCACGAATTTCCTCTGGCATGATCCAGCTTGGCGAAATCGACCTCGCGACACTCGATGAGCGTCGGATGCGCCGTATTCGCGGCGCCCGCATCGCGATGATCTTCCAGGAGCCGATGACCTCGCTCAATCCGGTGCTGTCGATCGGCCGGCAGCTGGTCGAGTCCATTGAGGCCCATACCGGCCTGTCGCGTGCCGAGGCGCGCCGACGCGCCGTCGAGGCCCTGAAGGCCGTCCGCATCTCGGAAGCCGAAAGCCGGCTAAAACAGTTTCCGCACGAACTGTCCGGCGGTATGCGCCAGCGCGTGATGATCGCCATGGCGCTGGCGCTGAAACCGGATGTGCTGATCGCCGACGAGCCGACGACGGCGCTCGACGTCACCGTTCAAGGCGAGGTGCTGGAACTGTTGCGCGATCTGCAGCGCGAACACGGCACCAGCGTCGTCCTCATCACCCACGACATGGGCGTGGTTGCCGAAATGGCCGATCGCGTCGTCATCATGCGGCACGGCCGCATGGTCGAGCAGGGAACAGCCGCCGATATCTTTGCCCGCCCGCAAGCCGACTATACGCGTGAACTGCTCGCCGCCGTGCCGCGCATTGGTACCGGCGCCGGCCGCCAAAAATCCGCCGAACAAAAATCCGTCGAAGCGGAAAAGCCCGGAAGCGTGGCGGTGGTCAACGATCTGCATGTCCATTTCGACCTGCGCGGTGGCTTCTTCGGCCAAGTCAACCGCCGTGTCCACGCCGTCGAAGGCATCAGCTTTTCGATCGCGCCGCACGAGACGCTGGCGCTGGTCGGCGAATCCGGCTGCGGCAAGTCGACCACCGCCAAGGCGCTGGCCGGGCTTGTGCCCTACCACGGCGATATCGTCATCGGCGGGCGCAATCTGGCGGGCCTTGGCCGTGACCAGCGCAAGGCGGTTCGCCGCGATGTGCAGATGATTTTCCAGGATCCCTATGCCTCGCTTGACCCGCGCATGCGCGTCGGCGACCTCGTTGCCGAGCCGCTGTTGATCCATGGCATCGGTTCGAAGGAAGAGCGTAGCCAGCTTGTGGCGGCGCTGTTCGAACGTGTCGGCCTCTCGGCCGATCAGATGGAGCTCTATCCGCACGAATTCTCGGGCGGCCAGCGCCAGCGCATCTGCATCGCGCGCGCTTTGGCGCTCAGGCCCAAACTCATCATCGCCGATGAAAGCGTTTCGGCGCTCGACGTGTCGGTCCAGGCCCGGGTGCTCGACCTGCTGAAGGAACTGCAGCGCGAATTCGGCATCGCCTATCTGTTCATCTCGCACGATATGGCGGTGGTCGAGAACATTTCCGATCGTGTCGCCGTCATGTATCTCGGCCAGATCGTCGAAATGGGCACCCGCGACCAGGTCTTTTCGAACCCGCGCCACCCCTACACCAAGCGCTTGATCGAAGCCGTGCCGGTGCCCGATCCGGCAAGACGCCGGCCGCGTTTCGCGCGTCTCGATCAGGAGATCCCGAGCCCGACCCGAAAAATCGGCGAAGAGCCGCCGAAACTGGCCCTGAGGGATCTTGGCAACGGTCATCTCGTTGCGGTTTCCTGACGTGCGCAACTGTCGGCATTCTTGCGACGCTCAGAGCCACCGCCGCACGGTTTGCCTGTAGCCGCGATACGCATCGCCGAACCGCCGCTCGAGGTAGGCCTCCTCGCGGGCGACGACGCCGTAGCGGATCAGGATTGCGAGAGGCAGCGTGAGAACAAGGATCCAGATATTCTGCGCGGCCACGCCGATGCCGCCATAGATGAGGAACATGCCGAGGTAGATCGGATTGCGCGTCCAGCCGTGGATGCCGGTCGTCACCAGCACGCGCGTCGGCTCATTCGTCGGCACCGGCGTCGTCGCGCGGGAGAAATTGCGAATGCCCGCGGCGAAAAGCGCAAAACCGATCAGGATCAGCAAACCGCCGATGATCCAGGTGACCAGGTCATTCCCCGGAATCGGGAACGGCAAGCGCAGCAGGCGATCCAGCACGAAGCCAATCAGAAAAGCGGCGAGAAAGAGCAGCGGCGGTCTCGCGATAACACCTGCGGTTCCGCTGTCGGTTTGTCCAGCCGGGTCCATTGCCATGTCTGCTCCCGCAAATGCTGGAGGGCTACGAAGCTCACAGCTGCCTATCATGACAACTAAGGTGTCACTCTAGAAGTTGACAACAAGGGTGTCAATCGCAGAAATTCGCAAGACAAAAGGAAGGAAGCGATGGCGTCGGCAAGACACGACCAGAGGACCGGGGCGGACCCCATCGCTGACGGCAAGGCCGAGGCGATCGCCGAGCTGATGCTCGAAGTGGCCCAGTGCTTCTTCAGAATACGGGCTCTCGGCCAGAAGACAGGGCTCATCACCAGTTGGGGCGGCGGCTCGTTCGGCTTCATGCGAAGCCTGGCGCTGCTTGGCCCGCTCACCGTGCCGCAGATCGCCCAGATGCGACCCACCAGCCGTCAGCGCATGCAGCGGCTGGCGGATGAGCTTGCGGCCGAGGGGCTGGTCGAATTCATCGACAATCCAAAACACCGGCGCTCGAAGCTTGTGCAGGTGACGCGCAAAGGCGCCGCGCGCTATGACGAGCTGAACGCCCAGCTCTTGGCGATCGCCTCGACCATGGGCGTCGCTCTCGACGAAGCCGATATCCGCAACACCGCCGAGGTCGTGCGGCAGCTGAGCGACGATGTGAAAGTGCGCTCGGAGCGGCTGGGCTGATGCAAAGGCAACGGCGGTGCCATTGAAGCGATCCCCGATGCTTGAGCGATGAGCTCGCCGGCCGTTTTGCCGCTTCCGCCCGCCCTGCCGGCGAACAATTGCCAACCGGAACCTCTGCGGAGCTGAGGCGTTCGAAGCGCAAAAGCTGAGAGCTGCGCCACAGCAAAAGAGTACTGCAATGGCTCAGAAGACAACGACAGGCACGAACGACCGGCCGCGCAACGAAACCATATCCGGCGAACCGGACGACAGCAGCACGCCGCTTGAAGTCGATGAGGCTGCGGTTGCCCGGGTGAGAAAGCAGCTGCAAGGCGAACCCGGGCAATTTGGTGAAGCCAATCCCGACGCGCCAGGCATTCCCGGCGCCGGCGTGATTATCTGTCGCCGCTGCGCCGGGACAGGCATGATCGACGGCCGCGCCTGCCCCGAATGCGGCGGAACCGGAAAGACGCCGATAGGCTGAGGCGATCAGGGGGAGCGATCTCGCGGCAATCTCGATCAATGAAGCGCCAAGGGCCGATGCAAATTGCGCGGATCAGATCGCCGGCACCCACTTCCAGAACACGCCCTCCATCCGCTCGGGATAATGCTTGAACTCGCATTCGAAGCGCCACCCATAAGTCTTGGCGGCCGCCAGCGCTTCCTTGCTGACCGGGTTCATGCCCGTTCCCGGCGCGAACCAGTCTTCCAGCAAGTCGTCGGGCACGTAGGCGCCGATCCTCAAAGGCAGCTTTTCGAGGACGACATCCATTTCGTCAGGTGCGGACAATGGGGTCTCCTTTCGATATCTAACCACGAAGAAGTCATTTGAGGGCGATTGGGTTCCAAGCAATGGCTGAGTGGAAGGTGACGGTGATGGGCGGGCAGGAGTCGATCCGACGCTGCTTGACGGAGTGAATCCGAAAACTGCCAAAGCACGACAAAAATTAGATTTCAATTTCGAGCTCAGTCCAACGTCCATTGCCGCAATCAGCGGGTATATGGTCCGCCATCTCTGATCCCGATTTTACAATCAACTCCTCACTGGGTAATTTCCAAATATAAAAGAAGTATGCTTCACCGAATTTTAGGGCAGCGTTCCATTCCCCTCTCGTCAAGATAATTCGAGATGGCGTGCGTTGGGTGGATTTCACTTCGACTAGGCGGTTCTTTATCCCATAATCAGTTGGATCATAAGATTGAATGTCGTAGCCCGCTGCGTTGTCGTCAATGGCAACCCACCGGGGACCATTGTTGATGCCAAGTGAGGCTAGCCGAGTGCGTTCGTAGTCCAAAGATAACACTTCTGCCCAACGGCCCTGAGCGTTGAGCTTTTCATCGGTCACGCTTCGCATTTGGGCTGCGTGTGCATCCCACCACTCGACGATGGTTGAAGATGGCTCATCCTCAAATAGTCCCGCAGATTTGAAGGTCTGGAGTTCATCTTGGCTAAGCGCTGTGGCAAGCCGCTGCCTGCCGTAAGGAAAGAAACGACACCACCAAGGCTTGTAAGCTTCGATTAGAACGGTGAGCCCCTGTCGGATGCCATCACGAGGATCAACAAAATCTATGGCCTCAGGAAACCGCGCGTGAAGGCGAATTCCACCTTCGAAGTCAGCAGCCGCGTAGTCTGCATCCAAACGCCGAAGGGATTCTGCGGCTTCTTGTACGGATGAATCCGAATGATCCCGGAGATAACGACGAATCCCGCTAACTGCGACAAACGCGCTCATTCTAAATTCATGTATAAAGTTGTTGGACGGACTCACTCACTGTCCTCGTCCGAATAACTGGCCCGCCCCTCCAACACCTCAATCAAATCACGAACATCGTCAGGGCTAATGTCCCAGGCTATAGGGTCGTCGGAATTTTCTTCATCGAACGCAATTTCGTGAAGGTCTGGATCGTCTAAGAGGACTTGCAAGGCACGAAGCTTCTGCCGCAGCCTGTGGCTAACTGAATGGTCGATGCATCCAAGACCCATCGGGGCTAAAGTTCGATAGATATAAATGTTGGTTTCTACATTAGGAGCCAGGCCCAATCGGTGTATCCGATCAATAGACTGAAGGTAGTGGGTCGTCACATAGCTACGATCAAGATAAATCGCGTCGTGACATATCCTATGCAGACTTATCCCTTCCCCAGCCGCTGCCGGGTTAGCTATCATCACCATACACGACGGATCTTCATGGAATCGTTTAATTCTCCCTTCCCTAGTGGAAGGGTCTGTTGGCTCTCCAGACGGTATGGCGCCGTAAAGGCTGACTGGGTTGAGGTCAGCTAAAAGCGTTTCCATTTGAATGATGGTGTCGGTAAATATCGTCCATATGATCGCTTTCCGCCCCTCTTTTGCGAGCAATCTCGCGAAATCGGCTACTGCTCTCATTTTGGTAGATGGCCCCTCGGCGATAACCTGATCCAATACTCCAGAGTCCATAGATAAAGCGTCTTCTGCGACCGACCGGAGGGCCAGAACTGGGTTGGACGAAAGCTGCAATAGACGCATTACAGACCGCTTCGCCGCGGGTGCATCGAATCTTGCATCCAACCCTAAGGTACTGACTTGCCGCAGAAACTCGTTCTTTATGATGCCGTAGAGGGCCATCTGACCGTCAGCCATTGGGACGGAGATAAAATGCCGATAGGGCTTTGGCAGGCCTAGGTCTTGTTTTGTGGTTCGAACATAGAGTTGTCCGAGCACCTGCCGAGGCGGGTCACCTCGACTAATCTGCAGCCCGAGCCCAGCCCCTGGCCATAGAAAGTCGAGCTGAGACTGCAGATCCGATGGCTGTTGGGGCATCGGGGTACCAGTTAAAATGTCCCGACGGATTGGAAGTGGCGCGAGGTTTAGGAGGAGAGCGCCGCGCTGTGAGCCGAAACCCGCCTTCATGCGATGGGCTTCGTCAAGGACAAGATGGACCTTATGTTGAGCCGTAAAGTTGGTGAGAATTTCGGGATTCTGAATCATTAAGTCGTAGCTAACAACAAAACGCGTTCCTCCCGATGACAGAGCTTTGCTAAGGGCGTCACCAGACGTAGTCAAAATTCTGAAAGTTTCCGCATTGCCGTTGGGGGCGTCTGGTCTGACGCATTCTGCAACAACTTCGCGCCATGCTGGGAATGATGCCTTCGGGCCAATAACAAGCAAAATCTGACCGGGTTTACGCACCAAAATGTGTAGCGCCAATGTGACCGTGGTCTTTCCGGCTCCTGGTACCGAAAAATTCGCGCCATTTTCAACGGACAGCAAGCGCTGCAAGTCCCTTAGTTGAAAACTTTTTAGTTTTCTATTAAAGCCCTCTTGAATAAGCCGCGCTTCGATTTCCTCTGTTGAAACGGAAAGCTTAAGGGTGCCCTTCCCTTTCTGGACTTGTTTGAATTGCTGGACAAAAGCGTTCAAGCGATCGCGCGCGGTGTCGTCGCGGGGACTAAAGCGAAAATCGAGGCTTCTCTGCTGATTGGCGAATTGGCCGATAAGGGTGAGCGCCCCGGCCCAGGTCAACTCAATCGTGTTGGTCCCAAAATGATACTCTAAATTCAAGTTTAAGACGGCCTGCTGTAGACGCTCCCAAATTGAAGTTGACGGAGCATCTTCTAAGACAAATCGTCCGGTGAACCGCGTTGGATTGTAGTGGATGCCGATTGGAGTCGGGCTCGACGCCACGATCAGCCCCCGTCAGACGGCGACTCTTCGCTCCCGTCCCTTATCTGTATAAGCTTGCCTCGAAGCGCCGTTGCGCGGTGAATGATTTCTTCGAGCTGTTTCTCGATCCCGTCGTGTGTATTGGGGTCAGCAGTCGCGAGATCAATTTCAGTCAGGCGTGTGTTTGCGTCTTGAGCCGCCCGGAGCGCGGCCCTTCCCATTTTGCTAGCTTGTCCCGTGTCGAGGATTGTCTGGCAAACTGCCTTTAGTTCATCAAAAACCTCGTCACGACGGTCAGGGTTATCAAATAGATCTATTAGTGGCCCATAATCATCCGACGACTCGTCTCCACCGAGATCGATTTCAAGCTGGCCGGATTGATCCGCTGCCGACGCACCTTGCTCGTAGTCATACGGCTTGCTCTCCTCGTCAAATTCGAGCCTTTCAGCCAATTGAGCAAGAACTTGCTCAGCCTTTTCACCAAGAACCTTATTGAAATTGTAAATCCTGCCGCCAAGACTGTCGCGATTGTCGAAGAGCGCCCAAGCCATTCGAAGATTGGCTTCCAAAAGCGGACCTTCCTTACCCTTTAGACGAGGAACTAGATCACTGAAAAACTGTTCGCCACCCTTCTCGACGAGTCGATAATCGCCAGGGGCGCTGCACCAGTCCTTTAGATAAATCTCCGCATAGTTCAGCGCGCTCAGAGACTTCCGAATATCCCCAACGGATTTTCGGCGAATATCGGCGATATCGGTCTCTTTCTTTGTCTTCTGTGCAAGCTGGCGGCGGATTTTCAACGTTTCGTTGATCCAGCTATAGGGTAGCTTCGTCTCCGGTCGTTCCTGTAGACGTGTTTCTATGTCATCGATCTGATCTTCCGTCAGATGAGGGAGGATCATACACTCCACCTCGGCAAAGGTCGGGAATTCTGATTTTCGCTCAGCGCAAAGCTCTCTCATGGCGGCCAGGCGGCGGTTACCATTGATCACTACTCCAGCGGGCGTGAGCATGATTGGCTCGGTCTGCTTTGTGCGCTCAAGCTCTTCGATGATCGGCTTTATGGATCCAGAGATCGCGCGGGCAAACTCCTTAAGAATATTATGTTGCGCTTGCTGTGCTTCTTCGTTGTCTTGGCCCGCCTGAAAGAAATTGGTAGGTACTTTTCTTTCCGCAATGTGTGCCAACTGCTCCGTCTGTGTCCGAGCATTAGCCATCCGATAAACAGGTACATCCAACGGCAGGCGTATAACTGGTAACATTGTACGCTGACCTTCGTACACGTCGAAGGTCGGCTGCTCGCCGCAAACCGGTTTAACAGCCAGCGCGGCGATCAGATCCTTGCGCTCATGGGCAGGTTTAACGTTGACTTGATATCCAGGCATCGCCGTTCCCCTTATTCAAATCCGACGATCAAAAGGGGAAAGGTAATTATCCGATCGAACAATTGAACTTCACCCCAAACCCGCTCTACGCTTGCCACATTCGAAGCTATGGTTGCTCCCGCCGCCTTCGTTGGCACAGCTAGCGCTGCGGCTTCTATATTCCCTTGCATGTAAAGATACTGAAACTTCATAAGGTCGTAGATGGCGCGGCTTATGTTCCCCGTCTGAATTTGAAACGCGAGATCACGATATCGACCCGTTACCGTCAGGTCATAGTTCGGGTCAATTCGGACCGCGTGAGCCCATCCGCTGGCTGTCAGTTCGCCTTGCAGATGCCGGCGTATCCGTCCCGTGCATCCCGCACCAATCGGGATGTTAGGGGCCTCGAAAATATCGGTCAGCCACTCGCTCAATTCGCGCTTCTCCCACTCGGCCTGTCCGTTGTGGAGAGAGTAGGCCCCTGCGAATTTCATACTCCATCCTTAAAATGGCGGCTCGTAGACCGGTTTGTTCATAGGTCGGACGCGCAACTCGCCGCTCCGGTAGGCGTCAATCCGTTCGTTGGCGATATCGACGTACTCGCGGACCACGTCACATCCGTATGCATGTCGACCATTCTTGAGCGCGGCGATGGCGCTTGATCCCACCCCCAAATAGGGATCAAGGACGGAATCACCCCTGTTGGTGAGAGATAGCACCAGTCGCTCAACGAGTCCGACAGGAAACTGACACGGATGATCTGTCTTCTCGACGTGGTTCGACTTAACATTGGGGATGTCCCATACGTCCGACGGGTTCTTTCCTAGAGGGTTGCTTGAAATCTTTCCTTTGTTCGGTCCTTTGAAGTGCTTTTTCTCGGGATATTTAGAAGGAACTCGAATTGGATCTAAGTTGAAGGTGTAGTCATCCGACTTTGTAAACCAAAGAATTGTCTCGTGACGACCCGACAGGCGTTTCTGGCAATGCAGCCCATGCCCGAAAGTCCAAACAATTCTGTTGCGAAGCTTTAATCCGTGATTCTTGAAAATTGGATATAGAACTATATCGAGCGGAAATACCTCCCCTTCATCAATGCCGTTTCCAACTTGCCAGCAAACTGATCCATTTGGATGAAGTAGGCGGACAGCCTCCGCAATGGCTGCGGCCTGCTGCTCTACGTATACTTCGTTGGAGGTCCTTTTCTCATACTTCTTGCCGACATTATAGGGCGGTGACGTGACTATAAGGTGCATGCTCTCCTTATCGAGCCTCCGCATATATTCTAGATTGTCAGAACATTGAATATGAGCTTGCGATTCCCCTTTGTGGGGAAATTGGATGACTTTCCGTTGGTATAGTGATTCTGGCGCTGGCATCATTCTTCTACGTTATACTTGATTTAATAATAGCAATAAATTTATCATACCTACCAGAGAAAGATCCAGCCCCCGCGAGAATATTTTACAACGACATCCACCATCAAAGGCATGGGGACCCTCTTTCAGCGGTTGGACCGCTATGCTTCATTCGCAGCCGCCGAGTACAGATCCATAATCTGGGAATCATAAGTACGAAGGATACGTCGGTGATTTGCAGCCGCCAAGAGATGATGTCGCCGATGGGCTAAATCGGAGCGCAACCTCCCTATCACACATGTACGGCTCAAAGGCGGTCGACAAGATTTTGTCAGGCGCCACAGAAGATTGGACTCGGGCTGTCAATTTTTCAATGACTTGGCAGTCCATTCCACAAAGGGATTGGACTGCAGCTGCCATAGGTTGTTGGACCATGCTGGTGTTCCGCCATTGATGGCTGGACACCTTGCGTGCTTGGCCATTGGTCAACGGCTGAATCAGTAGGTCTGGAATGGTCGAACCGAAAAATACAGGAGTCGAGTGGCTTCACGAATCGCGTCCGACTCATTGATCAACCGCCTTTTGGCAGGACCGTCCGGGCTAGTTACGATTGCAGCATCGATATCGCTGAGCCTGGCGCGGTACTCGGCAATCATCCAAGCGTAAGCAAGAACGGCGTCTCTCGCATCCGGCGAGTCTGAGTTTCTCTGGATCAAGGGAGCAGCGAAATTTCGCAAGCTTGTCTTCTGAATAGGTAGTCGTCGAACCATGATAGTTGATCATGACATTCCTCATATTTGAGATGCGGGGGTTTTCGTCGACCCCGCCGACGATGGCGCCGTAGGCAAACCTGTTTCCATCCTTCAAGCAAAGGGGGGACCGCGCCTTCAAGTTCGCGGTGATCTGCTCCAATCTCGATCCCTGGCGAGATGGTATCGACGAAGCCACCTGGATCGATGCAGCGCTCCTGCGAACGGGTCTGCCGGATCGACGATCGATCATGGAGCAGGCCATAGTAGCGATCGCGATGCAACAGCCCGGAGGGCAGGAAACTCCTAGCGACGAAGCCGAGCGCTACACGCTCGAGCTAGGAGTAGGGGTCGCGAAGGGACGGACGAACAACCCGTCGTTCAGCCCTATGCACGCACAATCCTATCTGGGCCTTATTCCGCCGATGTTCGATTCGAAGGGGGAGACCTATGTATTCCCTAGTGATCGATTCGACCTCGCAAGGTTCGCACCCGAGGCCATGATTGCACTGGATGATGCTCTGGACGGGTATACCCGCAACCTCCTGACGGGATGTCGCTAGTTCGTCTAGCCAACCACATGATCTAAGGCGCGTATTCCAATGGGCCGAAGCCAAAGGGGACACTTTCAGTAACACGAAAACCCCCATCGAATTCCTCAATTGCTTTCCACGATGACAGCGATGCCAACAGGGCCGAAATCTCGTTGCTGTTCTGTCCCTTCACATATCCGTAGGCATCGACCAGAACGCGTCCTGCGTCGGCTAGATCCTCCCGTGAGACCTTTCCCTTGATGGCTGCGATCTGGTTCATGTGATGAAGCAGTGCCGCTTCCCCATAACCAATGGGCTGGGCGAACGCCCGCAGCCATACGAGTGCGATGCCTAGCAGGAAGCTGGGGAAAGTCACCGGCGGTGCTGCGATGAGAGCGGGAAGGGCGCTTCCGCCTGCCGCGCTCAGTGCAATTGCCGGAATGGAAGCGAAAGGATCCCGCGTCAGGTTGGAAACTTTCAGAGAATAAGCGAGTTGCCGGCGCTTGCGCACCAACACCATCCCCAAAACGCCCTCGCGTTGAGGCGAGACGATCTCGGGAGGAGCCTCTTCCCAGCGACTATCGGCGCTCCCGTCGAGCGCGTTGACCGCCTCGCCGAGCTCGATATCAGACACCTCGGCCAACCGCCAGGACGAGGGAATTTGATCGATCAATACCCTGATCAAAGCGATTTGATTTGAAGTCAGGGACTGCGCGTTCTGCATTGTGCTCTCTACATAACTGTCCGCTACCGGACTGTTCACCCAGGATTGACCCGAGATGCACCGCATCAGATAGCATTTACGCATGGGGCGCTGAAGCCCCACCCTGAACCAAATTGGATTGGCGGGCGCTTCAGGTCCAGCTTGTGGACCGATATCGGACCGGCGGCTTCGGCAAACGAGTATGGATTAGCTGCCGCCTGCCTAGACAAAAATGGTAAGCCACTCCAACGCAGTAATAACGCTGCTTGCCTGCACCGAAACAACCCGCTCTAAAGCTTTGATTTAGGAACGCAGCCGAGGCGAAGTTCATCACTGCGACAGGGGGCCGCGTGTCATCATTCGGGTTTACGTTTCTGTCGCGCAAGGCGTTGGGCCAGGCCGAGCAAGCCATGCTGGGTGGCGTGGCCGGCGTGCGGGATGAGGTTGGATTCCTGATCGTCCACCAGCGTTATGCCGACCATTTTTTCCCCGGCACATCCGTACTGCATACACGACTGCGATATGCGCTACTCATCCCATGGTTATACCAGTCGCTTCGCGACAAACGTCCGGTACCCAAAGACTTCGCACAGGCTTTCGTCGATCTGGAACATGATCTGACCGGACGACTTCAGTTTACGGAAGAAGGCGGCGAGAGGGACGGTGTAATCGGCGGGGAGATCTACCCACGCGCCATCAGTCAGCCCCCCGCTTATGTCTATTGGACGGCCCTTACGAAATGGGGGCTGATCGGGACGCGACCGGAAGGACACCCGTGGAGTCGCGCGGATATGGCAAAGCTGCTGGCCGCCACAGTAAAGCGCTCACTTCAGGATGATGATGGGAAGCCGTTCGACATCGTCACATGGCCGATTGCCGGAATGGTCGACTTTCCTCCAGACTGGGACGGCAAAGGAAAATTGACGCTCGATCTCTCGAAGTCCGAGCAGAAGTTTCTGGCCCGCAAACTGAGGGCCGTGCGCTCGCCTATCGACCCTGCCCAGCCCTCGCTGCTCTCCAGACTGGTCGGCAAGCCTCTGGATGGTGCCGATCATTGTTGGGAGGATATGATCCTTGCCGTTGCCGGCAAGGAAGAGCCTGTCCTGCGTCGTGCGGGCCAGGCAGCGGCGCTGTCGGCTATTGGACGGGCGATCTATGCAGCGCAGGTTGAGACGCTCAAGGAAGTTCGAGACAAGAGGCCTCAGCCCAACCTCCATCGCGCTGATCTAAAGGAGGCGACATTGCAGTGGGGAAAGCAAGCCGCCGGTCTCGATATGTCGCTCTTTCTCGAGGAGATGCGCAAGCTTCCGCCAGCAGTCGAAACCGTGCTTAAGGAGAGTTGGTCATGGGTCCGGTCAGGCGGCAAGGATCCCATGATCCTGCTGGATGCCTATACCCGCGCAGAGACCAGTCGAAAGGGCGATCGCGCCCGCCTCGCAAACAACCAGTTCGGCGTCGATCGGCGTGTCGAGTGGCAAGCCGCCAGGCACGGCAAGGCAGAACCGCTTCACTTTCGATGGGGCAATGTGAAGCGCCTGCTCCGCGACCTGGAAGGTGTCTCATGAGTGACCGCAAGGCGTGGCCGGGTCAACCCTATCTCGACGAACTACGTCCCGACCGCCTCGAAACCGTGCGCCTCGCGCTGTTCGCGACCTATTCGGTCGATCTCTCGGCGGTGGCTGCAACTTTGCTGGCACTGATCGGGCGGAATAACGACAAGGGTAGTGGGAGTGCGGTTGATTTTGCCCAGGCGATCGACAAGCTTCGTGACAAGGTAAGGATCGTCATCCAGCGCGGTCACATTGCACGCCCAACGGCGCTTCCGCGCATTGCCGGCATACTGGACCAGTTCGTCGTCGAGCAGCCTCATGATGAGGAATCACGCAGCTGGCATCCAAAGATCGCACTCATTGCCTATGACTGTCCGGGCGACTATCTTCGCTGGAAACTCTGGATAGGCAGTCGCAATCTGACGCGATCTCGCGATCTCGATGCCGGCGTCCTGCTGGAAGGCTCGCCCAAGCGCGCTAAAGGGCGTGTCCGGCTGCCCGGAGTCGGGGCAATGGGCGCAAGCCTCGCGAGCGCTGCGCATCGATCCGATTCCGAGGCACTCGCCGCTGAATTGGAGAGCCTCTGGTGGGAAGCGCCGGCAGGCTTTACCGTGCGAGCTCTGCTTAATGGCCTGGACGAAGGGGGTGGCCTCCCTGCTGGGCCGCCGGTCGGCCACATCGACAGTATCACCGTCATCAGCCCGTTCCTGTCTGCTGACTTCGTCAAGGCTGCCGGGGAGTGGGGTCCAGATGATGCAAGGACATTGATCTCTTCAATGCCCGCCCTCGTCGATATGGCCAATAGGGAGGGGAAGCCACTTTCCGGCTTCTCGAAGATACTCGCCTATGCCGCGCCTGACATCCTCTTCGAGGGGGAAGCCGCAGACCTGCCTGGAAGCGACCCTGTCACCGAAGATGATGAAGAGCCGGTCCCCCTCGCCCTCCATGCCAAGGTCTACTGCTTCGATATGGGCGAGCAGACCATATTGAGAGTGGGTAGCGCCAATGCCACCAGCAGGGCCTGGTCCGGTAGAAACTCGGAAATCATGGTGGAACTGGCGGCGGGTGAGGATTTCAGGCGAGGAGTCGAATTCCTCGTTGGAAAGGCCACTCCCGTGACGCTGGAGGAACTGAGAGCTACCGAGCCGAGCGACATGAGCGCGGCCGACGCGCTTGAAGCGTCACGCAAGCGATTGATGACCTCGTGGGATCCAGTCCTGTTACGCGATGGCGACCTGTTCTCGATCGATGCCCAACAGATTCCACAACTGGCAGATGCCTCCCATCGACTGGAGGCGGGCCATGCGAATGGCGATCTGCTCGCCTGGCCCAAGGAAGCGACGTTGCTCAAACTAGGCGTTGTCGCATTGTCCCACCAGTCGGCATTCGTCCAGGTTTGTATTGTCGGACCGAATGGCGACTTACGCTGGATGCAACGTGTCGAGGTTCGACCTCCCCTCGAACCGGAACGCGACTTGGCTGCTCTTGCGAGTCATATGGGCCTCCGAGCGTTCCACGACTGGATGCGCGCCATGCTGAACGGTGACACCCTACCGGTGGATGGGACCTTGTGGGATGAAGATCCCGGAAAAAGCCCAAAGAGAAGGGACGGACTCGGCTTCGACCGGCTGACGCTGGAAGACATGTTGTCCGCTTGGGCTCGAGACAGGAAGGCGTTCGGCAGAGTTGATCGTCATTTCGCACCCTATGTTGATGCGCTACTAACCCATTGTGACAATCTCAGCGAAGCCGAACGCCTCGATCTGAAGGAGCTCGCGCATATTTGGGCGATAGCCCGCGCACGGCTTGCATCATGAGCGCGCGCGCGAAACCCTTTCAGGAGGCCACTGCCGAGGCCGCCACAGCAGCCTTGCAGGGCGGCAACCCTCTACGGCGCTTCCTGGTCGCCGATGAGGTCGGCCTGGGCAAGACAGTCGTCGCGCGAGACATCCTCGCCGCCATGGCAAGCAAGGCCGGCAATTTCACGGTCTACTACATCACGAGCGGGCTCAAGGTTGCCGACCAGAACAAGGTCGAGCTCCTGCGGTTCCTGGACAAGGACAAGGCGAAAGCCGCACTGTCAAAGATCGATCGGGTCGGCCTTATTCCGTTCGAATCATCCGAAAGCGAGAAGCTCCGGCTCTATGCCTTCACGCCCAAGACGTCCTTTTCCGGATCACAGCGCCTCTATGGCGGAAAGGCGGTTGAGCGGGCGTTTATCGGCCTGCTGCTGGACAAAATCTATCCGGGCCTCAGCGATGAGTTCCCCGATGGCTACATCGAATATGGCGCCACGTCCGGCTGGCCCGGAGCGTGCTATGAAGCGCAAGAGCAGATCAGTCATGTGCCGCAGAAGTTCATCGCCGCCTATTGCCGGGCTTTGCGGACAGAGTTCGGAACGCCTGCACGTGACACTATCCTCAAAGCCATCATCACGACCAAACATGGGCAAAGTCTGGGGCGAATGCGGAAAGCTCTGGCTCAGGCGGCTTTGGAATCAACGCCGCCCGATCTCGTCATCTTCGACGAGTTCCAATGCTACAGGGAACTGCTCAGCCCCGACGACGACAATCCGTTAGCGAAGCAACTCCTGTGCGGCAAAGAGGGCGAAGCGCCGCCACCCCTTCTCCTGCTTTCCGCAACGCCCTATCGCTTTTATGCCGAGCGTTGGGAAACGGGTGCCGGGATCGCCCCGCATGCCGAGCTGTTCGACCTGATTGAATTTCTGGGCGGCACGAAAGTTCGGACGGAGGCCGAGTCGCAATTCCGAAGGTTTGGCGACCTGTTGCATTTGATTGGAAGGCTGCCACCCCAGAGCCGTAGCGCGCCGATCGACGAGGCCCGATCGATCAAGCATCAACTCGAAGCTCTCCTCACGCCGCTCATGTCAAGAACCGAGCGTCCGGCCACACCGCACCCCAATGAACCGCCACCGCGGCCTGTCCCGATCGAAGCCCATGATCTCGATGTGTATCGACACTTCACCGATCATGTGGCGCCAAAGCTGGCCGGCAGCGCGATTGCATATTGGCTCTCTGTGCCTCTCCCAGCCCAGGCCCTTGGAGATCGTTATCAGATCTCCAAGGACATTGATTTTCCGGCGACGCGCAGCGTCCCGCGTCTGGGAGTCACCAACTGCTTTAAGCCGCCGAAGGACGGTTGGGGGAGCGCCAAGCTGCGCGCGCTCAACGCTCTTGTGCCTACTGAGGCACTTGCCCTGCCATGGGTGCTACCCTCCCTTCCTTGGTGGACGCCCGCCGGCCCTTGGGCGAAGTTATCGCACTCGCCCAAAATGCTGATATTCAGCCGGTTTCGAGCGACTCCGCAGAGTTTGGCCGCACTGGTGAGCCTTGAAGTCGAGCGCCGATATGTCGGCAAGGAGAATATTCCGTACGCGCGCGCCTGGAAGAAGCGGCATCTCAACCCCAAACCCAACCAGGGGCCGACGCTCGCTCTGTTTCACCCTAGCCCGTTCCTCATAAAGGCAGTGGATCCGTTAGACGTTCGCGGAAAGGCTAGCTTGAAGCAGGTGCGGTTGAAGGTGCGGCAGCAGATCATCGAGGCGTTGCCGCAGTCGATCTCGCCGAGAGCACCCAACGCTCGCCATGATCGGCGGCGAAAGCCAGCCTGGGCGGTCCTCGCCGCGATCGAACGCGCACAGAAAGGCAAGGAAGCCCGTGAATTCGGGATCGTCCAAAGAAACTGGTCCAGGATCGCGCCCAAGGATACGACCCTCCAGACACTGATCGCGCAACGGCAGGAAGCCGATGCGATCGACTGGTTGAGCGCTGGTGAGCTCGATGCGCTTGTCGATATCGCGCTCGGCGCTCCGGGCGTCGTCGTTGGACGGGCGCTGTATCGCCATCTGCCGGAGCTGTTTGACTATGAGGATCAGCATTTCCTTCGATTGGTGAGGTTCTGTTGGACAAGACTGCGTACCTATCTCGACCGGCCTGTGTTCTGGTCGATATTGCCGGGTGACGACGCGACAGAAAAATATCAGCAAGCCTGCATCGATGGGTGCCTTGAGGCTGTCCTCGACGAGCATTTCTGGCTGCGGAAATCCAAGGTCAATCCCGAGGGGCTGATCGAGGACCTGTCGTCAGCTCTGGCCGCCAGCGTTGGAACCTTTGGCTTCAAGGGCGCCAGGAAGAAGGACAAGATCCGAATTCGGTGTCACGCGGCAGTGCCCTTCGGTGGGACCGAGACGGAAACGCAGCGACAAGAGCAGAATAACGACGAACCGCCCGCGGCTCGATCGGAAGAGATCCGGAGCGCGTTCAATACGCCCTTCTGGCCCTACATACTCGCGACGACCTCAGTGGGCCAAGAAGGGCTGGATTTTCACAGCTGGTGCGACAGGCTGGGGCACTGGGATATTTGCTCGAGTCCCGTCGATCTGGAACAGCGTGAGGGTCGCGTTCAGCGGTTCGGCGGTTTGACGGTGCGGCAGCCTTTGGCAAAAAAGCTCGGCGAGGATGCCTTGGCACATGCAAGACAAGTTTCTGCTTCCCCCTGGGACATAATCGCCCAGGAAGCCGACGCGGCGTTTGGCGACAAAACCGGTATGAGCCCGTGGTGGACAATGCCTGGCGCCGAGCTAAAGCGCCATTTGTTCGCATTGCCGCAGAGCCGTGATATCGATCGGTTTGCCCGGCTAAGAAGCCAAAGGCTTCTTTATCGCCTCGCCTTGGGACAACCCGATCAGCAGGATCTGGTTGATCTTTTGACCAATCATGACGCGGAAAGTGCCCAGCAACTTCAAGCCCTAACGCTCGACCTTTCGGCGCTTTCGCACAGGAGATCAGTCTCCTGATCGCAGCTTCTTGTCCTACTGCTCCAATCGTAGCAGCTAGACCTCTTCCTCGCCGGCAAGCTGACGACCTACATGCCCATCCCGGTCTCCAAACGAGGTCGGACGCAGTGAACGGATGACAGCTTCCGAGATCATCGACCAGCCAATGAATGGCTATAATGAGGCGCTAAGCGGTCGCGGCACGAGGAACGAAGGTCGTAACCGGTGGCTGGATAGCGAGGAAGGTCCCGTTTGAGAGGAAAATCGGCGCCGGAAAGGCGGCATCGGGTCACGACTTTTCCTTGGCCTCTTCAGGGATGGTCTGCAAGGGGTCGGATCTTGCCGGTCACCGCGGGTACCAAGCATCATGTGTCGATGCCCCGTGATGCAAGGGGATTTTCGAACGTCGAGTGCATGTGATCGGTGCAGACTGGCGAGGCCGGCGACAAGTTGGTTCATGAGGTCCTTTTCCACGGCTCGCACGGTAGCAATTAGTCCGATTCAATATTCTGTTCGGCTGAGGATGGCGCTGAAGGCGGCCGCGGAGAGATGGCGGCATAGTCGCTTAACTCGGGAGGTCGCCAGCCAGCTTTTTCTTATTATTTGGTTGCGAAGAGTCCAACGATCTGTGTCGTTGTCCAAACTTCTGTGTCGTCCGATTTTGGCGCACCCGACAGGATTCGAACCTGTGACCTCTGCCTTCGGAGGGCAGCGCTCTATCCAGCTGAGCTACGGGTGCTTTCGGGATCGACGATCCGGAAAACGAACCAGCCGGTGAACCGGCCAGCCACGGCTTCTTAGCGGAAGCAGGCGCAGGCTTCAACGGGCAAGGCGCCGTAAAGTTGTCCCGGCGCCTCTAGGCGTCGCCTATGAGGTTCGCGCCGCATCCGGTCGCTACGCGGCCTTCGCAGGCTCAGGGGCGTTCGCCATTCGAAAGCCAGGGCTTTTGTCCGCCCCTCACTGCTCCCCGGCATACAACAACCGCGTCGTCGTGTTCGAGACCGGCGACAGGTTGCGCTGGATCAGCGCTTCGACGTGGTCGTTGCGCTGGCGCGCGCTGTCGGCGCCCATCACCACGAGGATGAGCCGGCGGCCGTCGGCATCGTAGGAGGTGACGATGTTGAAGCCTGAGGCTCTGATGTAGCCTGTCTTGATGCCGTTGACGCCGCGGACGCGGCCGAGCATGTCGTTGTGGCCGCGCACCAGCCTGCCCCGGAACATGAAATCGCTTTCGGAAAAATAGTGGAAATGCTGCGGGAAGCGGGCGCGCAGCGCCGTGCCGAGCACCGCCATGTCGCGCGCCGTCGTCTGCTGGCCGGCGTCCGGCAGGCCGGACGCATTGCGGAAGACGGTGCTGCGCATGCCGATCTGGCGCGCTTTGGCGGTCATCATCGCGGCGAACGCATCTTCGCTGCCGCCGAGATATTCGGCGACGGCGACCGCCACGTCATTGGCCGATTTGACGGTGATCGCCCGGATCGCCGAATCGACGTCGATCGTCTCGCCGCGCCGGAAGCGCAGCTTGGTCGGCGGTTGCCTGGCGGCGTTGGCCGACACCGGGATCAGCGTCGCCTTGCTGACGCGGCCCTGCTCCAGCGCCTCGAACAGCAGGTAGAGCGTCATCATCTTGGTCAGCGATGCCGGATAGCGCGGCGCCGTCGAATTGGCCTCGAACAGCGTCCTGCCGCTGCCGTCGATGACGACAGCCGCATATTTCTGCGCCGGCGCCGGCACCGCCAGCATGGTTTCCGTCGGCGTCGTCGTCGCGCAGCCGGCGACCAGCGCCAGCAGCGCAAACGCCGCGACAAATTTTTTGATGAGCGGAAAGAGGCGCGGTTTGGACATTCTGAAGGTAAGCTGTTGCTGAAACGAGTGGGAAACTAGCTTAACCCAATGGCGCCGTCCATTTGGTTAATGCCGGTGTTCACGGCAATCGCTTCGGGTTTGAATGCACCCGGGCGTTGGTGCTGCCCCTCACCTGCCTGCCGGCATTCTCTCCCCGTATAGTGACGGGGAGAGGGGGCTGGCATCGGCGGTTTCGCCAATCACCGGCGTTCGCAAGAAGGGCGCCGGCATTGCGGCCAGCTTCTTTCGCCCCGTTTACGGCAGGGCTATCGCTGGGCCGAGGCTTTCGCTTTACGATGGACCCCCACCCTAACCCTCCCCACAAGGGGGAGGGAACGCTGCCGCGCTCTTTACTTTCCCTTTGGCGCGCCGGAAGGCAGGCAATTTGCCGAGGTCAGTGCCAACGGAAGTCTTCCTCCCCCTTGTGGGGAGGGGTTAGGGGTGGGGGTACATCGTAGAGCGAAAGCCTCGGGGCTAGGGGTACGTGGCCGGGCACAGCGTCTCTGATGCGAAATGCCCCTCATCCAGCTTGCGCAACCGGCACCGAGCGGGTTTGCTGGCGCCGGCAGAATCAGCAGGTGCGCCATGGATACGCTGACGATCACGGCAAAAGGGATTTCGGTAACGGTCGATCTCACCGTCGGCCATCTCGCCGACATGACGGTCGATATCGACGGGCGCCGGCTAAAACCGCTGCATCGCGCGCCGTGGATCGACGAGCCGCGCGCGACGCTGCCGCCAGACCTTCCCGCGGGCACCGTTCGCCTGTCCGGCGATTTTTTATGCGCGCCGTTTTCGCGCAGCGATGTCGAGGAAGCGCCCTTGCACGGCTGGCCGGCCAACAGCCCTTGGGATGTCGTCGCCTCGGCGGCGACTGCCGATGGCTGGCGGGCCGTTTTCAGGCTGCAGCACAAGGTTTTGGGCGCCACGGTCGAAAAAATCCTGACCCTGCGCGACGGCCATCCCTTTCTCTACCAGGAGCATGTCTTTTCCGGCGGTTCGGGCGGCATTTCCGTCGCCCATCATCCGATGACGGTGATGAAGGACGGCGGCAGGCTGGCTTTTTCGCCGAAGCGATTTGCGGCAACGCCGGACGACCCACTCGAGCCCGATCCCGCCCGCGGCCGTTTCCTGCTCGCCTATCCCGCGCGTTCGACCGACCTGACGCGTTTTCCCGCCGCCGATGGCGGCACGCTCGACCTGACCGACTATCGCATCGACCACAGCCGAGAGGATTTCGTCACGCTGGTCGAGGCCGACCATGGCGGGCCGGGCTGGACCGCTCTGGCGCGAAAGGCGGAAGCCGATCTCGTTCTGGTGCTGAAAAACCCGGCCGAATTGCCGGTCACCATGCTGTGGATCAGCAATGGCGGGCGCGACTACGCGCCGTGGAGCGGCCGCCATCGCGGCGTGCTCGGCATCGAGGACGGCCGCACCGCACTCGGCCACGCCGCGTCGCTGGGCGACAACTGGCTGAAGCGGGAAGGGGTGGCAACCGCCTTTGCCCTTGGCGGCAACGTCTCGTTCCGCCACGTCATCGGCGTTTTGCCCTTAATGGACGGCGAGCCGCCGCGCGATATCACCACCACGCAGGGGCGCATGCGCCTCATGGCGGCCGACGGTACGACGCGGGATGTCGCTTTCGACGGCGACTTCCTGCGGATCGGCCGATCCGTGCCCGCCTGATTGGGCTGTGTCGGGGGCGGCGCTTCCGGTTGGAGTTAGCCCTCCTATTGCGAGCGTTGGCGCTGCCCCCTCACCCGGATTGCCAACCGAATTGCAAAGGGCAATTCGGGGCAATCCGACCTCTCCCCGAGGGGAGAGGAGATCGCCAGCGCCGCCGCTTCTCTCTTCTCCCCAACGGGGAGAAGGTAGCCGCGAAGCGGCCGGATGAGGGGGCAGCGGCGCCGACCTCGACAATTGGTCGATCTTCAATAATCCCGCGTTTGAAATTCCCGCCAACTATCGCCAAGATGCGATCCAAAACACTTAGGCCAGAAAGGCTCCGATGTCCGAGATTGCCCACCTCGCCGCCACCATCTTCAAGCGCGCCGGCAAGGCGCGGCGCTTTGTCGTTGCCATCGCCGGTCCTCCGGGCGCCGGCAAGTCGACGCTGTCGGCCCGCCTGCATGAGCTGCTGCCGGAAGGCGCGGCCGAAATCGTGCCTATGGACGGTTTCCATTACGACGATATCGTGCTCGAGCAGCGCGGCCTGCGCGCGCGAAAGGGCGCTCCGGAAACTTTTGACTTTGCCGGCTTCGAAACCTTGCTGAAGCGCATCCGCGCCGCCGAGCCCGACATCGCCATTCCGGTGTTCGACCGCAGCATGGAGCTGTCTCGCGCGGCCGCGTCGATCATCGCCGCTGACACCAAGTTCATCCTGGTCGAAGGCAATTATTTGCTGCTTGACGAGGAACCGTGGTCGCGGCTGGCGCCGCTGTTTGATTTCTCGATCTTTGTCGATGTGCCGCGCGCCGAGCTCGAGCGCCGGCTGCTCGAGCGATGGCACGAGCATGGCCGCTCCGACGATGACGCCCGCGCCTGGATCGCTTCCAACGACATGCCCAACATCGACCGCGTGCTTGCCCGCCGCCGTCGCGCCGATCTGGTGCTTGGCGATCAACCCTGATTCGCAAGGACCGCCCGGCCTGGAACCTTAGGACTTTCCGGCCGTTATCTCGAATACGGCAATAATGCTGACATGAGGAAGACTGTCCGATGGCTACTCCGATGGCAAACAAGGCAAGAAAGCCTGCGCCCGGCAAGGGCAGGGCAACTCGATCCAGGGCAACTGGATCAAAGGCAACTGAAGCGAAGACCGGCGCTGGCCCGGCCGTTGCCGCCCGCTCCAAGGATGCAAAGCCCAGTTTTGGCAAGGCAGCACCGAAGAAAGTGACACCGACCGCCGCCAAAACCACGGCAAAACCGGCTAGGTCGAGGAAGTCGGCAAGTGGCGGCTCGATGGCGGACAGCGCGATGCGCACCGTCAAGACGACGGCCAATGTCGCGGCCGGCGCAGTTGTCGCCACCGCCAAGACCGCTGCGTCCCTCGCCGCTTCCGTCATGGGCAAGGGCGGCTCAAAACCCAAAACCAAGTCAAAATAGCCGCTTCCCGGCGCCTGCGACCGATGAGCTAGCCACGAGCGGGGATGCTGAGACCCCTTTGCACCGCCGGGCGGGCAAGGCCGCGCTCCAGCCATGCCGCGACATGGGAAAAATCATCGAAGCCGACAAGTTCCCTTGCCTCGTAAAAACCGATCAGATTGCGTACCCAGCCCAGCATCGAGATATCGGCGATGGTGTAATCGTCATCCATGATCCAGCTGCGGCCCTTCAGCCTCGTCTCGAGCACACCGATCAGCCGCCGCGATTCGTCGCGATAGCGCGCCAGCGGGCGCTTGTCGGCGATCTCGCGTCCGGCGAATTTGTGGAAAAAACCGACCTGCCCGAACATCGGCCCGATCGCGGCCATCTGAAAAAACACCCACTGGATCGTTTCGTAACGCCGCGCCGGGTCGGCCGGGACCAGCCGGCCGGTCTTGTCGGTGAGGTAGAGCAGGATGGCGCCGGATTCGAACAGCCCGATCGGCTTGCCGCCCGGGCCGTCCGGATCGATCATCGCCGGGATTTTGCCGTTCGGGTTCAGCGACAGGAATTCCGGCGTCCAGCTCTCGTCCTTGCCGATGTTCACCGCATGCGCCTCATAGGGCAGGCCGAGTTCCTCCAGCGCGATCGACACTTTTACCCCGTTCGGCGTCGGGAACGAATAGAGCTGGATGCGGTCGGGATGGCTGGCCGGCCAGCGCGTGGCGATCGGAAAGGCGGACAGGTCGGTCATCGAAACTCCTGGGATTTTTTTTCGCACAAGCGCGCCGTCGTGGCGCGTGGCAAGACGCGTCTCGTCGTGTCTGGATGATCCGATTGCGGTCAGACCGCCTTGAACGCCAGCACCGCATTGGTGCCGCCGAAGGCGAAGCCGTTGCTGATCGCCGCGCGCACCTTGCGCTCACGCGCTACATTCGGCGTGATGTCGAGATCGCAATCGGCGTCGGTTTCGCGAAAATTGGCAGTTGGCGGCACGATGCCTTCGCGGATCGCCATCACGCAGGCGATCAACTCCAGCGCGCCCGACGCGCCGAGGCAGTGGGCATGCATCGATTTGGTCGAGGAGATCGATAGCCTTTGGGCATGGTCGCCGAAGACGCGCTTGATCGCCGCCGTCTCGATCTGGTCGTTGGCCTTGGTGCCGGTGCCATGCGCATTGACGTAGTCGATGTCCTCCGGGTTGAGCCTGGCATCGACGAGGCAGAAGCGCATCGCCGCCTCCGGCCCTTCGATGGTCGGCGCGACGATGTCGGAGGCATCGCCGGAAAGGCCGGCGCCGGCAATTTCGGCAAGGATCGTGGCGCCGCGCGCCATGGCATGCTCAAAAGTTTCCAGCACGACCATGCCGGCGCCTTCGCCGAGCACCAAGCCCTGGCGATCGGCCGAAAACGGCCGGCAGGTGTCGGGCGCCAGCACCCGCAGCGCCTCCCAGCCTTTCAGGATGCCCCAGACCAGCGGCGCATCGGTGCCGCCGGCGAGCATGACGTCGGCGCGGCCAAGCCTGATCTGGTCGACCGCCGAGGCAATGGCGTGATTGGACGAGGAGCAGGCCGAGGTGATGCCGAAGACCGGCCCGCGCAGGCCGAGATTCATGCTGACATGGCCGGCCGCAGCGCCCGGCATCACTTTCGGCACGGTGAAGATGCCGGTGCGGTTCTTGCCCTCGAGCAGGATGGCGCGATAGCTCTCTTCGATCGCCTCCCAGCCGCAAACGCCGACGCCGACGATGGAGCCCATCCGGTAGGTGTTGGCCGCGTGCAAGCTTAGCCCGGCTTGTTGCGCGGCCTCGCGCGCGGCGATCGTCGCCAACAGGCTGAAACGGTCCATCGACACGGCCTGCTTGCGGTCGATGCCGTGCTCGGGAAGCGTCCTGATTTCGCAGCCGACCCTGATTTTCAGGTCATGCAGCTCCGAATTGACGATCGGGCCGATGGCCGAACGGCCGGCGCGCATCTCGCCCCAGATCGTCGGCACGTCGGTGCCGAGCCCGCACAGGCCGCCGATGCCGGTAATGACGACGCGCTTGTGCATTCGGTCAGGCTTTTTTCGCGATCAGCGCGCGAACCGCCTCGACCATGTCGCCGACGTTCTTCAGATTGCTCCAGGCGTCGACCGTGTTCATCTCGATCTCGATGCCATACTGTTCCTCGAGGTCGAAGATGATCTCCGTCAGTTCCAGCGAATGGATGCCAAGCGAGGTCAGTTCGGTGCTGGTGGTGATCTCTTCGCCACCCGGCTCGGCATGGGCCTTGATCTTCTCGATGATGTCCGTTGCCAGCTGGTCAGCCATTCGGTTCCTTCCCCAACCCTCGTCGTTTCCCGGCGCCAACGGATCGGCGCCCGTTTTTCCCCAGGTTCAGACCGTCACCGTCGCCTTTTATCCGGCCAGGCGTTGTGTGACCGTACCAAGACGGCTCCTCTATAGAAACCGAAACGTTGTCAAGCAACAAGCTATATGTCGACAAAGCCGGCGCTGTGCTTAAGTTGGCGCCGTGGATATGATCGGACAGGACCTGACCTTTGTGCCGCCGGCCCAGCGCGTCGCCGGCACGGCGCGGCTTGCCTGTGAGAAGGATGGCGGCCGCACGCGGCTTCGGCGGCTTTATCAGGATGGATCCGCCAAGATCCGCATGCCGGCCGTCTCGGCCGATCCGCTCGAAGCCGTGCTGATCAACACCGCCGGCGGGCTGACCGGCGGCGACCGCCTTGGCTGGCAGGTCGATGTCGGCGCCGGCGCCGGCGCCAGCATAACCACCCAGGCCTGCGAGAAAATCTACCGCGCTGCGTCCGATCGTGCCGAGGTGCGGGTCAAGCTGACCGTCGGCGCCGGCGGCCGCATCGCCTGGCTGCCACAGGAAACCATCGTCTTTGATCGATCTGCCTTTGCCCGCAGGCTCGACCTGGAGCTTGCCGCAGGCGCCGAGGCGCTGGTGCTCGAGGCGACCGTTTTTGGCCGCCTCGCCATGGGCGAACGCGCGGCGCACGGCGCTTTCCACGACCGCTGGCGGGTCAGCCAGGACGGAGCGCTGGTTCATGCCGAGGATTTCCGCATCGGGCCGGACATTGCCGCGATTCTGGGCCGTTCCGCCGTGGCCGGCGGCGCCGTCGCTATGGCGACGGTGCTGATGATCTCGCCGCGGGTCGAGGCTTTGCTCGATCCGGCCCGGGACATTATCGGCGGCCAGGGCGATGCCAGCGTCTGGAGCGTGAAAAAATATGGCAAGCTTCTTGCGAGGCTGTTTGCCGAGGACGGCTACCAGCTCCGCAAGCGGCTGGTGCCGCTCGTCGAATTGCTCAACGGACGGGCGGGTCTGCCCAAATTATGGTCACTCTGATTCCGATTACACCGCTCCTGTCTACACGATCCTAGGAAAACGCATGAACCTGACGCCAAGGGAAAAGGACAAGCTGCTCATCGCCATGGCGGCGATTGTGGCGCGCAAGCGGCTCGAGCGCGGCGTCAAGCTCAATCACCCGGAGGCGATCGCGCTGATCACCGACTTCGTTGTCGAGGGCGCCCGCGACGGCCGCCAGGTCGCCGAGCTGATGGAGGCCGGCGCCCACGTCGTCACCCGCGCGCAGGTTATGGAGGGCATCGCCGAGATGATCCACGACGTCCAGGTCGAGGCGACGTTTCCCGACGGCACCAAGCTGGTGACCGTGCATGAACCGATACGGTGAGGGCCGATACGGTGAGGGCCGACAAGGTGAGGTGAGAAAAATGCTTGAGCTGCGCCCCAACTGCGAATGCTGCGACAGGGACCTGCCGCCTGAGGCGACGGATGCGCTGATCTGCACCTTCGAGTGCACCTTCTGCGCCGAGTGCGCGGCAAACGTGCTGGGCGGCGTCTGCCCGAATTGCGGCGGCAATTTTTCAGCGCGCCCGATCCGCCCGGCAGCGATGCTGAACAAATATCCCGCCTCGACAAGGCGCGTCCTCAAGGCCGAAGGCTGCGGCCCGGTGCGCCGCGCCGCGTGACGGCACGATCCTGACAGCGAAAGGCATATCGATGGCGATGATCCCGGGCGAAATCATCACGGCAGGCGGCGAGATCGAGCTCAACAAGGGCCAGCCGACCATCACCATGAAGGTGGCCAACAGCGGCGATCGGCCGATCCAGGTCGGTAGCCACTATCATTTCTTCGAGACCAATGAGGGGCTGAAATTCGATCGTGACAAGGCGCGCGGCATGCGCCTCGACATTGCCGCCGGCACGGCGATGCGCTTCGAGCCCGGCCAGGAGCGCGACGTCACCTTGGTGCCGCTCGGCGGCAAGCGCGAGGTCTATGGGTTCCAGCAGAAGATCATGGGCGCGTTGTGAGATCCCCTGGTCGCGCTGTGCGATCCCCTGGTCGCGCTGTGCGATCCCCTGGTCGCATTGTGCGATCCCCTGGTCGCGTTGTGCGATCCCCTGGTCGCGTTGTGCGATCCAGAGCGTCGCGCAGTTTCGGCTCAGCTGGGCGGCTTGGCCGCCGCGTAGATGACGACCTTGCCAGGATCGTCGAATTCGACGGCGAGAACGTCTTCGGTCTGCACGCGTCGAGAGTCGATGGCGTTGAACAGCAATGCGTTCGCCTCGATCTCGTCGCGCAGTTCCGCAATGTCTTCCTGATGCTGCTCGACCTTGCTTTCGATCGCCGGCGGCAGCCCGCCTTCCGTGCGCGCGGCGTCGGTAAGGAACACGATGTCGACCTTGTCGAGCTTGGACGTCTTGCGCACCGCGCCGATGTTTTCACGCGTCCGGTCGATCGCGGTAGTGACTTTGCCGGCCTCGACAGCCGTGTTGGTCTCTTCCTGGCCGACCTCCGAGCCGATGATCTTGTTCTGGGTCTCAGGGCCTTCAAGGCCCTGCGCATTCAGCCCGGCCTGGGGAGCGCTCGCCGCAAGAAACGCAGTTGCGGCCAGCATATGCAGCCATCTGGTGTCGGGGAAGGTGGTGATCGCCATCGCTCGCTCTCGGAGCCGCTTTCGAGACTCGCTTCTAGGCCAAAAAGTCGAAACGTATTCCGCCCTGCGAAGGTTCCCTCCCCGATGCGGCAGGCCGGCCTCGTGCCGGCCCGCCACAGCGCATCGTCAGCTCGCTTTCTTGGTGATCAAGGTCAGCGAGCCGTTGGCGTCCATGCTGGCGGCGATCACTTGCGCCGAGGTGAGTCCCTTGGCTTCGAGCGCGGATTTGACCTGTGGGGTCGCGTCGATCGAGCTGCGCAATTTCTGCAGGCCGTCCTCGCCGCGCTTGGCGATCACTTCGTTGACCTTGGCCTGCGTTTCCTTGGGCAGTGTCTCGATGTCGACGACGTTGACGGTCTGGATCGCCGGCGCTTGCGGCTGAGCGCCGGGCGCTGCGGGAGCGGGCGAAGCCGGCGGCTCGGCAGGCTGCGGCGCAGGCTGTTGCTGGGCGCTGGCAGCGGTCGCGAGCAGCAGGGTGGCGGCGGCTGCGAGAGAGATCGTTTTGCGCATAAAACTTCCTTTCCATCGATTGGCAAACGGTCGTTTTGGGGTGACCCTGCCACCTCAAACGTTAAATGGGATCGGAAGGTGTCGCCCAGCAGGTCATTGCGTGACCATAGGATGGCGACAATGTGGGGCCGGGCTTCGCCCCGGCCGTATCTTGGGTCGTATTTCGGGAGCAATTGCTGATGGCTAGAATCACCCGCGCCGCCTATGCGCAGATGTACGGCCCGACCGTCGGCGACAAGGTGCGGCTTGCCGATACCGAGCTGTTCATCGAGGTCGAGAAGGATTTTACACTGCACGGCGAGGAGGTGAAATTCGGCGGCGGCAAGGTCATCCGCGACGGCATGGGCCAGAGCCAGGTGTCCCGCGCCCAAGGCGCGGTCGACACCGTCATCACCAATGCGCTGGTCGTCGATGCCTCAGGCGGCATCTTCAAGGCCGATATCGGCCTGAGCGATGGCCGCATTGCCGCGATCGGCAAGGCCGGCAATCCCGACATGCAAGACGGCGTCACCATCATCATCGGTCCCGGCACCGAAATCATCGCCGGCGAGGGCAAGATCCTCACCGCCGGCGGCTTCGACGCGCATATCCATTTCATCTGCCCGCAGCAGATCGAGGAAGCGCTGATGTCAGGCATCACCACCATGCTTGGCGGCGGCACCGGACCGGCGCATGGCACGCTGGCGACGACCTGCACGCCGGGGCCGTGGCATCTGGCGCGCATGATCCAGTCCTTCGACGCCTTCCCGATGAATATCGGCCTGTCGGGCAAGGGCAACGCGTCGTTGCCGGCCGCGCTTGAAGAAATGGTGCTGGGCGGCGCCTGCTCGCTTAAGTTGCACGAGGACTGGGGCACGACGCCAGCGGCAATCGACTGCTGCCTGTCGGTCGCCGACAACTATGACGTGCAGGTGATGATCCACACCGACACGCTGAACGAGTCCGGCTTTGTCGAGAACACGGTGGCGGCGATCAAGGGCCGCACCATCCACGCCTTCCACACCGAAGGCGCCGGCGGCGGCCATGCGCCCGACATCATCAAGGTTTGCGGCCTGCCCAACGTCATCCCCTCGTCGACCAATCCGACGCGGCCCTACACCGTCAACACGCTGGCCGAGCATCTCGACATGCTGATGGTCTGCCATCATCTGTCGCCGTCGATCCCCGAAGACATCGCCTTTGCCGAAAGCCGCATCCGCAAGGAGACCATCGCCGCCGAAGACATTTTGCACGACATCGGCGCCTTCTCGATCATCTCGTCGGACAGCCAGGCGATGGGCCGCGTCGGCGAAGTGGCGATCCGCACCTGGCAGACCGCCGACAAGATGAAGCGCCAGCGCGGCTCGCTGCCGCAGGAGACCGGCGACAACGACAATTTCCGCGTCCGCCGCTACATCGCCAAATACACGATCAACCCGGCCATCGCGCACGGCCTGTCGAACGAGATCGGCTCGGTGGCGGTCGGCAAGCGCGCCGATCTGGTGCTGTGGAACCCGGCCTTCTTCGGCGTCAAGCCGGACATGGTGCTGGTCGGCGGCATGATCGCCGCCGCCCCGATGGGCGATCCCAACGCCTCGATCCCGACGCCGCAGCCGATGCACTACCGGCCGATGTTCGGCGCCTATGGCAAGGCGATGACCAATTCGTCGGTGACCTTCGTTTCCAGGGCGGCGCTCGATGCGGGCCTGCGCGACAGTCTCGGCGTCGACAAGCAGATGGTCGCCGTCGACAACACCCGCGGCGGCATCGGCAAGCATTCGATGGTGCTCAACGACGCCACCCCGCATGTCGAGGTCGATCCCGAAACCTACGAAGTCCGCGCCGACGGCGAATTGCTCACCTGCGAGCCGGCCACCGTGCTGCCGATGGCGCAGCGGTACTTTTTGTTCTGATCCCTACAAACGCCCTGTTGGCGGGGCGTCAAATTCGGTGCTCAGTTGTCCAAGCTCTGACGTGCCGTTTTGCGATTGTCTCGAAATTGCGGCATGATGGGCCCCATGAACAGGATTGATCGTCTCAGGGCCCTCACTCCCTACGAAGCGGACTACGTCCAGTGGTGCGCCGAGCAAGGCGCATTGTTGCGCGAAGCTCGTTTCTCCGACCTCGATCGTGAGAATCTTGCCGAGGAGATCGAGAGCTTGGGGAGACGTGACAAACGAGAGATTCGCAGTCGGATGGAGGTGCTGCTTGCACATCTCCTGAAATGGGAATTCCAACCCGGCCATCGAAGTCATAGTTGGCAGTCGTCAATTTCCGAACAGCGCATCTGGATCGGAAACATCATCAAGGACAGCCCGAGTCTTCGCCGATATCCCGCTCAGATTTTCGACGATGCATATAAAGACGCTTTGCTTGTCGCGGTCAGGGAGACGGGTCTCAGGAAATCTCACTTTCCAGGCGAACCTCCATTCACATGCAAGCAGGCGCTCGATGAACGATTTTGGCCGGGCAATCCCCTATTGATGGGCGATTTCCTGCGGGATTAGCTGGCTTCTTCGGCGACCGTCGCTTTCACATCGCCTTTGTCGCCGCCGCCCTCGTCTACCAGATATCGTTCATCCTGCGGCTCTTCGACACGATCGTCTGAGCACCATTGGGGCGACGAATGCGATAGGCTACGCTTGTTGGGAGAGGAGTTTTACATGAAGCTCGACATCCGCACCGATTTCACCAAATTCCCGCGTGCCGTCTCGGTTCTGAGCGCCGGCGAGGCAGGAGCGGTCGCGCCCTACGATCGTGCGGTGCTGGCCCATGACGAGCGGCATCTGCGCCGCCGCGCCATCGAAACGGCCCGTAGCGATAGAGTGCTGGTCGACCTGCCCGAACCGGTGGCCCTGAACGATGGCGACCGCCTGGTGCTGGAGGATGGCCGTCATATCGAGATCGTCGCGGCCGAGGAACCGCTCTACGACATCCGTGCCAGCGGCCCTGTCCATCTCGCCGAGCTTGCCTGGCATATCGGCAACCGCCACCTCGCCGCCGCCATCGAGGCTAACCGCATCCTCATCCTGCGCGACCATGTCATCAAGGCGATGCTGGAAGGGCTGGGTGCGACGGTGCGCGACGTTTCCGAGCCGTTCAAGCCGCTGCGCGGCGCCTATTCCGGGCACAGTCACGGTCATGCCCATGCCGAGGCGCATGCGCACAGCGGTGCGCATTCCCATACCCATAGCGAATCGCATTCCCACAGCCATTCGCACGACCATGACTGACCAGCCTTCCAACGTCGCTTTGTTGCGTCTGATGGCGTGGCTGTCGCCTGCCTTCCCGGTCGGCGGTTTTTCCTACAGCCATGGTCTCGAACAAGCCGTGCATGCCGGCCTGGTCGCCGACAGCAAAGACCTCGCCGCGTGGCTGGAGACGCTGGTCGAGATGGGCTCGGGCTGGAACGATGCCGTGCTGTTTGCCGAAAGCTGGCGGCGCGCCCGCCAAGCCGGCGATCTCGCCGAAATCGCAGCCCTCGCCGAGGCCTTGGCCGGCTCGCGCGAGCGCCACAGCGAGACCATGCTGCAGGGCGCCGCCTTCCTGAAGGCGGCATCGGCCTGGCCGTGTCAGGTGCTCGACCGTCTGCCGGCCGAGTGCGCCTATTGCGTCGCCGTCGGTGCAACTGCCGGTGGCAACGCCATTGCCCTGCGCGATGCACTGTCGGCCTTCCTGCACAGCTTCTTCTCCAATCTCGTCCAGGCCGCGATCCGGCTCGGCGTCGTCGGCCAGACCGGCGCCACGGCGCTGCTCGCCGGCTTCGAGCCGCTGGCCTTGGAAACTGCCGCTCGCGCCGCCGGCTCGACGCTGGACGATCTCGGCGGCTGCGCCTTCGTCTCGGATGTCATGGCGATGAAGCACGAAACGCAATATTCGCGGCTGTTCCGCTCATGATCGTCCTCGCCTTCGCGCTCTCCTTCGTCTTGCTGCTGATCACCACCCTGCATGTCTATTGGGGCATTGGCGGCATCTGGCCGGGCAGGGACGCTGCCTCCTGCGCCCGCGCGGTGGTCGGCTTTCGCGGCGTTGACGAAATGCCGGCGCCCTTCGCCAGCTTCGCCGTCGCCGCCTGCCTCGGCCTGGCGACACTGTGGCCGCTGGCGCTGGAAGGCGTGTTTGCCACGCCCTTTCCTAAGGCCGGGCTTGCCGCGACAGCGCTGCTCATCGCGCTGGTCTTCCTGGGGCGCGGCATTGCCGGCTTCACGCCGTGGTGGCGCCGGCTGGCGCCCGAACAGCCTTTCGCGCGGCTCGATGTCAGCTATTATTCGCCGCTCTGCCTGGTTGTAGGGCTCGGCTTTGCAGTGCTAGCCATCATGGAGTTCCCTGGATGACACAAGCCAATGGTCCCCTTCGCGTCGGCATCGGCGGTCCCGTCGGCTCCGGCAAGACGACGCTCACCGAAAAGCTCTGCAAGGCGCTGCGCGACGAGTTCTCCATCGCCGTGGTCACCAACGACATCTATACCAAGGAAGACGCCATGATGCTGGCCCGGCTTCAGGCGCTCCCCGAGGATCGCATCATCGGCGTCGAGACCGGCGGCTGCCCGCACACCGCCATCCGCGAGGACGCCTCGATCAATCTGCAGGCGATCGCCGAGATGACCAGGAAATTCCCGGATCTCGACATCGTCTTCATCGAATCGGGCGGCGACAACCTCGCCGCCACGTTTTCCCCGGACCTCGCCGATCTGACGCTCTACGTCATCTCGGTCTGCCAGGGCGAAGAAATCCCGCGCAAGGGCGGCCCGGCGATCACCCGGTCGGATTTCCTGGTCATCAACAAGAGCGATCTCGCCCCCTATGTGAACGTCAATCTCGATGTCATGGAGAGCGATGCCGCCCGCATGCGCGGCAAGCGGCCGTTCGGATTTACCGATCTGTCGCGCGGCAAGGGCCTGCAGCAGGTGATCGATTTTGTCGTCGAGCATGGCGGGCTGCGCATCGACGCCGCCAGAAGCACGGCGGCGTAAGCCAAAGCGCTCGCCTGCACCAAACGAAACCGGTTGCGCGCATCGGCGGCGCACGGCATCCTTGCTTCTTTCACGGAGGTTTTCGATGAGCATCGCCCGCCTGCAGAAGGAAATGCTGACCAACCTGCCCTTCTACGAGGAGCGCGTCGATCTGGCTTGCGCCTTCCGCTGGACAGCGCGGCTCAACATGCATGAAGCGGTGGCCAATCATTTCTCGCTGGCCGTCAACGATGACGGCTCGCAATTCCTGATGAATCCCAACCAGGTGCATTTCTCGCGCATCAAGGCGAGCGACCTGCTGCTGATCGACGCCAACGATCCCGATACGCTCTCCGGCCCGGATGCGCCCGACCCGACGGCATGGGGGCTGCATGGCGCCATCCATCGCAATGTCCGTCATGCGCGCTGCGTCATGCATGTGCACTCGATCCACGCCACGGTGCTCGCTTCGCTCGCCGACTCGACGTTGCCGCCGATCGATCAGAACTCGGCGATCTTCTTCAACCGCCACGTCGTCGACGGCCATTATGGTGGGCTCGCCTTCGAGGAAGAGGGCGAACGCTGCTCGCAGCTGCTCACCGATCCGAAGGTCAAGGTGATGGTCATGGGCAACCATGGCGTGCTGGTCATCGGCGATACCGTCGCCGACACCTTCAACCGCATGTTCTATTTCGAACGCGCCGCCGAGACCTACATCAAGGCGCTGTGGACCGGCCGCCCGCTGCGGGTCCTGTCGAATGAAATCGCCGAGAAGGCAGCAGCGGAGCAGGAAGATTATCCCGGTCAGGCCGAACGGCACCTGTCCGAATTGAAGGCGATCCTCGACGAGCAGGAGCCGACCTATCGGAACTGAGAGCCCTTCTCCCCGTCACTATGCGGGGAGAAGGTGCCGGCAGGCGGATGAGGGGCAGCGCAAGCGCCCGAAAGTGTGCTCGGCCTGGCCGTGATCTCGATGCGCCCTGGAAAAGCGCCTTCCTTGTCAATCTCGGCGCTGCCCCTCATCGCCCTGCCGGGCACTTCTCCCCGTATAGGTACGGGGAGAAGAACACTCTGATCGTCGGTTTCACCAATCATCGGCGTTGCAGGATACGCGTCTAGGTTGCAGCCCAATCTTAAAGCCCGAGTTCAGCCCGCAATTCGTCGGCGCTGTTGATGACGATCGCGCCGGGCGGCCCTGCCATGGGCGCTTCCGGCCAGAAGATCGTCCTGATCCCCGCCGCCAGTCCTGCCGTGGCGCCGGTCACGCTGTCCTCGACGGCCATGGCATTGGCTGGATCGACACCGGCCAGCCAAGCGGCGCGCAAAAAAGGTTCGGCGTGCGGCTTGCCTTCGCGCACGTCGTTGCGGCTGATCGTCTTCATGCCGGGATGGGAAAGACCGACCATGCGCAGATTGGCGTCGACGACCAGCCGGTCGGAGTTGGACACCACCGCTTGCGCCACGCCAAGGGCACGCAGCTCGTTGTAGATCTCGATGGCGCCGGGGCGCGGCTTCAGCGTCTCGGCCATCGGCAGATAATGGTCGTATTTGCGCACGATCCAGTCGTCGAAGGGCAGGTCGAGGCCGAACTCGTCGCGCAGCATCTCGTAGACCGGCCATGCGGCGATGCCGAGCACGCGCTCATGCAGGTTGGTTGGCGCCGCGATGCCGACGCTGTGCAGCGCCGCTATCAGCGCCGCCTCGTGCAACGGCTCGCTGTCGACCAGCGTGCCATCCATGTCCCAGAAAACCGCTTTCGGCGTCATGCGAGGCTCCTTTGTCCGAAATCCCTTAAAGGGTTTGCCTCGCGAGATAAACTGCCGCGCCTGGCTGCGCCAACATTGCGGGCTATAATCATCCACTCGGAACCCAGCAGGCACCCCGGGAGCTTACCTAAGCAATTGCCCTGTCTGCAGGCAATTGCTTACAAACGCATTCCCCGGTAAAACCAAGGCGCTCCCGCTCGGTGCTAGTGCTCGGTGCTCGGGGGCAGGGAGGCAGCAAGTTGAATTCCCGGCAGGACAGCGGCAGCAACAGGCTGGACGACGCGGCGCGTGCCGGCTGGCTCTATTATGTCGCCGGCAACACGCAGGACCAGATCGCCTCGACGCTCGGCATCTCAAGGCAGACGGCGCAGCGGCTGGTGTCGCTGGCGGTGTCGGAAGGGCTGATCAAGGTGCGTGTCGACCACCCGATCGCCAATTGCCTCGACCTCGCCGCCCGGCTGAAATCGCGCTTCGCCCTCGATCTGGTTGAGGTGGTTCCAAGCGATCCCGCTTCCTCCTCGACTATTGGCGTCGCCGTGGCGGCGGCCGCCGAGATCGAGAGGCGGCTGCGCTCGCCGACGCCGATCGTCATGGCGATCGGCACCGGCCGCACGCTGAAGGCGGCAATCGAGCAGCTGCCGCCGATGGAATGCCCGCAGCACAAGGTGGTGTCGCTGACCGGCAACATCTCGCCCGACGGTTCGGCCGCCTTCTACAACGTCATCTTCACCATGGCCGACAGGGTCAAGGCTCGCTCCTTCCCGATGCCGCTGCCGGTCATCGCCTCCTCGCCGCAGGAGCGAGAAATGCTGCTCAGCCAGCCGATGATCCAACCGACGCTGGCGCTTGCCGCGGAAGCCGACGTCACCTTCGTCGGCATCGGCGATCTCGGCCCCAAGGCGCCGCTTTACGAGGACGGCTTCATTTCGGAGAGTGAATTGAAAGCGCTGCAAAAGGCAGGCGGCGTCGCCGAGATCGTCGGCTGGGTGTTCGATCGCGAAGGCCGGATGATCGAGGGCATCACCAATGACAGGGTGTCGTCGGCATCGTTGCCGTCGCGCGAAAAATCGCTGGTGATCGCGCTCGCCATGGGCGAGCGGAAGCTGCCGGGCATCCTTGCGGCTGTGAACCGGCGGCTGGTCAACGGCCTCATCACCGACGAGCGGACCGCCGCCGCCTTGTTGGCCGCCAGCTGATTTGCGATAAATCCAGCAGGGCTATTTGCGACGGCCGTAAGGATCGTTGCCGTCGAGAAAACCCATGTCGCGCTGCAGATGCGGCGGTAATTCCCTGATGTCGAGATAAGCCCGTTTCCTGGCTCCGTGCCGTGCCAATCCACGCGCCAGCCGCAAAAACCAGCCTTGGCCTGGCGTCAGAAATAGCTTTTCCCGTACAATGGTCATGATCATCAGCCTTTGTTATGTCTGGCGCATGACCCCGAAAATCGATATCGAATTTCGGAAAGGATCATGCGCAAAATCAAAAGGGCTACAGCGTCCTTTGCGCGCCCAAAAGGACGCGCGGCGCTGTAGACGAGAGTGATCGTCGACCTCAAATATCGGCCGGATCGGGCCTTGCTGCCAATCAAACGTTAATCACGGCCCATAAGGAGGATTTATGCCTGAACTCAAGTCACGGCAGGTCTCCCAGCTCCCTCCGCTTCAGGCGATCCGGGTGTTCGAGGCGGTGGCGCGGCATCTTTCCTTCACCAAGGCCGCCGGCGAGCTTGGCATGACGCAGGCGGCTGCGAGCTATCAGATCAAGCTTCTGGAAGAGCGCGTCGGGGCACCGTTGTTCCTGCGCCGGCCAAGGCAGATCGTGCTGACCGAGGCGGGGCAACGCCTGGCGCCTGCGGTCAGCGAGGCGTTCGCCCTGTTGGGTGGAGCCTATGCCGCGGCGCGCAGCGGCGCCGACGGCGTACTTTGTGTCTCGACGCTGCTGACCTTTGCCTCGAACTGGCTGGCGCAGCATCTCGGTTCGTTCCAGGTCGCGCATCCGTCGCTGGCGGTGCGCCTCGATACATCGAACCGCCTCGTCGACTTCGCCCGCGAGGACATCGACATCGCCATCCGTTCGGGCGGCGGAAACTGGCCGGGCGTGGAGGTGCACAAGCTTTTCAATGCGGACTTCACGCCGATGCTGAGCCCGAAACTCGCGGCAAGCATCGGCGGGGTGAAGGAGCCGGCCGATCTGTTGCGCCTGCCGATCCTCGACCCCGGCGATATCTGGTGGCGGGACTGGTTTATCGCCGCCGGCCTGCCGGTCGAGGAACTGGCCAAGCGCCCCGGCTCCAGCATGGGGGCGCAGGCCTATGAGGCCAACGCCGCGATCGCCGGGCAGGGCGTGGCGATCGTAACGGCCGCTCTTTTCAAGGCCGAGCTTGCCGATGGCCGCCTGATCCAGCCCTTCGATCTGGTCGGCGACGACGGCCACGCCTATTGGCTGGTCTATCCCCAGGCGCGGCGCAACGTGCCGAAGATCCGCGCTTTTCGCGAATGGATCCTGGCCGAGATTGCCGGCGGATAGTCGATAATCCATCGATCAAGCGGGCACCGACATCCGGCCTGTTCGCGCGCAAAAATCCTCCGGAGCAAGATACGCACGCGGCCGGATGCTGCGCTGCAGCAACGAATCCGGCTTGACATAAATCACGCGAGGTGAGTAATTGCTCACAGCCAAAGCAAATGCTCAGCTTGGTCCATGGGAGGAATTTTGATGAAACTTCGCACGCTCACCCTGGGTCTGTTGTCGGCCAGCACCCTCGCGTTCGCCGCGCATGCCGAATCCATCACCATCGCCACCGTCAACAATGGCGATATGGTCCGCATGCAGACGCTGACCGACGATTTCACCGCCAAGAACCCCGATATCCAGCTCCAGTGGGTCACGCTCGAGGAGAACGTGCTACGCGAGCGCGTCACCACCGACATCGCCACCAAGGGCGGCCAGTACGACGTGATGACCATCGGCACTTACGAAGTTCCGATCTGGGCCAAGCAGAGCTGGCTGCTGCCGCTCGACAAGCTCGGCGACGACTATGACGTCAAGGACATCATCCCGGCCATTGCCGGTGGCCTGTCGGTCGATGGCACGCTTTATGCAGCACCGTTCTATGGCGAAAGCTCGTTCGTCATGTACCGCAAGGACCTGATGGAGAAGGCCGGGCTGACCATGCCCGACGCGCCGACCTGGGACTTCGTCAAGCAGGCCGCCGAGAAGATGACCGATCGCGCCAATGGCGTGAACGGCGTCTGCCTGCGCGGCAAGGCCGGCTGGGGCGAGAACATGGCCTTCCTGACCGCCATGTCGAACTCCTTCGGCGCACGCTGGTTCGATGAGAACTGGAAGCCTCAGTTCGACCAGCCCGAGTGGAAGAACACGCTGCAGTTCTATGTCGACCTGATGAAGGCCAATGGCCCGGAGGGCGCGTCTTCGAACGGCTTCAACGAAAACCTGGCGCTGTTCCAGCAGGGCAAGTGCGGCATGTGGATCGACGCCACCGTCGCTGCCTCCTTCGTCTCCGACCCAAAGAACTCCACGGTCGCCGACAAGGTCGGTTATGCGCTGGCGCCCGACAATGGCCTGGGCAAGCGCGGCAACTGGCTGTGGGCGTGGTCGCTGGCCATTCCCGCCGGCACGCAAAAGGCTGACGCCGCCCAAAAATTCGTGTCCTGGGCAACCAGCAAGGCCTATCTCGAGCTCGTCGCATCGAAGGAAGGCTGGGCCAATGTTCCGCCGGGAACGCGCACCTCGCTCTACGCCAACCCCGAGTACCAGAAGGCGGCGCCGTTCGCCAAGATGACACTGGACTCGATCAACGCCGCCGATCCGACGCATCCGACCGTCAAGCCGGTGCCCTATGTCGGTGTCCAGTTCGTCGCCATCCCCGAGTTCCAGGGCCTTGGCACCACCGTCGGCCAGCTGTTTTCGGCGGCACTCGCCGGCCAGACCAGCGTCGACGATGCTCTGAAGCAGGCCCAGGACGCCGCCACCGCAACGATGACCGAGGGCGGTTATATCCAGTAGGCTCCTCCCGGTGCCGAAAGCCGGTTGCCTATCTTAACCGGCAGGGGCCGCCCGAATCCCAGTTCGGGCGGCCACCTTCACAACACTGAAAAATTTGGCTGACCTTTGAAGGGTGACCGTCATGGCTACTCAGCAGACCCGTTCGCTTGCCCGCTTCATGATGGCGCCATCCGTGGTGCTGCTATTCGTCTGGATGATCGTGCCGCTGGCATTCACCCTGTGGTTTTCCTTCCAGCAGTACAATCCGCTCAACCCGATCCGCGACGGCTTCGTCGGCTTCTCGAATTACGCGCTTTTCTATTCCAATCCGGCATTCCTGCAGTCGATCCTCAACACGCTTATCCTCGTGGCCAGCGTGCTTTTGATCACGGTGATCGGCGGCATCCTGCTGGCGCTGCTGATCGATCAGCCGATGTGGGGACAGGGCATCGTCCGCATCCTCGTCATCTCGCCGTTCTTCGTAATGCCGCCGGTCGCCGCGCTGGTCTGGAAGAACATGATCATGCATCCGCAATACGGCGTCTTTGCCGACATTGCGCGCTTCTTCGGCGGTCAGCCGATCGACTGGTTTGGCCAATACCCGATGCTGGCGATCATCATCATCGTCGCCTGGCAATGGCTGCCGTTTGCGACGCTGATCCTGTTGACCTCCCTGCAGTCGCTCGACGGCGAGCAGAAGGAAGCCGCCGAGATGGACGGCGCCGGTTTCGTCAGCCGCTTCATCTATCTGACGCTGCCGCATATGTCGCGCGCCATCACCGTCGTCATCCTGATCCAGACGATCTTCCTTCTGTCGGTCTATGCCGAGATCCTCGTCACCACCAATGGCGGCCCGGGTTACGCCTCCACCAACCTGCCCTTCCTCGTCTACCAGAAGGCGTTGCTGGAGTTCAAAATCGGCCAGGCATCCGCCGGCGGTATCATTGCCGTCATTTTAGCCAACATCGTCGCCTTCTTCGCCATGCGCGCGGTCGGCAAGAACCTGGACAAATAAGGGAGGAAACGATGGCACGTGCAGTCAGCACCCAGCACAAGACGATCGCGACCGCGGCCGCCTGGATCGTCGCCCTGCTGATCTTCTTCCCGATCCTTTATACGATCATCACCTCGTTCAAGTCGGAGCAGGAGGCCATCCAGGGCTTCAACCTGTTTCCGTCGGGAACCACGGAAAGCTACACCGCGGTCGAGGCGCAGAGCGGCTACTTCAAGTTCTTCCTCAACTCGGTGTTCCTGTCGGTCGGCTCGACCATCCTGGCCTTGCTCGTCGCCATACCGGCGGCCTGGTCGATGGCGTTCTCGCCGGGCAAGTGGACCAAGGACATCCTGATGTGGATGCTTTCCACCAAGATGATGCCGGCGGTCGCCGTGCTGTTCCCGATCTACCTGATCTTCCGCGATACCGGACTGCTCGACAGCCGCATCGGCCTGATGATCATGCTGATGCTGATCAACCTGCCGATCGTGGTGTGGATGCTCTACACCTATTTTCGCGAGATCCCCGGCGAGATCCTGGAAGCGGCGCGCATGGACGGCGCATCGCTCTGGAACGAGATCGTCTATGTGCTGACGCCGATGGCGGTGCCGGGCATCGCCTCGACGATGCTGCTCAACATCATCCTGGCGTGGAACGAGGCGTTCTGGACGATCCGGCTGACCACCACCGAGGCCGCGCCGCTTACTGCCTTCATCAGTTCCTTCTCAAGCCCGCAAGGGCTGTTCTGGGCCAAGCTTTCGGCGGCCTCGACGCTGGCGATCGCGCCGATCCTGATCATGGGCTGGTTCAGCCAGAAGCAGCTGGTGCGCGGCCTGACGTTTGGCGCCGTGAAGTAACACCGCCGCAAGCGATGAACGACGGACAATAACCCCTCGGGGAGGAAACCATGGGAAACATCACGCTCAAGCACGTCTCCAAGTCGTTCGGGTCGACGATCATTATTCCGGGCATCGACTTGGTCATCGAAAACGGCGAGTTCGTCGTCTTCGTCGGCCCGTCGGGCTGCGGCAAGTCCACGCTGCTGCGACTGATCGCCGGGCTGGAGGACACCACCGCCGGCACCATCAACATCGACGGCCGCGACGTCACCGGCGAGGCGCCGGCCAAGCGCAAGCTGGCCATGGTGTTCCAGTCCTATGCGCTCTACCCGCACATGACGGTGGCCAAGAATATCGCCTTCCCGCTGAAGATGGCGGGCGAGGACCAGGCGACCATCGATCGGAAGGTCAAGGACGCGGCACGCATCCTGAACCTCACCAACTATCTCGATCGCCGCCCCGGCCAGCTCTCCGGCGGTCAGCGCCAGCGCGTCGCCATCGGCCGCGCCATCGTGCGCCAGCCATCGGCTTTCCTGTTCGACGAACCTCTGTCCAATCTCGACGCAGCACTGCGCGGCACCATGCGGCTGGAGATCAGCGAGCTGCATCATCAGCTCAAGACGACGATGATCTACGTCACCCACGACCAGGTCGAGGCGATGACCATGGCCGACAAGATCGTCGTGCTCAACGCCGGCAACATCGAACAGGTCGGCTCGCCGATGGAGCTCTACAAGACGCCGAAGAACCTGTTCGTCGCCGGCTTCATCGGTTCGCCCAGGATGAACCTGATCGAAGGCGCGCCGGCGGCCAAACATGGCGCCAAGACCGTCGGCATCCGTCCCGAGCATATGAACATCTCGACGACTTCAGGCGAATGGAAAGCCACGGTCGGTGTTGCCGAGCATCTCGGCTCCGACACGTTTCTGCACGTTCAGGCCGACGGTGTCGGGCCGCTGACGGTGCGCGCCGACGGCGAACTGGCCGCCCATCACGGCGACACGATCTATCTGACGCCGGACCAGACCAAGCTGCACCGCTTCGGCGCCGACGGAAAGGCGATGTTGCAATGAGGCTCGAGGGTAAATCGGCGCTGATCACCGGATCGGCGCGCGGCATCGGCCGGGCGTTCGCCGAAGCCTATGTCCGCGAGGGCGCCACCGTCGCCATCGGCGACATCAATCTCGAAGCTGCGGAAAAGACCGCTTCGGAGATCGGCGGCAATGCTTACGCCGTGAAACTGGACGTCACCGACCTCGCTTCGATCGAGGCGGCGGTGAAAGCAGTCGAGACAAGGGCCGGCGGACTGGACATCCTGGTCAACAACGCCGCTCTGTTCGACTTGGCGCCGATCGTCGAGATATCGAAGGCTAGCTATGACCGGCTGTTTTCGGTCAATGTCGCCGGCACGCTGTTCATGCTGCAGGCAGCCGCCCGCTCGATGATCGCGGCTGGCCGAGGCGGCAAGATCATCAACATGGCGAGCCAGGCCGGGCGCCGCGGCGAGGCGCTGGTTGCCGTCTACTGCGCTAGCAAGGCAGCCGTCATCTCACTCACCCAGTCGGCCGGCCTCGACCTGATCAAGCACCGCATCAACGTCAACGCCATCGCGCCCGGCGTCGTCGACGGCGAGCACTGGGACCATGTCGATGCCCTGTTCGCCAAATACGAAAACCGGCCGAAGGGCGAGAAGAAGCGGCTGGTCGGCGAAGCCGTGCCTTACGGCCGCATGGGCACGGCGCAAGACCTCACCGGCATGGCGGTGTTCCTGGCCAGCGATGACGCCGAATACATCGTCGCCCAGACCTACAATGTCGATGGCGGCCAGTGGATGAGTTGAACTTTCCTTCTCCCCTTGGGGAGAAGGTGCCGAGTGAAACGAGGGCGGACGGGGGGTGTTCTGATGCAGCACTTCGTCCAGCACCCCTCAACCGTCTCGGCGCTGCGCGCCGATCCACCTTCTCCCAAAAGGGGAGAAGGTCAGGCAGGCGCAGGCGCCGCAATGAGAAGGCGTTTGTTAAAATGACCGTAAAACTCTCATCGGCGGCACTGTCCCGCCTGCCGGAAAAAGTCGTCGGCCCGAAATATGATCGCGCCGCGCTCAAAGCCGGCATCGTGCATTTCGGCGTCGGCAACTTCCATCGCTCGCACCAGGCCGTCTATCTCGACGACCTGTTCAATGCGGGCGTCGGCCACGACTGGGCAATTGTCGGCGCCGGCGTTTTTGAGGGCGAAAAGGTCGGCCGCGGCAAGTTGCAGGAACAGGACTGGCTGACCACCGTGGTCGAGCAGGATTCTGGCCACATGAGCGCCCGCATCACCGGCGCCATGATCGACTTCCTGATGCCGGGCGATGCAGCCGCGATCTTGGAAAGGCTTGCCGACCCGGCGATAAGGATCGTTTCGCTGACGATCACCGAGGGCGGCTACTTCATCGATCCGGCATCGGGCGTGTTCAATCCGACCCATCCCGATATCGTCGCCGACGCGCAGCCGGGAGCAATGCCGAAGACTGTCTTCGGCATCATTCTTGCCGGGCTGTTGCGCCGCCGCGACGACGGCATCGTGCCGTTCACGGTCATGTCCTGCGACAACATCCCCCACAACGGCCATGTCACCGCCGACGGCGTCATCGGGCTCGCGCGGCTGATCGACGAGAAACTGGCGACCTGGGTGAGCGAGAACGTCGCCTTTCCCAACGGCATGGTCGACCGCATCACGCCGGCCACCACCGACCGCGAGCGCGGCATTCTGTCGAGCGAGTTCGGGCTCGACGACAATTGGCCGGTATTTTGCGAGCCGTTCAGGCAATGGGTCCTGGAGGACCATTTCACCGACGGCCGCCCGCCGCTGGAAAAGGTCGGCGTGCAGTTCGTCAGCGATGTCGCACCCTACGAGCTGATGAAGATCCGCATCCTCAATGGCGGCCATGCGACCATCGCCTATCCGGCCGGGCTGATGGACATCCATTTCGTCGACGAGGCGATGCAGGAGCCGCTGGTGCGCGGTTTTCTCGAAAAACTGGAGCACGACGAGATCATCCCGACGGTGCCGCCGGTGCCGGGTACCGTGCTGGAGGACTATTACCAGCTCATCGAGCACCGCTTCTCCAATCCGAAGATCGGCGACACCATTCGCAGGCTTTGCCTCGACGGCTCCAACCGGCAGCCGAAATTCATCATCCCGACCATCGCCGACCGGCTGAAGGCCGGCAAGGGCGTGGCCGGCCTGGCGCTGGAATCGGCGCTCTGGTGCCGCTATTGCTTCGGCACCACGGATTCAGGCGCGGTCATCGAGCCCAATGATCCAAGCTGGGACCGGCTGCAGACGACCGCCAGGGCGGCAAAGGCTGCGCCTGCCGCCTGGCTGGCCATGGAGGACATCTATGGCGAGGTCGGCCGCTCGACGCCGTTCGTCGAGGCCTTTGCCAAGGCGCTCGAGGCGCTCTGGGCCGATGGCGCACGTACGACGCTGACGCGCTACCTCGCCGGCAACCTCTAAGATCGGCTCAATGCATGTCCCCGCCGATGAGGGCCCTGCAATGACGCCTGACCTGGTCATTTTCGACTGCGACGGCGTGCTGGTCGACAGCGAGGGGCTGTCTGTTTCGGCGCTGCTTGGCATGATCACGCTTGCCGGCGGCAGTGTCAGCGAGGATGCCGCCTATGAGCATTTCCTCGGCAAAAGCATGAAAAGCGTTCGCGAAATCCTCGGTCGCGACTTCGGACTTGATATCACCGACCTGCATCTGAGCGAGATGCGCGTCGGGCTGATGCGCAAATTTCGCGAAGAGCTCAAGCCGATCCCCGGCATCGGCCAGGTTCTTCCGAAGCTTACCGTGCCATGCTGCGTTGCTTCCTCCGGCACGCTGGATCGCATCCGCTATGCGCTCGACGTTACCGGGCTGCTCGGGCTGCTCGAGCCGCATCTGTTCAGCGCCGCCATGGTGGCGCGGGGCAAGCCGGCGCCGGACCTTTTTCTCCACGCAGCCGCCAAAATGGGAGCGATCCCGCAAAATTGCGTCGTCGTCGAGGACAGCCCCGTCGGCGTCGCGGCGGCACGGGCGGCGGGAATGCGCGTCCTCGCCTTCACCGGCGGCTCGCATGCCGGCAACCCGGCACTGAAAGCGCGGCTTGCGTCGAGTGAACCGGACTTTATATTCGCTGACATGCTGCAACTGCCCGATCTGATTGCAGGCCTGGGAGCGAGAGTAAGAACATCTTGACGAACAGTTTCGTTTGCGCGGTCGATGTCGGCACCGGGAGCGCCCGTGCGGGCATTCTCGACACCGGAGGCACCTTGCTCGGCCGCGCCGAGCATCCGATCGTCATGAACCGGCCGAAGGCCGATCACGCCGAGCACGATTCGCAGGATATCTGGTCGGCGGTCTGCATTGCGGTGCGCGCGGCCAATGAAAAAGCCGGCGTGGCAGCGCAGGACATCGTCGGCATCTCCTTCGACGCCACCTGCTCGCTGGTGGTGCGGGGCAAGGATGGTGGCCAGCTCAGTGTCTCGGTGACAGGCGAAAGGCGCTGGGACACCATCGTCTGGCTCGATCACCGCGCCATTGCCGAGGCCGATGAATGCACCGAAAGCGGCCACGCCGTGCTCGACTATATCGGCGGCGTCATGTCGCCGGAAATGGAGACGCCGAAGCTGATGTGGCTGAAGCGCAACCTGCCCGCAACATGGAACGACGCCGGCTATCTATTCGACCTCGCCGACTTTCTCAGTTGGAAGGCAACCGGTTCGCTTGCCCGCTCGCAATGCACGCTGACCGCCAAATGGACCTATCTGGCGCATGAAGAGACCGGCTGGCGGCGCGACTTCTTCAAAGCCGTCGGGCTCGGCGATCTTTTCGAGCATGGCAATCTGCCTGACAAGGCCAGCCCGGTGGGCGCCGATATCGGCCGGCTGAGTAAGCAAGCCGCAGCCGAGCTTGGCCTGACCGAACAATGCCGGGTCGGCGCCGGCGTCATCGACGCCTATGCCGGCGCGCTCGGCGTGCTCGGCGGCTTCGCCGGCGATGAAACCAACATCGGTCGGCATCTGGCGCTGATCGCCGGCACTTCGAGCTGCGTCATGGCGATGTCGCCCGACCCGCAACCCTTTGCCGGGGTCTGGGGCCCGTATTGCGGCGCGGCGCTTCCCCGGCTTTGGCTGTCGGAAGGCGGCCAATCGGCCACTGGCGCGCTGCTCGATCACATCATCCGCTGGCACGGCGCCGGCGGCGAGCCGGACGCCGCCATGCACGCCAGGATTGCCCGACGCGTTGTCGAGTTGCGCGCCATAGAGGGCGAAAATCTGGCCGGAAGGCTGCATGTGCTGCCGGATTTCCATGGCAACCGCTCGCCGCTCGCCGACCCGCATGCCGTCGGCGTCATCAGCGGTCTGACGCTGGATTTCTCCTTCGACAGCCTGTGCAAGCTGTATTGGCGCACCGCCGTCAGCATTGCGCTGGGCGTGCGCCATGTGCTGGAAGCGCTGAATGAGAACGGCTATCTGATCGACACGCTGCATGTTACCGGCGGTCACACCAAAAACCCGCTGCTGATGGAGCTTTATGCCGACGCTACCGGCTGCACGGTGGTCGAGCCGCTGGCCGATGAGGCGGTGCTGCTCGGCACAGGCATGATCGCCGCCACCGCCGCCGGACTTTTTCCCGATTTGAACGCCGCCTGCGTCGCCATGCAGCAAGGCGGCAAGACGCGAGAGCCCAATTCGGCGGCCGCCGGCCGGTTCGACCGCGACTACCGCGTGTTTTTGGAGATGCACCGGCAGCGGCAGGCGCTGGACGAAATCAGGTAAATTGAGCAGCGTGCGCCTGCAAAGCGAGCGGCATTAAATTTCATCGTCGTGACCGCGCGTTCGGCTGTCCGCCCATTCATAGTAACGCGTGTATGGATGGCCTCCTCCGAAGCGGTTGGTTAGCTTCCTAATAATGTCCTTGCTTATCCCTAACTCCCGCATCGTGGCCAAGTACGCCACTGTCTCGACAGCGGCCATTGCAATAAAGTATTCGCGTGGGTCTGTTGATCTGTCTCTGGCACCATGAGCGGCTTCGTCACGGAAGCGCTTCGCCAACTTGCAATCCCCTATGATTGTCTCAGGTAAAATGTCATCCCCAAATTGGTTCAAAATATCGGCTATCGCCTTTTCGAACCTCTCAACCAAAGGAATTTGTTTGAGCGAGTTCACAACTTCAGAGAGCCTCTTGTCCGATATGCCCAACGCTTTGATGCAACTTTCCTGCCGGGCGGCTTTTCGCACATCTTTCAATTGAGCGTCTGTGATCCCGGAATCGACTTGATACGTTGGGATCGATTCAAACCATGCCATCGCTTTAAGCATACGGGAACGGTCGTAAATGTTGCCACCATTGATGAATTGAGAAGCGAGCCAATAGGTCACTTCCCATTGCTTTCGTCGGTTTAGCCAAAGCGTGAGTGCTCGGGCCGTCTCCGCCCGGTCAACATCCCTGAATACCCGAAATGCAGGCTCACTGTAGAACTCTGGGTTTCCACCGAAGGGGCTTCCGGGACATACAAAGAAAAATAGGCATCATGGTCAAATTCCGTGGCCTCTGTATGTTGTCGCGTCGAAACTGCCTGGCCAACCCGCCGGCATGGGCGACCTTCCGACAGCTCGAAGAAAATCTGAACGTGGAATAGAACCTGAAAAATGTCAGCCAGCGGAACCGGTTCGCTGAACGTGACAGATATCCAAGTGGGATCGCGGCTAATTTCTTCGATGCGTCCAGCGAATACCGACTGATTTTTATTCAGGCGGACAACAATTCCGTCCGCTGCAACTTCGACAATCTGGAGACGGTCCTGATAGACCCTTTCGGTTTGGACATTCTCTTCAAATTCGAGTGCTCGATGCTGATTATAGGCGAGAGACCCTTTAGCGGCCGGAAGGCAAAACTCGGCTGCTGCGACACGGTAATTCTCATCCCACGCACGATTGCCGATTAGAGCGTGTTGGGCATGAATCGTACTTGCGAAAAACCGCGGCCAGCTGCCGAAAAGCGTTACGATCTTGCCGGTCTCAAGTGTCAGAATGGGATCCTTCGGCGGCATCGCCCTGGGGCGCGGTCCAAAAGAAAATAACTCCGCCTTGATCTCGCTGCAGGTGACCAAAAAACGGCCGCTCCTCTGGGCTTGATCCACGCACGACAGGTCGAGGATTGGCATTGTACTGCTTCCGCTCAGTTAACGTCGCCGTCGTTTAAAGATGATAATCTACAGTTGCGAAATGAACTTGACTGAGATGAGTGCAGGTACCCTGACAGATCACCCGCGCTACGTGAGAAAGACTTCAACGCGCGCTGCCTGGCAACTCTCCAGTATGGACGATAGGTCACCGCGATAGCTCCGCCTGCAATGCGTCTGCTATCTTTGGTTCCACCGCCGGATGATTGGTTCGCTGAGGTCGTGGTCGTAGCCGAGCACGCTTATGCTGGCGGTATCCAGCACGAACAGAGCGCCATCTTGCGGCGGCAGGCCGAGCCAGCGCGCGGCCAGCACCCTCAGGAAATGCGAGCTTGAAAACACCAGCACGTGATCGTTGACGTCACGCAGTTCGTCGACGATCCGATCCGCCCTTGCGCCGACGTCGTCTGCCGCCTCGCCGTCAGGGCAGCCGTCGCGAAACAGACGCCAGCCGGGGCGTTCGATGCGGATCTGCTTCGTGGTCAGCCCCTCGTAAGCGCCGTAATCCCATTCGGCCAGATCGGCCTTCTTCACGCCGGCCGAACCGAAGCCGGCCAGCGCGCAGGTCTTGAAGGCGCGCTGCGACGGGCTCGACCAGACGGCCTGGAACGAAAGCCCCTGCAACCGCTCAGCGACCCGTCCGGCGGCCGCCTCGCCGGCCGGCGTCAACGGTATGTCGGTCAGGCCGGTGTGCTTTCCCGACGCGCTCCATTCCGTCTCGCCATGTCGAACCAGATGGATTTCGGGAAACGCGCTCATCCGCATGCCTTTCGATTGAATCCGATGTGATGACCGCTCTTCAAATCGGCCAACGACGCGATCATAGCTGTAGCGGAATTGAGATTGTCCGCGGTCGGGCGCGAGATCATCGCGATTCCTGGCTCACTCTATTTGTACTCGAAGCGAAGTCGAGCAGCGAGAGAATGACGTAGTCGAGCAAGGCGTCTGTTCGATTGGTTAAGGATGAACGTCGTCTGATATGCTGATGAGCGCTGATGAGCTACCATTGATAGGCGGCTGCGTTCTGATAGCTGTTGCTGGCGCGGTGTGCCTGATAACATTGCGGCTCTCTTGCAGTGGTTGCGGACAAGGACAAGCAGGAAAGCTCCGATGACGCAACGGATACAGTTCTGCACGTCGCGGGACGGGGTTCGAATCGCCTTGGCGACGGCAGGCCACGGCCCGCCACTGGTGCGGGTCAACAACTGGTTCACGCACCTCGATATTGATTGGGAAAGCCCCGTCTGGCGGCATTGGCAAGAGACTCTCAGCGATCGACGGATGCTTGTCCGTTATGACCCGCGCGGGTCAGGCCTTTCGGACCGGGATGCGACCGACTTCTCGCTCGATGCCTGGGTAGCCGACCTGGAAGCGGTCGTCGATGCGCTCGGTTTGCATCGCTTTCCCATCATCGGGCTCTGTCAAGGTAGTCTGGTGGCGATTGCCTTTGCTGCGCGCCACCCCGAGCGTGTCACGCGGCTCGTCCTCTACAGCGGCTATCTACACGGCGCCTATGTCGACGGTGTGGGCGAGAAACTCGCCAAGCAGGCGCGGACGCTCTCGCAGATGATCGAAGTCGGATGGGGCCGTGAATCTGGAGCGTTCCGTGAAGTTTTTGCGAATCTTCTGATGCCGGACGGAGGCAAGGAGCAGCTCAAATGGATCGGTGAACTGCAGCGGCTAAGCGCGTCGCCTGAAACCGCATGCCGGCTGTGGAATGCCTTCCATGCATTCGACATCCGGGAAGAGGCACCCAAGATCACTATGCCGACGCTGGTCTTTCACGTTCGTGGCGACGGCATGGTACCGTTCGAGGCCGGCCGTAGCCTTGCTGCGATGATACCGAATGCCCGCTTCGTGCCGCTCGAAAGCAAGAACCACATCCTGCTGCCGCGCGAGAAGGCCTGGAGGAAGTTTCGGAAGGAACTCGACAATTTCCTTGATGCCGACGAGCCGATCAGTATGGCGCGGGGCAGCGAATTGTTCGACCTGACAGAGCGCGAAAAGGAACTCCTGGACCGCATCGCGCGCGGCCTGACCAATATCGAGATTGCACGAGGGCTGAACATCTCGGAAAAGACCGTGCGCAATCACATATCCAGCATCTTCTCCAAGCTTGGTGTCGAGCATCGTTCCCAGGCTATCGTGGCCGCGCGCAAGGCGGGATTTGGCCACGACTGAGCCGTTTTGGCTCGCCCACTGGGGCCGGCGCCCCAGAAAACCCGCCCCTTCTGGCAAAATAAGCAAGATCGGTAGGGCTCTCGCCCCATGACCGGGGCCCGTCGTTGCCCCATTTTTGCACCAGGATTGCAGAACTTGGGACACGGACCCATGAGCCAAACCTCAGCAGGCATCGTCAAGCAACGCCAGGATCCGCTTCGCGAGCGCTATCGCAGCGCTGCGGAAGAAGCCCTCATCACCGACCGCGCGAGAACGATTGATGATCGCGCAGATCCTTTCCACGGCAGCGTTGCTCTCGGGGAAGGAGATGGTTCGCCATGGCGGTTCGGTATTCATCGGGCGGTCGGCGGTTATCACGATCTGCCGAATCCGGGCGACATGCTGTGCGCCGCGCTCGCCGCCTGTCTCGATTCCACCCTTCGAATGGTTGCCGACCGGCTCGAGATTCGCCTTGAGTCGCTGGAGGTCGCCGTAAGCGCCGACGCCGACGTGCGAGGCGCGCTGCTCGTCGATCGCTCCGTTCCGGCAGGCTTCCAGCGCATAGGCTGCCGCGTGCGATTGCAGCCGGCTTCTGATGCCGATCCCACGAAGCTGCAGGTGCTCTTCGCGGCGGCCGAACACAGTTGTGTCGTGCTGCGGACCCTGCGCCACGGCGTTCCGGTGCGAACGCGCATCGGCGCGCCCTTCGACGAGGTGGCAGGTTCGCCGCCCGATCGACCCGGTCAACACGATTCCACGTCGCCTCCCGCGTCCGCGCCCATGGACTGGCCTCATCATTCACAAGCAGATCATTGGGCGTCTTTGGCGCCGGACCAGCGCCCGAGAGGAGAAGCGTCATGACCACACTGCTTGTCCGAACCAATAAAACAACCGCGCGAGCCCGCAAGTTTCGTTCGCCCCAGCAGAGCGCAGGCCATTCCCGTGGCCTCATTGGCGGATGCGACGGCAGACGAGCACAGCAACAGGGGGTGACTCATGACACCGCCACGGAGGCTTCACCGACCGCAGAATGAGTCGTGCGAACAAGTCCACGACGATCGAAAACGCCAACCCTGAAATGGAGGAACAGACTATGCCACTCGTCGACATTCACGTCATCCGAGACGTTTTCACGCCCGCCCAGAAGCACAAGCTGATCGAGAAGGTGACCGAAGCGATGGTCGCCGTCGAAGGCGAAAACATGCGCGGCGTCACCTGGGTCAAGATCAACGAAGTCGCAAGCGGCGACTGGGCGATCGGCGGAGAGATGCTGACGTCCGAAAAGGTCAAGGCCATCGCTGCCGGACGCGGTGCTGCGGCATAACCCGTGCTGGACCTGGTCCGATTGTCCAGATCAACGAAACGGATCCCTTCGACATCACTTACGTCGATCCCGGACCAATTGAGCGCGATGCCCGGACACCGGGCTGCGCCGGCCAGCGCAAGCTCAAGTGCTTGACCCGCGCCGCGGGCGACCTCGTCCCGGGCAACAGAATGAGACAGTGGCGGTGATCAGATTCGACGCCATAACTGCGGGCGCTCGCTGCGCTGGTTCACCGGTGGCGTTCCGCAAACTCGCTGATGCCGCGCAGCAGCTGGTTCTGGTCGCCGACCCAGAACCAGTGGTCGTCGCCGGCGACCTCCACGAACCGCCCTCCGGGTATCTTCGCAGCAAGGAAGCGACCCGCCTCCGAGTGGACCGCGCGGTCGCCCGAGCGATGCAGCACCAGTGTCGGGACCGAGACCCTTGCGAGCAAATGGCGGACGTCGGTGTCGCGCAGCGCATCGATCACACCTGCAACGGCACCTGGACTGGACGCCGCCCGCAGCAACCCGGCCCACCAGGCTTCCGCTTGGCGGTCGCCGACCAGGCTCGGGGCAAAGGTTTCGATCTCGGCCGGTCCGCCCCAGTTGGCGACCAGGCGGCGCTTCCAGAGGTCGTATTGCTCGGAGGTCAAGGCGAAAGCGTATTCGGGCGTCCGGCTGCCTTTGGCCAGGGAGCCCCACAGAACGAGCCCGATGAGGCGATCGGGATGATCGACTGCAAAGCGGATGCAGCCGGGACCGCCTTCCGACGAACCGATGAGGAGCGCAAGGCGGCTTCCGGCCGCGTTCATGACCGCCAATATGTCCTGCGCCGTCGCGTCGACGGTTGGACGCGCTCCGACCCGGTCGGAAAGGCCCACGCCGCGCCGGTCGAAGAGGATAAGGCGACCGATACGCGAAACCGCCGCAATCCACGCGCGGCAGCGGCTGTCTTCCCAGATCCGCTCCACATGCGAAACGAACCCGGGAACGAGCACGATGTCCGGCGGACCACTGCCGACGGTCTGGAACGCGAGGTGGATCCCATCCACCTCGACATAACGCGTTCGCGGCGCTTCCGGAGCAGTGGTCTTGCTTGGCTCTTGTAACAAGGCAACGGTTGCAGGGTCAGGTGTCACGCCAAGCTCTTCTTGCAAGTGCCGGGCGCATGCTTCGAATTGGCGCTCGGCTGCCGCCCTGTTCCCGACCGCCAAGTGGGCACGGATCAGATGGCGGTGCGCATTTTCGCTCAGCGGATCCAGTCCCACCAGACGCGTCGCATGCACAACTGCGGTGAGAGGTTCTCCAGCGGCGATCTGCGTTTCGACCAGGCGCTCCAACGCCTGTGTCAGGCGGCTGCGCAGGGCCTCGCGCCTGAAGAACGCCCATTCCTCGAATTCCTGACAATCCGGCAGGGAGAAACCCGCAAGAAAATCGCCCGTGTATATGTTGGCCGCCGTTTCAAGAGAGCCGTGGTCGCAGGCGTGCTCAAAAATTCTGGAGTCAATCTCGACGGAAAGCTCCGGGTGCAGGCTGAGGGAAGTTCCGCTCACGGCGACGAGTTCGCTGCGAAAAGCGATCCGGATCTTGTAAAGGATACGCCGAAGGCGCGCCCGAGCAGTCTCTTCGTCGGCTTCGGGCCACAGCAGCGTGGCCGCAGTTTCACGCGCGACGGGCCGACCGGCCTCGGCAAGAAAGATGAGCAGCGCGGCTGCCTTGCGCAGGGCAAGTGGCATCGGCTGTCCGTCCAAGCGGAACTCCGGAAAGCCCAAAAGTCGAAACTCCAATTTCTCCATGGATCCGCTCGCGACAAATCGCACCAGGCAGGGGACGTTGAGGGGACGCCTGCCGTCTATCGTTGCCCCTGCGACTTTCGGGCCAACTGCGCCCAACTTTGGAGCGATAAATGTCACTGGTCAATTCTATCATCCCCCACCACCCATCCGAGGCTGTTGCCGCGGATGGCGTCTCGATTGCTTATGAACACATTGGCTGCGGCGAGCCGCTCATGCTGCTTCACGGCGTAACTGAAAGCCGTGAGTCCTGGCATGAGGCCGGTTATGTCGAGCAATTCCTGCAGCGCGAACGGCGGCTGATCCTTGTCGATTGCCGCGGCCATGGCCGCAGCGGCAAGCCGCACGATCCGGCTGCCTATTCGGGCCGCAGGCGGGCGGCCGATATCATCGCGGTCCTCGACCACGCCGGCATTCGCCGCGCTGCACTAATGGGTCATTCGATGGGCGGTGTCATCGCACTTGCCACCGCCGCGTATCATCCGGACCGCGTCGATGCACTGATCGTCAATGGCGCGCATCCCTTCGCGGAAGACCTTACTCCCTTGCGAGCCGCACTCAAGGATAACTTCGAAGCGTGGCTTGCCTTCGTGAAGCAGTTGGCCCCCGACCTTTCGCCGGACAGCTGCCGACGCATCCGAGATAATGATCTCCCTGCTGTTCAGGCAAGCCTCGCCAGGGATAGAGCGGATTTCTCAGCGGCTCTTGCGAAGCTCGATATCCCAGTGCTGGCAATCAGCGGCACGCTCGATCCCCGATGCGATGCCACCCGAAAGTTCGCAGAACTGGCCGGAGGTGAATTCCTACCGCTTGAGGGCAGGAACCATGTGACGGCCTTTCTCGATGTCGAGACGATCGTGCCGGTTGTCGACCAATTCCTCGGCAGTATCGGCACCCGCAATGCAGGGCGAGGAGGGTGAGCCATGTGTCGGTCATGTCTCTCCTGGTACGGACGACGCATCGCGCCGTACGTCGTCCACGCCGGCTGTTCGGCGACCGCTTTCTCGCGCATGCGGCAGCGCATGGTGCCGCTGGCGGAGGGCGTTGTGGTCGAAGTCGGCTTCGGGTCCGGCCTGAACCTGCCTTACTACGATGCAGCCAAGGTGAGGCGGCTCGTCGGCGTCGATCCTGACGGCACTATGCTCGCTTTGGCGAAACGACAGAACCGCGCTTTGCCGTTCGATGTCGAATGCCTCCAGGCCTGCGGCGAAAGCATGCCACTTGTGAGTGGATTCGCCGACACAGTGATCGTCGCTTACGCCTTCTGCACCATTCCGAAGCCGGCGGCTGCGCTGACGGAGATCCGGCGCATCTTGAAGCCCGGCGGGCGGTTGATCTTCCTCGAACACGGGCAAGCGAATGCCGGCTGGCGGAGAAGGTTGCAGGATCGGCTCAACCGCTTCTGGGGCGTTCTTGCCGGCGGATGCAATCTCAACCGCAACCCGTTTCAGCTCGTGGCGAGCGCCCACTTCGACATTCGAGACGCATGGCAGGAGGGGTTTCCGCCCACCTTCTGGCTGTTGGGCAGCCACTACGCGGGCGTCGCCATAAGGCAGCCTGACTGCCAGCCATCACAACCGAGAACGTCAACCTGAACAGGAGGAAGTCATGCCACTTGTCGACATTCACCTGAGTAGGAACACTAGCTACACGATTGCCGGACTGCTTGCCGTGCTCGTGATCATGCCGGATCCGGCCAATGCAGCCGACGAGGCGGAGGTAGCGCCTTCAAGCGATAGGGGTTGGCTGACGACGTCGTTCGCCGTCCTCGACGTGCCCAACCCGCCCGCCGACGCTGGCGCCGAACTCGACGAGGTGAAGGCGTTTGTCGCACGGCGGAGCGCTGCCGACGTCGAACGCACCCGCTGGTGGAACGTCGGCGGACCGGCCTACCGGTGGAATGAGATCGCCGTCGACACGATGCTCGCCGACTTCGTCACCTCGCTCGCCGCGGGACGTGGTCTCGCCTTGATGCACGCGGCGATCGACGACGCGGTCGCGGCCGCATCAGCGATGAAGCAAACGCCCGGCAGGGCGCGCCCGGCCAGGGCCGATCCATCGATCGACACGGCGATTCCGACGCCGGACAGTTCGTCCTACCCGTCCGAGTATGCGGCAGCGGCGGCAGCGGCCGCAGGCGTGCTCGGCGATCTCTTCTCTAATCGCGCGAGCGCATTTGCCGAGAAGGCGGAAGAGGCCATGCAGAGCCGGCTCCTTGCAGGGGTCGAATTTCCAACCGACATCGCCGCCGGCCGGGCGCTCGGAGAGAAGATGGCCGCGCTTGCGATAGCGCGCGGCGAGGCCGATGGGTCAGATGCCAAATGGACAGGAAGCGTTCCGCAGGGACCAGGCAAATGGCAAGGCAGCAAGCCGATCGCCCCGCTCGCCGGCACCTGGCGTCCCTGGGTGCTCGACCGTCCGGACGAGTTCCGCCCCGCCCCGCCGCCTGCCTTCAATTCCGAGGCGGTCGCCGCGGCCCTGGCGGAGCTCAAGAGCTACGAGCGCACGCCGGCGAGCAACCACAAGGCCCTCTATTGGGAGGTGTTCGGCGGCGGCCGTGACTTCTCGCTTTGGAACGAGATCGCGCGGACGAAGCTCCTGGAATACGGCCCGGCGTTCGGCCCGCAGGCGTCGGCCCGCGCGCTGGCGGCTCTGAACGTCGCCCATGTCGATGCCACCATTGCCTGCTTCGACGCGAAGTATGTCTAATGGTACATCCGGCCCTCGCAGCTCGACCCCGAGCTCGAGACCGTGTTCCCCTCGCCCAATCACCCGAGCTACCCAGCCGCTCACTCTTGCCTGTCGACCGCCCGCGCGACGGTGCTGGCGCACCTCTTCCCGCGCGACCGCGAACGGCTTTTCGCCCGCGCGACGGAGGCGAGCGAGTCGCGGATCTGGGCCGGCATCCACTACCGCTTCGATATCGAGGCAGGGGAGACCGTGGGCCGGCAGGTCGCCGAGAAGGTGCTGTCGCGCGCCTTCACCGACAGGGAGGAGTGAGAAGCTTACCGTTCCCATTGGAGTTAGAACCATGTCCACGATGTTTACTTTCAACCAAGCGATGTCGGTCGCTGCGAAACCGCGGACAGCCAAAATCAACGGCCGGCTGTGGGGTGCGCGCGCCAGGGACTGGGCAGAGATCCAGGAGGGCACGGTTCGTCCAGTCTACGAGGCGGTGCTGGAGCACACGCACATGAGGGAGGGGACGCACTACCTCGATGTTGGCTGTGGCGCCGGCATGGCGGCGCAGATCGCCGCGGCGCGCGGCGCCGAGGTGTCGGGCATCGACGCCGCCGAGGCGCTCCTCGACATCGCGCGGCTGCGGACGCCGGAAGGCGATTTCCGCCAGGGCGATATGGAGGAACTGCCTTTCGATGACGGCAGCTTCGACGTGGCCACCGGCTTCAATTCATTCCAGTACGCCGGCAATCCCCTTGTCGCGCTCCGCGAAGCGCGACGCGTGACCCGGCCCAACGGTTCCGTCGTAATCATGACCTGGGGCAATCCTGAAGGCATGCAGGCAGCATCGCTATTGGCCGCCCTGCGCCCGTTGATGCCGCCACCGCCGCCGAATGCGCCCGGACCTTTCGCACTGTCCGACGAGCAGGCTTTGCGCAAGTTCGCCTCCGAGGCCGGCCTCACACCGGTGGACGTGTTCGATGTCGACAGTCCCTTCGTCTATCCGGACGAAGCCACGGCGGTACGCGGCCTCAACTCCGCCGGCGTTGCGGCACGCGCCATGGAATACTCCGGCGAGCAGGCCGTGACTCGGGCGCACACCGAGGCGATCGCGCCCTTCCGCCAGCCCGACGACAGCTATCACATCGAGGCGACTTTTCGCTGCCTGCTGGCGCGGCCGTAACGACTTGGCGTAGCCGACATGGTGACATCACGCCGAACTGTCGAGATCGCAGTGAACATTGCGCGCTTGAACGAGAGGTTTCACCGAAAGGAGGCAGATATGACCGCCGCAGCTCGAAAGCATACCGTCGAAGACCCCCTCGAGGCAGTACGCCGGCTGGGCCCGACCATCGCCAGTCGCGCCGCAGACATCGAGAGTGCCCGCCGCATACCTCGCGATCTGCTTGATGAACTGACAGGCGCCGGCTGTTTTCGTGTCCTGACGCCAACCTCGCACGGTGGTCTCGGTGCCGACCTGGCGAGCGGGATGAGGGTCTTTGAGGCCCTCGCCCGTGCCGACGCATCGGTGGGCTGGACTGTCATGATCGGCAGCGCCTCGTGGATCGACCTGGTGGGGCTTCCCCGTGCCACATTCGACAACCTGTTTGCTTCGCGCCGCAACGTCATCTTTGCCGGCGTATTCAGCCCGTCTGGCTCGGTCACGGCCGTCGAGGGCGGCTACAATGTCACGGGGCGGTGGAGCTTCGCCAGCGGCTGTGAGCACGCCGACTGGTTGTTCGGCAACAACGTCGAGAGCATCGAGGATGGAGTACCCCACCTGCGCACGGTGGTGTTCTCTCCCGACCAGGTTGTGATCGAGAATACCTGGAACGTCTCGGGCCTGTGCGGGACCGGAAGCCATCACTTCCGTGTCGACGACGTCTTTGTGATGTCCGAGCGGACGCTCGTTCCGCTCGTCGACAAGCCATGCATCGACGCCGTCATCGTTAATATCCCGCCGCCGGTCCTGGCATCACTCAGCATCGCGTCGATCGCTGTGGGCATTGGGCAAGGCGCGTTGGACGACATCATCGAATTGGCAACCAAGAAGACTCCTCTCCTCGCCGAAAGCACTCTCGCCCGAAGCGGCTATTTCCAATTCGAGCTGGCCAATGCCGACGCAGCACTCCGTGCGGCTCGAGCATTGTTGTACGAGAGCGCCGAATCGGTGTGGGCGACCGTGGCAGGCGGATCACCGCTGGCTATCGAGGATCGGGCACGCATCAGGGCGGCGGCAGTGTGGGCAACCAACCGCACCGCTGAGGTGGTGACCAGCGCCTATCGCGCCGGCGGCGGCAGTTCGCTCTATGCCTCTTCGCCTCTGCAAAGGCGTCTGCGCGACGTCAATGCCCTGACGCAGCACTTCCTGGTCAAAAACGACACGCTGACAACGGCCGGCGCCATTCTCGCCGGCCAGGACGTATCGGTGATGGTGTTCTGAAAGGAGCAAAAAGACGGATCTCTACGTCATCCGTCGCCGAGGAGCCTAGGCCGATCTGGATGTATTGGGTACGGCCGCCGAGATGTCAAAGCGTGTCGGCGAGGAAATGTCCGACCAGGTTCGCTGGATTCGCAGCCACGTCGTCAACGAGTCCGACGGCCGTATCGGGTCGGTCTGCATCTATCAGGCGCCCGACGAAGAATCGCTCCGCGAGCACGGCCGTCGCATCGGCGCACCGGGTGAGGAGTTCGCCGTCGTCCAAAACACAGTGGTCGTGCGGGACGACCCGGCCGGCAGCGACGGGATCGAGGCTGTTCATCAATTTTTCCGCTTCCTCGTGCGTCTTTGCGGCCTGACCGTCATAGAGGTCGATCGCGATCGCCCTGATCCCAGATGCCAACATCGACGCCTTGATCGAACTTGCAGCGCTGGACCTGCTGGCGTCCAGATTAAGCACGCCGCTCCAGTTCGCCGAGCATCTCAACCGCGCCTTCGAGCAGGGCTTCAAGCTGGGCGACAAGCCAATCACCCCTGAGATCGTCGCATCCACGCTCGCGCCCGACTTTGACGATCTCGCGATGATCTCGCGCCCAACCCCAGATGATCTCAATCCGCTAATCATAGCGGCTTCTGCGCTCTCTGGCTCAACTCTTCCCCTGAGCCAGCCCCCTTGCCATAGCTGCCCATTTCGTGGACAAGCCGTGCGGATAATGCGGAATCCGGGCCGATCACGGCCATTTTCCGCGCTGAGACGCGGCTTCCGGCCCTTTTTGCCGACGCGCCGCAATCGGATAGGCGAAATAATGTCTGCGATCGAAGCCGGCGCGCGCGCGCCGGAAAATCTTTGGCGTCGGGAAATCAAGGCGACGCTGGCGCTCGCGTGGCCGATGGTGCTCACCAATCTCGGCCAGACCGCGATGACCGCCACCGATGTCATGATGATGGGGCGGCTGGGTCCGGACACGCTGGCCAGCGGCGCGCTCGGGGCCAACCTCTATTTCATGCCGCTGATCTTCGGGCTCGGCCTGATGCTGGCGACCTCGCCGATGATCGCCACGGAACTCGGCCGCCGTCGCCACTCGGTGCGCGATCTGCGCCGCACCGTGCGGCAGGGCCTGTGGCTGGCAATCCTCATCTCAATCCCGATCTGGATATTTCTCTGGTACGGCGAGGCCGTGTTGCTGGCCATGGGCCAGGAACCGGCGCTGGCGCATCAGGCCGGCATCTACCTGCGCTGGCTCGAATGGGCGGTGCTGCCGTTCTATGGCTATATCGTCCTGCGCTCGTTCATCTCGGCGCTGGAGCGGCCGGGTTGGGCGTTGGTCATCGTCTTCGTTGCCGTTGCCTGCAATGTGTTCTTCAACTGGGTGTTCATGTTCGGCAATCTCGGCGCCCCTTCGATGGGCATCGCCGGCTCCGGCCTCGCCACCACGCTGTCCAGCATGCTGATGTTCGCCGGCATGGCGGCGGTGGTGACGATTGAGCCAAAATTTCGCCGCTACCAGCTGTTCGGGCGCTTCTGGCGGGCCGACTGGCCGCGCTTCAAGGGCCTGCTGCGGCTCGGCCTGCCGATCGCCGGGCTTCTCGCCTTCGAGGTGACGATCTTCAACGCGGCGGCCCTTCTCATGGGCCTGATCGACGCCGCCTCGCTCGCGGCGCATGCCATCGCCATCCAGATCGCTTCGATCAGCTTCATGGTGCCGCTCGGCCTCAACCAGGCGGCGACGGTACGCGTCGGGCTCGCCCATGGCGCCGGCAATCCGGAAGGTGTTTCCCGCGCCGGCTGGACCGCCTTTGTCATCGGCGTCTCGTTCATGGCGCTGATGGGGCTGGTGATGATCCTGTGGCCGCAACTGCTGATCAGCGCCTTCATCGATCTCGGCGACCCGGCCAATGCCACTGTGATCGGGCTTGCCGTGTCGTTCCTGGCCTTTGCCGCGCTGTTCCAGATTTTCGATGGCGCCCAGGCCGTGGCCGCCGGCATGCTGCGCGGCCTGCACGACACCCAGGTGCCGATGATCTATGCCGCGATCGGCTATTGGGGCATCGGCCTGCCGCTCGGCGTGCTGCTCGCCTTCCATTCCGGGCTCGACGGCGTCGGCATCTGGATCGGCCTGTCGTTGGGGCTGGCGGTGGTGGCGGCGCTGCTCCTGGCGCGCTGGCTGCGGCGCGACAAGATCGCGCCGCCGCTCTCCTTTGGGCATTGATGAAAGCGGCTTCGTCACGAAGCAGGACGGGTCGTGACGTCTATGGATATTTCGTCTGATTTGCAGTTGCGGCCTGTGGGCTTAAGTCGCTGTGCAACTCCTTTGGCAGTGGAAGGCTTGAGCACCGCAAGTGCACCGCGCGGGCGAACAATTTTCGTTGCTTCTGCTGGTGCTCCTTGATGGCTGCTGCGAGCCCTAATCCGTACGGGCCAAGAAAGACGCCGGTTCCCCAGCCCGGCTGCTTTTTTTCGCGAGCGTCGTAGTCGGAAGCCTCCATGCGGGCTTGCTGGCATTCCGGCGACGCCCATTTCCGGTCTTGCTTCGAAAGCGACGCTCCATAGTCGACCGGAGAGGTCGCGCATCCGGCCACTGTCGCGGCCAACGCGACGAACATTGCAATTCTCATCCCCAAGCCCTTGATAACGCATTGTGAGAGTACACAGAACTCTTCTTCCAACAAGGAGGTAACTCCGAAGGAGCGAAGAAGGCATTCGAACGCTAAGCGCAGAGGCGGCTTGCTAGTGTGAAGTCGCCCGTCGTTCAAGCGAACGTGCATATTGCGTCAGCGGGAAGCACATGACGAAGAAGATCAAGGCGACCAGCCCATAGACGGTGAACGGCTCGAAGGTCGCATTGTTGATGGCGTTGGATGTCCTGACCAGTTCCTCGAAACCGATGATCGAGGTCAGCGCGGTCGACTTGATCAGCTGCACCAGGAAACCGACGGTCGGGGCGCGGGTGATCGAAAACGCCTGCGGCAGGATGATCAGCCTCAGTTCCTGCAGATAGTGAAGGCCGAGGCTGGCGCCGGCGTCCCACTGGCCGCGCGGCAGCGCATCGACGCCGCCGCGCCAGATCTCGGCGAGATAGGCGCTGGCGAAGAAGGTCAGGCCAAGCGCTGCAGCGGTCCACGGCTCGATGCGCAAGCCCAGCATCGGCAGGCCGAAGAACATCAGGAAGAGCTGCATGAGCAGCGGCGTGCCCTGGAAAAGCGCAATGTAGCCCGACGCAAGCCGCCGCGCCCATTTATTTTTGGCGATCCGGAAGAACAGCACGACCATGCCGACCACGCCGCCGCCGACGAAAGCCGCCAGTGACAGAAGCACCGTCCAGCGCGCGGCGAGCAGAAGGTTGCGGACAATATCCCAGAAGGTAAATTCGATCATGACACGCCGGCTCCCAGAGCGCGGCGGCCGCCGCTGACCAGCAGCCGGCGCAGCCCCATCGACAGGACGAGATAGACCATCGTCACCACGAAATAGGTCTCGAAAGCACGGAAGGTGCGCGCCTGCAGCATGTCGGCCTCGTAGGTCAGTTCGCGCACCGCGATCTGCGACACCACGGCGGACTCCAGCATCATGATGATGATCTGGCTGGTCAGCGCCGGAAAGATCACCTTGAGCGCTTGCGGCAGCACGATCTTGACGAAGACCTGACGCAGCCTGAGCCCAAGCGCAAGGGCTGCTTCCGTCTGCCCGCGCGGCACCGCGTCGAGCCCGGCGCCGACGATCTCGATCGTGTAGGCCGCCATGTTGAGCGTCATTGCCAGCATGGCGGCCAGCAGCGGATCGAGCCTCACGCCGATGCTGGGCAACCCGAAGAAGATGAAGAACAGCTGCACAAGGAACGGCGTGTTCCTGATAATTTCGACATAGACGCCGATTGCCCGCTTGAGCAGCAAGGGGCCGTTTCGCCGCCCTGCTGCGCCGAGGATGCTGAGGAACGTTCCCGCCAGCGTGGTCACGGCGATCAAAAGGATCGTCATGGCCGCCCCGCGCGCGATCGCACCTGTCGCATCGGCAAGCCAGCCGAAGTCGAGGCTGTAGCCCATGATAGGTCCTTACCTCGGAGATCAATCCTTGAGGTTGTCGGGATTGAGCGGTGTTTTGAGCCAGGCTTTCGAGCTTTCGTCCAGCTTGCCGTCGGCCAGCATCTTGGCGACCGCGTCGTTGACCGCCTGCTTCAGGCGGTCCTCGTTCTTGTTGAGGCCGATATGCGAGGGCGAGGTGAGAAGCTGGAACTTCTGCTCCGGCTTCAGTGCCTCCTGGCGGGCGAGCACCTGGGCGCCGACATCGTTGCCGACGACCATCAGTTGGGTCTGACCCGAGATGAAGGCCTGGATGACGGAATTATAGTTGTCGAAACGGCGGATGTCGGCCGAGGCGGGTGCTGCCTCGGTCAGCGACGTATCTTCCAGCGTGCCGCGGTTGACGGCGATCGACTTGTCGGCGAGATCGTCCTTGCCTTCGACCTTGAGCGCGGCCGGGCCGATCACGGCGATATAATAGGGCGCGTAGGCGGCGGCGAAATCGATCACCTGCTCGCGCTCCTTGGAGTAGCCGACGCTCATCAGGATATCGACGCGCTTGTCGGTAAGATACGGGATGCGATTCTGCCCGGTCACGCTGACCAAGTTGAGCTTGACCTTGAGCTGGTCGGCGATGAACTGCGCCACGTCGACGTCATAGCCCTTGATGCTCATATCGGCACTGGCCGAGGAGAAGGGCGGAAAGTCGGAGAAAATGCCGACATTGATCGCGCCGGCCTTAGTAATGTCGTCGAGCGCGTCGGCATTGGCGGCCTGGGTGGCAAGACCGAGGCCGGCGAGCAGCAGCACGGCGGCGATGGATGATTTCATGTGAAATGTCATTGTCGTTCCCCTGCTGGAAGCTTGTTTTGTTTGAATGCGGCCGCCGGCTCCAGCGCGGCGGTCGCCTTGGATGTGCGTTAAGCTCGCTTGCCTGAGATCGCCGGGCTGAACACCATCAGGCTGAGGATTTCGAACAGCACCTGCGCGCCGGCATGGGCCGTGTTGCTGGTTGCGTCATATTGCGGCGCCACCTCGACGACGTCGCCGCCGACGATGTTGAGCCCTTTGAGGCCGCGCAAAAGTTCAAGCACTTCCCGCGTCGTCAGCCCGCCTACTTCCGGCGTGCCGGTGCCCGGCGCAAAGGCCGGGTCGATGCTGTCGATGTCGAAGGACACATAGGTCGGGCCATCGCCAACGATCTGGCGCGCCTTCGCGATGATGGCGGGCATGCCGAGGCCGGTCACCTCTTCGGCATGCACGACGGTCATCCCGGATTCGTAGGTGAACTCCCACAGATATTCGGCCGAGCCGCGGATGCCGATCTGGATTGTGCGCGACGGATCCAGCACCCCGTCCAGCACCGCGTTGCGGAACGGCCCGCCATGGTGGAACTTGGTCATGTCGAACAGGCCGCTGGTGTCGCAATGGGCGTCGATATGGATCATGCCGACCGGCGCCTTTTTGCCGACAGCCTTCAGGATCGGATGGCTGATCGAGTGATCGCCGCCGACCGAAAGCGGAATGACGCCGGCGTCGACGATCTGGTTGGTGCGGCGCTCGATGTCGTCATGGCTGGTCTCCAGCCGGTAGCGGCTCTGGAACGGCACGTCGCCGATGTCAGCCACCTTCAGTTCGTGTGTCGGCGCGCATTCCAGCACATGGTTGTAGGGGCCGATGCGCTCGATGGCGCGCAGTGCCCTTGGCCCGAAGCGGGCGCCCGGCCGGTTGGTCACGCCAAGGTCCATCGGCACGCCGATCATCGCCACCTGCAGATCGCCGAAATCAGGATTGTCGGCGGCGATTTCCCGGTAGGGCGCGCTGAGGAAGGTCGGGATGCCGGAATAGGGCGCCAGCCGCGTGCCGCTCTTGGAAAAAATCTTGTCGGCGACGCGCCGGAATTTTGGGTCGAACATCTCGCCGCCATGGCTTTCGCCATATTTGCGGCGCAACGCTTCGAGCTTGCCGCTGTTATAACCCATGTCGGTCCTCCATGGCTGGTGCAGTGCGGCCATCAATGACGGTCGCCATTCCTGCCGGCTGCCTGCGGATTTCACGTCTTGATGCTGTACGAGCCAAAGTGTCTTGCAGCTGCATTGAAAAATCAATTGATATTGTTAGGGTGTTTGCTGTGAGAAAATCTCACATTAATGTCGAGCACGGTCTTATCCAAAACCGGGGGGATCGTGTTCCTTTGAGGCTCCGATGGCCAAGCGTCTGCCTCCCCTGAATCCATTGCGGGCCTTCGAGGCGACGGCGCGCCATGCCTCGCTGACCAAGGCGGCGGCTGAGCTCAACGTCACCCACGGCGCCGTCAGCCATCAGATCAAGGCGCTCGAACAGTCGCTGGGCGTCAAGCTGTTCCAGCGCGCCGGTCAGCGGGTGAAGCTGACGCCGCACGGCGCCGAATTGCTGCCGGCGGTGTCGACTGCCTTCGACGGCATCGCCGCCGCCACGCAGCGCATGACGAGGCCGGCGAGCACCGGCGCCCTGTCGGTGTCCTGCGTGCCGGCACTGCTGCTGCTGTGGATGATCCCGCGGCTCGGCAGCTTCACCTCGCAGTATCCCGATATCAGGCTGACGCTGATCCCGTCGAATGATGCCAAGGACGTCCGCGCGCCACATATCGATATCTGCGTGCATTATGGCGATGGCAGCTGGACCGATTGCTGGATGCGCAAATGGTCGGGCCTCGAACTATTCCCGGTGGTCAGCCCGACCCTGATCAACAACCGTCCGATCCGCACCGTGCGCGACCTCGCCGATCACGTCTTCCTGCACGGGGACGACGGCCGCGAATGGCACACCTGGCTGGCCGCCGCCGACGCGCTGGATCTGGAGCGCGGCCGCCGCCATCATCTCGGAGACGCGCGCATGGCGAGCGAGGCGGCGGTCCACGGCCATGGCGTGGCGCTGGGCGATACGGTGACAGCAAGCGGACTGCTTGCCAGGGGACTGCTGGTCGCGCCGTTCAGCCTGTCGGTGCCGGCGGTCGACGATTTCTATGTCGTCTGCCGCAACGAGATGAGGTCGGCGCCGATCGTGCAGCTGTTCATCGACTGGCTGTTTGCCGAAAAGGAGCAGGCCGACGGCCGCGCCGATGCGCCGGTGGCGGGCCGCATCGGCATCCGCAGGAAGCGTCCGGCGCTGAGGGTGATCGGCGCCAAGACCGCGCCCTGAGTTGCTGCAGCCGACGCAGCGCGCTTCCCGCAGCCTTTTCTTTTTGTCGGGCCAGCCGGCAAAGCGGGAGGCGCATTCAAAAATTCAATGCTAAGAGGCATTTGGAGCAATTCCCGGAATAGTGCGCAGCGGCTTCCCGGGAAAAGCGCTAAACAAAAGCTAGGGCGAGCAGCGAAGGCGGCATCGAGACATGACCAAGACCGATATAGCGCGGCGCGTCTACAACCACACCTGGAAGCTCGACCCGATTGTCCGCAGCCTGCTCGACACCGATTTCTACAAGCTGCTGATGCTGCAGATGATCTGGGGCATGTATCCCAAGATCGACACCACGTTCTCGCTGATCAACCGGACCACCTCGGTTCGCCTTGCCGAGGAGATCGACGAGGCAGAATTGCGCGATCAGCTCGACCATGCCCGCACCTTGCGCTTCTCCAAGAAAGAGATGATCTGGCTTGGCGGCAACACCTTCTATGGCCGCAAGCAGATTTTTGAACCGGAATTCCTCGCCTGGCTCGAGAATTTCCAGTTGCCGGAATACGAGCTTTCCAAGCGCGATGGCCAGTACGAGCTCACTTTCAGCGGTCCGTGGATGTACACGACGCTGTGGGAGATCCCGGCGCTGGCAATTATCAATGAACTTCGCTCTCGCGCCGCCATGCGGGCGTTCGGGCCCTTCGCGCTCGACGTGCTCTATGCCCGCGCCAAGGCCAAGATGTGGGCCAAAACCGAGCGGCTGAAAGCGCTGCCGGATATCCGCATTTCGGATTTCGGCACCCGCCGCCGCCATTCCTTCCTGTGGCAGCGCTGGTGCGTCGAAGCGCTGAAGGAAGGCATCGGCGAGGCTTTCACCGGCACCTCCAACGTGCTTTTGGCCATGGACAACGACCTCGAGGCGCTCGGCACCAACGCGCATGAACTGCCGATGGTGTTCGCCGCGCTCGCCAATTCGGAAAAGGAAATGAAGCAGTCGCCCTACAAGGTGCTGCAGGACTGGCAGCGCTACTATGGCGGCAATCTGCTGATCGTGCTGCCGGACACCTTCGGCACCGCGGCGTTCCTGCGTGACGCGCCGGACTGGATCGCCGACTGGACCGGTTTTCGCCCCGACAGCGCGCCGCCGATCGAAGGCGGCGAAAAGATCCTTTCCTGGTGGCGCGGAAAGGGCAAGGATCCCAGACAGAAGCTGCTGATTTTCTCCGACGGGCTCGAGGTCGAGACCATCGAGGAAACCTACCGCCATTTCCACGGCAAGGTGCGCATGTCCTTCGGCTGGGGCACCAACCTGACCAATGATTTCGAGGGCTGCGCGCCGACCAAAACCAACCGGCTCGACGCCATCTCGCTTGTCTGCAAGGTCACCGAGGCCAATGGCCACCCGGCGGTCAAGCTCTCCGACAATCCCGCCAAGGCCACCGGCGACGAAAAAGAGATCGAGCGCTATTTGCGCATATTTGGCGAGAAAGACCGCGTGGAGCAGCTGGTCAAGGTGTAAGGGGCTGCGGATGGTTTCGCCTCGCCAAAAGGGAAATCTCGGATAGCGTGAGTTCCCGCCCACCCCCCTCTGTCCTGCCGGACATCTCCCCCGCAAGGGGGGAGATCGGCAGTTCGTTCGAACGGCGCCCTTCCTGCAACGTTGAAGATTGGCGAAAGCCGGCAAGCCAGCCAATCTCCCCCCTTGCGGGGGAGATGTCCGGCAGGACAGAGGGGGGTGCGAAGGATCACTGCGGGCGAGCATATTCTTTCTGGACGGGAGCTTTCATCTGTTCGGCTTTCATCGCATCACCCACCCCAGCCTTCGCCCATGCCTCCGATCGCGGCCACGTCCTGCTTCTGCCCACCGTCTACTACGTCGCCGGCGGCGCGTTCGCGGTCGCAGCCAGTTTTCTTGTCCTGGCGCTGCTGCCCTCAGACTTTCCTGCCCGCTTCTGGCGGCGGCGCCTGCCGCTGTTCGCATTCGGCGACGGCGCGCGGGCGGTCGTCAGCTTGATATCCTTTGCCGGCTTTGTAATTCTGATTGCGGCCGGCCTGTTCGGCAGCCGTGATCCGCTCTCCAACCCGCTGCCGCTGGCGATCTGGACGCTGCTCTGGGTTGGCCTGGTTTTGCTGCAGGGGCTGTTCGGCAATCTCTGGTCATGGCTCAACCCGTGGTACGGGCCCTGGCGTGTCATTTCGCGCCTGTCCGGCAATCGCAAGGTCGTCAATCGCAAGACATGGCGACCGCCTGCGTGGCTCGGCTGCTGGCCGGCTTTCGCGCTGTTCTTCGCCTTCGCCTGGTTCGAGTTGATCGACCCGGCGCCCGACGACCCGGCGCGGCTCGCCTGGGCCGCCGGCCTTTATTGGCTGCTGAGTTTTGCCGCCATGCTGGTGTTCGGCTACCGCGACTGGACCCGGCGCGGTGAGTTCCTGACCGTCTTCCTCGCCATGGTTGCGCGCTTCGCCCTGCTTGAGCGCAAAGGCGGTCGGCTCAGTCTGTGCTGGCCGGGCGCCAAGCTCGGCAATGCCGCGCCGCTGTCGCTCAGCGGCATTGCTTTCCTGCTGCTGGCGCTGTCGTCGGTGTCGTTCGACGGCCTGTCGAAAACCTTCTTCTGGCTCGGCCTGTTCGGCATCAATCCGCTGGAAGTCCCGGGCCGCACGGCGCTGATCGGCATCGGCACCTTCGGGCTCGTGCTGACGTTCGTCCTGCTTGCAGCCGCGTTCATCCTTGCCAGTGTCCTCGGCCAGCATCTTGCAGGCAGCCCGCATTCCCTCAGTCAGGCCGCAGGGCTGCTGGTCTGGTCGATCGTGCCGATCGCGCTCGCCTATCATTTTGCGCACTATCTGACGGCGCTGCTCGTCGACGGCCAATATGCGCTGGCTGCGCTTTCCGACCCGTTCACGCTGGGCTGGAACCTGTTCGGCACCGCCGGCATGCCGATCGAAGCCGGCGTCGCTGCCGGCGCCGGCTCGGCATGGTGGCTGTGGAATTTCCAGGCCGGCGTCATCATCATTGGCCACATGCTCGCCGTGCTCGTCGCGCATGGCCTCGCCTGGCGATTGCATCCGCGTCCCGCGGGCGCCGCGCTCAGCCAGTTTCCGCTCACCGTGCTGATGATCGCCTATACGGTCTTCGGCCTGTGGTTGCTTGCCACGCCTTCGGTCGGGTGAGACAAAACCCGGCTTCGATGACGTCGATCAGTCCCCGGGGGAAAGCTCGCTTGCCACGTCAGGGCTTTGATGATTTAGTTTGTACACATGCAATTTCGGCGCTCTCACCAAGAGGGGCCCGTCTCGCTACAGCCATTGGTCAAACTCAAAAACAAGGGGAACTGCCGTGACTGACAAGAATGGGTTTTTCGATCTCTCCAAAACCGTTCTCACCCGCCGCACCGCGCTCAAGGGGTTGGCCGCGGGCGCCGGCTTTGCCGTCGCGCCTGGGTTCGTGCGCTACAGCCAGGCGCAAAGCTCGGCGCCGATAAAGATCGGCTTCCAGTGCCACCGCACCGGCATCGGCGCCGCCTATGGCCGCTGGTACGAGCGGACCACCGCAGCCGCGGTCAAGGCGATCAACGAAGCCGGCGGCATCAACGGCCGGCCGGTCGAGGTGATCATCGAGGATGACGGCACCGATCCCGGCCGCGGCGCCGAAGTGGTCGGTAAGTTCGCCACCCAGCACAAGACCGACATCGTCTACGGCACGCTGTTTTCGCATGTCGTCATCGGCTCGGCGCCGGCCGCCGGCGAGGCCAAGATGCCCTATTTTGTCGTCAGCGAAGGCCACCACGTCGCCTCGACCAAACTCAACCGCTACGTCTTCCAGCCCGGCATCACCGACGTGAAGAGCCAGATCCAGGCGATGGCGCCGTGGATCGCGGCGAATGCCGGCAAGAAGGTGACGCAGATTTTCCCCGATTTCGCCTTCGGCTACGACCATCGCGACTACCTGCCGCCGGCGCTGAAGGCGCAGGGCGCCGAGGTCATCGCCCAGATCGCCATCCCGCCGACGGAATCGTCCTTCACCAAATATTTTCCGCAGATCCCGGCCGAGACCGAGGTGATCTACCACGTCATGGTCGGCCCTGCGGTGCTTACCTTCGTCAAGGAACTCGGCGAGTTCTACGGCTCCAGCCGGCCGCAGCTGTTCGGCTTCATCGATTCGCTCGAAGCCACCGACATCAACAGCCCCGGCCTCGAATTCCTCGACGGCAGCCATTTCTGGGAAGGCTCGCCGCGCTACGCACAGCCAGATGATTCCGCCGCGCAGAAGGCCTATCGCGCCGCCGTCGGCATCGACGACAATGGCGCTGCCGTCGGCGATCCCAAGGACGTCTCCACCGCCGCGCACATGTTCGGCTGCTGGGAAACGCTCTATGTCGTCAAGAAGGCGATGGAGGATGCCGGCTACAAGGGCCCGGAAGACCGTGCCAAGCTGGTCGAGGCGACCGAGGCCTTGCCCGAGTTCGCCGAGGGCCCCGAGCATCCGCAAGGGCCGAAGACCTTCAACGGCAAGATCCACCAGTGTTTTGGCATCCAGAACATCTCCAAGGTCGAAGGCGGCCGGCTGAACGTCGTCCACAAGACCAAGATCGAGGACGGCCTCTACGAGCCGGAAGGGGATTACACGACCCAGGCGCTGTGAGCTTGCACCCCGCCAGCGTATAGCCAATGCACTTCGGACCTCATCTTCTTCTCGCCGCCCTCGAAGGCCTCGTCACCTCGGCCGTGCTGGCGCTGACGGCGCTTGGCCTGTCGCTGGTGTTCGGCGTCATGCGCGTCGTCAATGTCGCCCATGGCGAGTTCTTCATGCTCGGCGCGGTGCTTGCCTGGGCGATCTCCACGGCGATATCAGGCCATCCGGCGCTCGGCTTCCTCGCAGCCCTGGTGCTGGCGCCGCTGATCGTCGGCCTGATCGCGCTGGTCTCCGAACGGCTGGTGCTGCGCCGGCTGAATTACAATCCGGAAGCCACCATCGTCGCCACCATCGGCATGCTCTACATCATCCAGCAACTGGCGCTGACCTTTTATGGCCCGGAGGCACGGCCAGTGGAGCCGCCCTTCAGCTACCGCATCCTTTTGCCGTGGTTCGGCTACTCCGGCTACAAGCTGTCGATCATCGCCGCATCCGCGCTTCTGCTGGTGGCGACCTGGTTCGTGATGACGCGTACGAAAATCGGCCTTGTCATGCGCGCCACGCAATATGACAGCGAAACGGCGCAGGCCTTTGGCATTCCGGTCGACCGCGTCTATGCCGGCGTCTTCGCGCTCGGCGCCATGCTGGCGGCAGTGGCCGCGGTGCTGATCGTGCCGATCAGCCAGGCGCATTATCTGATGGGACAAGACCCGTTGCTGCTGTCCTTCATCGTCGTCATCATCGGCGGCCTCGGCTCGCTGCGCGGAACCGTGGTCGCCGCCGTGCTCATCGGCCTGTCGGACGGCATCATCTCGGTGTTCTTCTCGCCGACGCTGGCCAAGATCATCGCCACGCTGCTGGTGGCCATGGTGCTGGTGTTCCGGCCGCAAGGCCTGTTCGGGACGGCATCGCGATGAAGGAGGCTTCACCGTCAAAGGCCTATGCGTTGCATCTGGGCGTCATCGTCCTGCTGTTCGCCCTAAGCTTCGTCCTGCCGGAATATCACCACGGGCTGCTCGCCCGCATCATGGTGCTGGCGGTTTTCGCCATGGGCTACAACCTGCTGTTCGGCTATGTCGGGTTGCTCAGCCTCGGCCACGCCATGTTCTTTTCGGCTGGGCTCTATGGCGCAGGCCTTGCCGTCATCCACCTCGGCTGGAGCGTGCCGGCCGCCTTCGCCGCCGGCCTTGCCTGCGGCGCGCTTCTCGCGCTGGTGATCGGGCTGCTGGCGCTGCGCACTTCCGGTGTCGCCTTCATGATCGTCACCATGATGTTCGCGCAGGTGTTCTATCTGATAATCCTCTATCTCGCGGCCTGGACCGGCGGCGATCAGGGCCTGGTGGTGCCGCAGTCGGCGCGTGTGCTTGTTTTGGGCGACACCTCGCTCGGCCTCACCAATCCGACCGTGCGCTACATGAGCGCGCTGGTCCTGTTCTCGATCGTGCTGCTGGTGACGCTCGGCATAGTCCGCTCCAGGTATGGCCGTGTGCTGGTCGCCATCCGCGAAAACGAGGAGCGGACCAAAATGCTCGGCTACGACATTTTTTCCAACAAGCTTGCCGCGGTCGTCGTCTCCGGCACCATCTGCGCGGCTTCGGGCGCCGCCTACGCGCTGCTGTTCGGTTATGTCGGCTCGACCTTCGCCTCGGTGCAATATTCCATCCTGCCGCTGCTCTGGGTGCTGCTCGGCGGTGCTGCCACCACGCTCGGTCCGCTGATCGGCACTCTGTTCATGTACTATGTCGTCGACGTCACCAGCGGCTACACCTCGGCCTATCTGCTGATCGTCGGCATCGCCCTCATCGCGCTGGTGCTGTTCTTTCCCAGGGGCATTCTCGGCACCATCCGTCAGCGCTGGCTCGGATGGCTGCCATGATGCCGCTGCTGACGACCAAAGGCCTGTCCCGCAATTTCGGCGGCCTGCGCGCTGTCGATGGTGTCGATTTCGCCCTCATGCCGGGCGAGATCCGCGCCGTCATCGGCCCCAATGGCGCCGGCAAGACCACCTTCGTCAGCCTGATCAGCGGCCGCATCCAGCCGTCATCGGGCATGATCGTCTTCGACGGCGCCGACATTACCAACCTGCCGGCCTACGCCAGGGTCCGCCTTGGCATCGCCTACACCTTCCAGATCACCAGCGTCTTCGCCAACCTCACCGCCTACGACAATATCGCGCTGCCGGTGCAGCGCACGCTGACCGACGGCCGCTCGAAAGGTGCTGTGCATGCCGGCGTCATGGCGGCGCTGGAGCGCACCGGCCTTGCCGACCGCGCCCATATGCCGGCCGGGCAATTGTCCTATGGCCATCAGCGCCTGCTCGAAGTGGCGATGGGGCTGGCGCTGAAACCGCGCCTGCTGATCCTCGACGAGCCGACGCAGGGGCTGGCCGACAGCGAGATCGACAATTTCATCGGGCTGGTGCGCGAGATCGCCAAAAGCGCGACCGTGCTGCTGATCGAGCACAACATGCCGGTGGTCATGCAGCTTGCCGACCGCATCACCGTCTTCAACGCCGGCAAGATCCTGGCCGAAGGCACGCCCGAGCAGGTCCGCGCCAATACGCAAGTGCAGGACGCCTATTTGGGGACGACCCCATGACGCAACCACGGGCTGAAGCACTGACCATCTCCGGGCTCGACTGCTTCTACGGCGAGGTCCAGGTGCTCTACGGCCTCGACCTCGTGTTGAACAAGGGCGAGGTGCTTTGCCTGTTCGGCCGCAACGGCGCCGGCAAGACGACGACGCTGAAGGCGATCATGGGACTCGTTCCCACACGCGCCGGCTCGATCAGGCTCGACGGCAGGGAATTGACCGGCCTGCCGGCGCACGACGTGCCGAAGGCCGGCGTCGCCTATGTGCCGCAGGGCCGGCGGCTGTTTGCCGAGATGACGGTGGCCGAAAACATCGAGATCGGCCTGATGGCCCGCGGCAAGGGCAAGGTGACGCGCGAAAACGTGCTCGACCTCTTCCCGCTGCTGCGCCAGCGGCTGAGACAACGCTCCGGCACGCTGTCGGGCGGCGAGCAGCAGATGCTGGCCATGGCGCGGGCCCTGTGCCTCGATCCGCAGGTGCTTCTGCTCGACGAGCCGACCGAAGGGCTGATGCCGTCGATGATCGCAAAAATCCGCGAGACGGTAGCGAAGCTGCGTGTATCAGGCGTCTCGACGATCCTGGTCGAGCAGCGCGTCGATGCTGTGCTGTCCGTCGCCGACCGGGTCTCGTTCATCGAAAACGGCCGCAACCGCGAGACCGTCGATGTCGAGGAGCTCCGCGCCGATCCGTCGGCGGTCCGCCGCTATGTCGGCGTCGGCTGATCAGCGAAAGAACAGGAAACCCGCGATCAAAAAAATCGGGATCAGCACCGCGCCCGACCATGCCATGTAGCCGAAGAAGCCCGGCATTTTTACGCCGCGATGCCTGGCAATGGCGTAAACCATGAAATTCGGCGCATTGCCGATATAGGTGTTGGCGCCCATGAACACCGCGCCGGCCGAGATCGCCGCCAGCGTCGAGGCGAAGGTGGTCATCAGATGCTGCGGATCGCCGCCGGCGAGCTCGAAGAACACCAGATAGGTCGGCGCATTGTCGAGGAAGGACGACAGCACCCCGGTCATCCAGAAATACGCAAGGTCGTTGGGCTCGCCGGTGGGCGAGCTGACCAGCGAGACCAGCGGCGCCAGCGCGCCGCCGGCACCGGCCCTGAGAATGGCGATGACCGGAACGATGCAGATGAAGATGCCGGCGAACAGTTTTGCCACTTCTGATATCGGCTCCCAGTGGAAGTTGTTCGCCCGCCTGTGGCTCTTGCTTGAGACAGCGAGCGAAAGCAAGGCGAGGGCCAGGATGATGGCGTCGCGCACAAGGTTCTGCAATTCAAGGCTCACGCCCTGGACGGAGAACGCCACGCCCGGGTTCCAGGTCGCGGAAAGCAGGATCGCGCCGATCACCCCGGCCAGCAGCGGGAGGTTGGCCAGGCCTCGGATGCGCACCTTGGTGTCCGGTGTCGGATCCTTGATTTTCGGTGCGCCGGCCTCGCGGTGATGCAGGATGATGTCCATGGCCAGGAAGACGGCCAGCACCAGGCCGCCGACGAACAATGTCTCCTGATAAAGATTGGCAGCGGTCCAGAAGAAATCGATGCCGCGCAGGAAGCCGACGAACAGCGGCGGATCGCCGAGCGGCGTCAGCGAGCCACCGATGTTGGACACCAGGAAAATGAAGAAGATGACGACATGGGCGTTGAACGGCCGGTTGTCGTTGGCGCGCAGGATCGGCCTGATCAGGATCATCGAGGCGCCGGTCGTGCCGATGACCGAGGCGAGCATCGCCCCGATCAGCAGCAGTCCGGCATTCACCAGCGGCGTGCCGTGGATGTTGCCGGCGACGAGGATGCCGCCCGAAATGGTGAACAGCGCAAACAGAAGAATGATGAACGACATGTATTCGGTGAGCAGCGCATGCAGCACCGCCTCTGCAGCCGAAGCCATGCCGAACGCCAGCGCCAGCGGCACGACCGCAAGCGCCGCCCAGAACAAGGTGATCTTGCCGTAGTGATGCTCCCAGACATGGTGGAAGAGCAATGGCCCGGTGGCGATCGACAGAAGCAGGCCGGCAAAGGGCAGCGCCCACCACAGCGACATTGCTTCGCCGGGCAATTCGTGGGCCTCGGCTGCAAGCACTGTTCCCGGAAACAGGGTTGCGACTGCCACCACAGCGCCCGCCGTCAAAGCCGCCGCAAACCGCATGATACCCCCTCTGGAATTGTGTCGAATGCGATTGGTGATGTTCAAGCCAGCGTCACGCCGGCATCGCGCATTCGGTTCAGCATCGTCTCGAGTGAGCCATTGAGATCGATGCCGCGGCAGGCGTCGAGCCGCACTGTCGTGTGAAAGCCGCGCTTGACCGCGTCGAGCGCCGAGAAGGCGACGCAATAATCGGTCGCCAGGCCGACCAGGGTCAGCGTGTCGATGCCGCGCTCCTTGAGATAGCCGGCAAGGCCGGTCGGCGTCGCATGGTCGTTCTCGAAGAAAGCCGAATAGCTGTCGATCTCCGGGCGGAAACCCTTGCGGATCACCAGTTCGGCCCTGGTCCAGGCAAGGCCCGAATGGAAATCCGAACCCAGGCTGCCCTGGATGCAGTGGTCGGGCCACAGCGTCTGCGGGCCATAGGGCATCTCGATCGTTTCGAACGGCTGCTTGCCGGGATGATTGGAGGCAAAACTCGAATGGCCGGCGGGATGCCAGTCCTGCGTCAGCACGACATGTTCGGTCCGCCGGATCAGGTCGTTGACCAGCGGCACGATCTCGTCGCCGCCGGCCACCGCCAGCGCGCCGCCCGGACAGAAATCGTTCTGCAGGTCGATGATGACAAGCGCTTCGTCGGCCATGGAGCCTCCCTCTTGTTTGTCCCGGAGGCATGAAGTCTGCCGAAACGAATCCGGTGTTCGAACCCGCCGAAAATGCCGCTGACGCAACGGATGCAGAAACTTGACCAGATGGCCGGCTGCGTCAACTCCAACGGTATAACAAATGCGTGCCGTCGCGCCGATGCGGGCGCCGGCGCAAAACTCTGGCTTTGACAATTCCTGCCGGCTTGATATCATTTGCATACGAATGAATTTGACCGGCTCGGAGGCCGGCAGGTCCGTCGGCGACCCTTACTTTTGGGAAGGCCCATTTTGGGAAGGCAAGCGTGATCCGTTACGCGAAACCCACCACGATCGACGAGGCGCTCGCTTTGCTTGGCGAGGCTCCGTGGCGCATCCTTGCCGGCGGCACCGATTTCTATCCGGCACAAGGAGCCAAGCCTTTCCGCGACAATGTCCTCGATATCAACGGCCTGGCGACGCTGCGCGGTATTGCTGAGACCGACAGCCATTGGCGCATCGGCGCGCGCACGACCTGGACCGATCTTGTCCGTCATCCGCTGCCGGCGGCCTTCGACGCGCTGAAGCAGGCGGCGCGGGAAGTCGGCTCCGTCCAGATCCAGAACGTCGCCTCCATCGCCGGCAATCTCTGCAACGCCTCCCCGGCGGCCGACGGCGTGCCGGCGCTGCTCGTCCTCGACGCCGAGGTCGAACTGCGCGCGGTGGCGATGGTCCGCCATCTGCCGCTGGAAAAATTCATCCTGGGGAACCGCCGCACGGAACTGCAGCCGGGCGAAATGGTCACCGCCATCCGCGTGCCGAAAGAAGCGGCCACCGGCACGTCGGTTTTCGAAAAACTCGGCGCGCGCCGCTATCTCGTCATTTCGATAGCCATGGCGGCGGCTCGCTTGACCATTGAGGATGGCATCGTCGCCAACGCCGCCCTCGCCGTCGGCTCCTGTTCGGCGGTCGCCAGGCGTCTTGCAAGTGTCGAAGCAGCCTTGCGCGGCCTCCCGGTCAACGACGCTCTCGTCGCTGCGATCCAGTCCGCACCGATGGACGAGCTTTCGCCGATCGACGACGTGCGCGGCAGCGCCGAATACCGGCTGGACGCCGCGCGCGAGATTGTCGCCCGCGCCGTTCTCGGTGCCGCGGGTCACGCGTCGGTCGAGAAGGTAGCGGCGGCATGAGCCAAGCTCAACCTGGCATGACCAAAACTCAGCCTGGCATGAGCGGAGCTCAGCCTGGCATGAGCGGAGCTCAGCCTGGCATGGGCATGGAGCGCGCCGACATCGCCTTCGAGGTCAACGGCGCCGCCGTCTCTGTCTGCGTGCCGCCGGTTCGCCGTCTCTCTTCGGTGCTGCGTGACGAATTGCGGCTGACCGGCACCAAGGTCGGCTGCGACGCCGGCGACTGCGGCGCCTGCACGGTGCTTGTCGACGGCGAACCTGTCTGCGCCTGCCTGATGTCTGCGGCTTCTGCCGCTGGCACCGTGGTGACCACGGTCGAGGGTCTCGCCAACGGCAGATTGTCGGCGCTGCAGGCCTCGTTCCTCGACCATGGCGCGGCGCAATGCGGCATCTGCACACCCGGCCTGCTCATCGCGGCGACAGCGCTTCTGGACAGCAACCCCAATCCAACCGAGGCCGAAACCCAGGATGCCTTGGGCGGCGTCCTCTGCCGCTGCACCGGCTATCGCAAGATCATAGCTGCGGTGATGGATGCTGGACGGTTCGCGAGCGAATTTTCGACCGACGGCGCTGCCCCTCATCCGCCTGCCGGCACCTTCTCCCCGTATAGTGACGGGGAGAAAGGACAAGTTTCTGCGCTGGCGACCCGTTCTCTCGATCTTGACCGCAGAATGCCAATCTCAGGCCACGCCGTCGGCTCCTCTCCAATTCGCCTCGACGGCCTGCCGAAAGTCACCGGCGGCGAAAGATTCGGCGGCGATTCTTTCCCGGCCGAAGCGCTGGCGGTGCTGGTGGTCCGCTCGCCGCATTATCACGCCCGCTTCGCCTTCGGCGATCTCGACGCCTGGGTGAAAGTCCATCCCGGCATCGTCGGCGTCTTCACCGCTGCCGATATTCCGGGAAGGAACTGCTTCGGCGTCATTGCACCTTTTGCCGACCAGCCAGCGCTGGCCGAAAATTTTTCGCGCTTTCGTGGCGAGGCGGTGGCGCTGGTTGCCGGCGAGCGCGAGGCCATCCTCGATCTCGATCTTGCGGATTTTCCTGTTCGATGGACCGAGTTGCCGCATGTCCTGCAGCCTTGCGAGGCGCAAGCCGGCGGCGTGCGGCTGATCCACGACAACCGGCCGGCAAACCTGCTCACATCGGGCTTTGTCGAGCGTGGTGACCCCGACGCCGCCCTTGCCGGCGCCGCCTTCACTGTTTCCGGCGCCATCGACACGTCCTATGTCGAACATGCCTATATCGAGCCCGAGGCCGGCTATGCCTATATGGACGGCGACACGCTGGTCGTCGTCGCCTGCACGCAGGCGCCCTATATGGACCGCGACGACGTGGCAAAAGTGCTTGGCCTTGCCGTCGACAAGGTGCGGATCGTACCGACCGCCACCGGCGGCGGCTTCGGCTCCAAACTTGACGTTTCGTTGCAGCCGCTGATCGGTCTGGTCGCGATGAAGACCGGGCGGCCGGCAGCGCTCGCCTATACCCGTCATGATTCGATGATCTCGACCACCAAGCGTCATCCCGCCGAGATGACGGCGATGATCGGCGCCGATGCCGATGGTCGCGTCACCGGCATGGTCTTCGCAGGCGATTTCAACACCGGCGCCTATGCGAGTTGGGGACCGACCGTCGCCAACCGCGTGCCGGTGCATGCCTCCGGTCCCTATGCGACCCCGAATTATCGGGCCGAAGGCCGCGCCATCCACACGAATGGCCCGATCTCCGGTGCCTTCCGCGGTTTCGGCGTGCCGCAGGCGACGATCATGCAGGAGACGCTCTATGACGAACTTGCCGCAAAGCTTGGGCTGGATCGGCTCGATTTTCGTGTGAAAAACTGCCTTCGTAACGGATCCGAAACGGTCACTGGCCAGAGGCTGGAATCGGGCGTCGGCATCGCCGACTGCCTCGAAGCGCTGCGCCCGCATTGGATGCGTGCGCTTGTCGATGCCGATGGGTTCAACAGTGCCAATGACAGCAGGAAACGCGGCGTCGGTGTCGCCTCCTGCTGGTACGGCTGCGGCAACACCTCCCTGCCCAATCCGTCGACCATCAGGGTCGGCATCTCGGCTGAAGGCGATGTCGTCCTGCATCAGGGCGCGGTCGATATCGGGCAAGGTTCGAACACGGTCATTGCCCAGATCTGCGCCGACGCGGTCGGCCTGCCGCTCGAAAAATTCCGCTTGAAAAGCGCCGACACGGCGATCACGCCGGACGCCGGCAAGACGTCGGCCTCGCGCCAGACCTTCGTGACCGGCAAGGCCGCCGAAAAAGCCGGTCGCGCCTTGCGCGAGACGATGCTGCGCTTCGCCAATGTGTCGGAAAAAGCGGCGATCGCTCTCGATGGCGCAAGCCTGGTCATCCGCGAGGGCGAAGCGACACGGCATATCGATTTGTCCACGCTGAAGGCCGATGCCGACGGCTTGGTCTTTCGCGCTGAGGAAAGCTATGACCCGCCGACCCTGCCGCTCGACGCCAGGGGCCAGGGCAAGCCTTACGCCGTCTATGGCTACGGCGCGCAGATCGCCGAACTGGAGGTCGACCTCAAGCTCGGCACGGTCAAGCTGATCAAGATCACCGCCGCGCATGATGTCGGCAAGGCGATCAATCCGCTGCTCGCCGAAGGCCAGATCGAGGGCGGCATCGCGCAAGGCATCGGCATGGCGCTGATGGAGGAATACATCCCCGGCCGCACCGAGAATCTGCACGACTACCTGATCCCGACGATCGGCGACGTGCCGCCGATCGAGACCATCCTGATCGAAGTTCCGGATCCGGAAGGACCCTTTGGCGCCAAGGGGCTGGGCGAGCATGTGCTGATCCCGACGGCTCCGGCGATCCTCAATGCCATCCGTCATGCCACCGGTGTCCTGGTCAGCAAAATTCCGGCGACGCCGACCCGAATCCGCGCCGCGATACGCGACAAGGAGGCACGCCGATGAGCGAGCTTGCCGAACGCTTCGAGACGCATGATCCCGGCGAGAAGCAGGTGGCGGAAAAGATCCGCTGCGATGCCTGCCCGGTCATGTGCTACATAGCAGATGGCCGCACCGGCGCCTGTGATCGTTACGGCAATGTCGGCGGCAGGATCGTGCGGATGGATCCGCTGACCATCCTCGACCACGCGACCGAGACCGGCGGCGCTGTCGTGCCGTTTGTCGCCGAGGGCGAAGAATGGGACGGCGAACTGGTCAACACCGGCCGCCGCTTCGTCACCGCGATCGGCGCCGGCACCACCTATCCCGACTACAAGCCGGCGCCTTTCATCGTCAGCCAGGAGGTCGAAGGCGTCGATCTCGTCACCGTCGTCACCGAGGGCATCTTCTCCTACTGCGGCGTCAAGGTGAAGATCGACACCGACCGGCATATCGGCCCCGAAACGGCGACGGTCCGCGCGGCGGGCGAGGCGATCGGCCATGTCACGACAGGCGAATATGGCTCGCAGATGCTGTCGCTGGGCGGCGTGCATCATCTGACCGGCGGATCCAAGGCCGAAGGTCGCGCCACCTGCGATGCGCTGCTCCATCTATGCAACCGCAAGCCGGTCGAGCTCACCATCGACGGCGGCGCTGTGGTCATCGTCGAAGCCGGCAAGCCGCCGGTCATCGACGGCAAGCTCGAGCAGCGGATGCGCGTCGGCTGCGGCTCTGCCACCATCGGCATGTTCGCCACCCAGTGGCGCGGCCTGGTCGACGAGGTGGTGGTGGTCGACGACCACATCACCGGCGTCGTTTCCGAGCATCAGGCAGGCAAGGTGCTCGGCTGGCAGGATACCGGCATAAAAATCATCGGCCGCCGTTCGACGCCGGGCCGCTATTTCAAGGTGTCGGAGCCCGGCCTCGGCTGGGGCGGCACCAGCATTTCCGACCCGCTGTCGATCCTTGGTGAGTGGAACGCGAAGAAGGGCGCACATCCCGGCCTGTCGCTGCTGATGGTCTCGACCACCGGCGAGCAGTTCGCCTATTACGAGCTCGACGACGCCTTGAAGCCGGTGCAGAAACCGTTCCCCGAGCGGCTGCAGAAATCCGTCGGCCTGATCGAGGACAATTGCGAGCCGGCGCTGTGCACCGTGCTGTTCGTCGGCGGCGCCGGCGGCTCGCTGCGTGCCGGCGTCACCGAGAACCCGGTCAATCTGACCCGCTCGGTGCAGGGCCTGACGACGTATGTGACGGTCGGCGGCGCGCCGGTCTATGTCTGGCCGGGCGGCGGCATCACGCTGATGGTCGACGTCACCCGCGTGCCGGAAGGCGCCTTCGGCTATGTGCCGACGCCGGCGCTGGTGGCGCCGATCGAGTTCACCCTGCGCCGCGACGATTATATCAGGCTCGGCGGCTACGAAGCCGAGATCCGCAGCGTTGACGACATTCTCGCCAAAGGCGGCGAGTATCTCAACCCGCGCCGCGGCACGTCTGCGCCGGCCAGCAATCCATGGCCGCCGCTGGCGCAGTTGCGGCGCGCAGCGGCAGACGGGGCAAAGTAGTGATGAACGGCCCGCAGGCGCATTGGCTTGAGGACGGCAGGCGGCTGCATCTCAATCATGGCCCGATCGACCTGATCGTCGAGGCATTTGGCGATGCGGACGAACGCCGCGCCGCCTATGGCCAGGCGGTGGCGCGGTTTCAAACAATCCTGCAGGAGCTCGTCGACGAACTGCCGGAACTGCGCCGCCCGGCCTCGTCGCGACCACGTGCTTTCGCTGGCCCGACGGCGCGACGCATGGAAGCGGCGGTTGTTCCGCTGGCGAAACAATTCATCACGCCGATGGCTGCGGTCGCCGGTTCGGTAGCCGACGAAATGCTTGGCGCGCTGCTGGCCGGTCGCCGGCTCGATCGCGCCTATGTCAACAATGGCGGCGACAGCGCGATCCATCTCGGCAATGGCCGGTCCATGACGCTTGCCATTGCCGGGACAGGTCATGAACTGGCAGGCCGTATCACGATCCTTGCCGAAGACGGGATCCGCGGCATCGCGACCAGCGGCTGGCGCGGCCGTTCCTTTTCGCTCGGCATCGCCGACGCTGTTACCGTACTGGCGCGGACCGGTGCTGAAGCCGATGCCGCCGCGACCCTGATCGCCAACGCCGTCGACCTGCCCGGTCATGGCGCCATCGAGCGCATGCCGGCGCGCGATCTGGCGCCCGACAGCGACCTTGGCGATCGCCTGGTCACCCAGGCCGTCGGCGCGCTTTCCTCCAGCGAAATCGGTAAGGCGCTGGATAGCGGGCTCGCTATCGCCGAAGATATTCGGCGACATGGCCTGATTGCCGCTTCAGCGCTGTTCCTTGCCGGTCAGGCACGGATCGCCGGTCCCATGGCGCTCGTTGCGCCCAACGAGAAATCGAGGAAGGAAATTGCCCATGCCTGAGTTTGCGATCCGCAAGATTGCGGTGCTGACCGAGGAGATATTTCATGAGGGCGGGCCGGTGGCGAAGGTGCCGCGCCGCCGCGCCGCCGCCATGGCGGTGGTGAACAACCCATTCGCCGGCCGCTACGTGGAAGACCTGCAGAGCGCCATGGACGATCTGAAGCCGCTCGGGCTGCTGCTCTCGGACAAACTGATCGCCGCATTGGGCGGCGACGTGAAACAGATCGACGGCTACGGCAAGGGCGCCATCGTCGGTATCGCCGGCGAACTGGAGCATGGCGCGCTGTGGCATGTGCCTGGCGGCTATGCCATGCGCGAGCGGCTCGGCGACGCCAAGGCGATCGTGCCGTCGGCAAAGAAGGTCGGCGCCTTCGGCGCGCGGCTCGACGTGCCGCTCGGCCATATCAACGCCGCCTATGTGCGCAGTCATTTCGATGCCATGGAGGTCGGCATCAGCGACGGGCCTCGTCCCGACGAGATCCTGTTCTGCCTCGCCATGACCTGCGGCCCGCGCGTGCACGACCGCATGGGCGGTCTCGCGGCAAAGGACATCAAGGCATGGGACGGACTGCGGTGAGCGCCGAAGACATCAAGCTCAAGCTGGTCGGGGCCGAGGAGCCCGACGAGAACGATTACCGCCTGCAGGAGCAGGTCGGCTTCATCCTGCGGAAGGCGCACCAGCGCCATGTCTCGATCTTCGCCGCGCACATCGCCGACCTGACGCCGCCGCAATTCGCCGCCCTGGCCAAGTTGCACGATGTCGGCGAGACCTCGCAGAACCAGCTTGGCAGCCTGATCGCCATGGACGCGGCGACGGTGAAAGGTGTCATCGACCGGCTCAAGGCGCGCGGCCTGGTCGAGCTTTCCAAGCATGAGGTCGACAAAAGGCGCCTGCTGGTCAATCTGACCGCTGAAGGCCGAAATGCCGTCGAGCGGCTGATCCCGATCGCCCGCGAGATCACCGAGGAAACGCTGGCGCCGCTTTCGGCCAAGGAGGCCGCCATTTTCATGAGGCTTTTGGCCAAGCTGGCGTGAGCGCGGCCTTGATCAAAAAGGGTGCCGGCCCTGCGGCAGTCCCCTTCTCACCGTCACTATACGGGGAGAAGGTGCCGGCAGGCGGATGAGGGGCAGCGCCATGCCGCGTCCCTCAAGCGCCCTCACCGGCGACACGCCTCAGAGCCCGTGCTCCTTCAGAATCTCCGCGGCATTTTCCTTGGTGATCTTCTGCGTCGGCAGCGTGATGGTCTTTTCGACCTTCTCGCCGTTCAGGAACTTGATCGCCTGCCGCAGCCCTTCGGCGCCCGGCGTCACATAGGTGAACGTTGCCGTCAGCTCGCCATTGGCAACAAGCTGCACGCCTTCATTAGGCAGGCCGTCGATGCCGATGAACTTGATGTCCTTCTCGCGGCCGACATCCTTGGCGGCAAGATAGGCGCCGTAGGCCATCGGATCGTTGTGACCATAGACGAGGTCGATCTTCTCGTTGTTGCGCAGTGCCGTGGCCATGATGTTGTAGGCCTGGTCCTGCTTCCAGTCGCCCGACTGTTGGTCGAGCAAATATTTTATGCCCGGCTCCTTGTCGGTGAATTCATGGAAGCCGTCATGGCGGTCATGTGCCGGCTGGGTGCCCATGCCGCCCCAGATCTCGACGACATTGCCTGATGCCTTGCCCTTGCCGCCGAGCAATTCGACGGCGTATTCACCGGCAGCCCGGCCGATCAGCTTGTTGTCGCCGCCGACGAACTGCGTGTAGTCCTTGGTCTCGACGTTGCGGTCGAGCACGAAGACCGGGATCTTGGCGTCGATCGCCTGCTGCACGACACCGGTCAACCCCGCCGATTCCTTCGGCGACACCAGCAGCGCATCGACTTCCTGGCGGATCAGGTTTTCGACATCGGCGACCTGCTTTTCCGTCTTGTCCTCGCCGTCGGTGACGATCAGCTCGACTTCCGGATGCTTGGCGGCCTCAGCCAGGATGTCCTTGTTGAACTGGGCGCGCCAGGGCTCGATGGTCGTCACCTGCGAGAAGCCGATCTTCCACTTCTTGTCCTGCGCGTAGGCGTTGCCGCTGGCCAAAAGCGCGGTCGTGGTCAGCAGTGCCGCGGTGACAGCGGCAAGCTTCAGCAATTCACGTCGTTTCATTTCTTGTTTCCTCCAAGATTTAGAGACGGGGTCTCTTTTGACGGCCGCTTTGCTGCGGTCGTTTCCTTGTGCGCCGTTCGTCCACCAGGCAGGCGCAGATAGAAGAGAAGATCAACGGCATTGCGCTCCTGGACGAGCACGGTGCCGATGATGATCATCCCCTTCAGCACGAGCTGAAGGTTCGAATTGATGTTGTGCAATTGCAGGATGTTCGAGAGCAGTCCGAAGATCAGCACGCCGCAGAATGTGCCGATAAGGCTGCCGCGACCGCCCATCAGGCTGGTGCCGCCGATGACCACGGCGGCGATGGCATCGAGCTCCAGCCCGGCGCCGGCATCCGGCTTGCCTTGCCTGTATTGCGCGACATAGAGCACCGCCGCCACGCCGGCCAGCAGCCCGGACACGGCGTAGGTGGCGATCTTGACGCGGCCGGCGGCGATGCCGGACAGCCGCGCCGCCTCTTCATTGCCGCCGATGGCGTAGACATAGCGGCCGAACGGGGTGAAGCGCAGAACCGCGCCGTAGATCAGGATCGCTCCGAGGAAGAACAGGCCCGGCATCGGGATCACGCCGAACACCAGCGAGCGCAGGATTTCGAAATCGGCGGTGGCGTTCGACCCGGTGTAGACCGGCAGCACCGCATTGTTCTGGCCGGCGGTCAGCCGGGCGATGCCGAGCGCCGTCACCATCATCGCCAGCGTGACGATGAAAGGCTGCAGCCGCCCGGCAACGATGATGACGCCGTTGAGCGCGCCAAACAGCAGGCCGACGCAAGGCGCCACCAGTAGCACGCCGAGCACGCCGAATTTCGAGCCGACCTGCGGCAGCAGGTACCACAGCACGAGACTGCAGAGGATCACCCCGACAATGCCGGGCGTGACCAGCCCACGAACGCTGTCCAGCCTGATGGCGTGGGTGGCCTGCGGGCCGGCGCGCGATTTTTCGATGTTCAGGAAGATGAAGCGGGTGACCAGGATGCCGAGGCAAAGGGCGACTACGGCAACTGTCGGCACCCCCAGCACCACCGCCGGCGTGACGCCCGGAACCGTCAGCAGCATGGCGCAGACCACGGTGCAGATCGCCATCAGCGAGCCGACGGAAAGATCGATGCCGCCGGTGATGATCACCGCCGTCATGCCGGTGGCGATCAGGCCGGTGGTCGACACCTGGCGCAGCACATCGAGCAGATTGCCGTAGGACAGGAAGATGTTGTTGCCCTTGGAGCTGATCGGCGAGCCCAGCACGCCGATCAGGAAGATGGCGATCAGGCCCCAATAGAGCTTCGTCCGCGACAGGATGTTCAAGATGCTCATGCTGCGGGTCTCGTCATGGTCCGGCGTGGCGCCGCGAGCCGCATGATGGCCTCCTCGCTGGCTTGCGCGCGCGACAGGATCCCCGTCTGGCGACCATCGGCCATGACCAGGATGCGATCGGAAAGAAGCAGCAGCTCCGGCAATTCCGAGCTGATGACGGCGATGGCGAGCCCGTCTCGCGCCAGCTTGAAGATGAGGTCGTAGATCTCCCGCTTGGCACCGACATCGATGCCGCGTGTCGGCTCGTCCAGCAGCAGCACCCGCGGCTGCGTCGCCAGCCACTTGCCGATGACGACCTTCTGCTGGTTGCCGCCGGACAGGGTGCCGGCCGGCTGCTCGATGGTCCCGCAGCGAATGCCGAGCGCCTTGACCGCCTGCCGCGCCAGGCCTTGCTCGGCGGCCCGCGAGCGAAGCCCGAACCGCGCCAGCGTGCCGACCAGCGGCAGCGCGACATTGTCGGTGATCGACGCCTGAAGATGCAGGCCCTGCGTCTTGCGGTCCTCCGTCACCAGGGCGATGCCGAGCCGGCGGGCGTCGCGCGGCGAACGGATTTCCACCGGCTCGCCGTCGAGCCGGATTTCGCCGCCGGCGCGGCCGCCGCTGGAGCCGAAGATGGTCTCCAGGATTTCGGTGCGTCCCGAGCCGAGCAGTCCGCCTATCCCCAGAATTTCGCCTTCGGCAAGATCGAAGGCGACGCCGTCGAGCGCGGTGCGCCAGCCGTGGCGGTCTGGTTTCGACAGCGATAGGCCGCCTACGGAGAGAACGACCTTGCCGCTGGGACCACGCTCTTCCTGGGAAGAGGCAAGCAGGTTGCGCCCGACCATCGCCGATATGATGGTATCTTCGTCGAGCTTTGCCATCGCCTCGGTCAGCACGCGGCGTCCATCGCGAAACACGGTGACCCGGCTGGCCAGATGCATGACCTCGTCGATGCGGTGCGAGATGTAGACGATCGCCACGCCGTTGTCGGCGAGCTGGCGGATGATCCGGAACAGCCTCTGGCATTCTGCCGGCGAAAGCGCGGAGGTCGGCTCGTCCATGATCAGGATGCGCGCCGACATCGACAGTGCCTTGGCGATCTCGACCAGCTGCTGCTCGCCGACGCGCAGGCTGCCGACCCGCGCTTCCGGGTTGAGCTCGATGCCGAGCCTCTGCAGCAGGCCGCCGGCGGCATGGCTGCTTGCCTTGCGGTCGACGATAAGTCCGGCGATCAGCTTCTCGCGCCCCAGGAAGATATTATCGGCAACGCAGAGCTCGGGGACGAGATTGAGCTCCTGGTGGATGATGGCGATGCCGGCATGCTCGGCGTCGCGGACCCCGGCGAAACGCACCGGATGGGCATCGACGTTCACCGTTCCGTCGTAATCCGTATAGATGCCGGAGAGGATTTTCATCAGCGTCGACTTGCCGGCGCCGTTTTCCCCCATCAGCGCATGGATCTCGCCGCGCCGCAGCTCGAAGCCGACATCGACAAGTGCGGCGATGCCACCGAAGGTCTTGGAGATGTGCTCGGCGCTCAGAACGACCGCCGAGCCGCCGGCGGCGGCCGCATCATCTCCGGACGTGATGGAATTGCCATGCTCCATGACAAGAACGGCCTCCCTTCCGTCGTCGTCGAACATCTCAAACGCTAATCTAAACGTTTCGAACATGTCAAGTCGCTATCTGATGAGGCGGGATTGATCCATTTCAATTCTTGCACAAATCCGCAGGATTCCGTAGGTATTGCAGCCAGAGGGCGATGAAACGTTTCGAAAATGATGGCGTCAGGGCGAAAAAAGCAGCGAAAGTCCACGGCCCCGACCATGCTGCACGTGGCTGAAGCGGCGCGTGTTTCGGTTGCCACCGTCTCGGCGCTGATCAACGGTACCGCGACCGTCAGTCCCGAGCTCAGCCAGCGCATCGAACAGGCGATCCGCGACATCGGCTACAAGCGCAACGCGATCGCCCGCAGCCTGAAGATGGGCACGACCCGCACCATCGGGCTTACCGTTCCCCACATCACCAATCCGTTTTTCACCGATGTCGTTTCGGTCATCCAGCAGGCATTCGACCGCGCCGGCTATGCGGTCATGCTGTGCTGCACGGACGAGGACCTGAACACGCAGGACGACCAGATCAGGCTGCTGCTCGACCGAATGGTCGACGGACTGATCGTTGCGCGCGTCGGCGACGGCGCGATCCTGAAGAGAATTGTCGACGACGCCAACGTGCCGGTGGTGCTGCTCGACCGCGTTTGCGAAGGCGTCGATACCGACACCGTCGTTCTCGACAACCAGCGCGCGGTGTTCGACGCCATCACCCATCTGATCGATCTCGGCCACCGGCGGATCGGCTACATCTCCGGATCGTTCGACATCTCGCCCATGCATGACCGCATGACGGGATATCGCGAGGCGCTCCAGGCTGCCGGCCTGCCGGTCGAGAGCGAGCTTGTCCGCTTCGGCAATTTCCATGAAGTCGACGGCTACAACGCGACGATGCAGCTGCTTTCGCTGCACGACCGCCCGAGCGCGATCTTCTCGGCCAACAACCCGATGGTGATCGGCACCATGAAAGCGATCCGCGATATCGGGCTGTCTTGCCCCGAGGACATTTCGGTTGCCTGCTTCGACGATTTTCCGTGGTCGGACGTGTTCCAGCCGCAACTGACCACGGTCGCACAACCGGTCAAGGCGATCGGCGAGCAGGCGGCCAATCTGTTGCTCGACCGCCTAGCCGGAAACAGGGACGCGCCGCCGCGCAAGCTGACGCTCAAGGGACGCCTGATGATCCGCAATTCATGCCGGCCCCTTGGCGCGCCGCTGGGGGCGATCGCACAAAGCGTCAGCGCCTAACGCGCCTTCGCAGCGTCGCAAAAAAGTCAGGCCGCTTCCGACAGCGATTTGTGGACGTTGGCCAGGATCTCGAAGGATCGCACCCGCGCTGCGTGGTCGAAAATCTGCGCGGTAACCATCAGCTCGTCGGCGCCGGTGCGCTGCACGAACGCTTCGATGCCTTGCCTGACCGTTTCCGGGGCGCCGACGACGGCGCAGGACAGCGCCTGGTCGAGCATGGTTTTGGCCATCGGGTCGAGGTCGCGCTCATATCCGTCGACCGGCGGCGGCAAGCGGCCGGGCCGGCCTGTGCGCAGATTGACGAAGGCCTGCTGCAGCGAGGTGAACAACAGCCGCGCCTCGGCGTCGGAGGGTGCAGCGAACACGTTGAGGCCGAGCATGACATAGGGCTTGTCGAGCTGTTTCGACGGCTGGAAGCGCGAGCGATAGATCTCCAGCGCGTGGTCGAGTTCGGCCGGCGCGAAATGCGAGGCGAAGGCGTAGGGCAGGCCGAGCATGGCTGCGAGCTGCGCGCCATAGAGGCTCGAGCCCAAAATCCAGATCGGCACCTGCTCGCCCTCGCCGGGCACGGCGCGGATACGCTGACCGTCTTCGACCGGCTGGAAATAGCCCATCAGTTCGACGACATCCTGCGGAAAACTGTCGGCGCCGGCCTCGAGGTTGCGGCGCAGCGCACGCGCCGTGCCCATGTCGGTGCCCGGCGCTCGGCCGAGGCCGAGATCGATGCGGCCCGGGTGCAACGCGTTAAGCGTGCCGAACTGCTCGGCGATGACCAGCGGCGAATGGTTCGGCAGCATGATGCCGCCGGCGCCGACGCGTATCGTTGTGGTGCCGCCGGCGACATGGGCAATGACGACGGAGGTGGCGGCGCTGGCGATGCCCGGCATATTGTGATGCTCGGCCAGCCAATAGCGCCTGTATCCCAGCCGCTCGGCATGGCGGGCGAGATCGAGCGAATTGGCGAGCGATTGCGAAGCGTTGCTGCCTTCGACGATCGGCGACAGGTCGAGAACGGAAAGAGCGGTCATGGGCGGCGAGGATCCTGTGGACGGGAGGGATGTAGGAACCGACCGCGATGGCCGCAAATTCAAAAAATTGAACTGACGCCCATGAGTCCACCCAAGCAAAAAGGGGCGCTCTGGATTTTACAATCCACGGTTCCCTGCCGCAGCTTATCCCGCTTCTCGGATCATACGCCCGCAGCCGTGTCGGTTTCTGAAATCTCTTCGTCCTCAACCGCCGTATGTTGCGCCGCCAGGAAATTGCCGACATGGCTGAGGCCGTCGAAATGGTCGCAGAACACCTTGATGACGACCAGCAGCGGCACCGCCATCAGCGCGCCGACGAGACCCCACAGCCAGGACCAGAAAGCAATGGCGATGAGGATCGCCACGGCATTGATCTCTAGGCGGCGGCCGACCACCGTCGGCGTCACGAATTGGCCTTCGACGGTATCGCACAACAGCACGAAGGCCGGCGCCAGCAGCGCGTAGGAGATGCTGTCGAAGCTGATCAGCGCGATGATCGTGACCAGCGTGATGGTAATCAGCGCCCCGATATAGGGCAGGAAATTGAGCAGAGCCGCTGCTGCGCCCCAGACCTGCGGGTTGGGCATGCCGAGTGCCCAGAGGCCGAGTCCGATGATCACGCCCAGGCATGTATTGATGACGGCGACGGTAAGCAGATAGTGCGAGATTTCACGCTCGACGTCATAGACGACGCGCAGTGCCCGCTTCTTTTCGCTGAGACTGGGGAAGGATTCGACGATCTTCTCATAAAACATCGTGCCGGAGGCGAGCAGGAACAGCGACAGGACGAAGACGATGATGAGGCTGGTGCCCGCCGACAGCAAATTGCCGGCGGCTTGCGAGAGGATGCCCGATTGCGCCATGGCTACCCTCTGGACGCCCGGCCCTTGGGAGGTCTGCGTCAGTCCCTCTATCTGCCGCGAAATCTCCATGATCCTTTCGAAAGGACGCCGCAGTTGCGCGAGACGTTCGGTCAGCTGCTGGCCAATCACCGAGGTGTTGTTGATGAGGTCGATGACCGGGCCGCTGAGCAGATAGCCGGCCACGGCAAGGATGCTGACCGACAGCACCACCAGCAGTGTCGCCGCTATCACATCGGGCATGCCGTGTTTGCGCAGGAAGCGGACGATCGGCGTCAGCGTCAGCGCCAGCAGGAAAGCCAGGATGACCGGCATGAAGAAGGCACGGGCGAAGGAGAGCGCGTAGATCGCCATAAGGATGAAGATGCCGACTAGCAGCGAACGTATCAGGTGCATGTCCGCACGCGCCTCGACGCGCGGATCGGGGCTCTCGGCAGCGCCCGAAGCGGCGGGTTCGGCTTTCATTCTGGCCCTCGGCGGCACACTGCGATTGGTGTACGCTGTTGGCGGAAACGCCTTTGCGGCTTCAAGGTTCCGTTGGAGCGACGTGCGTCCACTCGGACGCTCAAAGTACGCTCTAACGCTTTGAATTTACCATCGGCCCGAAAATCGATTCCGATTTTCGGCCGATGCGTTAGCCGGTGCTGACGATGACCTTAGGCCCTACCTGGCCGGCGAGTCAGGCGGCCGGCGCGGCAACGGCGGGGATCGCCTTCGCCGTTTCCTTGCGCACGATCGGTGCCACCTTGGTGCCGTAGAGTTCGATCGCCTTCATGATCTTGGCGTGCGCCATGGTGCCGATCGCCATTTGCAGCAGGAAGCGGTCGTTGCCGAATATCCTGTGCTGGGCAACGATCTTTTCGGCCACCTGTTCGGGGTTGCCGACGAACAGCGCGCCGTTCGGGCCGCGCGACTGGTCGAAATGTGCTCTCGACGTCGGACCCCAGCCGCGCTCGCGGCCGATGCGGTTCATCACCTCGGCCTGCGGCCCATAAAAATCGTCGGCCGCCTGGTCGGTGGTCGTGGCAATGAAGCCGTGCACGTTGAGGCTGGTGGCCAGACCAGCCGGATCGTTGCCAGCCCGTTTGGCCGCTTCCCTGTAAATATCGAACAGCGGCGCGAACCGCGCCGGCTCGCCGCCGATGATGGCCAGCGCCAGCGGCAGGCCGAGCGCACCGGCCCGCGCGGCGGATTGCGGCGTGCCGCCGATCGCGATCCAGATCGGCAATCTGTCCTGGAACGGGCGGGGGTAGACGCCGCGATCGTTGATCGGAGCGCGCAGCCTGCCCGACCAGCTCACCTTGACATGATCGCGGACGGCAAGCAGCAGATCGAGCTTTTCGGCAAAGAGCTCGTCATAGTCCTCAAGATTGTAGCCGAACAGCGGAAAGGATTCGATGAACGAGCCGCGCCCAGCCATGATCTCGGCCCGGCCGCTGGATAGAAGGTCGAGCGTTGCAAACTGCTGGAAGACACGGACCGGGTCGTCGGAGGATAGCACAGTGACCGCGCTGGTCAGCTTTATGCGCCGGGTGCGTTCGGCGGCTGCGGCCAGGGCTACGATCGGCGCTGAAGCCGCATAATCGGGACGGTGATGCTCGCCCAACCCAAACACGTCGAGGCCGACCTGGTCGGCCAGCTCGATCTCCTCGATCAGGTTGCGCAGCCGCTCATGCGCACCGATGGCGCCTGGGCCTGATTCTGGGCTGACGTCGGCGAAGGTGTAGAGACCGAGTTCCATCATCTGTCATCCTGGTGTTTTGTTCTGGTGTTTTGTTTTTCGCGCTACAGGTAGCGACCAGCCCGCCGCGTCGCCAGAGGGTCGGATGGTGAACAGTGCATGTCCGTTTCAGCCGAAAAGGCGTCTCCCGACTGCAACAGCTCAGAATTTCATGGCTGGCATACCGTTTTGGCGCTTGAACTCTGGGTTTTCACGCGTATGTAAGCGTCGCAAATTGACTCCAGGGAAGTGGACTTGGCTATCTATAGGGAAAAAGACGTTTTCGAGCGGCGCAATGCCGCAAACGAGGCAAAGAAGGCGCTTCTCGAGCGCTTCAAGGCAAAGCCGGCAGCGGACGATCCAGCGGTGCTGGCACGACAGGCCGAACGCAAGGCGATCCTCGAAGCCCGTGCGATACGCGAGGCCGAAAAGGCCAGGCTGAAGCAGGAGAAGCTGGCGCGCGAAGCGGCCGAAAAGGCCGAGCGCGAAGCTGCTGCCGAAGCCGCGCGGATTGCTGCGGAAGAAGCGGCGCAGGCGGAAGCGAAGATCCGGGAAGCCGAAGAGAACGAGCGCATCGCTCGTTTGCTTGCCGACGAGGCCGAGCGCAAAGCCAAGCGCGACGCGCGCTATGCGGCGCGCAAGCAGCGCACCGGCCGGACGCCTCCGGGCTTTTCCGCTCGCTAGCGCTCCAAGCGCGATTCACCAATCAAATTCAGGGCCGCCTTGCAGCGGCCCTGAAGGCGTTTGTGCTGCTGCCTTGCAGCAAGAACTAATGCATGTCGCCCAAAAGTGCGCAGCGGTTTTGGGACGACGACATGCATAAAAAAAGAGCGTAAAGCGCGTCGCATGAGTCCCTTCAGACGCACGCGCTTTACGCCGCGAGTTTCAATCCCATGATGCCGCAGACGATGAGTGCGATGCAGGCCAGCCTGATCGCGGTCGCAGGCTCACCGAGCAGCCAGATGCCAAGCAGCGCCGTGCCGACGGTGCCGATGCCGGTCCACACCGCGTAAGCCGTGCCGACCGGCAGCGTCTTCAGCGCCAGTCCGAGCAAGGCGAGACTGACGACCATCGAGGCAACCGTCAGGACGGTCGGAAGCGGCTTCGAAAAACCGTCAGTGTATTTGAGGCCGATCGCCCAGCCGATCTCGAACAGGCCAGCGAAGAAGAGAAGAATCCACGACATCGGAACGCTCCATTGGACTGCGGGTCGTCCCGGTCTTTTCGGAAAGCGCGAAGTCGTCTTCGCGGCATTGATTTAGAAATGCCCAATCAACAGCAGCGCCGACAGCATTTCAGGACCAGTCGCTGAATGTCGATGGTCCTGGAATGCCGTCGGTCATGACTGCGCCGAAACGCCGAGGCCTACTTGTCCTTGAGTTTGGTCGCCTTGACGGGCGGCGCTTTCAGGGTCGGGGCAGCGGCAGGTTTCTTCGCGTCCTTCTTCGGCTTGCGGGCTTCCTTGCCCGCCTTCATCGCACCTTTAGCCATGATTCGTTTCCTCCAATTGTGGCAAGCGAAATGAACCAAGAGAAACGCCCGACCGCAAGAGGCATAATCTGGCGCCGGCGCCAGCCGTCGGCTGTCAACCGTTTCTAATTCGCTCGTAAACCGCGCTGGTCCGTGCGATGATCTTTTTTGCACTGCAGCAACGGCCCGTGCCTTCGCCGGGTGGTAATCCGGCAGGACGGTCAGGACGACAATGCGAATCCATATCGGCTGCGAGATGAGCTTCGACTTTCCGCAGGAAACGCCGCTGATCGCGATGCTCAACGTTCACTATTCCCGCGCGTCCGATCTCGAGCGGCCGGATTTCCTGACTTCCAACCCACCGGTGCCGATCGAGAGCTACCGCGACAGTTTCGGCAATTGGTGCAACCGCCTTGTCGCCCCGCCTGGTCGCTTCACCTTCGGCACGGACGCGGTGATCCGCGATCCCGGAAGTTTTGAGATGAGCGATCTGGTGGCGTGGCAGCACGAGGTGCGCGACCTGCCGTCGGAGACGCTGCTGTTCCTGCTGCCGAGCCGCTACTGCGAGAGCGACGTGCTGGCGAACGAGGCGTGGCGGCTGTTCGGCCACTCACCGCTCGGTATTCCACGCGTGCAGGCGGTCTGCGATTTCGTCCACAACCACATCATCTTCAACTACGGCAACGCGCGGCCGACGCGCACGGCAGCAGAGGCCTATCGAGAGCAAAGCGGCGTTTGCCGCGACTTTGCCCATCTCGCCGTCGCCTTCTGCCGCGCCTTGAACATCCCGACGCGCTATTGCACCGGCTACATCAGCGACATCGGCCTGCCGAAACCTTGGTCGGACATGGACTTCGCCGCCTGGATGGAGGTCTACCTCGGCGGTCGCTGGCATGCCTTCGATCCGCGCAACAATGCGCCGCGCATCGGCCGCATCCTGATCGCCTCCGGCCGCGACGCGGCCGATGTGCCGCTGACCCATATCTTCGGGCCGGGTATGCTGGCCGGTTTCAAGGTCTGGACGGAAGAAGTCATCGAAGAGGCGTCGGCGCAGCAGCCTTGAACCAGCGGATGGTTTGCCGCGTTGTGAATGCCTGTGTGGAGCTTCGCGGTGCGCCGTTAAGCTCCAACGCGTCGAGGCGCGCTGAAGGGAGGAGCGAAGATGAAAATCGACGGCGGGTGCCATTGCGGCGCCATCACTTACGAGGCGGAGGTCGATCCGGACAAGACCAGTATTTGTCACTGCATCGATTGCCAGCAGCTGACCGGAACAGCGTTTCGGGTGACCGTGCCGGCGCCGGAGGAGCGCTACCGGATCACCAAGGGCACGCCGAAGATCTACATCAAGACCGCAGCGAGCGGCGCCAGGCGCGCCCAGGCCTTTTGCGGCGAGTGCGGTACGCACCTCTATGCCACGTCGGTTGGCGACGGGCCGAAAGTCTATGGCATCAGGGTCGGCACGGCGCGGCAGCGCGAACAACTGATCCCGAGAAAACAGATCTGGCACCGCTCGGCGCTGCCTTGGCTGCCGGAGTTCGAAGGCACGATGATCGTCGAGGAGCAGTAGCCTCTCAGTCGTCTCCTTCGACCACCCTTAGCCTCAATTGGCCGGTCTTGGAGTCGGCGACGCGCGCACCCGCTTCGGTCTTCGCGTTGGCCGCCGATCCGACGTCGCCTTCCGCCGGTTGCGCGCCGAACTCCAGCGCCTCGATCTTCTGGCCGCGCTTGGTCACCTTCGAGGTCGAGACGAGAATATCGTCGATATCCTTGGCCGACTGGCCGAAATGGCTCTGCAGCTTGCGCACCCGCTCGTCGAGGCGCGAGACATCCTCCATCAGCCGGATGACTTCGCCCTGGATCAGATGCGCCTGCTCGCGCATGCGGGCGTCCTTGAGAATCGCCTGGATGACCTGAATCGACAGCATCAGCAGCGACGGCGAGACGATGACGATGCGGGCGCGGTGCGCCTTGTGGACAATCCCCTCGAAATTCTCGTGGATCTCGGCGAATACCGATTCCGACGGCACGAACATGAAGGCGGTGTCCTGCGTCTCGCCTTGGATCAGGTATTTGTCGGAAATATCGCGGACATGCACCTCGATATCACGCCGAAACGCTTGTGCGGCGACCTTCTGCAAATCGACGCCTTCGGCGGCACGGATGGCATTCCAGGCTTCCAGCGGAAACTTGGCGTCGATGGCGAGTGCGGGCGCGCCGTTCGGCATCTTCACCAGGCAGTCGGGCCGGCTGCCGTTCGACAGGGTCGCCTGGAATTCATAGGCGCCGTGCGGCAGGCCGTCGGCGACAATCGCCTCCATGCGCGACTGGCCGAAGGCGCCGCGCGTCTGTTTGTTGGAGAGGATTGCCTGAAGTTGCACGACCTGGCTAGCGAGCGACTGGATGTTGCCTTGCGCTGTATCGATGACCGCCAGCCGCTCCTGCAGTTTGGCGAGGCTTTCATGCGTCGATTTCGTCTGCTCGGTCATGGTCTGGCCGAGACGGCCGGTCATCGCGTCGAGACGCTGGCCGATCGACTGCGTGAGTTCGGCCTGCCGCGCCCCGAACACTTCGGCGATGGCGCCCATGCGGCCCTGCATCTCGGCCTGGCTTGCCAGGATGCCGGCCATCCGCGCCTCGGCGTCGCGGGCGTGGTCGGCGGCTTCCGCGGCAGCCACCGCACGCGCCTTGGCCGAGCGCCAGAGCGCGACGACGAGCGCCACGAACAGGCCCAGGAACAGGACCGCGCCGAATGCCAGCGCGTGGCCGAGCGTGATCGTGGTGGCGCCGAGCCGGGCGATCGGTTCGGACAGGATGGTGGTCAGGTCGTTCATATCGGACAGCATAGATGATTCGGCCTGACGACACAGATCAAAACGTGAACGCCGCTGCAAATGCCCCGGTTGACGCTTTTCGTGCGAGGTCTTAGGTGAGACGCCATGTCGATCAAGCCGCTCATCATCCTTCCCGATCCCGTCCTGCGCCAGGTTTCGAAACCGGTCGAGCGCGTCGACGGCGCTTTGCGCAAACTGGCCGATGACATGCTGGACACGATGTATGATGCGCCGGGCATTGGTCTGGCGGCGATCCAGATCGGCGAACCGCTGCGCATGCTGGTGATCGACCTCGCCAAGGAAGACGAGCCGCCGGCGCCGCATGTCTTCATCAATCCCGAGATTCTTGAGAGCGCCGATCAGCGCTCGGTCTACGAGGAGGGGTGCCTGTCGATCCCGGATTACTATGCCGAGGTCGAGCGCCCTGCCGCCGTGCGGGTGAAATATCTCGATCGCGACGGCAAACTGCAGGAGATCGAGGCCGAAGGGCTGATGGCGACTTGCCTGCAGCACGAAATCGACCATCTCAACGGCGTTCTGTTCATCGACCACATCTCGAAGCTGAAGCGCGACATGGTGGTGAAGAAGTTCAAGAAGCTCGCCAGGGACAAACCATCAGGCAGCAAGGCGCCGGGCAAGTTAGTGGGATAGGGCGATACTCGCGCAGTTTGATGCTGAACCTTTCGAAGATGTTGGCGGGACAGCGCCCCTCTACCCTGTTCCAGATCAGGAAATGGAGACGCCGATGAGCGACATGCTGATCAGAAATATTCCCGAACCCTTGAAGCGGGAAATCGAGCAGGCAGCGCGTAAGAGCGGCCAGAGCCTGTCGGGCAAGGCGATAGCTCTTCTGCGCGAAGGCATGGTCGCCGAAACGCAAGCCAGGCTGGAGCCGGGTCTTTCGGCATGGGACGCTATTCGCGCGACTTTCGCTGCTGAAAACGCAATTGGCGATGAATTCGCCAAGATCATGAACGAAATCGAAGCAGAAAGGAAACGCGACTTCGGTCGCCGACCCGCAAAGTTCGCGACTTCGACTGAGCCGACTTAACGCCAGACGAAGACCGGACCCGGAACAAAATGCCCTTGCGCGTCATCTTCATGGGTACGCCCGAATTCTCGGTGCCGACGCTGCGGGCGGTCGCGGATGCCGGACATGAGATTGGAGCCGTCTACACTCAGCCGCCGCGCGCCGCCGGTCGCCGCGGGCTGGAACTGACGCCGTCGCCGGTGCAGCGAGAGGCCGAGCGGCTGGGCCTCGAGGTGCGGACGCCGGTGTCGCTGAAGAACGAGACCGAGCAGCAGGCGTTCCGCGCCTTGCGGGCCGATGTCGCCGTCGTCGTCGCCTATGGATTGCTGTTGCCCAAACCCATTCTCGAGGCGCCGCGGCTCGGCTGCCTCAATGGTCACGCGTCGCTGTTGCCACGCTGGCGCGGCGCCGCCCCTATCCAGCGCGCCATCATGGCCGGCGATACCGAGACAGGCATGATGGTGATGATGATGGAAGAGGGCCTGGACACCGGCCCGGTGGCGATGGCCGAAAAATGCGCCATCGGCCCCAATATGACGGCCGGCGAACTGCATGATCGGCTGATGCACATTGGCGCCGCGCTGATGGCGGAAGCGCTGGCTCGTTTGGAACGGGATGCCCTGACTTTTACCGCACAAGCGACGGAGGGGGTGACCTATGCCAAAAAGATCGATAAAGCGGAGACGCGCGTGGACTGGACGCGGCCTGCTGGCGAGGTCCACGATCATATTCGCGGCCTGTCGCCCTTTCCCGGCGCATGGTGCGAGATCGAAATTGCCGGCCGCCTGGAGCGGCTGAAACTGCTTCGCTCGACGCTTTCGCAAGGCGCCGGCGAGCCGGGAGGAATTCTCGACGACCGGCTGACGGTCGCCTGCGGGTCAGGCGCGATCAGGTTGGTCGAAGTTCAACGTGCGGGCGGAAGGCCCATTGCCGCGCAGGAGTTTCTGCGCGGGGCCAAGCTCGAAAAAGGAACGAAATTCTCATGAGCATGATGTCGATACGCGCGGCAACGCCGCGGGACCGCGAGGCGATCCGCCTGGTCGAGGAACACGCATTCGGCCAGCAGGCGGAGGCCGGCCTGGTCGACGCGCTGGTCAGCGGCGGCGATGCCGTCGTCGAACTGGTGGCGGAAGATGATGGACAGGTGGTCGGCCATATTCTGTTTTCGCGGCTTTACGTGCAGAACGGCGGCAAGAGCTTTCCGGCGGTGGCGCTGGCGCCTCTGGCGGTCGAGCCGTCATTCCATGGCACCGGCATCGGCGGTGCGCTGGTCCGCGAGGCGCATATCCGCCTGAAGGATGCCGGCGAGGTGCTGGCGGTCGTGCTTGGCGATCCCGCATATTATGGCCGCTTCGGCTACAGTCACGCGCGCGCCGAAAAATTCGAAAGCGAGTTCCAGGGCGAAGCGCTGCAGGCGCTGGTCTGGGGCGAAGCGCCTGAGACCGGCAAGCTGGTCTACGCTTCGGCTTTCGGCACCGCGCTCGCCGCCTAACCTCATCCTTCTTAGGAATGCCGCGTTTTCGCCTCGACATCGAATATGACGGCAGCCTCTATGCCGGCTGGCAGCGCCAGGCAGACCAGCCTTCGGTGCAGCAGGCGATCGAACAGGCGATCGAGAAATTCTGCGGCGAACAGGTCTCGCTGCGCGGCGCCGGCCGCACCGATGCCGGCGTCCATGCGACCGGTCAGGTGGCGCATGTCGATCTCGTCAGGGCGTGGCCTGATGACAAGGTGCGCGATGCCGTCAACGCCCACCTGCAAACGGCCAAGGCGCGCATCGCCATCCTCAAGGCGGCTGTGGTGCCGGTTAGCTTCGATGCGCGTTTCTCGGCGATCGGCCGCCACTATCTCTACCGCATCGTCAACCGGCGCGCGCCGGCGGCGCTCGACAAGGGCAAGATCTGGTGGGTGCCGAAGCGGCTCGACGCCGAGGCCATGCACGAAGCGGCAAAGGTGCTGCTGGGGCGGCATGATTTCACCACGTTCCGATCGACCCAGTGCCAGGCCGACAACCCGGTCCGGACGCTCGACCGGCTGGATGTCAGTCGGCTGGGTGACATGATCGAAGTGCGAGCCTCGGCGCGCTCGTTCCTGCACAATCAGGTGCGCTCGATGGTCGGCTCGCTGAAGCGCGTCGGCGAAGGCGGCTGGACAATTGCCGACCTGAAAGCGGCGCTCGACGCGCGCGACCGTGCAGCCTGTGGCCAGGTGGCGCCGCCCGACGGACTTTTTCTTATCGGTGTGGACTACCCGCAGGCGGCTCACGACTGAGTAAAAATCAGTCCTCGTCGTCTTCAACCAATTGTGGGAGTTGGCGCTGCCCCTCATCGCCCTGCTGGGCACTTCTCCCCGTATAGTGCGGAGAGAAGAGGCTGCCGCAGCCGCAGCATCCTTCTTGCAACGTCTGTGGTTGGCAAAATCGTTGATGAGAGCTGCCCTCTCCCCGTCACTATACGGGGAGAGGGCAGCCGGCAGGCAGGTGAGGGGCGGCGCCAACGTCAGCAAGCGAAACCACACCGGGAATTCGGACAAATTCAATTGGATGCTTCAAGTGCCGGTTCCGCTCGGCGCGACGATGCCGAGCAGCGCCTGCAGCACGAACAGAACGACCAGCGACGCCACGAACATTCCGGCGAAGACAGCGCTGCCGACAGCCGCGCCCCTGCCGATGGCGACGTTTGTCATCCGCCAGGTCAGGATCATCGACAGCGCGAACAAAAGCAGCGACGCCAGTACGGCGAACTCGTTGGTGGACGGCAGGAAAAGCCTGATCAACGCCGCTGGCAGCATCATCCAGGCGATGATCGCCGACGCCCAGTTGCTGGCGACGACATAGTGGACGAAGCGCCCGCCGATGCCGGCGCGCGGCGCGACGAGGGCAAGGCCGACAAGCGGCAACACCCAGACGCCGATGTCGACTGTCGCCAGACGGATCAGCATGCTGAAGCGTCCGGCGAATGCATTCGGATCGCCGATCTCGTTGGCGAGGCCGACCCAACCGACGATCAGCGCCGGTGCCGCGACGACGATGGCGAAGAAGGAATTCCAGAAACCGTCGGCCGAAAGGTCGAACTGGCGCAGCCCATCGGCCTTGCCGAGCATCAGTCGCCAGGCGCCGTTGAGCGAAGCATAGGTTTCATCCGACGAAAGCATGATTACGATGCGCCTTGCTCGAACCAGTCTTCGATGAAGCGCTGATAGATCTGCGTCAGCGTCTCGAGGTCGGCAAGTGCGACGCGTTCATCGACCATGTGCATGGTCTTGCCGACCAGCCCGAACTCGACCACCGGACAATAATCCTTGATGAAGCGTGCGTCGGAGGTGCCGCCGGAGGTGGAAAGCGCCGGCTTCCTGCCGATCACCGCCTTGACCGAACCGCTCAGTGCTTCGATCAGCCGCTCGTCGCGGGTGAGGAAGACGTGGCTCGGCCGGTCGCGCCAGGCGAGTTCGTAATCGACCGGCGTCGTCTTGCCGGCCCGGTATTTCTTTCGCTTCGCCGCCTTGTCGAGACGGTTGTGGATTTCCGCCTGGATGGTCTCGGCGGTCCATGTGTCGTTGAAGCGGATGTTGAAGGTGGCGGTCGCCTTTGCCGGAATAACATTGGTGGCCGGATTGCCGACGTCGATCGAGGTCACCTCCAGATTGGTCGGCTGGAAGTCCTTGGTGCCCTTGTCGAAGACTGGCTGCAGCAAGGCGTCGACCAGCGTCATCAGGCCGCGCACCGGATTGTCGGCAAGCTGCGGGTAGGCGGCGTGGCCTTGGCGGCCGTTGACGATGATGCTGCCGGACAAAGAGCCGCGCCGGCCGATCTTGATCATGTCGCCCAGCGCATCGGGATTGGTCGGCTCGCCGACGATCGACGCATCCCATTTTTCGCCCTTGGCGACCGCCCATTCGAGCAGCTTTGTCGTGCCGTTGATGGCCGGCCCTTCTTCGTCGCCGGTGATCAGCAGCGAGACCGAGCCTTTCAGGCCGCCTTTCGACTCGAGATGGCGCGCCACGGCGGCGATGAAACAGGCGATGCCCCCCTTCATGTCGACGGCACCGCGACCGAACATCTCGCCCTTGGCGATCTCGGCAGCGAAAGGCGGATGCGTCCATGAGGTCTCGTCGCCGACCGGCACCACGTCGGTATGCCCGGCGAACATCAGGTGCGGACCGTTGCCGGAGCGCCGCGCATAGAGATTTTCGATATCGGGCGTGCCGTCCTCCGAGAACAACGGGCGCTCGACGGAAAAGCCGAGTGGTTTCAGCATTGTTTCCAGCGTGCTCAGTGCCCCGCCCTCGATGGGTGTCACGGAGGGGCAGCAGATGAGGGCGGCGAGATTTCCAGCGGGATCGGTCGGCAACGTCATGGGCAAAAGCGTTAGTCGAAAGCGCAAGGCCTGTCACGGCCAGACATAAGGGCCAGCCATCCCGCCGACACTATGGTTTTCATGGCGTATTGTCGCAGGCCTGATGCATGTCGCCCAAAAGGCATGGCCTCGGGCTTGACCCGTGCGGGCGCAGCGGTTTTGGGCAAATGCGCATAAAACAAACAAAGGCTTAAAAGTGCGTCGCAGGAGTCGCTTCAGACGCGACGCACTTAGGCGGGATACGGGATATTGCATGGACTGAGCGACAAAGGCCCAATAATCGCTGTGGTCAGTTCGCGGCCCGCACGTGCGCCCGGTAACGGCCCTTTCCGGTGCGTTTGGCTTCATATAGCGCGTGATCGGAGCAGGTGAGAAGAAGTTCCGGCTCGCCGCCGTCGGCAGGCGAGAAGGCACTTCCAATGCTCAACCCGATGCGTATTGCGGTGCCCACGCCAAGGTCGAAAGGTACCGAAATCTTCTCAATGGCCCGCTTTGCCAGCATGGTGGCTTCGATCTCGGATGTGTCGGGCAGCAGGATCACGAATTCGTCACCGCCGATGCGAAAGACCACATCCCCCGGTCGGAAAGCGCGCTTCAATCGTTCGGCTACCTTGCGCAGCAGCATGTCGCCGACCGCGTGGCCGAAGCGGTCATTGACGTGTTTGAAGCCGTCGAGGTCCATGCTGAGAACGGCAAACGGCCTGCCGCCGTTTGCTGCCGGCGTCGCAAGCTCGCTGCACATGCCGCGCAGTTTCTCCTGAAGGAAGATGCGGTTTGGCAGGCCGGTCAGCGCGTCCTTGATCGCCAGATCGCGATTGTCCAGTTCGGCGCGGATCATGCGGGCGTTGATCGCATGATTTTGAAGCAGCACGATGATGACGCCGGCCACATAGAAAGGCACTTGAAATCCGACGATCGACATTCCGGGCGCCGGAGATAACAGCGCGCCAACCAGGAAAGGCAGGCTTACGGCCAGCATGACGAATATGGCGTAGCGCGGGGTCGCTGCGTTGCGCGATGACACCACGCCGACGACGCCTGCGACGTTCAGGGCAGCCAGCACGGCAAGCGCCATATCCCCGCTGACGACGCAGCCATAGCAGCCGAGGCCGAAAATCAACGACCATGACCCACCGGCGGCCATGAGGCCCGCCAGCGGCCCCGTTCCCCCGCGCTTGCGGGTCCGCTCACATTCCCGCATCAGCAGGAAGCGGACGGCAAACAGAATGAGGTCGGCCGCCATCCAGGCGTAGGGCCACCGGTCGCCGGTGACGACCGCGGCGCCGACTGCCAGCACCAGGACACTGATGGTGCCGAACAGGACAGCGAATTTGCGCTCGAAAGTGGTGTCGAGAAGCCGCGCGCGGACAGCTTCCGGTTCCGCTCTGATCGGTGAAGAAAACCAGGCGAACAGCCGCGCGCCGGCGCTTCGCTTTCCGCGCGTTTTCGGGTTGGCCAGGGGTTCGTCGTGTGCCAGTCGAGTGCTCCGTGCCGGTCGACACAGTCTTCACAGGGCATGCTGGACCAAGGTGATTAAGATTAGCTTAGGTAATTGGACGAGCCGACCGCAATGGACCGTCGATCAGCGTGATCTTTTGCCAGATCTTTCGCGACAGATTGGAGCCCAGGGACTCGATGTCGTTGACGCCATCGACGACCACATCGTCGTTGACCGATTGCGCGAACAGCGCGGCGATCTTGCCGGTGATCGACAGCATTTCGGAGCAATAGTCGAGGTAGCGCGCGAGATCGGCACGGTCGGTTATGCGTGCCGGTGAATGCGATGTCGGCTTGAAATCGGTTGAAAGCGCTGCCGGATCCTTGGTCAGCTGATGCATGTCGATGACATGGATCAGCGATCGCAAGCCATGAAGCTTGCGAAACACCTGCTTACGCTTGATGCGCTCCTCGGTCCGGATCAAGGCCAGGAAGCCGAGCATCGCGAGGATGATCATGTTGATCAAAGATTCGATGCCTTGCACCGACTGGATGGCGTCGTGGGTTCCCGAGATGCGGCCGAGCGGCAGGATGGTGCCGACGAACAGGAACATCACCGCGCCGGCGGCAATGGTGACGATGACGACGCCGCGCAGCCACCAGATCGGCGCTTCCAGCGCCTTCGCCGCCTTGGCCAGATCACGCGACAGCGACACAAGTTCGATGGCGACGCCACGCAAGCCGGTATCGGGAAACCGCTCGGCGACGCGTTTTTCCAGTCGCTCGGCAGTTTCGATGATCAGTTTCGCATCAAGCGTGCGGTAGCGCATGGCTAGAGACCCGCCCGGCGCTCAGGATTCGGCCGGCGCATTGGTGCGTTTGCCGTAGCGGTTGGGTCCGGGATCACTTTTGAAAAAGGCCAGAATGACAAGGAGAATGGCGCCGACGATGAGAGAGATCAATGCGTAGTAGGTAGGCTTGCCGAAATCATGGAACCGCTTCGCCGTTAGCGCAAACGTTGACCATGTCGAGACGACCACAGCGATCCACCAGGCGAGCGCCCAATACTGACTTGCAGCAGTGCCCAACGGCGTTCGCGAGAACTGGTAGAGCAGGAAAAGCTGAGTGAGGAGCGGCAAAAGACCCGCCAAAACATAGGCGCTGGGGTTCACTCGCCCGGAAAGGCTGAAGAAAAGCCATAGAAATCGAGGTCTGTCGAGCAAGCGGGTAGGTCCGTTTTTTTGAAAAGATCAATCGCGAAGCAGTTCATTGATCGAGGTTTTGGAACGGGTTCTGGCATCGACCCGCTTGACGATGACGGCGCAGTAGAGGCTGGGACCGGCCTCGCCATTGGGCAAAGGCTTGCCGGGCATCGAGCCGGCGACGACGACGGAATTGGCCGGCACTTCGCCGTAGAAAACCTCGCCGGTGGCACGGTCGACGATCTTGGTCGACTGGCCGATGAAGACGCCCATGCCGAGCACCGAGCCCTCGCGCACGATGCAGCCTTCGACCACTTCGGAGCGTGCGCCGATGAAGCAATTGTCCTCGATGATGGTCGGGCCGGCCTGCATCGGCTCCAGCACGCCGCCGATGCCGACGCCGCCCGACAGATGCACATTCTTGCCGATCTGGGCACAGGAGCCGACCGAGGCCCATGTGTCGACCATGGTGCCGCTGTCGACATAGGCGCCGACATTGACGAAGGACGGCATCAGCACGGCACCTGGCGCGACGTAGGCGGAGCGCCGCACGATCGACGACGGCACGGCGCGGAAACCTGCCTTCTCGAAATCGATGGCGCTCCAGCCGTCGAATTTCGATGGCACCTTGTCCCACCACACGGCCTGGCCCGGACCACCCTTGATGATCTCCATCGGGTTGAGCCGGAACGACAGCAGCACCGCTTTCTTCAGCCACTGGTTGACATGCCATGTGCCGTCGGCCTGGCGCTCGGCAACGCGGACAACACCCCGGTCGAGCAGGTCGAGCGCCGCCTGGATGGCGTCGCGCGCTGCGCCGCGGGTTGCCGTCGAAATCGTCTCGCGTTCCTCGAAGGCGGTTTCGATGGTCTTTTCGAGGCTCGCCAGATCGGGCTTTGACATGAATTCGCTCCATTACCAAGCTGTTAAGGGGCCGCACCTTAACCTGTTTTGAAAGTCGCCGGACCCTATGTGAAGGCTTGGTGAGGGTCAATCGCGGCTGCGTCGCGGGACGGCGCAACTGAATAATTGGACGGGTAGGTAATATGACTCCTATGGAAAAGGCGGGGTGGACGCCGCTGCCGCATTCGGACGAGGATCTGGAGCGGTCGAAAAGCGTGCCGGACACGCCGCAGACGCGTGCCGAGACCTACCGGTTGGCATGGAACGATCCCGACTTCATGACACGGCGCGAATTGCGCGCGGTCAGGCTGCAGCTCGAACTGTTGAAGCCGGAGATGATCCTGGCCGAGCGCGGCATCGGCTCGACCGTCATCCTGTTCGGCGGGGCGCGCATACCCGAGCCGGGCGGTGAAGCCTGGGCGGCCAAGAACGAGACGCAGAAGGAAAACCTCGAGAAAAACAGCAAATATTACGAGGAAGCGCGAAAATTCGCCCGGCTCTGCTCGCAGCAGTCGGCCACCTCCTATTATCGCGAATTCGTCGTGGTGACAGGCGGCGGACCCGGCGTGATGGAAGCCGGCAACCGCGGCGCCGACGATGTCGGCGCCCCGTCGATCGGCCTCAACATCGTGTTGCCGCACGAGCAGGCGCCGAATGCCTATGTGACGCCGGAGCTCTGTTTCAACTTCCACTATTTCGCGGTCCGCAAGATGCATTTCGTCATGCGCGCCAAGGCTGTCGCGGTGTTTCCCGGCGGCTTCGGCACGATGGACGAATTCTTCGAAACGCTGACCCTGATCCAGACCGGCCGCATGGAGCGCGTGCCGGTGATCCTGTTCGGCAAGGCTTTCTGGAAACGGGCGATCGATCTCGATTTCCTCGCCGAGCAAGGCACGATCACCCCTGGCGACCAGGACATCATCGATTTCGTCGACACCGCCGACGAAGCCTGGGAGATCATCAGCCGCTTCTATCAGCTTTAGGCCGCGGGCTTCGATCCGGCTTTACGAAGCAATGGCTCAAGCGGTGATGTCGACGATCGCGGTGAGGAATTCGGCAAGATCGTCGGTGACGAAATCCACATCGTCCTCGTGGCCCGGGTCACGTTCCCAGATTTCCGAGAAGGTCGGCTCGAAGTTGCGCGGCACAACCAGCACCGTGGTCATGCCCAGCGATTTCGGCACGGACAGGTTGCGGGCCAGATCCTCGAACATCACCGCATTGTGGCCGGTGACCGCGTGGAGTTCCGCGAACTTCTCGTAGGTCTGGCGGGCCGGCTTGGGGTTCAGCCCGGCAGCGACGATATCGAAGATGTCGTCGAAATGATCGAGGATGCCGAGTTGGCGCGCGGTGCGTTCGGCATGCCTGCGGTCGCCATTGGTGAAGATGAACTTGCGGCCGGGAAGCTGGCGGATGGCGGTGCCGAGAACGGGATCGGGAACCAGCCAGGAATAGTCGATGTCATGGACCTTCTCGAGAAAGTCGTCGGGATCGATGCCGTGGCGCGCCATCAGACCGTTCAGCGTCGTGCCATATTCCCGGTAGAGTTCCTTCTGCAGCTTGCGGGCATCGTCGCGTGGCAGCGTCAGCAGTTCTCCGACATAGGCGGTCATCTTTACGTCGATCTGCGAGAACAGGTTCGAATGGTGCGGATAGAGGGTGTTGTCGAGGTCGAACACCCAGTCGGTGACGTGGGCAAAGCGGGCGGGATCCGGGAGCGTGGTCATGCAACCCCTTATGGCACGAAACAATGCCTTTGGCAGAGGCTTTATCCACAACTTATGCGCGTCACGGGTGGCGAAAATCGCGCGATGGTTCAAATTTTAGGCATCGCCGAAAGGTGCCATTCAGGGCTTGCTGGCACACAGACGGTCCAGGGGGAACCAGCGATGAGCCGCATATTTCTGAAGTCTGCCGCCGTCGCTTTCGCCTCCCTCGCGGTCTCGCTGTTGTTGACGCTGATCGTCGTTCCGGCAATGGGCTTTCCGATCAACCGCACGATCTGGCTGACGTCCACGGTCTGCCCGCTGGTGCTCGCCTGGATCGCCAGCGCCTACACGTTCTGGCAGGGCGAGAGGTTGAAAGGCGCTCATCGCGACCTCGCCCGCGCTCATGCCCAGCTCGCCGCTGCGCATCGGCGCCTGTCGGAGAAGGCAAGCCGCGACGACATGACCGGCATGCTCAACCGCGAGAGCTTCTTCGCCGCCCTCGAGGCCACCCGGCGTAAATCCGATCGCGGTGCGTTGCTGATCATCGACGCCGATCACTTCAAGCTCATCAACGACAGCTACGGCCATCTGACCGGCGACGATGCGCTGCTCCTGATTGCAAGCGCGATCGAGCGCGGCGTGCGCAGCGGCGACGTGATCGGCCGCATCGGCGGCGAGGAATTCGGTGCGTTTCTGGTCGGCGCCACCGAACAGGAAGCCAAACGCGTCGCTGAACGCATTCGCCGTGAAGTCGAGCTGATCCGCTTCCGTCCCGTCGATGAGCGGGTCATACCCCTCACCGTCAGCATCGGCGGTGTCACCTGCGGCGAGGATGCCGGCGTATCGGATCTGATGCGTGTCGCCGACCGCCGCCTTTACCAGGCCAAGGATCGCGGCCGCAACCTGACCATCCTGGACAGGGACGTTTCCGAAGCGGCCTGAGCACGCCATCAGGCGTCTAGAAGCCCGGCTCACCCGGCCTGCCGATGGATTGCCATCACAGCGCGCCACCAATAACGCCCGCGCCGATCGGCTGCGAGCGTCCGAGCCGGGCCAGCGTCTAAAGTTTAGCCGGGTCGAGCGCCGGCTTGCCCTTGTGGCGTCCGATGATCGCTGCCATGTCGGCGACGTTGTGGAAGGCATCGCGCAAAACGTCGAAGGACGGCAGCACGAAATAGGCGCGCTGGAACTTGTCGATCTCATAGCTGGTGCGCATTACCGTTTCCAGATCGAAGGGAACATGATGCGCGTCCTTGCTTTCAACCGCGAATTGAAGTTCGGCAAAGGACGACATCAGCCCGGCGCCGAAAGCCTTCAACGGTTGGCCGGCCTCCTGGATCAGCCCGTACTCGACGGTGTACCAGTAGAGGCGGCTGATCATCTCGTCGCCGCCGAGCGCGATCAGATGCTCGGCCTTCTCGCCATACATCTGCATGAAATCGGCAAAGACCGGCTGGGTCAGCACCGGCACATGGCCGAAGAAGTCGTGGAACATATCCGGCTCGACGATGTAGTCGAGCTCTTGTTTCGTCCGCAGCCAGTTGGTCACCGGGAAGCGCCGGGCAGCCAGGTGGACGAAGAAGGCCGGTGCGGGAATGAGGCCCGGCACGGCGACGATTTCCCAACCGGTAAGCTTGCGCAGCTTCTCGCTGACCACACCGAAATCCGGAATCCTGTCGAGCAGGCCCAGCGTGGCGACGCCGTCGAGATAGGACCGGTGTGCCAGCTTTTTGGTCAGCTTCGTCTGGCGGTCGCACAAAGTACGCCACACTGCCTGCTCATCAGCTGTGTAGTTGTAGCTCTGCTCAACGGTGAAATCGGCACGGCAGACCGAATAGTCGCCGCGAAGGCCTTGCGCCGCGCATTCGCGGGCGTAATCGGCAACGTTCATAGTCATGGCTGTTCTCCCTAGGAATCACGACTAACATCTTGAAAGTTTAGCCGGATCCGGTGAGGCAAATCCGCTTTGATGATGGCTCGAACAGGCGATTTGAGGTAAAAGCCACCACAGCAGAGCTGCAGGAGAGTGAAAGTGCCTCAGTTTGACGATTTTGAGATCAAGATGCTCGATATCTTGCAGCGCGATGGGCGCAAGCCTGTGTCCGAACTGGCCCAGGAGATCGGGCTTTCGACGACGCCATGCGCGCGCCGCTTCGAGGCTCTTCAGAGCGCCGGCATCATCAAGCGCTTTGCCGCTGTGCTCAGCCGCCGCGCCATCGGCCTGATGGTCGAAGTGTTCATTCAGGTGCGCCTGGTGACCCACAGCGACGGGTCGCCCGAAACCTTCATCGCCGCCGTGCAGCGCATGGACGAGGTGTCGTCGTGCTGGACGATGACCGGCGACTACGATTTCCTGCTGCATGTGATGGTGCCGTCGGTCGACGAGCTCAACGCCTTTGTCATGCACCGGCTGATGCGGCTCGACGGCGTGCGCGACGTCCACACGCAGCTCGTGCTGCAGAACATCAAGGGGCCGGGCCACGTGCCGCTTGGGCACCTCAGGCGATAAGTTCGCCCTGGCGCCTGTTGCTCAACCTTAGGTTGATGCTCCAAAAAGTTGCAGCCTGCGCTTACCGCACGATCAGTGTGCCGGCGCCGTGTTCGGTAAACAGTTCGAGCAGCACCGAATGCGGCGTCTTGCCATTGAGGATGACGACGCCTTCGACGCCGCGCTCGATCGCCTCGATGCAGGTCTCGACCTTGGGGATCATGCCGCCCGACACCGTGCCGTCCTTGATCAAGGCCTTGGCCTCGGCGACGGTCAGTTCGTCGATGAGCTTCTTGTTCCTGTCGAGCACGCCGGGCACGTCGGTGAGGAACAGAAGGCGTGTCGCCTGGCAGGCGCCGGCGATGGCGCCGGCGAAGGTGTCGGCATTGATGTTGTAGGTGTGGCCGTCACGGCCCGGCGCCACCGGCGCCAGCACCGGGATCATTTCGGACCGCGCCAGAAGGTCGAGCAGGGTGCGGTCGACCTCGACCGGCTCACCGACGAAGCCGAGATCGAGCACACGCTCGATGTTGGAGTCCGGGTCGATCATGGTCTTGCGCGCCTTTTCGGCGAAAACCATGTTGCCGTCCTTGCCGCACAGGCCGATGGCCCATTCGCCCTCGGCATTGATCAGCGCGACGATCTCCTTGTTGATCGAGCCGGCCAGCACCATCTCGACGATCTCGACCGTCTTCTGGTCGGTGACGCGCAATCCGCCCTCGAACTTCGATTCGATGCCCATCTTGCTCAGCATGGCGCCGATCTGCGGCCCGCCGCCATGCACGACGATCGGGTTGACGCCGGATTGTTTGAGCAGCGCGATGTCGCGGGCAAAGGCCTTGCCGAGCGCGATGTCGCCCATGGCGTGGCCGCCATACTTCACCACGACCGTCTTGTTCTCGTAGCGCTGCATATAGGGCAGCGCCCTCGAAAGCAGCGCGGCCTGCATTTCGGCGGTGGCGGCGAGGTCCGTCATTCGGCTTGGTTCCCAGCTTGGCATGAACGGCGGCGTCTTAGCGGGAATTGGAGCAGGGGGCAAACGGCTTTGCTGTCACGTCAGGTGAAATCGGCCTGCTTTCATACCGGGCACCTGCAGTGGCGCCCGCCGCGTCAGCCATCCCGAAATCTTTTCCATTTGCGCGGCGAGGGACAACAAGGTCTCCTCGTCGCCGGGGCGGCCGGCGGCCTGGATGCCGAGCGGCAGGCCGGCATCGGTGACATGAACAGGCAGCGCGATCGACGGCTGGCCGCTGACGTTCTGGATTGCCGGCCAGTGGGTGAACCACAGGCTCTTGTCCATCAACTGGCCGAACAGCGGCTTGAATTTCAGCAGGCGGGCAAGCCGCAGCCTGTCGAGCATTTCTTCCAGGAACGCATCTGCGCCTTTTGGATCCATCGCGCCGCAGGCGAGCGGCGGATGCGCGATGACAGGCATCAGCACGGCATCGTACCGCGCGGTCTCGATGATCAGCCGGCGCGACGTGGCATGCAGCCGCTGCAGGCAGGCATAGATCTCGCCGGCCGAAAGAACTTCGCCGAAGGCGCTCATCACCCGCGTGGTGCGTTCGATATCACCCGAAATGGAGCGGCCGACGCGCAAGACCTCGCCGCGCATCGTGCCGGCCACCGCCGCGGCGACGGTTCTGGCGAAATCAGCGATGAAATCGCGATCGATATAGGGCAGGTCGATCTCCTCTATCGTATGGCCGCCTTCGCGCGCCAAAGCTATCGCAGTGTCCAGCGCCGCCAGCGTCTCGGTCGATATCGGCAGGCCGAGCGGCGATTTTCGGTAGACCGCCAGTTTCAGCTTGCCGGGGTCACGCACTGCTGCGGCGGCGAAAGTTCCTTTCGGCGTCGGCGCCGCATACGGCGACAGCGGATCGGGCCCATGCGTCAGGTCGAGCAGCAGGGCCGAATCACGGACCGAGCGGGAAACGGCGTGGTCGATGACCAGGCCGTACCAGCTTTCGCTGACCAGCGGCGTCAGCGGCACACGGCCGCGCGAGGTTTTCAGCCCGACCAGCCCGGTGCAGGCGGCGGGAACGCGAATCGAGCCGCCGCCGTCCGAAGCATGTGCCACCGGCACGACGCCGGCCGCGACCAGCGCCGCCGCACCTCCAGACGAACCGCCGCTGGTATGGGCTGTATTCCACGGATTGCGGGTGATGCCGAAAGCGGCGGATTCGGTCATCAGCCTCAACCCATGTTCGGGCGAGGTGCTGGTGGCGATCGGGACGAGGCCGGCGGCCAGATGGCGTTCGGTCATCACCGAGTCGAAATCGGCAACGAAAGCCGGAATGCGGCTGCCGCCGTGCGTCGGCACGCCTTTCATGGCGATGCCGAGATCCTTCAGCGCGAAGGGCACACCGGCCAGCGGCAGCTTGCGGTCGATGGTTTTCGCGCGCGTCCGCGCCGCCTCGTAAAGCGGCTCGGCGATGGCATTGATATCCGGGCGAGTGGCCTCGGCCCGCGCAATCGCCGCGTCGACGAGCTCCTGCGGCGAGATTTCTCCTTTGCGCACCAAGCCGGCCAGGCCGGTAGCGTCATGTTCCCACAGGGCCCGTTCGACCGACATTCTTGCTCCCCCAACTATCGGCAAGCTAGAGCATCGGATGCAAAAGTGGAAACCCGGTTTTGGGAAAATCCGATGCTCAAAAAGGTCGGCTCTTTCTCGTCAATGGAAGCCGACGGCGCTCCCGGTGCACAGGAACGCTTCCGCCGTTGCAATACATTGCAGTGGAATGATCTGGGGCAATTGCCTAATTTGGGCAATTGCTTAATTTGGCAGCCGATGACGCCGCAGGACATCAGCGACCTGATCGTCCGGACTTCGATGAAGGACCGGGCTGCGTTCGATCTGCTCTACCGGCAGACCAGCGCGAAACTTTTCGGCGTCTGCCTTCGTGTATTGAAGGACCGGGGAGAGGCAGAAGAGGCGCTGCAGGAGGTCTTCGTCAAGATATGGACGAAGGCCGACCGTTTCGCCGTCTCGGAGCTAAGCCCGATTTCCTGGCTGGTGGCCATTGCGCGCAATCACGCGATCGATCGGATAAGGGCGCGGCGAGAGCCTGCTGCCTATATCGACGCTGCGCTCGACGTTGCCGATCCGGCGCCGGGACCGGAAGCTGCGGCTGTTGCGGGCGGTGAATCCGGGCGCATCTATCGCTGTCTCGACGAATTGGAAAAGGACCGGGCGGCGGCCGTCCGGGGCGCTTATCTGGACGGCGAAAGCTATGCCGAACTGGCGGCGCGCCATGACGTGCCGCTGAACACGATGCGAACCTGGCTGCGGCGCAGCCTGTTGAAGCTCAGAGAGTGTCTTGAAAGATGACGCTGGCAGAGGATGACGGACCGGAATCTGGGGGCGACGACCTGTTTGCCGCCGAATACGTTCTTGGCGTCCTGGCCGCGGACGAACGCGAGATTGCGTCACGCCGCATCGACGCGGACGCCGCTTTCGCGCACCTTGTCGATGCCTGGGAGGCGCGTCTTTCGCCGATGGCCGACGCCTATCCGGAGACAGAGCCGCCGATCAGGGTCAAGGAGGCATTGGATCGCCGGCTGTTCGTCGCAGAGCCTCGCGCCGGCCTCTGGTCAAGCCTTGTCTTCTGGCGCGGTCTTGCAGCCGCTTCCGTCGCCGCGTTGGCGATCTATATCGCCGAGCCTTACCTCAACCCGCCGGCCGAGCCGCCGCGGCTCATCGCCTCGCTGGCTGCCGATGGCAGCGACGTCAGATACCTCGCCGTCTATGATGCCGCCCGTCGCGAGGTCGGCCTGTCGCATGTCTCCGGCGAGCGCGCCGCCGGCAAGGATTTCGAGCTTTGGATGATCGAGGGCAAGAATGCGCCGGTCTCTATGGGCGTCATCCCGGCCGGCCAGACCGCGCGTATGACCATCTCCCCGGCCGTGCAGGAAAAACTTGCGCAAGGCGCCGTGCTTGCGGTCAGCCTTGAACCGACCGGCGGTTCGCCGACCGGCCAGCCGACCGGCCCTGTGGTCGCTGCGGGCGAACTGAAGAGCATCTGATCGCCCCTGTCTGCTAATCCCCTATCTGTCGATTTTTCGAGAAGATTTTAAATCTATCGCCTGTGGTGACTTTAGCGGGAAAGCATGCAGGCTGTAAGAGTCCTGCCCTGAAAATCATGCTCGCCGTTATAAAAAATAAAATTTTCTCCTGAGCGGGCGAAACTCGGGCATTTATCCCCCGTATCTCCTTGCGCCCCAAAGAGGGGAAGAAATAAACTGAGGAGATAGAAATAATGCGTAAGTTCGCCACCCTTTTGCTTGCCGGAACGGTCGCCGTCTCCGCGCTCGCCACCGCCGCCTATGCCGAAAATCCGATGGTCGGCGGCGCCGCCATGTATGCCACCCGGAACATCGTCGAGAACGCCGTCAATTCGAAGGATCACACGACGCTGGTCGCGGCCGTCAAGGCCGGCGGTCTCGTCGACACGCTGCAGAGTGCCGGTCCCTTCACCGTGTTCGCGCCGACCAACGAGGCCTTTGCCGCCCTTCCGGCCGGCACCGTCGATACATTGCTCAAGCCCGAAAACAAGGACAAGCTGGTCAAGATCCTGACCTGCCACGTCATCGGTGCCAAGGCGATGGCCGCCGACGTTGCCAAGATGGCCATGGACGATGGTGGCGCGCACAAGGTCAAGACGGTTGGCGGCTGCGAGGTGACGCTCAAGGCCGAAAACGGCAAGGTCACCGCGACCGACGAGAACGGCAATGTCGCCAATGTGACCGTCGCCGATGTCGAGCAGTCGAACGGCGTCATCCACGTCATCGACAAGGTTCTCCTGCCGAAGATGTAACGAAGCGGGCGTCGCCAGCGAACATATGGCTGAGGCTCCATGCCGAGTGCGCGGGTTTCCGCTTGCGTGACCCGCGCAATCGACAAGCGTACACTCCGCACCGTCCGCTGTAAGCGTGGGGCAGGTGCGGAGTGCCCGTTGTCGAGAGCTGGCCGTCACCGGCTTTTGATTTCCATGTGACGGTCGAATTTGGCAAACGGACAGAAGGAGGAATGGTGATGATCCGGCGCGACTTTCTTTGGAGCGGTGCCGCTGTGGCATTGCTGGCAGGCACGGCGGCAGCGCTGCGCATCGGCCGGCCGCAGGATGCACACGCGGTCGAAACCTTCGAGGTCACCAAGACCGAGGCCGAGTGGCGCGCCATCCTGTCCGATGCGGCTTTCAATGTGCTGCGCAAGGAAGGCACCGAATATCCCGGCACCAGCCCGCTGCTCAACGAACATCGCAAGGGCATCTTCGCCTGCGCCGGCTGCGACCTGCCGCTCTATTCCTCCGAAACCAAGTTCGATTCCGGCACCGGCTGGCCGAGCTTCTGGCAGGAGATTCCCAACGCCGTCGGCATGACCGTGGACAGGTCGCTGGGCATGACCCGGACCGAGGTCCACTGCCGCCGTTGCGGCGGTCATCTCGGCCATGTCTTCGACGACGGCCCGCCGCCGACCGGCCTGCGTCATTGCATCAACGGTGTCGCCTTGACCTTCAAGCCGGCCACGGCCTGACCCACAGCGCCGCGTCCTTTGGGCGCGCAAAGTTGCGCGGTCAGTGTCCGCTGCCTCCGCCCGCCGGCTCGGCCGGCTTGCGGATGACCATAGTGAAGATCGCCAGCGTCGCGAATAGCGCCGTCAACAAATAGAACACGTCCATGAAGGACAGCAGCGAAGCCTGCTGCTGGACCATGCCGGACAGTTTGGAGATCGCCGCCTTGGAGGCGTCGAGGCCGGCATTCTGCTGGAAGTCGAGCGTCATGTTCTGCAGCCTGGTCTGCGCCTCGGCGCTGCCCCATTGCACATGCTCGGCCAGCCTTGCGTAGTGGAAGGCGCTGCGATCGATCAGCACGGTGTTGATGACGGCAAGGCCTACGGCACCACCGAGATTGCGGGTGAGGTTGAACAGACCGGATGCATTCTTAAGCCGGTCAGGCGGCAGCGTTCCAAGCGCGATGTTGTTGATCGGCACCATACACAGCATCATCGAGGCGCCGCGCAGGATCTGCGGCAGCAAAAGCTCCCAGAAATCCCAGTCTGCGGTCAGATAGGTCATCCGCCAAGTGCCGGCAGCGAAGCCGAAGAAGCCGATCATCATCATCAGCCGCGGATCCATCTTGCGCGACAGGATGCCGGAAATCGGCGCGGTGACGAACATCGCCAGGCCGCTGACGAACAGCGCCTCGCCGATCATCAGGGAGTCGTAGCCGCGGATGCGCCCCAGATACACCGGATAGAGATAGGTCAGGCCGTAGAGGCCGATGCCGATGACGAAGGAGAACAGCGAGCCGAAAGCGAAGTTGACGTTGGCGAAGGCCTTCAGGTCGACGATCGGCTCCTCGGCAGTGAAGGCGCGCCAGAAGAACAGCACCGCGCCGGCCGTCATCAGGATGGCGCAGATGAACACGGCTTGGTCCTGAAGCCAGTCGTTGTTGGGACCTTCCTCGAGCACAAATTCCAGCGAGCCGAGGAAAGCCGCCATGCCGGCGAGGCCCCACCAGTCGAACTTGCGGAACAGGCTGAGATTGGGCTTGTCGAAGTCGATCAGCGACCATGCGGCTGCGGTCACTATGATGCCGGGCACCACATTGATCAGGAACAGCCAGTGCCAGGACATGGCATGGCTGATATAGCCGCCGACAGTCGGGCCGATGGTCGGCGCCAGCGTCGCCACCAGGCCGATCATCGGCGACACCATGGCACGGCGCGACGGCGGGAAGATGGTGAAGGCGGCAGCGAACACGCTTGGGATCATGCCGCCGCCGATAAAACCCTGGACGGCGCGGTAGACGATCATCTGGTCGATGTTGGTGGCGGTCGCCGCCAGCGCGCTCGCGGCGGTGAAGCCGGCCGCGGAGACGGTGAACAGCACACGCGTCGACAGCATCCGGCTGAGAAAACCGGACAGCGGGATCATGATGACTTCGGCGATGAGATAGGCGGTCTGCACCCACGGAATTTCGTCGGAGCTGGCGCTCAAGCCGGCCTGAATCTCGGCCAGCGAGGCCGAAACGATCTGGATGTCGAGGATCGCCATGAACATGCCGAACACCATCGCCAGGAAGGCGATGATGCGGCGTGTGGGAATGGTATCAGGCGCAGCCGGCCTCGCCGGCGGCGGTCCTGCTGTCGAGGTTGCGGTTGCCACGGCATTGCTCCCAAGCGGCCGCTCAGTTCGACGCCGAAGGTGCGGTGCGGCTGTCGACGGCGACGACGACGCTGAGGCCGGCGCGCAGCTTGCCTGTCTTCAGCACATCCGCCGGCACGTCGATGCGAACCGGGACGCGCTGCACGACCTTGGTGAAGTTGCCGGTGGCGTTTTCCGGCGGCAGCAGCGAGAACACCGCGCCGGATGCCGGCGCCAGCGACGAGACGGTGCCTTCGAAATCCTGGCCGTCGATCGCGTCGACCGAAATCCTGACCTTTTCACCAGGCACCAGCCGGGCAAGCTGGGTCTCCTTGAAATTGGCGACGATATAGAGCTTGTCCATCGGCACGATAACGGCGAGCTTCTGTCCGGGGCTGATCAGGTCGCCCTGCTCGACCGAGCGGTTGCCGACGACACCGTCATAGGGCGCGCGCAGCACGGTGAAGGACAGGTCGCGTGCGGCCTTGTCCCTGGCAAGCTGCAGCGACGCCAGCGTGCTTGCCGTCTCCGCGCGCTGCGCTTGGAGCACACCGATATTGGCCTCAGCCGCCGCGATCTGGGCGTCGGCACCGACAAGGGCGGCATTGGCCTGCTCGACCGCGGTCTGGGCATCGTCCAGTTGGGCCTGGGTGCCGACATGTGTCTTGAGCAATTGGGCGGCGCGCGCTTGGACACGCGCCGCATTGGCGGCGGCGGCCTGGTCGGCGGTCTTCTGCGCCTGCGCCTGCTCGAGCGAGGCGCGCGCCGCCTCGGTCTGGGCGTCGATACGATCGAGCGTCTTGCTCAAGGTGGCGATCTGCGCCTCGGCCTGGGCGACCGCTATTTTGTAGTCGCCATTGTCGACGACCAGCAGCGGGTCGCCGGCCTTGACCTGCTGGTTCTCGGTCACCTTGACCTGATCGACATAGCCGGAAATTTTCGGCGAAATGAACGCCATGTCGGCCTGGACATAGGCGTCGTCGGTGGAGATCATGAAACGCCCGTCGGTCCAGTAATCATAGCCATACCAGGCGCCTGCGCCCAGCAAGCCAAGCGCAAGGATCGGCAACAGAAAGGAGCGTGCCGAGCGTTTCTTTTTGGCCGGCGCCTCGGCCGGAGGGCTTGTTGCGGGTTCAGTCGGTGGGTTCGGCGCTTCGATTGCCGGCGCAACCTTGGCGTTGGGGAAGGGACGGACTTCGGCGGTTGGGGTCGCGTTCGAGGACATGGCATCTCTCTTGGCATCGCTAGAAACCGGGCATCAGACTGAACCGTTCGGTTCGATGTTGACGTTGACTTAGCGCGGTGAGAGGCCCATATCAAGGATGATCGAACCGAGCGGTTCGAATTTTTTCGAGGTGTGACGTTATGACCGAGCCCGACAAGGACCAGTGCGATCTGCTGGATGGCCTGCGTCGCGGCCGCCCGGCGGCGGGACAGGACCCGGTCAAGCGCAGCCAGATCATCGAGGGCGCGCGTCGTGTCTTCATCGACAAGGGCTTCGAAGCGGCGTCGATGAACGACATCACCCGCGAGGCCGGCGTTTCCAAGGGCACGATCTATGTCTACTTCGCCAACAAGGAAGAGCTGTTCGAGGCGCTGATCGAGGAAGAGCGCGGCACGATCTTCAAGAACATGTACGATCTGCTCGACCGCGCCGACGACCTTCGCGAGACGCTGGTGAAGTTCGGCAAGGTGCTGTCCCTTAAGATCACCTCGGCCAAGGTCGTCCAGGCGCAACGCACCGTGATCGGCGCGTCCGACAGGATGCCCGAACTTGGTGCGCGTTTTTACGAACGCGGCCCGAAACGCGGCCACGACAAGGTCGTTGCTTTTCTCAATGCCGCCATCGAGCGCGGCCTGCTCGAGATCGACGATGTCGATCTTGCCGCCTATCAGTTCACCGAACTGTGCCTGGCGGGTCTTTTCCGTCAGTGCATATTCGCCTACCGCACCAAAGCCCCGAGCCAGGATGAAATCGACCACATCGTCAGGTCGGGCGTCGGCATGTTCCTGAAGGCTTACGGCACCGAAAGGCTTGCCACGGAAGAAAGCACCCAGACGATCGCCCTGGAGGCAAAGTCCTAGAGCATTTTGCAGCCAAGTGGAATCACTTGGCGTCGCAGAAATGCGGCTAAAAACAAATAGATAGAGCGGGATGCCAGTTCAATTTGAACGCATCCCGCTCTAGCCGCCATTGGCCGCCAGCACGATCGCCGCGCGCAATTCCTCGAGGCCCTCGTTTTTTTCCGACGACGTGGCGAGGACGAACGGAAACGCCGCCGGCCGCTTCTTGACCTTCTGCAGTGTCTCTTCGATCAATCGCGGCACGCCGGCCGCCTTGATCTTGTCGGTCTTGGTCAGCACGATCTGATAGGACACCGCCGCCTTGTCGAGCAGCGACAGCACTTCGTCGTCCTTGGCCTTGATGCCGTGGCGGGCGTCGATCAGCACGTAGACGCGCTTCAGGGTGACGCGGCCCTTGAGATAGTCGAAGACGAGTTTCGTCCAGTCGTCGACCTTTTCCTTGGGCGCAGTGGCGTAGCCGTAGCCCGGCATGTCGACCAGCGCCATCGGCGGCAGGTCGGCGCCTTCGCCGGAAAACCCGCCCGGAACGAAATAGTTGAGTTCCTGCGTCCGCCCTGGCGTATTGGACGTGCGCGCCAGTCCCTTCTGATTGACCAGCGCGTTGATCAGCGACGATTTGCCGACATTCGAGCGGCCGGCAAAGGCGATCTCCGGCGGTCCTTCCGGCGGCAGGAACTTCATCGCCGGCACGCCGCGGATGAATATCCACGGCCGCGTGAACAGCTCGATGCCGATCACGGACTTGTTCAACGCGTTCAAACCGCTGCCTCCAGAACAGAAATATCGGCGCCACGAATGGCATTGAGGTTGCGGCTGATCTTTTCCACCGGCCAATCCCACCACGCCGCCGCCAAAAGCCGCCGGATGGTCCTGTCGTCGAAACGCATCTTAACCACCTTGGCCGCATTGCCGGCGACGATCGCATAGGGCGCCACGTCATGCGTCACCACCGACTTTGCCGCAACGATGGCGCCATGGCCGATCGCCACGCCGGGCAGGATCGCCGCTTCCATGCCGATCCATACATCATTGCCGATCACTGTGTCGCCGCGCAATTCCTTCGACCAGGTCGCCGGATCGAAACCCTCTTCCCAGCCATGACCGAAGATGTTGAACGGATAGGTCGAAAAGCCGGACATGGCATGATTGGCGCCGTTCATGATGAAGCGCGCGCCCTCGGCGATGGCGCAGAACTTGCCGATGATCAGCCGGTCGCCGATGAATGGATAGTGATGAAGCACGCATCGCTCGGCGAATTTGTCCGGCCCGTCCGGATCGTCATAATAGGTGAAGTCGCCGATCTCGATGTTCGGCGCCGTGACCAGCCCCTTCAGGAAGCCGACGCGGCTATGCATCGGGATCGGGTGCTTGATGTTGGGGTTGGGTCCGATCATGGTCTGGCTCCATCGACGAAACAGCAGGTCAAATAGCGCGATCCGCCCGGCAGCACCGACCGCGTGCGCAGCGGATCATCCTTACCTGTTCATCGACGGGAACGCGCTCCTGAAACGACAGCGGAGCTTATAGGGCGCGGCGGCGTCTACCGCCGCGCCGGGCTTTCCTGGATTCGGCAGGCAGCGCCGTCTATTCCGCCGGCGACGGTTTCTTCCGGAACAGTGCGACCAGATTGTCCCACAATTCGATCTTGGCGCCCTGCCGCTTCATGATCACGCCTTGCTGGATGATCGAAAGCAGATTGTTCCAGGCCCAGTAGATGACGAGGCCGGCCGGAAAACCCGCCATCATGAACGTGAAGACCACCGGCATCCAGGTGAAGATCATGGCCTGCGTCGGGTCCGGCGGCGTCGGGTTCATGCGCATCTGCAGGAACATGGTCAGGCCCATGATCAGTGGCCAGACGCCGATCATCAACATATCCGGCAGCGCGATCGGGATGAGGCCGAACAGGTTGAAGATCGAGGTCGGATCGGGCGCCGCCAGATCCTGAATCCAGCCGAAGAACGGTGCGTGCCGCATCTCGATGGTGATGTAGAGCACCTTGTAGAGCGCAAAGAAGACCGGGATCTGCAGCGCCACCGGCCAGCAGCCGGCGAGCGGATTGATCTTCTCGGTCTTGTAAAGCTCCATCATCGCCTGTTGCTGCTTCATCTTGTCGTCCGCGTATTTCTCGCGGATCTCGAGCATCTTGGGCTGCACCTTCTTCATGTTCGCCATCGACGCGTAGGACTTGTTGGCGAGCGGATAGAAGGCGGCTTTGACGACGACGGTGGTGGCCAGGATGGCCAGGCCGAAATTGCCGAAGAATTTGTACATCGTGTCGATCAGATAGAACATCGGCTTGGTGATCCAGATGAACCATCCCCAGTCGATCAAGCGGTCGAACAGCCTGATGTTGCGGTCTTCGGCATAGGCGTTGACCTTGGCCACTTCCTTGGCGCCGGCGAAGATTTCGCTCTCGACCGTCGCCGACTGGCCGGCATCGACGGTGATCGGGTCGGTCAGGAAGTCGGCCTGGTAGCGCGGTCGGCCGTCCTCGAAATAGGCGTAACGCGGCTGGAACTGCTGCTTCTCGGTCGGCACCAGCGTCACCGCCCAGTATTTGTCGGTTATGCCCAGCCAGCCATCGGTCGACTTGCTCGGCGTGAACTGCTTGTCCTCCTCGATCGACGAATATGTGTGTTCCTGCAGGCCTTCCGTGCCGGTGACGCCGATCAGCCCCTCATGCAGCACATAGATGCTGGCAACGGCAGGCTTGTCGAAGCGGGTGACACGGCCGTAATTCGACAGGGTAACGGCGGCCGACCCCGAATTCTGCACCGTGTCCGACACGGTGAACATGTAGTCGCCGTCGACGGAGAAGGTGCGCTTGAAGGTCAGGCCCTTGTCGTTGGTGAAAGTCAGCGTGACCGGGGTCGCCGGGGTCAGCGTCGCATTGCCGTCGACGGTCCACACGGTTTCCGGGCCCGGCACCGTGCCGGTCTTGTCGCTGCCGATAAAGCCGATCTCGGCATAGTAGCCCGTAGGCAGCGCCGCCGGGTTGAGCAGTTCGATCTCGGGCGAGTTCTTGTCGACCGTCAGCCTGTAGTGCTTGAGCTTGAGGTCGTCGAGACGGGCGCCGGCGAGATTGATCGAGCCCTCCAGGCTCGGCGTGTCGATCCTGACGCGCTTCGTCGACGCCAGCGCCTGCTCGCGGCTGGCCAGCGTCGTGCCGTCGGTTCCCGGTGCATTGGGTGCATTAGGAATGGCGCCTTGCTGCGGCACCGGCGTTTCGCTGCCGCCCGGACTGGCGGCTTCGGCCGCCTTCTTCTGCTCCGCAATCTGCTGCTCTTCGATACGGGCCGCCTCGCGTTGCGCCTCGCTGTGCGGCAGCACGTAAAAATACTGCCAAAGCGACAGGATCAGCACCGACAGCGCGATGGTGATGAAGAAGTTCCGGTTGTTTTCCATCGAAAGCCTTGGCCTATCGTGTTCCGCGCAGTCGGCGTGAGAGTTCGGCCTTCAACTGACCGAACGGAATGGCAAGCACATCTTCGCGCCCGACGATGACATAGTCATTGCCTGGCTTCATGTCATCCGCGGCATGCGTACGCACGGCTTCTCTCAGCCGCCGCCGGATGCGGTTGCGGACGACTGCGTTGCCGACCTTCTTGGTGACCGTGTAGCCGACGCGAGGCGCCGCTGCGTCGCTGCGGTCGAGAACCTCGACGAGAAAAAGCCGCCCGCGGCGCTTTTCGCCACGCCGGACGGCCAGGAATTCCGCGCGCTTCAGAAGCCGCTTGGGATGTGCTCCCACTGGCTTGCCGGTTGCGGGCAACGATCTCGTCTTCCGTTCAGGCGCTGAGCCGCTTGCGGCCGCGGTTGCGGCGGGCTGCGACGACGCCACGACCACCCTTGGTGGCCATGCGGGCACGAAAACCATGCCGGCGTTTGCGGACGAGTTTGGACGGTTGGTAGGTACGCTTCATTTGTTTTAATACCGCGGGGTGCGGCCCTTCTTGATTCTGTCACTCTGTAACAGGAGCTTTGCCCGGCCGGCTTTGGCGCGATCGAAACCGCGCCGGGACGAATGGCCCGAGCGTGAGCGGGCTTATAGAAAGAAGGGTTTTGGAAGTCAATCCGGCCTCGACATTCCGGCGCCTCGGGCCAACGGCTGGCGTGTGGCCGAGGTCTGGGCGGTCTTATCCCTGATTGGGACGAAGGATGAAATTGGCAAAAAAGCCGCAATGGCCTAATCTTGGCTGATCAAGTGATCGTGAAAAAGCAGCATGAGTGAAATCCCATCCGCGGACGAAAGCACCAATCGGGCGACCGCAGCCGCCCGCAGGGTGCCGTTGTCGCGTGGATTGTCGACAAAGCTCCTGCTGCTCACCATCGTCTTCGTGCTCCTGGCCGAGGTCCTCATCTTTCTGCCCTGGATCGCCAGCTACCGGCTGAGCTGGCTGAAAGAGAGGCTGAGCACCGCCGCGGCCGTCTCGATCGTGCTGGTGCAGGGAGAGCCCGCCTCGCTGTCGCGCGCTGCCCAGAATGATGTGCTGATGGCGATCGGCGCCAAGGCGATCGCCGTGCGGGACGGCGGTGTCTCGCGGCTTCTGGTGGTGGCTGAGATGCCGCCGCACGTCGACGAGCATATCGACATTGCCAATGTCGGCCTGATCGAGGGCATGACCGGCGCCTTGGACACGCTGTTGTTCGGCGGCGAGCGGATGCTGCGCGTTTTCGGGCCGGTCGGCGACAGCGACAAGGAATTCGAGCTGATCATGCCCGACTACAGCCTGCGCAATGCCATGCTCATCTATTCGCGCAACGTCGCCTTCGTCTCGCTGCTGATCTCGCTGTTCACCGCCATGCTGGTCTATGCCGCCATAGACCTGATCATGATCGGCCCGATACGGACGATGACGCGCTCGATGCTGGCCTTCTCCGAGGCTCCCGACGACCCCGGGCGGATCATCCGCCCTGCTGCTCGCGCCGACGAAATTGGCGTTGCCGAGCGCGAGCTCTCGCAGATGCAGGAGCGGCTGCAAAAGATGCTCTCCGAGCAGAAGCATCTCGCCGACCTTGGCCTCGCCGTGTCGAAGATCAACCATGACATGCGCAATATCCTGGCGTCGGCGCAGCTGATGTCGGACCGTCTGCGCCAGGTCAAGGACCCGACCGTGCAGGCCTTCGCGCCAAAACTGCTGCGCGCGCTCGATCGTGCCGTATCCTATTCGGAAGGTGTGCTTGCCTATGGCCGCACCCAGGAGCCGCCGCCCTCGCGCCGCAGGCTCAGGCTGCGCCAGCTGGTCGATGACGTCCACGGCCTGCTCGACACCGAAGGCGGCATCGAATTCGTCAATGCCGTCGATCTGGCTTTCGAGGTCGATGCCGATTCCGATCAGCTTTTTCGCGTGCTCACCAATCTTTGCCGCAACGCCGTCCAGGCGATGGCGGCGGACGCGGAAAGCGCGGTGGTGCGTCGGTTGTCGGTGTCGGCCGAGCGCGTCGGCAGCGTCAGCCGCATCACCGTCACCGACACCGGCCCCGGCCTGCCGCCGAAGGCGCGCGAGAATTTGTTTGCGGCGTTCCGCGGCTCGGCCCGCAGCGGTGGCACCGGCCTTGGCCTGGCAATCGCCTATGAACTGATCCGCGCCCATGGCGGCACGGTGGAGCTTGTCGAAAGCAGAGGCGGCCGCACCACATTCGCGGTCACCATTCCCGACCAGCCGGTCCGGCTCGACCAGGCCCGCAACGGCCTGCGCCGTCCCGCCTGATCCTCGCCCGCCCGATCCTCGCCCTGTCTGATCCTCTCCAAGGCACGAAGAACAAAACTTTTGCCGATCGGCTTGCTTTTCGGAAATGCAGTCGCTAGGGAACACCTCACATCGCGGCCGGTCGTCAGGGATCGGATCGCGGGGCCATGCAAAGCATGGCCTGTTGCGCGCCCGTAGCTCAGCTGGATAGAGCACCAGACTACGAATCTGGGGGTCAGGAGTTCGAATCTCTTCGGGCGCGCCAATAATCTCAATCAGTTAGCGGCGCGACACCGTTTCAAATCGGTTTTTGAAACGGTTTTGAACGGCCGGTTGCTTTTTGTGTGATTTCGCGCGAGTGGCACTTCAGGAACCCGACGCTGTCGCGGCGGAGGCGGACGCATCCGAGGCGACGTTCAACTGCTTCGTCCGGCATGACCTTCGCGCATCATGAAAGCGACCACGGTACCGGACAGGAAAGTGAGGGCGGCGATCGAGGCAATCGCCCACGCCAGGCCGAAGAAGTCGGCGATCAGTCCCGCCGACAGCGCACCGATCGCGTAGCCGAGATCGCGCCAGAAGCGGTAGACGCTGAGCGAGCGGGCGCGCCATGAAGGATGCGACGCATCCGACACCGCGGCGATCAGGCTCGGATAGACCATCGCCGTGCCCAGACCAAGCAGGAGGCTCGCCACCAGCCACCAGCCGAAATTCGAGGTCAGCGCCGTGAGAAAGAGCGCCGACGCCTGCACCCACATGCCGGCGACGATCAGGCCCTTGCGGCCCCATCGGTCGCTGAGCGGTCCCGTCACGACCTGCAGCACGCCCCAGGTGACGGGATAGACGGCCTTCAGAATGCCGATGCGCTCCACACCGAGCCCGCCGGCTGCGAAGAAGAGCGGAAAGATGCCCCAGCTCATGCCGTCATTGAGGTTGTTCACCAGCCCGGCCTGCGAAGCGGCAAAGAGGTTGCGATCCCGAAAGGAGGTCAACGCAAAGACCTCGCGGAAGGAAAGGGGGGAGGCCTCGCGCGGATGGTTCGCCAGTTCCGCACGCACATGATCGCGCGTGTCGCGCACGAGCAGGATCGAGAGCACCGTGCCCAGCACTGCGTAGCCGACGCCGAGATAGATCGGGATTGGTCGCAGACCGTAGCGACTGGCGAGATAGCCGGTGAGAAAGGCGGTGATCCCGACTGCGAGGTAACCGGCAAACTCGTTGAGCCCTACGGCGAGGCCACGCCCCTTCGGGCCGACAAGGTCGACCTTCATGATGACGGTCATCGACCAGGCGAAGCCCTGGCTGATGCCAAGCAGCGCGTTGGCGGCGATGACCCAGTTCCAGTCTGGCGCCCAAATGATCATGAAGGGCACCGGCAGGCCGAACAGCCAGCCGATAACCAGCACGCGCTTGCGCCCCCATTTGTCGGCGAGCTGTCCGGAGACAAGGTTGGCCAGCGCCTTGACGACGCCGAAGCTGACGATGAAGGAGACGACCAGCGTGGTCGAGGCGAGCCCGAATTCCTCTGAGCCGATCAACGGCGCGACGGTGCGTTCGATGCCGACCATGCCGCCGACGAATGCATTGATAAGCACAAGCAGCGCGAACTGCCGCCAGTTGGCCTTGAGACCGAGGCTCACTGCTGGCGCCGCGATCGTTGTCATGCGGCACCGGCATTGATGGCTCGGGTGCGTGCGGCCATCACTACATCAATCCCGTTCGGGAGCCGTCAGAGCCGGAGCCAAGGCTGCTAAGCGATTGAAGGGGCTTCTCGGCCACGGACTTGTCTCCTCGGGGGCCGTGTGATACGCATCATTCAATAATTATGTTGAATGAACTAGCGTGGCTGCTACCCTGATGTCAATCCGCAATCCGAAGCAGGCACTTTACCAGCAGTTCGCGGTTGTCGCGAAGGCTCTGGGCAATCCGCAGAGGCTGGAACTGATCGAGCAACTCGCGCAGGGTCCGCGCAGCGTGGAAGCCTTGGCCGCCAAGCTTGCGCGTCCGGTGGCGAATGTCTCGCAGCATCTCCAGGCGATGCGCCGCGCCGGACTCGCGACGTCAGAGCGCGATGGCAAGTTCGTCAACTACCGGCTCGCGGATGAAAGCGTACTTGCCGCCTTCGCCTCCATTCGCGTCGTTGCCGAGCGGCATTCGGCCGAGGTCGAACGCATCGTGAGGGGCTATTTCGACCGGCGCGACGATATGGAGCCCGTGTCCCGGGAAGAGCTGGCCGCGCGAATGAAAGACGGGCTCGTTACAGTCATCGACGTCCGACCGCCCGATGAGTTTGCGCTCGGACATCTGCCCGGCGCGATCAACGTCCCCCTCGACCAACTGGAACAGCGGTTGTCCGACCTCGAGGCGAAGCCCGAGATCGTCGCGTACTGCCGCGGACCGTGGTGCGTGATGTCATTCGAGGCGGTCGCATTGCTGCGTGAGCACGGCTTCCGCGCACGCCGCATGGAAGATGGCCTGCCCGAGTGGCGTGACGCGGGCTTAGCTGTCGAGGCTTGATCGACTTCAACTTCAAAGTCAGTCACCCGCCCCTCATTCGCTGGGTCCTTTTGGCCGTTGCAAGGTTGACACATCACGTTAGTCCGTGCTAACGCGTTAGTAGTGACTAACGTGAACAACAGCTGGACCGCCCTGGGCGACCCCACCAGGCGCACGATCTTCGAACTCTTGGTCGAGCATCCGCGTTCGGTTACCGAGTTGGCGCGTGCCCTGCCGGTGACCCGGTCGGCGGTCTCGCAGCATCTGAAGGTGTTGAAAGAGGCAGGGCTCGTGGCTGCCACGCCGGACGGCAAGCACCGCATCTACCGCGTCGAACCCGACGGGCTGGCGGCGCTTCGCACAGAGCTCGACCGGTTCTGGATGAAGACGCTCGCTGCCTTCAAGCAAGCTGTCGAACAACCGCGAAAGGAGTGAAAAATGAACACGCAAGCAGCAGACACCTTGGTAAGGCACTCGATCGTGGTCGAGGCGCCGATCGAGCGCGCCTTCGAGGTCTTCACGGAGGATTTTGGCAAGTTCAAGCCCAGGGAGCACAGTCTGCTCGCCGTGCCGATTGCCGAGACCGTGTTCGAGCCGCGCGTCGGCGGCCATATTTATGATCGCGGCGTCGACGGCAGCGAGTGCCGCTGGGCGCGCGTGCTGGCTTATGAGCCGCCGCACCGTGTGCTGCTCAGTTGGGACATCAGCCCGCAATGGCGGTTGGAGACTGATCCGAACAAGGCCAGCGAGTGGGAAGTCCGCTTCACTGCCGAGACGGCTAATCGGACCCGCCTGGATCTCGAGCATCGCAAACTGGAGCGCCACGGCGCCGGCTGGGAAAGCGTGCGCGATGGTGTCGCCGCCGATCAAGGCTGGCCGCTCTACCTGCAGCGATACGCCGACCTGTTCGGGCGTCGGGCCTGACGGCCACATCCGCAAGCATCAGACCCAATCCGGTCTCGCGGCCTGCAATACCGTAAGCGCAGGAGTTATTCGCGGTGGCGACACTGCCGCGAATAGCGTCCCTTGCCTACCCGGAGCCCGACAAGCGTAGGCGCAACAATCACACCGACCAGCATGCCCAACGCCGCTTCGGATGCTGGGACGGCTCCGCGCGAAGCGGATGATGGCCGACGAAGGTCAGAACGGTATAGGCCACAATGGTCACGCATTTGTGAGCTGTATGATAAGCCTATTCGGGATTATGGGTCTAATCTTGAAGCGTGCGTCGTCTTAAGTGTCAGGCGTAGTAGTCCCTGCAATGGCCGCCGCTCAGGAATAATGCTGATGGAACGCAAGCTCGCGGCAATCATGGCCGCCGATATCGTCGGCTACAGCCTGCTGATGGCTGAAAACGAGGCTTCCACCTACGCGAAGCTGCGCGCTGTTTTTGATGAGCTCATTGACCCGACCACTGCCCGCCATGGCGGGCGCATCGTCAAGACGGCGGGAGACGGCTTTCTCGCCATGTTTCCCAGCGTCAACGAAGCGGTCGATGCGGCGCTGGCCATACAGGAGGGCTTCGACAAGGGCCCGTTCGAGCTGCGCATCGGCATCAATCTTGGCGATGTCATCGAAGATGAGGGCGACGTATACGGCGACGGCGTCAATGTGGCCGCCCGTCTTGAGGCGATGTGCGATCCGGGGCAGATATTCGTCAGCGGCGCCGTGGTGATGGCGGCCGACCGCAAAAGCGCGGACAGGTTCGTCCGCATCGGCCGCAGGCGGGCCAAGAACATTCCCGAACTTCTCAACGTCTACCGCGTAAGGCGCGCGGGCTCTCGGTGGTCGCCATCGCGGCACGTGCCGCAGGTGCTGCGCAGCACCGCCGCCCGCTGGTCTTATGGCGTAGCCGCCATAGCCCTCATCCTCATCGGCACCCAAATCCAGCCACTCCCCCTGGCAGCCATGGTCAGCCGCATCCCGGGGGTCTTGTCGATGGACCAGAGCCGCGCCGACCCCCGGCCGTCAGTGGCGGTCATGCCTTTTGCGGCGATGAGCGGCAGCGGCGAGCAATCGTATTTCGCGGACGGACTGGCCGAGGATGTGACGACAGCCCTTGCCCGCAATTCAGAGCTGCAGGTCATCGCGCGCGATTCCACCTACGCCGTGCACGGGCAGGGTACGGACGTGCGCAAGCTCGGGGCGAAGCTCGGCGTCGATTATGTGGTTGAAGGCAGCGCCCGCCGTGAAGGCGACCAGCTTCGCGTGTCGGCGCAGCTGATCGATGTAAAGACAGGCGCGCATCTGTGGTCGCGCAGTTTTGACCGCCAGGTCGCCGACGTGTTCACCGTCCAGAGCGAGCTGACCACTGAAATCGTCGCGCAGATCGCGCCCTATATCGGCAGGAGCGAGGCGGCGGCGGCAGCGGAACGCCCGACCGACAATCTGCAGGCCTATGACCTCGTGCTGCAGGCCCGCAACCGCTACCGGCACGGCGGCGATGACCTGCAGGACATTCTGGAGGCGCGGGGCCTCTACCAGCGCGCCCTTGAAATGGACCCGTCCTATGCGGCCGCCCGCGCAGGCCTCGCGCTGACCTTTATCGCCAGCGTGGCGCAGAGCGGTGACGGCCGGGAAAATGCGCCGGAACTCCATCTTGGGCTTAGCGAAGCTCGGCAGGCGGTCCGTCTCGACCCCAATCTTGGCCTTGGCTATCAGGTCATCAGCTTCGGGCTTGCCCTGCAGGGCGACTATTCAGGCGGCTTGCAGGCCGCACGGCGCGCTGTGGAGCTCAACCCTAACGACCCCGACAGCATGATGGCGCTTGCAAAGGCGCAGGTTCGCTTCGGGCAATATGATGATGCCGTCGCCAACGCAGAGCGGGCCCGCCGCCTTCATCCTATGGCGCCCGAGTACTACGCCTATGTGCACGGGCAGGCGCTCTACGCGGCTGACCGCCGCGACGAGGCTTCCGCCATCATAGAAGAATGCCTGATCCGGGCGCCGCGCGATGCAAACTGCCTTCTGATTCAGGCCGCTTTGCAGAGCGCGGGCGGCGAGGTCGAGGCAGCCCAGCAGACGATGGCAAGGCTGGTCGAGGCGCATCCGGCATTCTCGCTGGAAGCAGAGCGCGCTTACCGCCGGTTCGGTGACAGGCCGCTGATGGAAGAGTTCCTGCAGGACCTCGCAAAGGCCAAGGCTCCTGAATCCGCCTGAAAGTTTTTACAGAGCGACGCCCAGTTCCATTCTCTCCGGCGCGCCAATTTGGGCATTCCACGACGTCAACACCGAAAATTGCCGCCAATCGCCGCCCGAACTACGTCCGCCGCTTACGGGTTAGGAGTCGGTCGGAGCCGGTCCGTTTGGCGGGTGGAGGGGAGTTACGCGCAGCCTATGACCGACGCAGCACGTCCTGCCATTCGAGATGACGGTCGATCTGCGCTTTTGCGAACGGACAAAGCGGAATGATGGCGACCCCTTCGCGCCGGGCATCCTCGACCGCCTGGCGTACCAGTCGCTCGCCGACCTTGCGGCCACGCAACGCCGCTGGAACGTCGGTATGGTCGATGATGATCAACCCTTCGCCGGCCCGGCTATAGGTCATCTCAGCTTCGACGCCGTCTACGAGGATCCGGTAGCGTCCCTTCGATGCGGTATCCTCCCGCTCGACCTTTTCGACGGTCAAGGGAGAGGCAGGGCCCGGCTGCTCGGCGTCATGCGGCCGCGGCTGACCCCGCCGCCCCGGCATGCAGTCCAGCAGGTCGCGGTCCCATCTTCCGAGATCGGCCGCAGCGTCGTAGGTCGAGACGAGAAACTCCATAAGCGCCGCGTCGGGATTTGCAGCCGACTGAACGGCATCGTACGGCAGGATGAATTCCGATAGGCCCTCATGCCAGAACGCGCCCTCGGGCCGGACCGAGGCGCCCCGGAAGCCACTCGGCGCCGGATAGGCGTAGGCATAGAACGCGGGGTAATCGATGCCGCCACCGCCGGGCCAGAAACCGGCTGAGGAGACCTCGCGGTCGTAGGCTTCCTGTGCCACATCGTTGGGCAATGAAGGAATGCCGCCGGGATGGAGAGGCGCGCGCCGCCCTGAAAAGCGGGTGACGGCCAGGTCAAAACTGCCCCAGAACAGGTGAACGGGACTGGACTTGCCAAGAAAGGAGGTCCGGAACCGATTGAATACCCTGTCGACCGCTACCGATGCGTGATGGAAGCGCTGAACTGCTTCCCGGTCATAGGGCCGGTCGCGATGATCTTCGGTGAACGGCACGGGGTTGGGCACCTCGTTCGGATTGCCGTTAAAGGTCGGCGTGCCTCCAAGTTCGGAAATCAACTGCACGAAATTGGCGTGGAACGCCGCGACTGTGGATGGCCCGAGCGCAAACGATGCCTTGCGACCATTGCCGCATGTACCGACAACCATATGGTCCCGAAGGTCGAAGAGGATCTCAATGCCTGGCCCGTCGGGGATCGGCGAGGAGGTCAGGCCGAGCGGCGTGACATAGAAGGTCGCGTTCCAGGAATGGTTGAGCCACGGAGTATGAGCAAGGCGATATTTCCCGGCGATCTGCAAATAGAGATGCAGGGCCGAACACGTCTCGCGCCAGCCGAGGTAATCCAGGTGGGGCCACTTGTTGCTCATTGTGCTTTCTCCATTCAGAAACATACCCGGCACGCGACGCGTCATCTCGTCTGAACCGCCGGGGTCCGTGCACCCAGGCGACCTCCTTCTTAACGCGGTCAGTCCGGTACGGGAATGTGCTCATCTCGGTCATCGATCGGGAGATCGAAACGTCCCTTGCCCCAGTCCTCGGCGCGCCATTCGGCCTTCGGTTCTTCGATGCGGTCCTTCGAGGAGGCGACGAGTTCCACCAGATATAGCGCGGTCCGCCGGTTCGATTGCTGGGTTCCAACTCATGCGCGTCATCCTCACTTAGGCCGTCCAGAAAGCCTCGCCGTTGCCGATACGAATGCCCGATTTCGACTAATCCGAACCGCGAGCGGGAAGAGCGCTTTCGGCCCGACAAATGCCTAAACTGGCGAGCGACCGTCTGCCCAACTAGTCCTATGATACGTCAAGCTGTGTCGCAGCAAGTGGAACGTGCGGGCAATGTCGTCGAGCTCAGCGGCTCGCAGTAGAGCGACCGTCGAACACGGTTCCTTGACAATGCTTTGAACCGTTCGCGTTCTAACGATCAACTCCCCAAAGATCCGGGTTCTGTTTGAAATACTCGATCAGCAACTCGGTGAGCACCCGCACTTTCCGCGTGGGATGCTGACCCGGCGGGCGGACGACATATGCGGCCCCCGGAGGTACCGGATAGCGTGTCATGATCGGGACCAGCGCGCCGGAGGCCACATATTCATGCGTGATGCAATCAGGGAGCCAGGCGATGCCGAGACCTGCTGCCGCCGCGGCAGCGAGTGCCGTGGCGCTATCAGCCTTGAACCTGCCCTGCGGCTGGACCGTAACAATCTTGTCGCCATCCATGAACTGCCAGGCTTCTGTTCCCTGCATGAGGGCCTGATGGGTGACGAGTTCGTCCGGAGACTCGGGTGACCCGTGCGCTTTGATGTAATCCGGGCTCGCGACAAGCTTTCCATGGATCGGCCCGACGCGCTTCGCGACCAGGTTGGAGTCGTGAAGGTAGGCGCCCCGGATAGCGCAATCGAAACCCTCTGCGATGAGATCGACGAAGCGATCGCTGTAGGAAGTATGGATGTGAAGTTTCGGGTGCAGACGCGCCATTTCCGCGAGCACGGGGGCGAAGTGGGTCGCGCCGAAAGTAAGCGGCATGGCAACCCTCAGGCGGCCGCGCAGCTCACCGGTCGGGAGAATCGTTTCCCTGGCCGTGTCGATCTCGGCGCTGGCTCGGGCCGCATGATCCCTGAAAGTGGTTCCCGCTTCGGTGAGCGCGGCGCCGCGGGTCGTTCGTGCAAGCAGCTGGACGCCAAGCTCTGCTTCTATCCGGAAAAGTCGCCGACTGACGATCGATTTGGAGACGCCGAGCCGGCGCGCTGCGGCCGATACGCCCCTTGCATCGGCCACTGCGACGAATGTCTGTAGGTCTTCGATGTCCATTCGACGTTCCTCATTTCGCGACACAGCTTGGCTGAGTATGGCACTACCGCATCACCCAAAGGAACAGCAAATTGCGGCAAGGCAACGTCGCCCGCCGGCGCATGTCTCCCCGTGAACCCATTGCCGTCCACAACGGCAGAGAAAGGAAGTCTTGATGACCCCCCGTAACGGCCTCGATTCGCTTCTTCGTCCCGAAGACTCGGTACTCGTTCTGATCGACCACCAGCCTTACCAGCTCACGAACCTGAACAGCCACGACCCGCATATGGCGGTCAACAATGCTACGGGTCTGGCGAAGGCTGCCAAGGCATTTAGCGTACCGACCATCCTCACGAGCGTGCTCGCTGACCGAGGGGGGCTCATCTTTCCGCAGATCACCGACGTCTTCCCTGGCCAGGAGGTGATCGACCGGATGCTTATCAACACCTGGGAAGACCAGAAGGTCGTCGACGCGGTCAAGAAGACCGGCCGCAAGCAGTTGATCATCGCCGGTCTGTTCACGGAGATCTGCGTCGCGATGCCGGCGATTCAGGCTGCCGGCGAAGGATGGGACGTCACGGTCATCACGGACGCCTGCGGCGGCGTGTCGGTTGAAGCCCATGAGGTGGCGATCCAGCGCATGATCGCGGCCGGCTGCAATATGATGACGTGGATGGCGCTCGCGTGCGAATGGCAGCGCGACTACACCAGGGCCGAAACCCTGCCTGCATTGATCGAGCTCCTCAAGGATCACATGGCCGGCAGCGGCATGGCGTACCTGTGGGAGCAGCAGCTGCTCAACACGCCGGTGCCGAGCGAAGGCTGATCCGGGCCGGGATGGCGAGCATTTCGGTGAGCGTCGGGATCGATCCGTTTGCCGGCCCTCGCCATCCTCGTCCTGCAGAGAAGCCCCTGCAATGTCGCGAACAGTTTCCGATGCACGCAAATGCCGCACCCGCTTGCCCCGGCTGACCCGAAATCATCGCGCCTGCGGGACGGGGCTCTCAGCCCTGTCCTGCAGTAACTCTGAGAGCGGCAAATCTGCCGCCTTGCCGAAGCTGCCACAGCGTCCCGCCACGTGAGCATAACATCGGGTTGTCATCGCACAGCATTGCCTCAACCGGAGAAGCGGAGCGTATCGACGAGCAGGGCGAAAGCCGGCGACGCTTGGCGACGGCTGGGATAGTAGAGGTGATATCCCGGCCAGGGCGGTGACCACTCATCCAGCACCCGCATCAGGCGGCCGCTTTCCAGATGACGCTCCGCGACATCCTCCGGCACATAGGCGAGGCCGAAACCAGCCAGCGCCGCCTCCAGAATCTCGAGGGTGCCATTGAGGACAATCTGACCGTCCACCCGCACCTTCAGCTCGCGACCATCGCGCTCAAAATCCCAGGCCCAAAGCCCGCCGTTGATGGAAAAGCGCTGGTTGATGCAAACGTGGTCGGTCAGCTCCTGCGGCGTCGTTGGCGGCGGCCGCCTGGCGAAATACGACTTCGTCCCGACGACGGCGAAGCGGATGTCCGGTCCGACGCGCACCGCGATCATGTCTTTTGCAACACGCTCTCCCATTCGCACGCCCGCGTCGAACCGTTCGGCAGCAATATCCGTCAGTGCGTTGTCGAGGAAGACCTCGACGGTGACGTCGGGATAGTCCGGCAGGAGCTTCGCCAGCTTCGGCCAGATGACGACGTTGAACGCGTGATCGCTTGCCGTGAGGCGAATGGTGCCGGCGGGCTTCTCCCGCAATTCGCTCAACGCCTCGACCTCGGCCTCGATCTCCTCAAAGCGCGGGCCGATATTGCGCAGCAGCCGCTCGCCGGCCTCTGTAGGCGAAACGCTGCGGGTCGTTCTCGTCAGCAGCCGAATGCCCAGGCGCTCTTCCAGATCGCGGACCGTGTGGCTGAGCGTGGACTGCGAAATTCCGAGCTGCGCAGCGGCGCGCGTGAAGCTGCCCTCCCGCGCAACCGCCAGAAAGGCCAGAAGCATATCGGTTCGTCCGCGCTGCATTTATGGCTCCGCCCCATAAGTTTGGGCGGATTATACGGACTAATCGAGCGAACTGCACACACTCAATCGATCGCGATTGCCGATAGCCCCCGCAAATTTCCCGAACGGCGGCGCGAACCCGGCTGGGCAAACACGATGAAGGAAGAACCGGCGGTAGTTCATTCGCGCCGCTGCCATTCATGGCCCCGACCGATAGGTCCTATCGGGGAGCGGGCGCTAATCAAGGCGCCTCAAGCGCCCTAAGCTTTTAGCGTCGCACACGCACCCAGCGTGTCTTCGGGCCGGGGGCCATCCATATCTTGGGCCGCGAATTTGGCGGATCATCACGAAAGCGACAATCGACATGTCTGATAGCCAAAGAACTTCGACAGCCAGTTCGGACATAACGCGCCGGGAGCTCATGCAAGCGGCTGCTGTGACTGGCGGTGCTCTTTTAGGAGAACAATTCGTGCCCGGAGCTATATCTCCGGCGCTGGCACAGGCTGCCGGTGCCGCGACGGCGCCGCTCGATGTGTCGCTGCGCATCAACGGGACGGAGCACCGGCTTTCGCTCGACCCGCGCACGACGCTGCTGGATGCGCTGCGCGAGCACCTGCATCTGACGGGTTCGAAGAAAGGCTGCGGCCTCGGCCAATGCGGCGCCTGCACGGTGTTGATGGATGGCATGCGCGTGAAGGCGTGCCTCTCGCTCGCGGCGCTCGCTCAGGGCCGCGACATCAAAACCATCGAAGGATTGGCGCAGGGCGATGAGCTCCACCCGTTGCAGGCGTCCTTCATCGAGCGCGATGCCTTCCAGTGCGGCTATTGCACGTCGGGGCAGATCATGGCCGGCGTCGCCTGCATCAGCGAAGGCCATGCCGGGTCGCCGCAGGAGATCCGCGAATGGATGAGCGGCAATCTGTGCCGTTGCGGCGCCTACGACCATATCGTCGCGGCCATCCAGGACGCGGCTGCCGTGTCCAGTTCGAAGCAGGAGGGCTGAGCCATGCATCCCTTTGTGCTCGAACGTCCGCGGGATCTCTCTGCCGCACTCAGCTTCGGCGCCCAAGCCGGCCGCAATGATGCGCCGGTCGAATACATCGCCGGCGGCACCGACATGGTGCAGCTTCTGCAGGAGTATGTCCGCCGACCGGATCGGCTTGTGAGCCTCGCGGGAGTTCTCGACGACGGCATCGAGATCGGTCCGCAAGGCCTGAGGCTTGGCGCCGCCGCTACGATGGCGGAGGTGGCCGCCCATCAAGCTGTGGTCGAGCAGTTCCCTCTGATATCCCAGGCGCTGCTGAATTCGGCGAGCCCGCAGGTCCGCAACCAAGCGACCATGGGCGGCAATCTGCTTCAGCGCACACGCTGTCCCTACTTTCGCGATGTCGGCTACGAGGCATGCAACAAGCGCGTGCCTGGCTCCGGTTGCGCCGCCCTGGACGGCGAAAACCGCTGGCACGCAGTGCTCGGCACGAGCGACGACTGTATCGCCGTTCACCCGTCGGACCTCGCAGTTGCCCTGGTGGCGCTCGATGCGTCGGTCGAGCTCCGAGGAGCTGGCGGTGACCGTTCCGTGCCGCTCTCCGATCTTCATCGCCTTCCCCGCGATACGCCGCACCTCGAAACCGTCCTGAAACCGGGCGAAGTGATCACCGCGATCACGGTCCCGGCCAGGGCGGCAGGACTGCGGTCTCACTATCTCAAGGTACGCGATCGCGCCTCCTTCGAGTTCGCCGTGGTCTCGGCCGCAGTCGCAATCGAGACGGACGGCGCTCGCATCCGGCAGGCCCGCGTAGCGCTCGGCGGCGTTGGAACGAAACCCTGGCGCCTGCCGAACGTCGAGACCGCGCTCGTCGGCGCCGACTTCGAGCCAGCGGTGCTCCGCCAGGCGGCGGCGCTCGCAGCAGACGGCACACGGGGTCGCGGCGACAACGGTTTCAAGATCGAACTCATGCAGCGCGCCATCGTGCGTGCGGTCGAAATCGCGGGAGCACGCGCATGACCGCTGCCTTGATCGGAAAATCCGTCAGCCGCGTCGATGGCCGCCTGAAAGTTACCGGCGCCGCGACCTATGCCGCCGAGTTTGAGGTACCCAACCTCGCCCATGCCGCCGTCGTCAGGAGCATTGTCGCGAACGGCCGCATTGCATCCGTCGACACGGCGGAGGCAGAACGGGCGCCCGGCGTAATCGCGGTTGTGACGCACAGCAACGCGCCCAGGCTCGCCTACCAGCCGCATAAGGGCCTCCCCGACGCAGCCGTTGGCGAGCGTCTGCATGTGCTGCAGGACGACCGGGTGACTCACCAGGGCCAGCCGATCGCGCTGGTGGTCGCCGAGACGCTTGAACAGGCGGTTTACGCGGCGGAGGTCGTGCGGGTTACCTACCGGCACGAAGCGGCGGCCACCGACATGGAAAGCGTCGATCCAGTTCCGCCTACCGGGAAACCGGCGGAGTGGGAGATACGGCGAGGCGAACCCGACAGCGCCTTCGAACAAGCGGAATTCCGGGTCGACCAGACCTATGTGATCCCGCGCGAGAACCACAATCCGATAGAGATGTTCGCCACCATTGCCTCATGGCAGGGCGACAGCCTGACCCTGTGGGACAAGACACAATGTGTGCACAACGTTGCCGAGGAGATCGCCGCCGTGTTCGGCATCGCTGCCGAGAACGTGCGTGTCATCTCGCCCTTCGTCGGGGGCGCATTTGGTTCGGCGCTGCGCTGCTGGCCGCATGTCACGCTCGCCGCGCTGGGCGCCCGTGTAGCCGGACGGCCAGTCAAGCTGGTGCTGTCGCGGCGCGAAATGTATTACGGCGTCGGCTACCGTCCTCACACGGTGCAGCGGGCCGCGCTTGGCGCCTCCCGTGACGGTCAGCTCCAGGCCATCCGGCACGAGGGCCACCAGGAGACCTCGACCTACGAGGAGTTCACCGAGGCGCTGCTCAGCGCGACCCGGTTCCTGCACTCCTGCCCGAACGTCCACACGCGCCATCGCATCGCGCCGATGAACGTCCACACACCGACCTACATGCGCGCGCCCGGTGAGGCGAGCGGCATGTATGCCCTCGAATCGGCCATGGACGAGTTGGCGGTCGCGCTGAACATGGATCCCGTCGAACTGCGGTTGCGCAACGAGCCGGACCGGGACGAATTTAGGGATCTCCCGTTCTCGAGCCGATCGACGAAAGAGTGCTACCGGGCCGCCGCCGAGCGTTTCGGGTGGGCACAAAGGAACGCCGCGCCGCGCTCCATGCGCGACGGGCGCTCGCTGATTGGCTGGGGCATGGCCAGCGCCACCTATCCGATGAACTATGCACCCGCCTCGGCCATGGCCCGGCTCTTGCCGGACGGCACTGCCGAAGTGATGAGCGCAGCGAGCGACATGGGACCCGGCACATGGACATCGATGACGCAGGTCGCGGCGGACACGCTGGGCCTGCCGATCGAGCGGGTCAAGTTCACGCTTGGCGACACCCGCCTGCCGCGCGCGCCTATCCACGGCGGTTCCATGACCATGGCGAGCGTCGGCAGTGCGGTGCAGGCGGCCTGCCGCAAGGCGCGCGACGACGCCCTGGCACGCGCCGGCTCCAACGATCTTGAAGAGGCCATGGAGCGTCTCGGCCAAGTCATCGAGGCAATCGCCGACGTCGCTCCCGGAGATGAGACGAAGCGGTTTTCCATGCACGCCTTTGGCGCCGTGTTCGTGGAGGTGGCCGTCGATCCCGATCTTGGCGAGACGCGCGTGCGGCGCATGGTCGGCGCCTATGGCGCCGGCCGCGTCGTCAACCCGAAGATCGCGCGCAGCCAGTGCATCGGCGGGATGATCGGCGGCATCGGCATGGCGCTCATGGAGCACTCGATTGTCGACCCCCGCAACGGGCGCGTCACCAATGCCAATCTCGCCGAATACGCTGTGCCGGTGCACGCCGACGCGCCGCCTGTCATGGACGTGATCTTCGTCGATGAGCACGACCCGCACGTGAACCCGCTCGGCGTGAAGGGCCTCGGCGAGATCGCGCTGGTCGGCGTCGCGCCAGCGATCGCCAATGCCATTTTCCACGCTACCGGAAAGCGCGTCCGCGAACTGCCGATCACGCCGGACAAGCTGCTCTGATCCACCTCGTCGAAAACGAAGGGGCTTGAGACATGATCATCACCCGCAGAGACGTCCTTGCCGCGACGAGTGCTTTCGCTGCCGTGGCTTCAGCAGGCCAGGTTGGCGCAGCTTCTGTCCAAGGAAGGAATGAGACAATGAAGATCACGCGAGTTGGATCACAGCCGTCCGGCCCCGGGCCGGCCGATTACTTTTCTGGGACCGTGCGCATCGATCCGCTCTTCCAGGCGCCCGAGCCGGCGCGCGTTGGTGGCGCCAGCGTCACGTTCGAGCCTGGCGCCCGCACCGCCTGGCACACGCACCCACTCGGCCAGACGCTGATCGTCACGGCCGGTCTCGGCCGGGTCCAGCGCGAAGGCGCGCCAGTCGAAGAAATCCGGCCAGGTGACGTCGTCTGGATTCCGCCTGGCGTGAAGCATTGGCACGGCGCGTCTGCGACGACGGCGATGACGCATCTCGCTATCCAGGAATCCCTTGATGGCAAGCCGGTCGAATGGCTGGAGAAAGTCAGCGACGAACAATACCGTAGCTGAACGCTGGCGGCACCCGGCTCCTCGCGCATGGCAAGGTCTCGCTGCTCCGAAATCCTATGGGGCACGCTGCCGACTCGGCACCGATCGCGGCTGCACATGCGCTCTTCCTTCTCCCCTTGTGGGAGAAGGTAGCCTCGCGAAGCGAGGTCCGATGAGGGGTGTTCCAGCTTGGCACCGACGCACTCCGTCCAGCACCCCTCTTCCGTCTCGGCGCTACGCGCCGATCCACCTTCTCCCAAAGGGGAGAAGGAAAGATCACGCATCGATCCACGCAATGAATGCTTGACCTCAAGTTAACTTGAGCTTGTAGCATTGGCTTGCACGGTTGGAAGGAGCATCGGCAATGCTGACGAACATGGATTTCCACGGACTTCGCGTAGCGGTCACGGGTGGCACGTCCGGCCTCGGACTGGCGCTTGTGCGGCAGTTCGCCGCGCAGGGTGCGAGCGTCACCTTCGTCGCACGCACTGCCGCGGACGTCGAGCGCATCGCTGACGAGACGGGCGCACACGGCATTGTTGGCGACCTCGGCAAAAAGCACGACATCTACCCGATCGCGTTGCAGGTCACCGCCAGCCTCGGCGGGCTCGACGTCCTTATCAACAATGCATCGAGCCTCGGGCCGGTGCCTCTTGCGCTGCTCGCCGACACCGAGTGCGAGGATCTGGAAAAAGCGCTTGCGGTCAATCTCGTCGGCGCGTTTCGGCTGACCAAAGCGCTGTTCGGTGCGCTTGCAACGTCGGCGCGCGAGGGCCGTGGCGCGCTGGTGATCAACATCTCCAGCGACGCGGCGGTGAACGCCTATCCCGGCTGGGGTGCGTATGGTGCGAGCAAGGCCGCTCTTGCCCATCTGACGGCGATCTGGGACGAGGAGGCGAAAGACGACGGCATAAGGTTCCTCGCGCTCGACCCCGGCGATATGGACACCCCGCTGCACGCGCTGGCGCTTCCTGACGCCGACCCGGCCACCTTGAAGCACCCCGATCTGGCAGCTGCCGAGATCATCGAAAAGCTGCTTGACGCGTTGCCGGCCGGCGCAGCACTTCGCGCCGGGGCACGTGGATGATTGCCGCCGACCGTCCGGATCGGCGCTCCGCCAGGCTGTTGGTGGTCATGGCGGACGGCGCGATGGCCGACCTGCCGCGCGCTGACCTCGCGAAGCTGTTCGAGCCCGGCGACCTGGTCGTCGCCAATGACGCCGCGACCTTGCCTGCCAGCTTGCACGGCACCCATGTCCCCAGCAGTGAAGCGATCGAGATCCGCCTGGCGGGCTGGCTGTCACTTGCCGATCCAACGCGCTTCGTGGCGATTGCCTTCGGCGCGGGCGATCACCGCACGCGCACCGAAGATCGGCTGCCTGCGCCTCCACTGTCACCGGGCAATCGCCTCCGGCTCGGCCCGCTTGAAGCCGTTGTGGAGCGCCTTCTCGACCATCCCCGCCTTCTCGAGCTGCGCTTCTTGGGCAACCGCGCAGCTGTGCTTGCAGGACTGGCGCAGCACGGCCGGCCGATCCAATACGCGCATGTTCCTGAGCCGTTGGCACTTAGGGATGTCTGGACGAAGATTGCCGCCCGGCCGGTCGCGTTCGAGGCGCCATCGGCAGGCTTTGCGCTCGACTGGCGCACGCTTCAAAGCTGGCGGCGGCATGATGTCGGCTTCGCAACACTCACGCATGCCGCGGGCATTTCCTCCACCGGGGATCACGCGCTCGACTCGCGCCTTCCCTTCGACGAGCCATACCGCATCCCCGAGCACACCGCGGCGCAGGTCGCGCAGGCGAAGCAGCGCGGCAGCCGCATCATCGCGGCCGGCACGAGCGTAGTGCGCGCGCTTGAGGCGGCCGCCAATCCCGATGGCAGCGTGCGTGCAGGAAATGGCATTGCGACGGGCCGCATCTCGCGGGACACGCCGCTTCGCGTGGTCGATGCGATTCTCACAGGCGTCCACCAGCCGGGCGAAAGCCATTTCGAGCTCCTGCGCGCCTTTGCCGATGATGCTCGGCTCGCCAAGGCCTCCGCAGCCTTCGCCGCGCACCGATACCGCGCGCATGAATTCGGCGATTCCATGCTGCTCAATCGGCAACAGCTGGATCGATCGCGCGAACCGAACCGTGCGCGAGACGCAGCCTCCACTCTATAGGCGATCCGAGATCTTAGTTTCCAAGGCTTCTGGGAAAACAATGTTTTGACTAAACAATTGATTTAAAACGACTATATTGACATTGGTAACTACGAATCTGGGGATCAGGAGTTCGAATCTCTTCGGCGCGCCAATCGGAGCGCTCAGTCCTCGGGCAGCCGGCCAGAGAACTATCCTTCCAGAAGCGACGCGGGATCAAGGGACGTCGCCTGGCCGGACGTGACGCGCAGGAGGGGGCATCTTTCCAACCGCGACGATCACTCCGGCACGCCGGAGATGCCCAGCGCCTCGACGTAACTCTCGGCGAACACCTTGTCCCGCCACGGGTTGATCTGTCTCTGCAGGGTGAGCGTGTAGGTCGGGAACGCCTCCATCAGCCGCCGCGCCGCCGCCTGCGCCTCGTCCAGCCGGTTGAGTTTGACCAGCGCCATGATCACCACCCGGTGCGAGGAGCCGTAGTTCGGCATCTCGTGCAGCGCGCGTTCTCCCCATGCCAGCGCTTCTTCGTAGCGCTCGAGCATCAGGTAGCTCATCCCGATGCCGGAGAGCGCGATGCCCTTCTCGGGGTCGACCGGGCTCAGCCGCATTGCCCGGTGAAAGTGCTCGATCGCGACGAGCGGGCGGCTGGAATGTGCGTTCACCCAGCCGCTGCCCGTATGGCCCTGCGCCGAATTGGGGTTGAGCAGCAGGGATCGTTCGATCGTGCCCAGCGCCATCTCGTAGTCCTTCGCGCTGTAGGCGATCACCTGCGCGGCGAAGCGTAGGCTCGTGGGGTCGTCGCGCGCTTCCGCCAGTACCTCGCGCGCCATGCGCGCGGCGACCCGGGTATCGTCGGGCTCGTGCCAGCACTGGCTCACGGATAGGCTGCGGATATAGGCGCCGAGTGCCTTCGCCAAGTTGAAGCTGGGGTCGATGCTGAGCGCCTCGTTGGTGAGCCGGCGCACGTCGGCAAAGCCTTCGCGCGTCATGCTGTAGAAGCGCGGCAGCGCGCGAAGGTAGAGGTCGTAGGCGCTGATGTAGTCAGTCGGCTTCATGCGCGCCTGCTTGATCTCCTGCAGCCGGATGCTCGGCTCGACGGCGCCGACGACGCTCTCGGTCACCTTGTCCTGCAGGTCGAAGATGTCGCTCACGTCGCCCTCGAAGCGGTCGGCCCAGACATGGTGTCCGCTGATCGCGTCCACCAACTGCCCACTGATGCGGACCCGCGATCCTGCTCTGCGGATGCTGCCTTCGAGCACGTAGCGGACGCCCAGCTCGCGCCCGACCTGGCGCAGGTCCACCGCCCGGCCCTTGTAGGTGAAGGACGAGTTGCGGGCGATCACGAAAAAGGAGTTCACCCGGCTCAATCCCGTGATGATGTCCTCCACCAGCCCGTCGGCGAAGTATTCCTGGTCGGGGTCGCCGCTCATGTTGGTGAAAGGCAGAACCGCGATCGAGGGCTTCTCGGGCAGGGAAGGCAGTGCAGCCACCGAGGCGCTGGCGTCGGTCTCGACGCGGTAGGCGCGCACAGGCCGCTCGATGTTCTTGAGGCGCAGGTCGCCGAGTGGCGTGAAGCCGCAGTCGAGCTTGCCCTGAAGGTGGTCGTAGGCGGTGCCCGAGACGACCACGGTGCCGGGATCGGCGATGCTTTCGAGGCGGGCGGCGATGTTGACCCCGTCGCCGTAGAGGTCGCCGTCCTCCTCGCAGACCACGTCGCCGAGATTGACGCCGATGCGGAAGCGAATCCGCTCTTCCTCGGGCGTCTCCGCCTCGTGTTCTGCCAGGGCCTGCTGGATCGCCATCGCCGAGGTCACTGCGTAAACGACGCTCGCGAACTCGCACAGCAATGCCGTCGCCGGTGAGCTTGACGATCCGACCCTGGTGCTCGGAGACCAGCGGTTCGAGGAGGTTCTTCCGGTAGATCTTCAGCCGCTCGAGCGTGCCGCGCTCGTCGCGCTCCGTCAGGCGCGAATAGCCGACCACGTCGCAAGCCAGGATCGCTGCGAGGCGGCGCTGCGTGGTTATTACACCGCTCAGCCAAGCGCCTGCACGCGGGCCGCCCCGCGTCCATGTCCTGCCAACTTCCGGACGCCCTACGTGCATGGTAACCATCTCTCCCAGTCGCCGCCGATACAGAACGGAGAACGCAGCTGACCCTGCCTTCACGAGACTTCGCTATCCCGCTTGCGAGACGTGGAGCGTTCCAGTCGCCGCGCTAACAGCCAACCGACGACACGCCCACGCAGCCTCTGGGACGCTGACCACTCTCCCAGAAGGCCGGAAATATTTCCTGCTCTGTGTAACCGGTTGACGCCACCGTGGCGGGTGCTTTGTCACCGCGATGTAACAGCGAGATGCCCTACGAACGCCCGCATCACACCAGACGTTCGCGCTTAGAGGTGCTGAGGTCGGCAAGTGGTGCAAAGCCGATCCTCCGCTCCGAGAAGTGATCTTAGATATCAATGGGCGCAGCAATGACATAGGGTGCCCAGTTTCATCCTCTCCGACGCGCCATTTGCAGCCGATAGTCGGTGACCGCAAACGGCAGCACATTTTTTTGTTTCTGGCAGATCAGCGGCGATCGGCGGATGGGAAAGCGCCAGCACATTTCCATGGCTGTCATAATCCTGTTCCGCCGTCGCAACGCCTGGTGATGTCTGATGGATCCACCCTTTGCTCAACTCACCCGCAAAGCGAGCTTGCCGACGTAGTGGGTGGCAAGCGCTCGGTGCGCATCGACAACCCTGTCGAACGGGAATGTACGGGCGACATGGACGTCGAACGGGCCAGAGTCGATCAGGCGGTTAAGCTTGTCGGTCGCGTCCTGGCTGCGGGCGCCGTTGTAGCGAATGAGCTCCACGCCGGGCCGGACATTTGGATCGGGCGTCGCGCCGTGCGGGCAGGCGACCCGACCGCCGTCGCGCACTGACGTCAGCGCGCGGTCGGCCGCCTCACCGCTTACGGTGACAAGGGCAGCGTCGAGGCCGCCGGCGGCGAATTCACGAGCGGCCGCCACCACGTCGTCCTTGCGCCCGTTGACGATGGCGTCGGCGCCCAGCCGCTGCGATAGCGCCACGCCGTCATCGCCCGAAGCCACCGCCAATACGCGGGCGCCCAATCGTTTTGCGAGTTGGATGGCCATGTGACCGATACCGCCGCTGGCGCCGAAGATCATTATTGTATCGCCCTGCTTTAGGCCGACCTCTTCCAGGCCGCTGAGCGCGGTCAACGCATCCCAGCCCATGACGCCGGCTTGCTCGATCGTGAGCTTGGCGGGGATGAGCGACACGTTGTCCGCATCCGTCACTGCGTAGGTGGCATAGGTTCCACCCTTGGGAAGTGGCATGGATGCAGCGTACACCCGGTCGCCTTCCCTAAAGCGGCTAACCTGGCCGCCAACGGCGACGACTGCGCCCGCGCAGTCCCAGCCGAGCACATAGGGGAATGTCGACGGCATTCCGAAAGCCCCGTCGTAGCCACCCTCACGCTCGAGCGCGTCCCACGAGGCCACGCCCGCCACTTCGACGCGGATTAGGACATCGCTCGGGCCGACCTCGGGCACTGGCACGGCTCGCACAGTAACCAACTCGGCTCCACCGAACCGGTCGATGGCGGCGGCCTGCATTGTATCCGGTTTTGCATTCGTCATGCTCTTTCTCCTAGGAATACTGTTGGTCATCATTCCGACATCCCATATTTTGATTGGCGCAACGCTCGGCTCGCTTGTCGTTCCGAGGAAGAGCTATGATTTGGGAAGCGCGACACCAATACGCACGGATGCGTAAGTGGTTACCTGCCGGTAAGGAGGGCAAGGTGAACAAACCCACCGAGAATGGTTTTGCAACCGCGATAAAGATGGTCTCCGGCAAGTGGAAGCTGGACATCATCTGCGAGCTCGGCGCGACACCACGCAGGTTCGGCCGGCTGCGGCAGTCAATTCCGGCGATCAGCGAAAAGATGCTGACGCAGCAGCTGCGAGAACTTGAGGCAGACGGGCTTGTGAACCGAAAAGTCCATCCGGGTTCTCCGGCGAAGGTCGTCTATTCGTTGACGGAAAGCGGATCGACGCTCTGTGCCGGGGCAGAGGGCTTATGCCGCTGGGGTGAACAGGTCCATTGCTCGGGTCAGCCGGAATGATCGCCGCGATGAAGCGACTGCGGTTCGCACTTTCACGTCGCTGACGATATACCCGACGAGACTTTCCAACGGTCGATGACGAGGATATCGTCGACGAACTGTCGAACCAGCGCCTTGTTGGCCGTCCTCCAGTTTGACAGTGGGGTGCCGGATGCGCGGGTTTTTGCTGTTCATTCTGTTGGTGCTTGCACCGATTGCATCGCATGCCGCCGCCATCCACGACGCCGCGAAAACGGGCGATGTCGCGGCGATTGCGGCAGCGCTCGACGCCGGCGCCGATGTCGATGAGAGTGATGGGCAAGCCACACCACTCTATCTTGCGGTCAGGGGCGGGCATTTTGCGGCGGCAAAACTGCTCATCGAACGCGGTGCCGACGTCAACGCCGCCCCGACGCCGGGTTTGGGTCCTGCCCTCATGCCGGCTCTGGCAAAACGCCGGATCGATTTGATCAATCTGTTGCTGGAGAGGGGCGCAAATCCAAATTCGCAGCGCAACCGCGAAAACGCCCTTCACATCGCCGCCAGATCCGGTTGCCTCGATTGCGTGAAGGCACTGGTTGAGGCCGGCGCGGATGTGAATGCGAAGACAAAGGACGGCAAGACACCGCTCCATCTGGCGAAATTCAAGGGGCAACGCGAAGTGGCTGATTATCTCATCGCGCACGGCGTCATCTTGCCAACGCCAGCCCCGATCGCGAAGAAGTTGGCTGCCGCCGACGTGGAGAAAGGCCGAGCCTCCTTCTCCCGCCTCTGTGCCTATTGCCACAATGCCGTGCCGGACGAAGGGGGCAATCAGGGACCGACTTTGTGGAATGTCGTCGGTCGCGACAAAGGATCTGTGGCCAAGAGGCGTTACTCCGACGCCTTGCTGGCATGGCAGGGTGTCTGGACATACGAGGACCTGAACAAATTTCTGCTTGAGCCCATGCTCACGACGCCGGGCGTTTACATGGAGGTGCCGGGTGCTCCGGACGAGACTGAACGCACAAACATAATTGCCTACTTGCGCACACTCAGTGACAAGCCAATCCCGCTACCCTGAGCCCTCGCGCCCAGGAGTGGCGCGGCCGGATTGCGCCGAAGCCGATGAGCGCTCGAATTCTGCATGGAGGTCATTTCGCTTCCCCTTGACCAATGACCGGTTGGTCCGATCTTGGCTGGGGCGGCGAGGGCAGTTTATGGGGCGCAAGTCGGACCGCTCCGAGCGGTGATCTCAGAAAGGCGCAGCAACAATGTACGAGACGCCAGTTTCATCCTGTCCGGCGCGCCAAGCCACACTTTGGGCTAGACTGCAGTGCACGCTCCGCAGGCCCAGCAGTTGAGTTCACCTCGACTTGGCTTTGAGTTGCGCTATCCAGCCAAAAATGGAGGCAGCCATGCGTATGAAGTTCCTACTGGTGACATCAGCGACGATGATGGCGACAGTCGTTGCCCACGCGGGCAGCCAGTCCTCGAACACCAGCTCGAATAGCTCGTCGAACAACGGCGTTGTGCGTGAGCGGATTGTCGAGACCTACTGTGAAGATGACTATTGTGAGACCTACGTCAAACGCAGGGTTTACCAGGAGGACCGATCCTCCCGTCGTTACCAGGACTATGATCGTCGCCGCTATCGCGAGCGCTACACCGATGAAGACGACGAGGACTAAGGAAGAAGCCGGGCCGCTGACGCATGCCAAGGCCCGATCTTGGCATCGGATCGGCGGCCCAGCTTCTCGCATCGTTCCGAAATTTTTGGCCCAGCCAGGACGAGGATGACGGTTCGCGACCTTGCGGCGACAAGGATTATCGCCGCCAGAAGGGCTTGGCGATCTCTGCCTCGACCTGCCGTCTCGTCAGACCGATGTCGTCGATCAAGTGGGGATTGTCCTTCGCCATTTGCTCAAGTTCCCAGCGAAAGCGTTTCCGCTCGTCCCACGCCGCGATAATGCTTCGCAGGGTCGCCAGGCTGTGTTGCCGACGCAATATTCCCGCCGGCTTGACGGGCGTTGCCCCTGCCTGATGCCGGGCCGATGCAAGAGTATCGTTCATAGCAACCTCCATAGGTTTGAGGTCCAGGGACCTTTGACCTGAAAGAGGCTGAATTCTGCAGGATACGAACAGCGTCGTAATTAAGCTCTGCCAAATAGTTCTCAAAACTTCCAAACGGGCTATAGATACGCCGCATGCAGGGATCGCGCTTTGCCTTTGGTCCGTTCGTGCTTGATTCCGGTGCGGGAACGCTGCTTCGCAACGATGTCCCCGTTGCCGTAGGCTACCGCGGGCTAAAGCTGCTTGCGGCGCTCGTTGGACGAGCCGGCGAAATCCTTGAGAAGGCCGAGTTGATGGACGCGGCGTGGCCGGGCACGGCCGTCGAGGAAGGCAACCTCACCGTACAGATCGCGGTGCTGCGAAAGCTGCTTGGCCCGGCTGCAGATGGCGGCGAATGGATCGCCACGGTTCCGCGCGTCGGCTACCGCTTCACGGGGCCTGTCGAACAGCTCGGCGCGAAGCGAAAACCTTTGCCGCTGCCCGGCAAGCCATCGATAGCGGTGCTGCCCTTCGTCAATGTCAGCAACGATCCCGAGCAGGAATCCTTCGCGGATGGCTTGACCGAAGACCTGATCACCGACCTGTCCAGGATCTCCGGGCTGTTCGTCATCGCACGCAACTCGGCCTTCGCCTACAAGGGAAAGGCGATGGACGTGCGCGATATCGCGCAGGATCTCGGCGTGCGCTACCTGCTGGAGGGGAGCGCACGACGTGCTGCGGGGCGCGTGCGCATCAACGCCCAGCTGGTCGACGCAGTGAGCGGCGACCATTTGTGGGCAGAACGCTTCGATCGCAGCCTGGAAGACATCTTTGCCGTTCAGGACGAGGTCACCGGCAAGATCGTCGAGGCGTTGCTCGGCAGGCTGCGCGCACCGCCGCCGCGCAACCGGCCCAACAGTCTCGAGGCTTACGATCTCTGCGTGCGGGCGCGCAAGCTGATGGATGACACGCCACAGACGGCGCGCGAAGCGCATCTGATGCTCACCCGCGCGGTTTCGCTCGATCCGGAATATGCCGAGGCCCATCGCTGGCTTGCCATGAACCACTGGATGGGATGGGTGCATTCCGGCGGACCTAGCGAAACGGCCCGTAGCGTTGCGTTGGAACTGGCGCGCAAAGCCGTGGCGATCGATCCGAACGATGCCGGCTGCCGCTGGGTTCTGGCTTACCTGCTTGCCTATGAGCGCAGCTTCGCCGAGGCGGATGCGGAATTCGCCAGGGCGATCGAGCTCGATCCGAACGAAGCCGATGCCTGGGCGGCATTGTCCGACATCGCGGTCCTGGCCGGACGGGTCAAGAAAGGCCTTGAGCACATTCGCAAGGCATTCCGGCTGAACCCGTTTCCGGCACGTTGGTACTATCTGACGCTTGGCCAGGCGCAATATGCCGCCGGCCAATACGAAGCCGCTGTCGAAACACTGCGCAGGGATGAGACCTATCGTACAAGCTCGCGCCGCTTCCTGGCGGCAAGCCTTGCCCAACTGGGCCGGCTCGACGAGGCGCGCGCAGAGGCCGAACTGTTCCTCGTCGGCAACCCGCATTTCACCACGCGCCACTGGGCCGCGACGGAGCCATTCCGCGACGCTGCGACGCTCGAGCATTTCGTCGACGGCTTCCGCAAGGCCGGTCTTCCGGAGTGACGTGCCGGCGTGACCTCCCAAAACGCTTTCGCAGCGTTCGTGCGACTATTCCTCAAAGCGACTCGTGGCGTCACGATCGCGCTCGTACCGCCTCGTGAGCGGAAACGGCGGCAACCAGGACTCGCGACGGATTATCCAGCTTTCGTAGGTTGGCATCAGTTGGTCAGGGGCGTCCAGGGATCCCAGATTCACTTCGATTTCGTCTGCGGTGCGTCCGAAAATTGTCGAGCCGCAGCGGGGGCAGAAAAACCGCCCGGCGTAGTCGCGCGTCTCACCTTCGATCGTCACCGCATCCTGGGGGAACACCGCGGAAGCGTGAAAAAGGGCGCCATGATGCTTGCGGCAGTCGAGACAATGACAAATGCCGACCCGGTATGGGAGTCCCGACGCCACAATCCGGACGTTGCCGCACAGGCAACCGCCAGTGAATCGGTCCATGCTGCGTCTCCTCCAAAATCAAGCGGTCGCAATGGCTACAACGAACGGCACCGTCATTGCAATTGCCCCGTGCGGGGCCGTCTGCGGGACGCATCGACTCCGCAGTGGGCGATAGCTGGCTCGCTTGCTGCAGCCGCAGCCAGCTGGAAAGTTCGGACGAAGCGGCCCTTTCGCTCTTGACAATTACAATCGTCAACGCGCATTGACAGGAAAGATTGTCAATGTGAGGGCTGCATGCTCGATATCGAAGTCATAGATCGGCCGAGCGCGGCCGCCGCCGCGTTGGAGCCCGTTCGGAGTCAACTCCTCTCAGAACTGCGGGAGCCGGCCTCGGCCGCTACCCTCGCCACACGCCTCGGCCTCAAGCGGCAGAAGATCAATTACCACCTGCATGCTCTGGAGGAGCACGGGCTTGTCCAAGTTGCAGACACGCGCAAGTGGGGTGGCCTGACGGAGCGGCTCATGGTGGCGAGCGCCACAAGCTATGTCGTCTCGACGAGCGCACTGGGTCCGGTCGGCGCCGATCCGGACAGCACCCCGGACCGCCTGTCGGCAAGCTACCTGATCGCGCTCGGCGCCCGGCTGGTGCGGGAGATCGGAGCTCTCCAGCGCGCCGCCACCGATGCCGGCAAGCGCTTGGCGACCTTGGCGATCGACACCGAAATCCGCTTCCGCTCCGCCGCCGACCGCGCCTCGTTCACGCGTGAATTGACTGAGGCCATCACCACGCTGGCGGCACGCTATCACGACGAAACTGCGCCGCAGGGACGGTCGCATCGCCTTGTCGTGACGGCGCATCCGTCACCAGCCAACCCGCAAGGAAAGGAGGTTCAGTAAAAAAGATGCTGCCGGCGATCGCATCGGTCGATGCAGCAAGCATCGCAAAACGGGAGGAGCCAAAATGGCGAACCCGGCTTGGAAAGCACTTCCCAACTCCCGCGGAGTAGCGCTGCAGGGGAAACGCAATTGTCAGTTTCATCCACGCTGGCGGCGCCGACGAAGCTTTCCGAGCTATGATTGCCGACTTCGTGCGGGCAAGCCGCTGGGGTGGTTCTGCGCAGTCTGCTCCGCAAGCAGATCGAAGAGCCATGCCACGCCCGCATCCACCATCGCGACCTTGGGAGCGACGGCGTTGAGCCGGAAGCCGGGCAACGGCAACGGGGCATCGAGGCTCAGCACGCCGAAACGCGCCGCATGCATGGCAACGAACCGCCGCGGCAGGGCCGAGATGAGGTCGGTCTCGGCGATGACCGCGAGCGCAAACATGAAGTTCGGAACCGTCAACGCAACCCGTCGCGCCCGGCCTTGCTTGGCCAGTTGTTCATCGACGAAGCCGTAAGGATCGCCGCTCTCCGAGACGACCAGATGCTGCATGCTGCAGTATCGCTCCAGGCTCGGATCACGCGCGAACGGATGTCCAGGGCGCATGGCAATGACAAAGTCCTCTTCGTAGATGCAGCGCTTTTCGAAGCGAGGCGGGATGTCATCGGACGGAATGATCGCGATATCGATGGCGTGCGCCTCGAGATCGACAATCGCGCTCCGCCAGACGCGGGCTGGCGAGGGCAAGATCTGACGCACGCCGACGTCGATGCGTGGCGCAATCCGGCTGAGTTCGGCGAGGAGCGGGCGCAGGATCACGGCTGAGACACCGTCCGGTGCGCCGATTGCGAACCGGCGCATGGCCGTAGCGGGATCGAAGGGCGCGGCAGTCGCCATCACGCTGCGCACGCGCGCCAGAACGTCGGCGATCGGCGCGGCGAGTTCCGTAGCACGCGCCGTCGGCACCACGCCCTTGGGCGTTCTCAGGAACAGCGGATCGTTGAGGAGCCGGCGCAGCCGGCCGAGTCCGTGACTGACTGCCGATGGCGTCAGGTTAAGCCGGTCCGCCGCCCGGCCCACGTGGCCCTCTCCGAGCACGGCCTCGAAGAGGACGAGGAGATTGAGATCGGTGCGCGAAAGATCAATTTCATTCAGCATATTCCTGAAATCATATCATTGGCTTCATCAAGATCAACATGCAATTCTGCCGGCTGAGCGGTGCATCGCTCGGACGAACGCGAATGGCGGCTCGAGCACCGTCACGCGGACCCGCTCGTCCCGGGTGTCAGCCTGGAGCAGGCGGCCGCGCTGGAGCTACAGCGGACCCAAAGAGATGGCACCGCCCATTACAAGGCCTGTTGCGCTGGCGGCTCTTTCGCCACTGCGGCTTCCTCCTGGCTGAGGGCGCCCGGCCGGAGCTTGAACAGGATCAGCAGCGGCCCGGCGACGAAGATGGAGGAATAGGTCCCGGCGAGGATGCCGAAGATCATTGCGACCGTGAAGGACTGGATCACCTCGCCGCCCCAGATCGAAAGCGCCGCCAGCGCAAACAGCGTGGTCACGCCGGTCAGGACCGTTCGCGCCAGCGTCTGGTTCATCGACAGGTCGAGCAGCTCGGCAATCGGCATCCTTTTATAGCGGCGCAGATTCTCGCGGACCCGGTCATAGACGACAACCGTATCGTTGATGGAATAGCCGACAATAGTCAGGATCGCGGCAATCGAGGTCAAATTGAACTCTATGCCGGCGACGACGTAGAAGCCGACCATCAGGATCACGTCGTGGAACGTCGAAATGATGGCGCCGAGCCCGAACTGCCACTCGAACCTGATCCAGATGTAGACGAGCATCGCCAGCAGCGAGGCGAGCACGCCCATTGTGCCGTTGAACGCGAGTTCGGAGGACACTGTCGGACCGACAACCTCGATGCGGCGGAACTCGTAGTCGGTTTCGAGCGCGCTTCTTACCTTCTCGACGGCGGACTGTTCGGCAACGTCGCCGCCCCCCTGGGTGCCAATGCGGATCAGCACATCCCGGGCCGAGCCGAACTCCTGCACCTGCACCTCGCCCAGTTCGAGACCCGTCAGCCGCTCACGGATGTCGCCGATGTCGGCCTGCTGGCCCTTTGCCTGCACCTCGATGCTCGAACCACCGCGGAAGTCGATGCCGTAGTTCATGCCGACAGTGAAGAACAGCACCGCCGAGGCGATCGACAACAGAACGGACAGCGTGAAGGCGTATTTTCTGAATGCCATGAACGGCACGCGCGTGTCGTCGGGCACCAGCCGCATGACACCGGCGGGCATGGTTTTCGGCCGCTGCCGGCGAAGCCAGAACGCGACCAGCCAACGCGTCAGCGTGAACGCCGTGAACACGGTGGTGACGATACCGATGGCGAGTGTGACGGCAAACCCCTTGATCGGCCCCGAGCCGAGGAAGAACAGGATGACGGCGGCGATCAACGTCGTCACATTGGCGTCGACGACAGTCGCCAGCGCCTGTTTGAACCCGGAATCCATCGACTGCACGATCGAGCGCCCTTGGCGGTTCTCTTCGCGGACGCGCTCGAAGATGATGACGTTGGAATCGACCGCCATGCCCATCGTCAGCACGATGCCGGCGATGCCAGGCAGCGTCAGCGTCGCCCCGAGCACGGACAGGACGGCGATGATCAGTGCGACGTTCGCGAGGAGCGCGATATTCGCGATCAGCCCCAGTCGCCCATAGGCGAACAGCATGAAGCCGACGACGAGGACCCCGGCGATGATTGCCGCGAACTGGCCCGCCTCGATCGAATCGCTGCCGAGGCTCGGACCGACGGTGCGCTCCTCGACGATGGTGAGGTCGGCAGGCAGTGCACCGGCGCGCAGCAGGACCGCAAGATCGTTCGCGCTCTCCACCGTGAAACTCCCGGATATCTGCCCGGTGCCGCCCAGGATCGGTTCGCGGATCTGAGGCGCGGAGATCACCTCGTTGTCGAGGATGATCGCGAACAGGCGCCCGACATTGGCCTGGGTAGCCTGACCGAAGCGGGTGGCGCCGCGGCTGTCAAAGCGAAACGAGACCACCGGCTCGTTGGTGCGCTGGTCGAAGGTTGCCTGCGCATCGACAAGGTTTTCGCCGGAAACGATGATCCGGTTCTCGATCAGATGCGGAACCCGCGGCTCTTCCGTCGAATACATAACCGTCGAGCCCGCCGGCGGGCGGCCGGAGATCGCCTCCTCGACCGGGATCGACTGGTCGACCATCTGGAAGGTCAGCTTAGCCGTCTGTCCGAGGATATCCTTCAGCCGCTGCGGATCCTGCAGGCCCGGCACCTGGACCATGATGCGGTCCGATCCCTGGCGCTGGATGATCGGCTCGGTCGTGCCGAGTTCGTTGACGCGCCGGCTCACCACCTCGATCGATTGGGTCAGCGCCGCAGCGATCCGGTAGTCGATCCCGGCTTCGGTCAGCGTGAAGCGCAGCAGGCCCGGTTCCGGCTCGGTCATCTCCATCTCGGTCACCGAGCCGCTCATGAACATGCCCGTCGAGATCGGCTGCGCCAATCTTTCGAGCGCGCTCTTCGCCGCTTCGATCTGGCCTTGGTCGCGAATGCGGACCTGGATGGAATTGGCGGTGCCGGCAAGCCCGGTATAGCCGATCTGGGCATCGCGCAGCGATGTGCGGACCTCGTCGCGTGCCGATTCGAGACGTTCGTTGGCAAGGTCCTGCCGATCGATCTGGAGCAGGATGTGCGAGCCGCCCTGCAGGTCGAGCCCCAGCGTCAGCTGCTGCTTTGGCAGCCAATTCGGCAGCGATGCCAGAGTGGAGGCGGGAACCAAATTGGGAGCTGCGTAAAGAATACCGGCCAGGACCGTCAGCCAGATGAGAATGGTCTTCCAGCGCGAAAAATGCAGCATGTTCTTGTCCGTTCAGCCCATATCGGGCGCAAACCGCCTCCGACAAGAGCTTTGGCGTTCCGATCGGCGAGCAACGCGACGAACGGAACGCGGTGTGAAAGTTTTGCGGGTCTAGGGCCGCGGTCGCGGCCAGGTTCACGCCGTGAGAAGCGGAGGCGCGCGCGCATCAAAGGCGCGGATCGGCGACAGTTCCGGCCGGTCGTCGGACCATATGCCAAACGGCGCGGCTGACGCGGTTTCGGGCGGCAGCCGCAAATCCGCGATTATGCAAAACGGTTTGCCATCTCTCGCAATGACAGGTGTCTTGACACGGGAAGTCTCAGCGCCGACGTGGCGCGCAATACTGCGGGCAAGGACAGTCGGGTGTGTGACCGGTTCGGTCGCGCCGATTTGGCCTTCGGCAAGGTCATGCGCAACCTGGTCGGCTGTTGCCGCAGGAATGGTCCAGATCAAAAAGAGCAGCGAAGCCAGCAGCCGCAGACCGGCACCCAGGCTGAGCACGACGCCAGGCCCGTCCCGTCCTCGGCCGCCTCGTCTCATCCCATCGCTACGGCTTGCATCCACTGCGACCAATACGCTTTCGCTTTCGTTGCCTCGGTAAGCGGCGAGCCGCTTTCCTGGTCTCACTATAGCACTTGCGTTGCGAATTGAAGCGCAGCTTTCAGGGGACTAGAAGGGTTGGCTGCAGAAGCTGTTCTCAGGTAGCCGAACTGGATACTGGTATACTCGTATACCAGTATCCGCGAGTTTGCCTCCCACAGGAGCCTCATCCGCATAGCTTTGGCCACCTTCGTCCGGGACGTTTGCGCTGCGGGGCAACGCTCCACGATCACGAAATATCAGACAAATCGGACTATTTACGAGCAGCCAATGAGTCTCTAGAGTTCAGACTGTGGCTGGGATGGCGCCGTTCTTTCGCTGCCAGCACCCTTGAGGAGGAGGGCGTCCAAGCCGCATTCGACAAAGTTCAGATCAGCGAAAATGACTGAATCAAATGGGAGGTTGAACATGAAATCTGCGATACGAAATGCGTCCGTCGCCGCAGCGGCTTTGGCTCTCGGCCTGTCCTTCACGGCGATTGCCGGTGCCCAGGACAAACCGACGCTGGCCTTCGTCGTCAACGGCGCTTCCGATTTCTGGAAGGCGGCCGAAGCCGGCGTCAAGAAGGCCCAGGCCGAATTGCCCAACTACAATCTCGAGCTCAAATATCCGGAACAGTCGTCGGTCGCCATCCAGCAGCGGCTGATGGATGATCTGGTGACGGCCGGCGTCAAGGCGATCATGGTTTCGGCCGTCGATCCCAAGACCTCGACCGACGGGCTCAACAAGATCGCCTCGGAGACGGCGCTGTTCACCACCGACAGCGACGCGCCGCAGACCAAGCGTATCGCCTATATCGGCTCGTCCAACATCGATGCCGGCAAGCAGGCGGCCGAGATCGCCAAGAAGGCGATGCCCGACGGCGGCAAATGCCTTGGCTTCGTCGGCCTGCTCGGCGCCGACAATGCCAAGGAGCGCATCGAAGGCATGAAGGAAGGGCTCGCCGGCACCAAGATCGAGCTGATCGACGTGCGTGGCGACGACATCGACCAGGCCCGCGCCAAGAAGAACGTCGAGGACGCGCTGGTCGCCAGCCCCGATGTCACCTGCATGGTCGGCTTCTATTCCTACAACACCCCGCGCATTTATGAAGCGCTGCGCGACGCCGGCAAGCTCGGCCAGATCACGGTGGTCGGCTTCGACGACGATCCGATCACGCTCGGCGGCGTCAAGGAAGGCACCGTTGCCGCCACCGTCGTGCAGCAGCCGTTCGAATGGGCCTACCAGGGCATGAAGCTGATGGCGGCCTATCTCGAGGGCGACAAGTCGGGCATTCCGGAGAACGGCCTGATCATCATCCCGACCAAGATCATCGGCAAGGACGACGTCGACGCCTATGCCGCCAGTCTGAAAGCGATGTCCGGAAACTGAGCGTCGTCGGCGCTGGCCCCTCATCCCCCTTCTTCCCGTGCAGAACGGGGAGAAGGGGGATGGTTGCAACGCTGGCGAATCCTCCGTTTTTTACGGGGAGAGGGTTAGGGTGAGGGGCAGCGCGACGCTGGCGTGACTGGCTCCGCTTGTTATTGACGGGCCTGATCAGGCTCGTCAATCTGCGGGGAGGCTGGCCCGCCAACTGCTGTCAGGCATGATGAACTATTCCGACGCATCCATCGGCGCATCGACGATTGCCCCGTTCCTCAGTCTCGAGGCCGTGCGCAAGACCTATCCCGGCGTGGTCGCGCTGGACGGGTTTTCGCTGGAGGTCAGGCCTGGCGAGGTTATCGGCCTCGTCGGCGAAAACGGTGCCGGCAAGTCGACGCTGATGAAGATCCTCGGCGGCGTGACCACACCCGACACCGGCACGATCACCGTCGACGGCGTCGCCCATGACGGGCTGACGGTCGAGGCTAGCATCGGTTCCGGCATCGCCTTCGTCCACCAGGAACTCAACCTGTTCGAAAACCTCGACGTTGCCGCCAACATCTTTTTCGGCCGCGAGCCGTTGCGCGCCGGTCCGCTCAGGCTTGTCGACCGCACCAGGCTGCGCATGCTGGCGGCGCCGCTGCTCAAACGTGTGGGCGCCAATTTCTCGGCCGACACCCCGGTATCGGCGCTGTCGCTTGCCCAGCAGCAGATGGTCGAAATCGCCAAGGCGCTGTCGATCGAGGCGCGGCTGGTCATCCTCGACGAGCCGACGTCGAGCCTGCCCCTTGCCGAAACCGACAAGCTGCTCGATGTCATCAAGGCGTTGAAGGCCGACGGCATCAGCGTCATCTTCATCTCGCATCGCCTTCACGAGGTCGAGCGGGTTGCCGATCGCGTCGTCGTGCTGAGGGACGGCATGCTTGCCGGCACGCTGCCGAAGAACGCCATCAACCACGACCAGATGGTCAAGCTGATGATCGGCCGCATGCTGAAGGAGCGGGAGAAGGCCGCAGAATCAGGCCGCCCACCCGGCGCCGTCGCGCTGTCGGCCAAGGCCGTTCGCACCAGCGCCTATCCAGACCGACCGGTCGATCTCGGCGTCAGGCGTGGCGAAATCCTTGGCCTGGCGGGTCTTGTCGGCTCTGGCCGCACCGAACTGGCGCGCGTGCTTTTCGGCATCGAGAAGAGCCTTGGCGGCGCGCTCCAGCTTGATGGAAAAGATCTGGTTCTTGGTTCGGCGGCCGACGCTGTGGCCAACGGGATCTTCCTCGTCCCCGAGGATCGCAAGCTGACCGGCATCCTGCTCGACCTGTCGATTGCCCAGAATATTTCGCTCCCCAATCTACCGGCGCATGCCCGGCGATCCTTGGTCTCCGCCCGCGCCGAAGCCGTTACCGCCGAGAAGCAGAAACGCAATCTCGGCATCAAGGCGCCCTCGGTGGCGACGCGCACCGGCACGCTGTCCGGCGGCAACCAGCAAAAGGTGGTGCTGGCCAAGTGGCTGGCCATGAGCCCCAAGGTGATGATCCTCGACGAGCCGACGCGCGGCATCGACATCGGCGCCAAGGCGGAGATCTATGGGCTGATGCGGGCGCTGGCCGATGCCGGCGTCGCCGTGCTGATGATATCGAGCGACATGGAGGAGGTGATCGGCGTCTCCGATCGGATCGCCGTCATGCATGAGGGCCAGATCTCGGGCATTCTCGACAAGGAACAGTTCAGCCAAGAAAACGTGCTGTTGCTGGCCGTCGGCAAGCAGCCGAAATAGTTTTTGTTCGCGCAGGTTCTTGACCGCAAAACCGCGGAACACTTTTGCGGAACCTGCTCAGGCAGGCATTGGGAGAAGACGATGAGCAAGAAAGATCTTGGCCTGCTGATCCTGATCCTTGTGGTCGGAGCGGTGGTGGCGATCATCAACCCACGCTTCCTGCTGCCGATCAACCTCGCCAACACCTCGAACCTGATCGGGCTGTTCGGCATCCTGGCGATCGGCCAGGCCTTCGTCATCATCACCGGCGGCATCGAATTGTCGGTCGGCTCGGTGGTCGCGCTGCTCGGCGTCCTGTTTGTCGATTTCATTGCCACGCGCGGCATGGCATGGCCGGTCGCGCTCCCGCTGATCCTCGTGCTCGGCGGCATCATCGGGCTGGCACATGGCTGGCTGATCACGCGGCTCAAATTGCAGCCTTTCGTGGTGACGCTGTGCGGCCTGTTGATCTATCGCGGCGTGGCGCGGTTCTACACAGCCGACGGCACGGCGGGCTTTGCCTTCGGGCAGAATTTCCCGGAGCTCGAATTCCTGACCGCCGGACGATCCTATGGCGTGCCGAACAGCTTCATCGCGCTGATCGTCATCGCCATCGTGATGTGGGTGGTGCTGCACCGTTCGGTGTTCGGCCGCTACCTCTACGCCATCGGCAAGAACGAGGAGGCGGCGAAATATTCGGGCATCCGCACCGGCCGCGTCGTCATGGCGGCCTATGTCATCTGCGGTGTGCTGACGGCGCTGTCGGCGATCTATTTCGCGATGTACACGCGCTCGATCTCGCCGGCCAGCCACGGCCAGTTCTACGAACTCTACGCCATTGCCGCAGCCGTGCTCGGCGGCTTCTCGCTGCGTGGCGGCGAAGGCTCGCTGATCGGCGTGATCCTGGGCACGGTTCTGCTGCAGGAACTGCAAAACCTCGTCAACCTGCTCGGCATCCCGTCCTCGCTCAATTTCGCGGTGATGGGCGGCGTGATCTTGATCGGCGTGCTGGTCGACCAGCAATGGGGCGTGTACCGGGAGCGGCGGCTGATGCTGGAGGCAACCCGCAAGGGCGCGGCCGGCGCGGCAGCGGAGTAGCGGCTCCGCCTCTCCCTTCTCCCCTTGTGGGAGAAGGTGGCCGAGCGAAGCTCGGTCGGATGAGGGGTGTTCCAGGGAACGCCGACGTCTCACTCCGTCCAACACCCCTCTTCCGTCTCGGCGCTGCGCGCCGATCCACCTTCTCCCACACGGGGAGAAGGTAAGGTGCGGTCGGAGAACGCCATCGCCTTGCGCAGCACGTCGACAAAACGCTCGCCGGCCGCCTCGCGCGGGCCGCTATTGTCGATCGAGGTCACGCCTGGCCCGGACAACGCCACATTGGCGCTGCGCGCCAGCCGCGCCAGCACTTCGCCGCGCGACTCGCGGCCGCGCATCGCCAGTCGTTCGGCCAGGATCTGCGGCGGTGCGGTGATCTCGACGACAGCCAGATTGGCATAGCGATCGCGCAGCGCCGGGATGATGGCGCGGGAGACATTGGCGATGGCGACGCGGCCATTGGCCACCGACCGGTCGACTTCAGCCGGGATGCCGTAGCGCAAGCCATGCGCCTCCCAGGCGATGGCGAAGGCGCCATCCGCTTCCGCCTCGACGAAGGCCGCATCGGCCAGCGTGTCGTGATCCTCGCTTGCCGTGTCGCTCGGCCGGGTGATGACCCGGCGCACGAACTCCAGCCGGGCCTCGTCGGCAAACAGCGACCGGGCATAGCCGATCACCGTGTCCTTGCCGGCGCCGCTCGGCCCGACGACGGCGACGAACACGCCGTCGCGGATCGGAAACGCCGCGGCGGACAATTCACGCTCGATCGACGCCGACGCCATCACGCGACCCGACGTCCCTGCCGCCAGACCGTGCGGACAACCGGGACATGGTCGTCGAGACGGACGCGAACCAGATCGGCGCGCCGGCCCTGCTCGATAACACCACGGTCGGCAAGGCCGACTGCCTCGGCCGGGTTCTTCGAGACCATCGCCACCGCCTGCGGCAGGGAGATGCCGTCGACAACGTCGCCGAGGAAAAACGCCGACTGGATCAGGCTGAAGGGGATGTAGTCGGACGACAATATGTCGAGCAAGCCTTCGCCGGCGAGTGTCCGGGCCGAAACATTGCCCGAATGCGAGGCGCCGCGCATGACGTTCGGGGCACCCATCAGCACCCCGAGCCCGGCCGCCTTCGAAGCTTTTGCGGCCTCTTTGGTGGTCGGGAATTCGGCGACGCGGACGCCTTGTTCGATCGCCTCGTCGACATGGCCGGTCGTGGCGTCGTCATGGCTGGCCAGCACGATGCCGCGCTGATGGCAGGCGGCAGCGATGAAGGCGCGGTTCGCCCCCGAATTCGTCGCCGACTCCGCCATCCGCTTCTCACAAAATTGCTGGAATTCGCGGTCCGTCAGCTTCAGCTTGCGCTGGTAGTAATAGGCATAGGTTTCCAAATCGACGAACTGGCGCTGTCCCGGCGCATGGTCCATCAGCGACGCCAGCTTGATCCTGTCGTCGCCGTCGAAATGCGCGAAGGCTGCGAGGCAGTCCGGCGCCGAAACCTCGCAGCGCAGATGGATGAAATGGTCGGCCCGCAGCCGGTCCTGCTGGACGCTGTCCTCGATCGCATCGGCCAGCTTGCGCATGTCGGCCGAATTCATGTCGGCATCGTCGTCCATGCCGACGCGCAAGGCATCGAGTACGGTGGTGATGCCGGCGGTCGCCACCTGCGCGTCGTGGGCGAGAACGGCGGCGATCGGGTTCCAGCGCACCTTCGGCCGCGGCGCGTAGTGACCCTCCAGGTGGTCGGTATGAAGCTCGACCAGCCCGGGAATGATGAAATCGCCGGCCATGTCCTCGCCGTTCCGGCCGGCGCCGGCATCGATCCCGGCGATCAAGCCGTCGCGCAGCACGATCGAGCCTTCGACGATCTCGTCGGCAAGCACGATGCGGGCATTGTTGAGAACGGTCTCGACGGTCATTTCAGGCAGTCCTTGGAGCATTTGCAGCCAATTGAATCAGCCGATTGGGATGAGTTGGCGTCGCACAAAAGCGGTTGAACAAATTGTATTTCAGGCGGTTTTTCTCGCCGGGCGGCGCCCGAGCGCGTGATGGGAGAGCACCATGAACGGGGCGCCAGGTTCGGTTTCGACAAACAGGGTCAGCGCGTCCACCGGCACCGGCCGCTGCAGGACTCCCGCAAACAGGCTGTCGATTGCTGCGCGAAGACGAGGGCTTTCCTGTGACGAGGCCCGGCCGGACAGCGTCATATGAAAACGGAAGGTCTCGAAGACATAGGGGTAACCCCACTGGCAGAGATTGCGGAATTCAGCCGGCTTCAGCGAGTCAGGGCTGCGCCGTTCGATCTCAGCCTCGCTCAGCGGTGCGCGAAAACGGTCGAAGTCGCGCACGACGTCGTCGGCGAAGCGGTTGAGCGCCGGCAGCGGACCTTCCGGCACCAGCGCGAAGAAGCCGTCGATCTGGCTGACGTCCAGCCGTGGGATCGTCACCACCGGCGTCGTTTCGGCGAAATCGTCCAGTGCCGCGCGAAGCGCGGCTTCCGTTTCGTTCGAAGCCAGCCGGAAGGGCGCCTTCAGCGTCGCATGAAAGCCGTAGCGGCGCGCCGAAGCGGTATGGAAGGCGACTTCCGCCGCCGACAGTTCGCCCACGGCCTCGACCGGCCTCGTGGCAGCGCCGAATGGGTCACGGCCGAGCCAATTGGCGGCGATCCGCGCCAGCGGTTCGTCCTGCCGGGGGGTGAAATAGATAGCGTAGCGCATCGAAAGTCCTCGTCAACTCCCGCTGCCATAGGCGATTTGCATGACGAAATGACGAAGCTGATGATCGCTCCTGATAACAAACTTGTTCAGGCGGGTCATTAGCCGACGATTTTTTCGCCTTGGGCCAGTTGCGACCCGGACGGGCAGCGCCTCAGGCCTTCATCAGCCATTCGTGCTCGGGCGCGTTGTGGAATTTCCACGTCCGCTTCGGCCCGGCCATGACGTTGAGGTAGTAGAGATCGTAACCATGGCAGGCGGCGCAAGGGTGATAACCCTTGGGCACCAGCACGACATCGCCATCCTCTATCGCCATCGCCTCGTCGAGCGAACGAGCCCCGTTCCGGTCGGCATCGGTGTAGACGCGCTGGAAGGCAAAGCCCTGCGGCGGATTGAGGCGGTGGTAATAGGTCTCCTCGAGATAGGACTCGGCCGGTAGATTGTCCTGGTCATGCTTGTGCGGCGGATAGCTCGACGTATGGCCGCCGGGCGTGATGACCTCGACCACCAGCAATGAATCGGCCGGCTTGCCTTCCGGCAGGATGTTGGTGACATAGCGCGTGTTGGTGCCCTTGCCGCGAACCTCCTGGCCGAGATCCTTCGGCGCAATGACGCGAACCGGCAGGCCGCCGCCAAGCCCTGGCGCCGAGCAGACCGCGAGTTCGAGACCGGTGTCGGCAGTCACCGACCAGTCAGAGCCCTGCGGCACATAGACCGACCACGGCTTGCCTTCGAAGGGCGACATGCGTTCGCCGAGCAGGCCGAGATCGTTGCCGCCGGCCTTGGCTTTGCCCTTGCCGGTGACGAACACCAGGCAGACTTCACGGTCCGCGGTTTGTCCGGAGACGGTCTCGCCGGGCCGCAATCGATGCAGATCGAAACCGACATAGGTCCAGCCGGCGTTTTGCGGCGTCACATGGGCGACGCGGCCATGGCCCCTATCGGCTTTAACGAGCAGTTTCGACATCCGGGCTCATTCCTTTGGTTCGGTGTCGGCCGAATCCTTGCCGCCGTCGGCCGGCTTGTAGAGATAGAAGAACTGCCAGACGGCATAGCCGCCGAAGCCGAGCGCGATCGTGCCCCAGAACGGCGCGCCGGTGGCAAACTCGACCACGGCCCAGCCCAGGCAGACGGCGACGATGGCAACGCGCCGCCACAGCGGCCGGAAGAACGGATGCTCGGAGTCCTTCATCGGATCAGCTCCCGCATCGGATCACCCCGTTGCCGGGAATAGACTCGGTCAAGCATTGGGGAAGCCCTGCGTTTCAACCGTGTAGCCGGCGTCCGTCATCACCCGCATCAATTCCTTGTAGCCGACTTGCGCCATCTTGAGCGGCGGATTCTTCTTGGGATCCTGCTCGGCCTCGACCACGAACCAGCCTTCATAGCCGTAGTTCGCCAGCCTTTCCACAATGGCACCAAAATCCAGCGACCCGTCGCCCGGCACCGTGAAGGCGCCAAGCGCCACGGCATCGAGGAAGGATTGCTTCTGGCGATCGAGCTTTTCGATCACCTCCATGCGAACGTCCTTGACATGGACATGATTGATGCGCCGGTGATGGTTGTCGATGGCGCGCAGCACGTCACCGCCGGCAAAGGCCAGATGGCCGGCGTCGAGCAGCAGTGGAATGCCTTCTCCCGAATGGCGCATGAACGCGTCGAGCTCCGGCTCGGTCTCGACGACCGCCGCCATATGATGGTGGTAGGAGAGCGGCATGCCTTGATCGGCGCACCATTCGCCGAACTGCGTGAGGCGCCTCGCATAGGCCTTCATCTCGTCGTCCGAAAGCCTCGGCTTGGTGGCGAGCGGCTTTGAGCGGTCACCCTGGATGGAGCGGCCAACCTCGCCATAGACGATGCAGGGCGCGTCCACCGCCTTGAACAGATCGATCATCGGCTGGATGCGATCCTTGTTCCTGGCCATGTCTTCGTCGACCAGCGTACCGGAGAACCAGCCGCCGCAGAGCGTCACGTCGGCCTTCTTCAGGATCGGCAGCATGATTTTCGGATCACTGGGAAAACGGCGGCCCATTTCCATGCCGGTGAAGCCCGCCGAGCGCGATTGCGCCAAGCACTCCTCCAGCGACACGTCATCGCTGAGTTCCGCAAGATCGTCGTTCCACCATGCAATGGGGGACATGCCCAGTTTGGCTTTCAAGTCGTCACTCCAATGTCAGTTCGGGTCCTCCCCACAAGGGGGGAGGTAGGGGCTTGGCAGCGCCGACATCAATCACCAACACTCTGCATCCGCCGCTTTTCTTCATAGGCTTTGCGTGCGGCGTTGACCTGCGGCCGCGAAGAAACTTCCGGCACGGCGACATCCCACCAATGGCCGCCGACATCGGTCGACACCAGTGGGTCGGTGTCGATGACCAGTACCGTCGTCTTGCTATTGTTTTTCGCTTTTGCCAGCGCCGTTTCCAACCCGGCGATCGACGAAACTTTCTCGGCGATGGCGCCGAGGCTTGCCGCATGCGCCGCGAAGTCGATGTCGGGCATAATCTCGTGGCGGGCGTCCTTCAGCAGATTGTTGAAGTTGGCGCCGCCGGTTGCCATCTGCAGCCGGTTGATGCAGCCGTAGCCCCTGTTGTCGAGCAGCACGATGGTCAGCTTGAGGCCGAGCATGACCGACGTTGCGATCTCTGAATTGAGCATCAGATAGGAGCCGTCGCCGATCATGACGACGACCTCTTGGTCGGGCTTGGCCATCTTGACGCCGAGCCCGCCAGCGATCTCGTAGCCCATGGTCGAGAAGCCGTATTCGGCGTGGTAGGAGCCGGGCGCGCCCGCCTGCCAGAGCTTGTGCAATTCGCCGGGCAGGCCGCCGGCGGCATGAAGCAATATCACGTCGGAGCCCATGGCGCGCTGCACGGCGCCGATCACCTGCGCATCCGACGGGTAGGCGGCATTGGTCGAGGCCGTCACCTTGCCGGATTCGGCCTGCCATTCTTTCTTCCCCCCGGCCGCATTGTCGGTCCAGGCAGCCGGCGCCTGCCAGCCATTCAGCGCCGCGCCGAGCTCGGCCAGCCCTTCCGCCGCATCGGCTACCAGCGGCAACGCCTGGTGCTTGCCCGCGTCGAAAGGCTGGACGTTCAGCCCGATGATGGTCTTGCCGGAATTCTTGAACAGCGCCCACGAGCCGGTGGTGAAATCCTGCAGCCTGGTGCCGACGGCGAGCACGACATCGGCTTCTTCGGCCAGCCTATTGGCCGCCAAAGTGCCGGTGACGCCGACCGCCGCCATGTTGAGCGGATGATCGTCCGGCAGCGAGGATTTGCCGCCCTGCGTCTCGCAGACCGGGATGCCGGCGCCTTGCACCAGCTTCGCCAATTCGCCGGAAGCCTGCGAATAGAGCACGCCGCCGCCGGCAATCACCAAGGGCTTTGTTGCCGCCTTCAGCGCCGCCACGGCGGCCGCCAATTCCCCACGGTCCGGACGCAGCCGGCGCTGATGCCAGACCCGTTCGGCAAAGAAGCTCTCGGGGTAATCAAAGGCCTCGGCCTGCACGTCCTGGCAGAGCGCCAAGGTCACCGGTCCGCATTCGGCCGGATCGGTCAGCACCTGCATCGCACGGTTGAGCGCCGGGATGATCTGCTCGGGCCGGGTGATGCGATCGAAATAGCGCGACACCGGCCGGAAGCAGTCATTGACCGTCGCCGTTCCGTCGGAGAAATCCTCTGCCTGCTGCAGCACGGGATCGGGGATACGATTGGCGAAGACGTCGCCGGGGAGAAACAGGACGGGCAACCGGTTTACATGCGCAAGTGCCGCCGCCGTCACCATGTTGAGCGCGCCGGGGCCGATCGAACTGGTCGCCGCCATGAACCGGCGGCGGAAATTGGCCTTGGCATAGGCAATCGCCGCATGCGCCATGGCCTGTTCGTTGTGGGCGCGAAAAGTCGGCAATTCGTCGCGCACCTGATAAAGCGCCTCGCCGATGCCGGCGACATTGCCGTGGCCGAAGATCGCCCAGACGCCGCCGAAGATCGGCATTTTCCTGCCGTCGATCTCGGTCATCTGGCAGCCGAGAAAGCGGGTCAGCGCCTGCGCCATCGTCAGGCGGATTGTCTTGGTCATGTTGTTTTCCTCCGCAGTCCTTGTGCCGCGCCTTCTTACGCTGCTTTGCGGCCGCGCGCGGCAAGCCATGCCTCGGTCAGCCCCTCGAAGCGCGACGCCATGTCGGCCACCGCCTCCTCGTCCGACATCTTGCCGGCAAGCCATTGTTCGGCCGCGTTGATGAAGATGGTGCGACCGACGGCGAAGCCCTTGACGATGGGCGCCTTGGCGGTGGCGGCAAAGGCCGCTTCCAGCTCGTCCTGCGGCGCTTCGAGGCCGAGCAGCACAACCCCGCGGCACCACGGATCGTTCTTCAGGATCACCGCTTCGATCTTCGCCCAGGCCCCGGCTGAGGCCTGCGGTTCAAGCTTCCACCAGTCGGGCTTGATATCAAGCGAATAGAGTTCCTCCAGCGCCCGCGGGATCGTCGTGTCGTCGAGCTCGCCGTGCTTGCCGGCGATGATTTCGATGAGAAGTTCTCTGCCTACTTTCCGCGCGGCCCCGAACAGGCTTTTGAGCTTCTGCTGCTGCTCGGTCTTCAGCGCCTCCGGGTCGTCGGGGTGGTAGAAGCACAGGCACTTGATGCAATGGTCGACCGGCCACTCAATCAGTTGCGAGCCGATATCCTGCGAGAATTCGAAACGAAGCGGCCGCGATCCGGGCAATTCGACTGGCCGGCCAAGCCAGGCGAAAGGGCGGCGGGCGAATTCGAACATCGCCTCGCGGCCGTATTTTTCGTCGAGCAGCATGCCATAGCCGGCGCGGCCGGCGGCAACCTTTGCCGCCGCCTTGACCGTCAGCACCTTGAAATCATGGATGCGCGACGGGTCGGCGCCTGCCTTCGCGGCGACATCGTCAAGCTGGATGCGGTGATCGCAGGCCAGCGCCATCAGCGAGGGTATGTCGCGTCGGCGCGTCGTCGCCCAATGGATATGGTTGATCGCCTCGTCCTTGCGCAGCGCCAGGTGCCTGCTGCCGTTCTTCAGGAAGAACTGCAATTCCTCGAAGGTCGGGTATTCCGGTGCACAGAGCAGCCGCGAAACGGCGAAGGCGCCGCAGGCGTTGGCCCAGGTCGCTGCCGTCTCCAGGCTTTCGCCGCCGAGCCAGCCGCGCAAAAAACCCGACATAAAGGCATCGCCGGCGCCGAGCACATTGTAGACCTCGATCGGAAAACCCTTGCCAACGATCCCGTCCTCGAGGTCGTCGCTGATCGGCCCGTCATAGACGATGCAGCCCATGGCGCCGCGCTTCAAGACGATCGTGGCCTTGGACAGCGAGCGGATCGTCTTCAACGCGCTCAGGCACTCATCGGCACCGGAGGCGATCATGATCTCTTCTTCGGTGCCGACGATCAGGTCGCAGTCGGGCAGCACTGTCTTCAGCTGGGCGGAGACCCGGTCGGATTTCACATAGCGCTCGAAGCCTTCGGCATGGCCGGCAAGGCCCCACAGATTAGGGCGGTAGTCGATGTCGAACACCACTTTGCCGCCCGTGGCCTTGATGGCACGGATCGCCTTGCGTTGCGCGGCGTCGCTGTTGGGCCGCGAAAAATGCGTGCCGGTGACGACGATCGCGCGTGCCGAAGCGATGAACGTCTCATCGATGTCGTCTTCCGAAAGCGCCATGTCGGCGCAGTCGGTGCGATAGAAGATCATCGGCGACACGCCCTCGTCCTCGACAGACAGCAGCACCAGCGCGGTCAGCCGGTCCGGATCGGTCCTGAGGCCGTCAACCGAAACCCCTTCGCGCGTCAACTGCTCGCGGATGAAGCGGCCCATCTGCTCGTCGCCGACGCGGGTGAGCAGCGCCGAGCGCAGGCCGAGCCTCGCCGTGCCGACCGAGATGTTGGCCGGACAGCCGCCGACCGACTTGGCAAAGGAGGTGATGTCCTCCAGGCGCGAGCCGATCTGCTGGCCATAAAGATCGACCGAGGCGCGGCCGATGGTGATGACGTCGAGCGGCGCATGTTTCGCGTCCACGGCTTCGCTCATTCGAACCTCCCATCAGCCTTGTTGTCTTGGGTAACACGCGCGAGCGGCAGCGTGGCGCCGGCAATATGAAATAATAATTCCAATCGATAGTCAATATGGAACGCGCGTTCCTTTGCTGAAAAGTAGCCTGTCAGGCCCTGCGCTTCCCGCCGGAGTCGCGCCGCTTTTCGCCAACCGCAACGGTCAGCGCCATGGCCAGCGCCATCGTCGCCGACAGCGAGCGGAAGCCGGCGAAATCGGCCTCGGCGACCTCGAACCAGACTTTGGCGAACTGGGCGAGCGGGGAAAAGGAACTGTCGGTGATCGCTACGATCGGAACGCCTTGCTCCGAGATGAGGCGCGCCTCCTCGATTGCCGCCGGGGCATAGGGCGAGAAACTGATGGCGATGACGGCATCCCTGGGCGAAGCAAAGCTGATCATCTCGGCGTTGAGGCCGGCGGCTGATTCGATCAGCTGGTTGCGGATCTTGAGCTTGCCCAGCGCATAGGCGATGTAGGAGGCGACCGGATAGGAGCGGCGCTTGGCCAGCACATAAATCGTCTCCGCGTTCGCCAGCAAGGCGATGGCAGCTTCGAAATGGTCTTCGTTCAACCTGCCTGAAATATCGTTGAGCGAGGTACTCGCCGCGGCGACGAAGCCGTTGAAAATCGCCCGGTGACCGGCGCCTTCCTCGGCCTTGGCGCGCAATGCCGCGAGCCTTTCATCATAGGACGAATTGCGCTCGCGCAGGCGCTCGCGAAACACCAGTTGCAGGCTGGTGAAGCCGTCGAAGCCGAGCTGCTGGGCGAAGCGGATCAAGGTCGAAGGCTGGACGCCGGCGGAGGCGGCGATGCTGGCGGCGGTGCCGAAGGCAATATCGTCGGGATTGTCGAGCGCATAGGCGGCGATCTGCGCGATGCGCTTGGGCAGGCTCTGGCGCCGTTCCAGGATCGTCGTACGCAGCGTCTCGAAATCGCGGGGCACCCGTTCGTCCATCGTCGCTCCGCCCAGGTCCATCAGTCGATGCCGTGTGATGCCCCATCATAGCGAGCCTGTGCAAGAAGGCCATAAAAAATGAGCCATGCGTTCCATTTCTGGAAAAAATGGACTAATTCATCCACGCAACCTTTCTGGCAGTGGAGACAAGGAAATGGTCGGAGTCGGTCTTATCGGCACGGGGTTCATGGGCAAGTGCCATTCCATCGCCTGGAACGCGGTCGGCACCATCTTTCCCGACGTGGCCAAGCCAAGGCTGGTCCATCTCGGCGAGGTCGATGACGACCTTGCCAAGCGCCGGGCAACTGAGTTCGGCTTCGCCAAGGGCTCCGGCGACTGGCGCGCCGTCGTCGATGACCCGGACGTCGATATCGTCTCGCTGACCACGCCGAACCAGTTCCACCCGGAGATGGCCATCGCCGTCCTCGAAGCCGGCAAGCATCTGTGGTGCGAAAAACCGATGGCGCCGAGTTTTTCCGAGGCGCAAGCCATGGCGGCCGCGGCCAAAAAGTCCGGCAAGGTGGCCGCGCTCGGCTACAACTACATCCAGAATCCGGTCATCCGCCATATCGGTGCGCTGCTCGACGAAAAGATCATCGGTGAAATCAATCATCTGCGCATCGAGATGGACGAGGATTTCATGGCCGACCCGGAGGCGCTGTTCTTCTGGAAGCACGAGGCGGCGTCCGGTTACGGCGCGCTCGACGATTTCGCCGTGCATCCGTTGTCGCTGGTCTCGGTGCTGTTCGGCCGCGTCGCCCGCGTCATGTGCGACATGGCAAAACCCTATGCCGATCGCCGCGTCGCATCAGGCGGGCGTCGCGCGGTCGAGACCTACGACATCGCCAGCGTGCTGATGCATCTCGAAAACGGCATTGCCGGCACACTGCTGGTCAACCGTTCGGCTTGGGGCCGCAAGGGCCGGATCGCCATTCAGATCTTCGGCTCGAAGGGCTCGATCCTGTACGACCAGGAGCGGATGAACGAGTTCCAGCTTTACGTGACAGCCGACCGCCCGACCGAGCAAGGCTATCGCACCATCCTGGTGGCGCCGCACCACAAGCCCTACGACGCCTTCCTGCCGGCGCCCGGCCACGGCCTCGGTTTCAACGACCTCAAGATCATCGAATGCCGCGAGCTTTTGACGCGGCTGGCCGGCAAGCCGGCGCGGATCATCGATTTCGACGAAGGCCTCGAGATCGAGCGCACGGTGCATGCCATGGCGCGCTCGTTCGAGGAGCAGCGCTGGGTGGATGTGAGGTAACGACCCGCAATCCGAGCCTCGACGCCACCCATGCCAGAGCAAGGGAGAGCTTGTGTTGGAGAGCGCCAACTGTCGATATTGACGCAGCCCCTCATTGCCCATGAGGGGCGGCGCCGGCCTTTCAAAGCCAAGCAGCAAGGTAGCAACCGCCCGCAACATTCCGTGCCAACCGCCTCAGGCGGCTCCCGGACGGCTGGCGATCAGGGCGCGTCGCGCTGACCGGCGCCGCTCGACGGCGTCGGCAAGGCCGTGCAGCACCGTCTCGGTGGTTGTCCAGTCGATGCAGCCGTCGGTGATGCTCTGGCCATAGACGAGCGGCTTGCCAGGCATGACCTCCTGCCGGCCGGCGACGAGGTTGCTCTCGATCATGACGCCGATGATGCGTTCGTCGCCTGCCGCGACCTGGCCCGCCACGTCAGCCGCTACCTTCGGCTGATTCTCTGGCTTCTTGTTGCTGTTGGCGTGGCTGACATCGATCATCAGCCGGGGCGCGACACCGATCCGGGCGAGTTCCGCACTGGCGGCGGCGACGCTTGCCGCGTCATAATTGGGCTGAATGCCGCCGCGCAGGATGACGTGGCAGTCCTGGTTGCCGGTCGTCGTCGCGATGGCGCTGCGCCCGCCCTTCGTCACCGCCATGAAATGGTGCGGCTGGGCGGCGGACTTCACCGCCTCGGCGGCGATCCGCAAATTGCCGTCGGTGCCGTTCTTGAAGCCGACCGGGCAGGACAAGCCGGATGCGAGTTCGCGATGGATCTGGCTCTCTGTCGTGCGCGCACCGATCGCGCCCCAGGCGACGAGGTCGGCAATGTATTGCGGCGTGGCCATGTCGAGGAATTCGGTCGCCGCCGGCAGGCCGAGATTGTTGACGGCGGAGAGCACGTTGCGCGCCATCCGCAGGCCCTTGTCGATGTCGAAGCTGCCGTCCAGGTCGGGATCGTTGATCAGGCCCTTCCAGCCGACCGTCGTGCGCGGTTTCTCGAAATAGACGCGCATCACGATCTCCAGCCGGTCCGACAGGCTCTCGCGCAGCGATGCCAGGCGGCTGGCATAGTCCACGGCAGCGGCCGGATCGTGGATCGAACAGGGGCCGACGACGACGACCAGCCGATCGTCAGCGCCGGTCAGCACGGCGTGGATAGCGTTGCGTGACGCGGCAACGGTGCGCGTCGCCGTCAGCGTGCGCGGTATCTCCCGCATCACGTCGTCCGGCGTACTCAGCTCTCGGATTTCCTTGACCCGAAGATCATCTGTGGTGGTCAACACGGCTTTCTGCTCCTGGTTGGGAGACCTGCCGGCTGAAACAAAAAAGCCGCCAGGTCTGGCGGCTGTTCGGATGTTGTTGCTGCAATCTTCAGATCGAGCGCAATCCTCCCGCCGCCAGCGAGCTGCCATAGCTAAAGTACCAGAACGAGGCGGTCAGGTGGATCATGCCAGCCCTATAGCCGAAGCCAAGGTGCTTGTCACGCGTCCAGGCGAGATTGGGGAACAGGTCTTCTCCGTCCTGAAGCGCACCCCCTCCTTGCTTCGGGTCGCCTAAGGCCCAACACACTGCGCCAAGCGGTTCATGCAGTCCAGGGATTGAAGAGTTCGATTTCAAAGCCTTCGAAATCGTTGGTATTGCGCGTTGCCAAGGTGAGCTCCTGCGCGATCGCGGTGGCGGCAATCAGGCCGTCCATCGACGACAGACCGCGACCGCGGCGCTTCGCAAGGCCCATCAGGTCTCCCCAGGCCAGCGCAACCGGTTCGTCCACAGGAAGAACCCGCTGTTCGAAACGCTGCGGCAGGTCTTGAGCGAGCCATTGGGCCAATGCCTCGCGTTTCCGGCCCTCATCCATGAGGGCGACGCCGCGTCGGATATCGGCGATCGACACGACGCTGATGAATGAGCGGTCCTCATCAAGTCCGTCCAGCCAGTCCAGAACGCGTGCGTTCGGCGCCGGCCTTGTCACCTCGGACAGGACATTCGTATCGAGCAGTAGCCTCACAGCGGCAGATCACGCGGTTCGTCGCGCTGACGCTCAAGGTTGAGATCGGTGCCGCGCAGCGGCGACTCCAGCAGGAACTCAGCAAGCGTACCCTTGCGTACGGTCTTTCGCTGCCATTCCTCGACCGAGACCACAACCACGCTTGGTTTGCCGTTTCTGGTGATCGTCTGCGGCGAAGACTGCGCACGCTCGATAACCTCCGAGAGCCGGGCTTTTGCCCCAGCGACTGTCCAGTTGCTATCCTCTTTGGGCTCAGACAGAATTTCGACCTCCGTGACCATTCTGACCATCGTGACTATATGGGAATGGTGATACGGCGGCAACAGGGAAGGAGAGCGGTTTTCAGAGCCCGGGTGCCTTGGTGAGTTTGGTCGAACCGATCATTCCGGCGAAGACCCTGCAATGGTTTGGTCGTAGTCGACCAGCGAGCCGGTCATGACGCCGGACTGCGGGCCGATCATATAGCTGATCAGCCGGGCAAGCTGCGCCGGCTTCACCAACTGGCCCATCGGCTGCGCGGCCTCGGCCTTTTCCAGCCAGTCGTCCGGCGCGTCGTGCCATTTCTTCTGCACGATCGCCTCGCCCTCGGTATCCATCCAGCCCGGCAGCACGGCGTTGCAGCGGATGCGATTGCTGCGGTAGGCATTGGCGACATTCTTGGTCAGCGTCGCCAGTGCGCCCTTGCTCGACGAGTAGGGCGCCAGGAACGACTGGCCGCAATGCGCCGACATCGAAAGCACGTTGACGATCGAGCCAGGCGCCTTGCGGTCGAGCAGATGCGCCACCACACCCTGCATCAGGAAGAAGGGGCCGCGCACATTGGTCTGGAAGATCTGGTCAAAAAGATCCTCGGAGGTCTCGACCAGTGAGCCGCGGGCCGAGGTGGCGGCGGCGTTGACCAGCGCATTGACGGTGCCGAAATGAGCGATCGCCGTTTCCACGACCCGCTTGCAGTCGGCCACCACTGAGACGTCGGCGCTGATGAAGATGGCGTCGACGCCGTCTTTCGCAAGTGCGGCGACCGCCTTGTCGCCCTTCTCCCTGGAACGGCCGACCAACGCCAGGGCGCGGCAGCCCTCGTCGGCCAGCACCTCGGCGACGGCGAAGCCGATGCCTTGCGCGCCGCCGGTGACGATGGCGCGTGTTTCTGAATTGCGACCGGCGGAACCGTTCATCGCCTTGCTCCTGTGCTTGATGGTCAGACTGTCTTGTCGAGGCGGACGGTCTTGCCTTCCCTCGCCGATTTCAGCGCCGCGTCCGCCAGCCGCAGCGCGACCAGCCCGTCCGCACCGCTTGGCGCCGCCTTGTTGCCTGACGTCGCCGCCGCGATGAAGGCGGCGATCTCGTTGGCATAGGCGTCGAGGTAGCGGGTCATGAAGAAGTCGTGCAGCGGCGGGCGCGTATAGCCCTTTTCATTGGCCAGCTCGATCGACACCGGCCGCTGGTTCTCGGCCGCAACCATGCCTTTCGAGCCATGCACCTCGATACGCTGGTCGTAGCCGTAAGTGGCGCGTCGCGAATTGGAGATGATGCACTGCTTGCCGGAGGCGGTTTCGAGGATGACGCTGACGCTGTCGAAGTCGCCGGCCTCGCCGATCTTCTTGTCGACCAGCACCGAGGCGTGGGCGCTGACCGCCACCGGCTCCTCGCCGAGCAGGAAGCGCGCCATATCGAAATCATGGATGGTCATGTCGCGGAAGATGCCGCCCGAGCGGCCGATATAGTCGAGCGGCGGCGGGCCGGGATCGCGCGAGGTGATGGTCACCATCTCGACCGTGCCGATGGCGCCGTCGTCGATCGCCTTGCGCACGGCGGCGAAATGCGGATCGAAGCGGCGGTTGAAGCCGACCATCAAAGTGGCGCCGGCCTTGTCGACCACGGCCAGGCATTCTTCCACTCGGTCGGCGTCGAGGTCGATCGGCTTCTCGCAGAAGATCGCCTTGCCGGCCTTGGCGAACCGCTCGATCAGATCGGCATGGGTGTCGGTCGGCGTGCAGATGATGACCGCATCGATATCCCCGGCTTTTTCGATGGCCTCGATGCTGCGCACTTCGGCGCCATAGGCCGACGCCAGATCGGTCGCCGCCTTCTCGAATGCATCGGAAACTGCGACCAGCCTGGCCTGTGGATTGGAACCCACGGCGCGGGCGTGGACCTTGCCGATGCGGCCGGCGCCGAGAAGAGCGAAGCGGAGAGACATGGAAATTTCCTTTGTGATGGTTCGAAATGGAAGTGCGTCTTTACTGCACCGTTCAGGGCAAGGCGCAGTAGATTTTCTTATTGCAGCTGATCGGCGACGGGCCGATGACCCGCCGCGCATCCGCCTTAAGCCGCAAGTTCCGCCTCCCCGGTCTTGGAGCCGGTAATGTAGGAGACGATGTCATTGCCGTCGGTGTCCTGCTTGCGCAGGTTGGCGACGATGCGGCCGCGCCGGAAGACAACGATGCGGTCGCAAAGGTCGAACACCTGTCGCATGTTGTGGCTGATCAGGATCAGCGGCTCGCCATTGGCCTTCAGCGTGCGGATGATGTTTTCGACCTGCATCGTCTCCTGCACACCAAGCGCTGCCGTCGGCTCATCCATGATGATGAGCTTGGACGCGAAAGTCGCGGTTCTGGCGATTGCCACGCACTGGCGCTGGCCGCCCGACATGTGGCGGATGGTATTGGAAAGATTGGGAATCTTCACCGCCGTGCGGATCAGCGCTGCCTCGGTCGCCTTGCGCATGAACTTGCGATCGAGGATCGAGAAAGGCCCGAGATTGAACAGCACCTTTTCGCGGCCGAGAAACAGGTTCGACGGCACGTCGAGATCGTCGGCAAGCGCCAGGTTCTGGAACACGGTCTCGATGCCCGCCTCGCGCGCCGCGATCGGTCCGGCGAAGTTGACTTCCTTGCCGTCGAACCAGATCTTGCCGCTGGTGCGCTGCTCGACGGCGGTGATCTGGCGCACGAAGGTCGATTTGCCGGCGCCATTGTCACCCATGATGGCGACATGCTCGCCCTTGCGCAGTTCGAAATTGGCGCTTTCGAGCGCATGCACGCCGCCATAGTATTTGGTCAGGTTTTCGGTCTTCAGGACGATGTCTGACATGGTCAAGCCCTCATTGCCCGCAGGCGCTGGCGCCACTGGTCGAGAACGACTGCGCCGATGATAATCACGCCCTTGACCATCTCCTGGTAGTAGGCGTCGAGGCGCAGGAAGGTGAAGCCGGAGATGATGACGCCGAAGATCAGCGCACCGATCACCGTGCCGATGATCGAGCCGCGCCCGCCCGACAGCGAGACGCCGCCGATGACCGCCATGGCGATCGCGTCCAGTTCGTACATCACGCCCATGCCGGCCTGAGCAGTGAGGTTCTTGGAGCTCAGCACCACGGCGGCCAGCGCGGCGAGGATGCCGGCAATGACGAAGACGAGGATCTTGTGGTTCTTGACATTTATGCCGGACATGCGCGCGGCGTCCTCGTTGGAGCCGATGGCATAACAGTGCTTGCCGTATCTGGTGTATGACAGGATCAGCTGGAACAAAATCGCCAGCGATATGAAGATGATGACCGGCATCAGCCCCTTGCCGATGGCGGCGAAACTCTCGGTGGGAAACGAGATCGGCTGCCCCTTGGACCACCATTTGGCGACGCCGCGCGCGGTGACCATCATGCCGAGCGTGGCGATGAACGGCGGAATGCGGGTGTAGGCGACCAGCGTGCCGTTGATCAGGCCCGCCAGCAGGCCGCAGCCGATCGCGACAAGCACCGGCACGATCACCGGCAGGTCGGTCCAGCCCTGCTCGATGAACATCGCCTTGGGGTTCGGGTTGCCGTTGACCGTCGCCACCTGGGCGAAGCTCATGGCGATCATCGCCGTGGCGCCGACGATCGAACCAGAGGAGAGGTCGATGCCGCCGGAAATGATCACCTGCGTCACGCCGATGGCGATGATGCCGACGATCGACACCTGCAGGATGATGATCTGCAGGCGCGCCTCGTTGAAGATCGTATCGACATTGGCGCGGGTGTTGAACAGGAAGCTGTCGCCAAGAAAGACGCGGCCTATCAGCTCGAAGGCGCCGACCAGGATGATGAGCGCCAGGAAAACGTTGAATTCGGCAGGCCATGTCCGCTTTTTCGCATCATAGCTCAGTCCGCCGACGCCATGGGTTGTCTGTGTCAACTCTTGCTTCCTCCATCAGCCGTAGTCGCCCTCCCGCGGCCTGTTTCGGCGACGAGGGGAAAGAGGAGCGGCGTTTTTTGTTTTTCCAACATCGGATTCTCAAAACGGTCCGATGCTCTGCCGCCGCTCCCTATCGAAAAACGGTCCTCTGCCTCAGTTCTTCTGCAGGAACTTGTCGATGTTTGCCGGCGTGACCAGCTGGAAGGGGATATAGACCTTCTGCTCGACCGCCTCGCCCTTGGAAAGCTTGAGCGCCGCGTCCAGCGCCCCGGCGCCTTGGCCGGCCGCGTCCTGGAACACGGTGACGTCGAGATCGCCCGCCTGCATCGCGGCAAGCGCGTCCTGGGTGGCGTCCACGCCGCCGACGACAACCGACTTCATGTCGATGTTGGCAGCTTTCATGGCCTGGATGGCGCCGATGGCGCTCTCGTCATTGTTGGCGATCACGCCATCGAACGGCGCGCCGGTCGACAGCCAGTTGGTCATCAGGTTCTGTGCTTCCTCGCGTTTCCAGTTCGACGTCTGCTTGTCGATGATCTTGATGAAGCTGCATTCGGGAGTGGCGATCACATCGTCAATGTCCTTGGTGCGCTGCACCGCGGCCTGGTTCGACAGTTCGCCCATGATCACGTAGACATTGGCCTCGGTCTTGCCGGCTTCTTTGAACAGGCGGCAGACTTCCTGGGTCTCGAGAGTGCCTGACTCAACCTCGTTCGAGGCAACGAAAGCCTGGTTGTCCGGCAGCGTGTCGACATTGACCGGCTCGCGGTTGACATAGACCAGCGGAACGTTGGCCGCAGCGGCGGCATCCGACATTGCCTGGGTGGCCGAGGTGTCGACTGGATTGACGACAATCGCGTCGACGCCCGAGGCGACGAAGTTCTTGATCTGGTCGAGTTGCTTGGCGACGTCGTTCTGCGCGTCCTCGACCTGCAGTTCGACGCCTTCCATGCCTTTGGCCTGCTCGATCATGCCGTTGCGCAGCACGGTGAGAAAATTGTCGTCGAACAGCGCCATCGACACGCCGATTTTGGCAGCGAGGGCGGACGAGCTCATCAGCGCCAGGAATGCGGCGCCCAACAGCAGCTTTTTCATTCTATTTCTCCTCCACAGAATTGGTGTCCGGCTGCACCGATCTACCCGGAATCCCCGATCTCCCCGGGAATCTCTCCCGATTGCTTCTCCGTTTCCGATGGCGATTTCCGCGTTGGCTGGGGAGGCCAAGCCCTCCGTTGAAACGCATGTCCGGAACGAAAGAACCAAAATACCTAGTGGGTGAAATATTTATTCCATTCTTCGGGCGGGCGTCAAGGAGAATCCGAAAGCGGCTGCCGGATTTTTCGGACAACGCGGCTGAGGGCCGGCAAACCTTCTGCAAGAATCCATCAGGCTGATGGTTCACATCACTGCCGACGCCCCGATCTAAACAGGATGTCTTGGCTGAGCCCAGATGTTCTGCCCGAGCCTAGATGTTTTCCGGCAGATAGATGTCGAAGGGCAGGAAGGTCTGGCCCGGCGCATTGGCGGCGCCTGCCTCGATGGCATGCACCATCAGCCCGACAAGTTCGCGGCATAGTGCTGCCAGCGGCGTCGAAATCACCATGGTCAGGATGTTGTCGGCGAGCGCCGCGCGCGATTCGGCGTTGATCTCGTTGCAGACGACCACTGGCATGTTTGCCGGCTTGGCCGCCCGTAGCGCGGAAACCGCGCCTTCCATGCCGCCGCCAGCGACATAGCAGCCGGCCAGATCCGGGTACCGCGCCAGAAGATCGATCATTGCATCATGGGTCACCTGGTTGGCTTCCAGGTTGACCAGCGTCTCCATCACGGTGAATTCCGGCGCATGCTCGCGGAAAAACGATCTGAAGCCGATCTCGCGCAGCTCATGGCCATGGAAGCGATGGCTGCCGACGAAAAGGGCGACCTTGCCGGGCTTCCTCGCCGCTCTGGCGATCATCCAGGCCGCGGTACGACCGACCTTGCGGTTGTCGAGGCCGACATAGCCCTCGCGGATGCCGGCTGCAAAGTCGGATAGCAGGGAGAAGACGGGTTGCCCCCTCGCCTTCAGGGTCTCGACGGCCGCCGTCAGCGTTGGATGGTCCGGACCGACAAGGGCGACTGCCCTGGATTTCGCCGCCAGCTTGCGCATCTGCGCGGCGATCTCGTCCGGGGCCAGCGAACTGGCGAAATCGATGGTTGCGACGCCGCGGAAGCGCTGCGACTGCGAAACAGCCAGTTCGATCTCCCGGGCGAAATCGCTGTAGAAAACATCATTGCCCCTCAGCAGCAGAAAGCCGAGCCGGTATTCCGGCAGTTCCTGGCGCATCCGCTGCTTGATCAGCCCGGCGGCGTGGTAGCCGATGCTGGTGGCGGCCTCATAGACGCGGCGCGCGGTTTCCTCGCGCACCGGCAGGCGATTGTTCAGCACCCGATCGACAGTGGCGACGCTGACCCCCGAAATACGCGCCAGATCGGTGATGGTCGGCCGTTTTGCCATACGCTTCCTGCCTGATTGCCTGTCATAGGCTATACATCATTCTGATGGGAAATGATAGAAACTATCTTCATGATGTTGAGCCTATCACGGCTTGGCGTTATTTTAGGGCATAAGCACCTGTGGCAGAGGCACCCGTTTCGACGGATGCCGACGGAGGCAGCCTCAATGGAAGCGACACTATCCGCAATGCCGTCCCGGCGAGACTACAGCCTGCTCGGCCGCGACGCGAAACGCGCCGTCGAGACCGGGCTGGCGGCGGCCGAATGGTATCATACCGACGTGCCCCGCAAGCAGATGAAGGAGCTGATGCAGCGCTCCGATGGGCCGGCGATCCGCGACACCATCATCTGGCTCTCCGCCCTGGTCCTGAGCGGCGCCGGCGGCGCCTGGTTCTGGGGCACATGGTGGTGCGTGCCGTTCTTCTTCGTCTATGGCGTGCTCTACGGCTCTTCCACCGATTCACGCTGGCACGAATGCGGCCACGGCACCGCCTTCAGGACGCAGTGGATGAATGATGCGGTCTATCAGATCGCCTGCTTCATGATCATGCGCAACCCGGTGACCTGGCGCTGGAGCCATACGCGGCATCACACTGACACGATCATCGTCGGCCGCGATCCGGAGATCGCGGTAATGCGCCCGCCGGACCTGTTGCGCGTCGTGCTCAATTTCTTCGGCATTGTCGATGCCTGGCATGCCATGAGCGACATGGTGCGCAATGCGGCCGGCATCATCAGCCCGGCGGAAAAGACCTTCATTCCCGAGCAGGAGCAGCCAAAGGCGATCCGCATTGCCCGCATCTGGACCGCGATCTATGCGGCGACAATCGCGCTGGCACTTTATAGCGGCTCGTTCCTGCCCTTGATGCTGGTCGGTCTGCCCAGGCTTTACGGCGCCTGGCATCACGTCATGACCGGCCTGCTGCAGCATGGCGGCCTCGCCGAAAATGTCATCGACCACCGCCTCAACAGCCGCACGGTCCACATGAACCCGATCAGCCGCTTCATCTACTGGAACATGAACTACCATGTCGAGCACCACATGTTCCCGATGGTGCCCTATCACGCGCTGCCGAGGCTGCATGAGCTAATCAAGCACGACCTGCCGGCGCCGACGCCATCGATCCTGGCGGGCTATCGCGAGATGGTGCCTGCCTTCCTGCGCCAGCTGCGCAATGAAGACTATTTTCTCAAGCGCGAACTGCCGCCGACTGCCAAGCCTTATCGCGAGGAATTCCACAACGATAACGACGCCGTCGCGGCAGCAGCCGAATGATTTGCGCGCCTGTGCCGGGGCATGTTGACCAAGAAAAATTCTGCCGGGAGGACCAATGAGCGACTGGGTCGAGGCCTGTGGTGCCGATGACATCGACGAAGAGGACGTGATGCGGTTCGACCATGACGGCCGCACCTTCGCCATTTATCGCAGTCCCGACGACGAATATTTCGCGACGGACGGCCTTTGCACGCATGAGAAGGTGCATCTGGCCGACGGGCTGGTGATGGACGACATCATCGAATGCCCGAAGCACAATGGCCGCTTCAACTACAAGACTGGTGCAGCCAGGGGCGCGCCGGTCTGCGTCAATCTCAGGACCTATCCGGTCAAACTCGACGCCGGCAAAATCCTCATTCAGATCGGGTGACGGTGATGGCGAAAGGAATGCTCATCATCGGCGCCGGCGAATGCGGCGGGCGGGCTGCCCTGGCGCTGCGCGATCTCGGGTATGATGGCCCGGTGACGCTGGTCGGCGACGAGCCGCATCTGCCCTATGAGCGGCCGCCGCTGTCGAAGGACGCGATGGCCGGCGATGCGCCGGTGATCAAGGCGATCGCCAGCGACAAAATCCTGGCCGAGAGATCGATAAGGCACATCCATTCGGTTCAGGCGGTGGCGATCGACCGCGCTGCGCATGGTGTGCGCCTGTCGGACGGCTCGGCGCTGCTATACGACAAGCTGCTGCTGGCGACCGGTTCCCTGCCGCGCAGACTGCCAATGCCGGGCCTCGGGCCGCGTTGTGCCTATCTCCGGACCTTCAACGACGCGCTGGCAATTCGAGCCCATCTCCGCGCCGGAAACCGCATCGCCATCATTGGCGGCGGCTTCATCGGTCTTGAGCTCGCCGCCGCAGCACGCAGACTGGGCGCAGTTGTCACCGTCATCGAGGCGCAGCCGCGCATCCTGATGCGCGGCGTGCCGGCCGAGATCGCCAAGATCGTCCACGAGGCGCATGAAGCTGAAGGCGTCAAAATCCTGTGCGGCGACGCAATCGCCGCGATTGCCGATGACGGCGCCGAGGTGAGCATCGCGCTTGCCGGCGGGCAGGACATCGTCGCCGACCTGGCGGTGATCGGCATCGGCGCTGTGCCGGTGACCGGACTTGCCGCAGAAGCGGGCCTAACGATCGACAACGGCATAGCCGTCAATGCCGAGCTTCGCACCAGCGATCCGGATATCTTTGCCGCCGGCGATTGCTGCTCGTTTCCGCTTGCCGTCTATGGCGGCCGGCGCGTGCGGCTGGAGGCCTGGCGCAACGCGCAGGAGCAGGGCGCGCTGGCGGCCAGCAACATGCTTGGCGCCGGTGAGGCCCACTCGGCTGTGCCATGGTTCTGGTCGGATCAGTACGGCCTGACCTTGCAGATATCTGGGCTGTCGGACGAGGGCAGCAAGGTCGTGCGCCGCGACCTCGACGACGGCGCCTTCATCCTGTTTCACCTGGCGCAAGACGGCAGGCTGGTCGCAGCGAGCGGCATCGGTCCGGGCAATTCTGTCGCCCGCGACATCAGGCTGGCCGAGATGCTGATCGCAAAAAGGGCGAAGCCGGCGCCTGAGGCGCTCGGTTCGCAAATGATCAAGCTGAAGTCGCTGCTGGCGGCGTGAGCCTGGTGCGTGCCGATTGTCGAAAGCCGGCGCCGCCCCTCATTGCCCTGCCGGGCATTTCTCCCCGTAAACGGGGAGAAAGAAGCTGGCCGCAACCCTGGCGTTCTTTTTGCAACCCTGGGCGATTGGGGAAATCCTTTGCGAAGGCGTCCTTCTCCCCGTCGCTATACGGGGAGAAGTGCCCGGCAGGGCGATGAGGGGCAGCGCAAACGGCGAAGAGGCGACTTCGAGCTCAAAGTCCAGATATCAACACCCACTAAAACAGCGCGTTGAGCTCCGGCAGTTTGTCGTTGACCAGCCAGCCATAGTAATTTTCCTCGGGCAGCTTCTCCGGTTCGCCCGCGGCGCGGCGCCTGTCGTTTTCGGCCTTCAGCGCATGCGCACGCTGTTCCGGATTGCCGACATTGTAGAGGGTCGATGTGATGCCGGGATTGCCCGATATGTCGAAGCCGGCAATGCTCTGATAGGCATCGATCGATTTCCGGATCGTCGCCGCGACATAGTCCAAGGTCAGGTCCGGATCCATGATGGTCTTGTAGACCGCGTTCGGATCGCCGACGTCGAGCTTCGGCAGGCCGGACACCTGGTGCACGAGATCGCTCATCTGCAAGGCGGTCAGCGGATTGAGCTGGCCCAGGCCAAAGGTCTGGCCGGCATAATAGGGCTGGAAGAAAGTCGCGCCGAAGCGGTCGTCGGGGAAGCTTGTCCCCCCGACAGTCTTGCCGCGAAAGGAAAGGTTCCACACCTGCTCGCGGCATTCCCAGAGCTCGTAACTATCCGATTTGCCGACGCAGTCCTGGAATTGCGGCCGTTGCACGAAATCGGTGATGTCCTCGCCTTCATAGGCGAAGGACAGCTTGCTCGACAGATAGGAGATCGCCTTGACGTAGTAGGTCTGCAGCCGGTCGTAGGCGTCGACATTGTAGGTGTGCTCGCCGACGATGGCGCCGACGATATGCATAGGATCGATGCCATAGGTCGCTGCTGCCTGCTCGATCTTGCCGCGAAGACCGGCGTCGTGCTGCAGCAGCGCATAGACCTTGCGGTATTTCGACTGGAAGGTGGTGTTGGTGGCCTGGGTGCGCCGGCTTGAGGCGCCCGGTATGTTGGGCTGCTCGACATGACTGTTGCCCGGCGGCACCATCGTCGCCGCTTCGGCGGCGAACATGGCTGTCGCCAGCGTCAGCCCGAGAGTGACGAGGATCGTTTTTTTCATGCGCCGCCGCCTGCAACAACGCATGACCCTCGGAACCGATTCTCGGGGGTCATGCGCAGAACCAACTGTACAGCGTCCTTTGCGCATCCAAAAAGCTGCGCGGCGCTGGTGTTGCCGGCAAACTAGGTAAAGCTGCAACGGGAGTCGAGAGCCCCGTCGCCCGGCAAGACAAAAGCTGGCCAGATGCTTCCATTTGGCCACACGTGCCGGCTCCGCCGGTCCGACTCTTGCGGATGGATTGCCTGCTACAGGATGAATCGCGACAGATCCGTGTTTCTCGACAGATCGCCGACATGCTTCTCCACATAGGCGGCGTCGACTGTCACCGACGTGCCGTGGCGGTCCGGCGCGTCATATGAGATCTCGTCCAGCACCCGCTCCATCACCGTCTGCAGTCGCCTGGCGCCGATGTTCTCGACGCTGGCGTTGAGATCGACGGCGATGCCGGCCAGTGAATCGATGGCGTCGTCGGTGAAGACGAGATCGACGCCCTCGGTCTTCATCAGCGCGATGTACTGCTTGATCAGGCTGGCCTCGGTCTCGGTCAGGATGCGGACGAAATCGTCCTTCTCCAGCGCACGCAGCTCGACGCGGATCGGCAGACGGCCCTGCAGTTCGGGCAGCAGATCGGATGGCTTGGCAACGTGGAACGCGCCCGATGCGATGAACAGGATGTGATCCGTCTTCACCGGTCCGTATTTGGTCGCGACCGTGGTGCCTTCGACAAGCGGCAGCAGGTCGCGCTGCACGCCTTCGCGGGAAACACCGGCGCCCATGCCGCCTTCGCGTGAGGCGATCTTGTCGATCTCATCGAGGAAGACGATGCCGTCGTTTTCGGTCGATTCGAGCGCCCTGCGCACCACCTCGTCCTGGTCGAGCAGCTTGTCGGACTCGTCGCCGACCAGCACCGCGTAGGATTCCTTCACCGTCGTCTTGCGGGTCTTGGTCTTCTGGCCGCCCATCGCTTTCGACAGCATGTCGTTGATGTTCAACACGCCGATATTGGCGCCCGGCATGCCGGGGATCTCGAAGCCGGGCATGCCGCCGGTGCCGGTATCGCTCACTTCGATCTCGATCTCCTTGTCGTCGAGCTCGCCGTCGCGCAGCTTTTTGCGGAAACTGTCGCGCGTCGCCGGGCTCGCCGTCTTGCCGACGAGCGCCTCCAGCACGCGTTCCTCGGCATTGATATGGGCCCGCGCCTTGACGTCCTCGCGCATCTTCTCGCGCACCAGGCCGATGGCGATCTCGACCAGGTCGCGGATGATCTGCTCGACGTCGCGGCCGACATAGCCGACCTCGGTGAACTTGGTCGCCTCGACCTTGACGAACGGCGCACCGGCAAGGCGCGCCAGGCGGCGCGAGATCTCGGTCTTGCCGACGCCGGTTGGGCCGATCATCAGGATGTTCTTCGGCATCACCTCTTCACGCATCTGGCCTTCGAGCTGCTGGCGGCGCCAGCGGTTGCGCAAGGCGATGGCCACGGCGCGCTTGGCGTCCTTCTGGCCGATGATGAAGCGATCGAGTTCCGAAACGATTTCGCGGGGCGAGAATGTGGTCATATCGCTAAATTCCACTTTGCCACTGCCGGATGGACTCGAACGGATGCAGCAGCATGATCACGTTGAGTGTCAGATTGTCCCTGATGATGTAGCCGACACCGAATTCGAAGATGAGAGCGAGCGTCACGATCACCCATATAGGAAGCCTGCGCGCCATCACAAATCCCAGCACCATCGCCAGCGTGTCCGCCACCGAATTGATGATGCTGTCGCCGTAATAGTCGAGCGAGATCGTGCCGGCGCGGTAGCGCTCGATGATCAACGGGCTGTTCTCGAGAAGCTCCCAGCCGCCCTCGATGACGACGGCAAAAGCCAGCCTGAGCCCGATCGGCGAGCGCGGGAACAGAGCCCACGCCAGCGCGTAGAACAGGAAGCCGTGGATGAGGTGCGAGAATGTGTACCAGTCGGAAATATGCTGGGAATTCTCCGAGCTCTGCACGATGCCGTGCCACAGCTTGACATAGCCGCATTCGCAGATCGGCGTTCGGCCCATGCCGTAAAGGGCTCCAGCCTGGAATATAATCAGGCCGAGGACGAGCAGAAGTCCCATCCGCCAGCTGTCTTCATAGGCCGAGACGGTCTTGTCGGCGCCGCTTGTACTCATGCTGTTACTGCCCCTCTTCGGCGCCTTATTCGGCGTCACCCTATTCGATATTGCCCGCTTGGGCGTCGCCCTCTTCGGTGTCAATTGCCATCAGCACGGCGTCGCCATATTCCGATTGCCTGCGATCGATAGCTCTGAACCCGGCCTTTTGATAGGCACGGATCGCTCGTCCGTTGGATGGATCCGGGTCGATGATGACACGCGGTGCCCCTTCCTCGAACAGCTGTTCCACGAACTGCCGGACAATTGCCGAGCCGTGGCCGCGTCCGACAAGCTCGGGCCTGCCGATCGACAGATCGATGCCGAGCGTGCCGAAAGGCTGGTCGCTGTAGGGGTGGCCGTCCTCCAGATGCGGATCGTAGCTCTGCATGTAGCCGATCGGCTCGCCGTCGAGCTCGATGATCAGCGGCTCGACGGAAATGCTGTCGATGTGCTCGCGGATCTGGGCGATCTCCGTCTCGGGATCGTCCCACCACTCCGCGACATGCGGCTCGGCCAGCCAGGCCGCGATCATCGGCAGGTCCGCCTCGGTCACCGGTCGAAAATCATATCTATTTTCTCGTTTGGCCATGATCTCATGCGAACCGAAGGTCAGCGAAGCAAAAACCGGTTTCCACTCTTCGGGATCATGGCCAGCGGCCGGCTCAGCCGGCATCGAGGATTTCGATGACAAAATTGTTGTTGGTGTAGACGCAAATGTCGGATGCGATCTGCATCGCCTTGCGGGCGATTTCTTCGGCATCCTTGTCGGTGTCCATCAGCGCGCGCGCCGCGGCCAGCGCATAATTGCCGCCCGAGCCGATCGCCATGACGCCATGTTCGGGTTCGAGCACGTCGCCGGTGCCGGTCAGCGCCAGCGAGACCGACTTGTCGGCAACCAGCATCATCGCTTCCAGCCGGCGCAGATAGCGGTCGGTGCGCCAGTCCTTGGCGAGTTCGACGCAGGCCCGCGTCAATTGCTCCGGATATTGTTCGAGCTTGGCCTCCAGCCGCTCCAGAAGCGTGAAGGCGTCAGCGGTGGCGCCGGCGAAACCGGCAATGACATTGCCGCTTTTGCCGATTCGGCGCACCTTCTTGGCGTTGCCTTTCATGATCGTCTGGCCAAGGCTGACCTGGCCATCACCGGCGATCACCACCTTGCCGCCCCTGCGCACGGTCAGGATCGTCGTGGCGTGCATGGTCAGTTCGTTCGACATCTCTGCTCCGATCAGCACCGGTCCCGACAAGGCGATTGGCGCATAACGAGTGACTTGATCGACCCTATGTATGCATAGGTCCGACGATTGCCAACCGGTCATCGGCCAGGCTCGATACTGCTTGGCACGGCAACTGGCAATCACCGGATCATGCTGCTAGAAGGCTCTCGTTTTCAAGCATGTGGACGCTTTCAAGCATGTGGACGCTTGAACGCCGGAACTCTGGACAAGGATGAGCATGCCGCCCCGTTCCGCCAACGCAAGCCGCAAGACCAGGGAAACCGACATCTCCGTATCGGTCCAGGTCGACGGCTCGGGAAAATCCGATATTTCGACGGGCGTCGGCTTCTTCGACCACATGCTGGACCAGCTGTCGCGCCATTCGCTGATCGACATGACGGTCAAGGCCAAGGGCGACCTCCACATAGACGACCACCACACGGTCGAGGACACTGGCATCGCGCTCGGTCAGGCGCTGGCCAAGGCACTAGGCGAGCGGCGCGGCATCATGCGCTATGCCTCGATCGATCTCGCCATGGACGAGACGCTGACGCGCGCGGCAATCGACGTTTCCGGTCGGCCTTTCCTTGTCTGGAACGTTGTGTTCTCGTCGCCGAAGATCGGCACGTTCGACACCGAACTGGTGCGCGAATTCTTCCAGGCCCTGGCGCAAAATGCCGGCATCACGCTGCATGTCACCAACCACTACGGCGCCAACAATCACCACATCGCCGAGACCTGCTTCAAGGCGGTGGCGCGTGCGCTGCGTTTCGCGCTTGAAAGCGACCCGCGCCAGCCTGACGCGGTTCCTTCCACCAAGGGATCTCTGAAGGGATAGGCCATGGCCGTCTATGTCGTGATGGAACCGCCGGGCCGCGGCGAAAAGCCTGACACAACGGCCTTTGTCCGTGATGGATTTTCCTGGCTCGGCTTCCTCGTGCCGCCGCTGTGGCTGCTCTGGCACCGGTTGTGGATCGAGGCAGCACTGGCGTTTGTCGGTATGGCTCTGCTTTCGATGCTTGCCGAAGGGCTGAGCCTTGGGCTGGCCGGCCCGCTGCTGTCGCTGCTGGTGTCGCTCTATGTCGGGCTGGAAGGGCAGGCGTTGCGGATCGCCGCGCTGCGCCGTCGTGGCTGGCACGAATGGGGCGTCGTCGAGGCCGACAGGCTCGACGATGCCGATACGCGCTATGTGCTGGAAGCCGAAGCGCGTGCGGATGAGTCAGCGCCAGTGCCGCGCATCGTTCCGGACGCTGCCCATGCCCGGCCGGCACACACAGGCTTGGTGCTCGGACTGACGCACACGCCGGGAAGACCCTGACATGCGGGTCGCGATCATCGATTATGGCTCGGGCAACCTGCGCTCTGCCACCAAGGCCTTCGAGCGCGCCGCGCACGAGGCCGGCATCGCCGCCGCCATCGACCTGACCGCCGATGCCGAGCGTGTCAGAACCGCCGACCGCATCGTCCTGCCCGGCGTCGGCGCCTATGCCGATTGCGCGGCCGGGCTGCGCGCCGTGGCCGGCATGTGGGAAGCGGTCGAGGAGGTCGCGATCGTCAAGCGGCGGCCGTTCCTCGGCATCTGCGTCGGCATGCAGCTGATGTCGGAGCGGGGCCTGGAAAAGACTGTCACAAAAGGCTTTGGCTGGATCGCCGGCGACGTCAAGGAGATCACCCCGGCCGATCCTGCGCTAAAAATCCCGCAGATCGGCTGGAACACGATCGAGCTCACGCGCAAGCATCCGCTGTTTTCCGGTATTCCGACAGGCAGCAAGGGGCTGCACGCCTATTTCGTTCATTCCTACCATCTCGACGCGCAGAAGCCGGACGAGGTGCTGGCGATCGCCGACTATGGTGGTCCGGTTACAGCTGCTGTTATCAGCGACAATCTCGCCGGCACGCAGTTTCATCCCGAAAAGAGCCAGGCGCTTGGCCTGGCGCTGATCACCAATTTCCTGCGCTGGAGGCCCTAAGAAATGAGCAAGAAAGGCTACTGGATGGCGATGGTCGATGTCCGCGATCCCGAGGGCTACAAGCAGTATATCGAGGCGAACGCGGCGGCTTTTGCGAAATATGGCGCGAAGTTTCCCGTGCGGGCGGGGCGTTATGCGAACCCGGAAGGGCCGACAGGCAACCGCCACGTCCTGGTCGAGTTCGAGTCCTACGACAAGGCGATAGAATGCTACGAATCGCCTGAATACCGGGAGGCATTGAAGTACAGGCTTGCCGCCTCGACCGGTCACTTCGTCATTGTTGAAGGCGCCTGAACGGTGATCCTGTTCCCGGCCATCGACCTCAAGGACGGCAAGTGCGTGCGCCTGAAGCACGGCGATATGGCGACCGCGACGATTTACAATGACGACCCGGCCGCGCAGGCCAGGGCTTTCGAGCAACAAGGCTTTGAATGGCTGCATGTCGTCGACCTCAACGGCGCCTTCAAGGGCCAGAGCGTCAACGGCGCGGCGGTCGGCGCCATTCTCAAGGCAACGAAGAACCCGGTGCAGCTCGGCGGCGGCATCCGCACCCTGGCGCAGGTCGAGGACTGGCTCGATCGCGGCCTGGCCCGCATCATTCTCGGCACGGTGGCGGTGCGCGATCCGGATCTGGTCAGGCAGGCCTGCAAGGCATTCCCGGGCAAGATCGCCGTCGGCATCGACGCCAAAGGCGGCAAGGTGGCGGTCGAGGGCTGGGCCGAGGCCTCTAGTCTCGGCGTCATCGAACTGGCGAAGAAGTTCGAGGGCGCCGGCGTTGCCGCCATCGTCTACACCGACATCGACCGCGACGGTGTGCTGACCGGCATCAACTGGGACGCCACCATCGATCTTGCCGACGCCGTGTCCATCCCGGTCATCGCCTCCGGCGGGCTGGCCTCGATCGCCGACATCGTGCGCATGACGATGCCCGATGCGCAAAAGCTCGAAGGCGCCATCTCAGGGCGTGCACTTTATGACGGACGTATCGACCCGGCCGAGGCATTGGCGATCCTGGCGGCCGGACCGGAGAAGGCGAGGGCGCGATGAAACTCTCGATCATCCTCGCACCCTATGACAGCGGCCTTTACCATGCCGGCTTTGGCCAGGGCCCCGACGCCATCATTGCCGGCGGCCTTGTCGACGAACTTGCCCTGCGCGGCCATGATGTCATCGTCGAGGACATCGGCGAGGTCGGCGATGCCCAGAGACGCGAAATCGCGACAGGTTTCGCGGTTTGTCGGGCAGTCGCCACCAAGGTCGACATGGCGCGCGACGATGAGCGTTTTCCCATCGTGCTCGCCGGAAATTGCCTGACCGCCGCCGGTGCGGTGGCTGGCGACGCCGCTGATTCGATCATCTGGATCGATCAGCATGGCGATCTCAACACGCCCGAGACGTCCGCCTACGGCTTTCTCGACGGCATGGCGCTGGCGACGACGCTGGGGCTCTGCTGGCGGCCGATGACGTCAGCGATTCCCGGCTTCCAGGCGATCGACCCGTCGCGGTGCATGCTGGTCGACGCGCGCGACCTCGATCCAGATGAAAGGCGGCTTCTCGAGACGTTGCCGATCATTCGCGCCCAGTGGACCGATGCACTCGACAATGTCGGAAAGCTCAAGGCGGCCGGCGCGGCCCAAGTGCATTTGCATCTTGATCTGGATGTTCACGATCCGGATGTGCTGCAAGTGAACCGCTATGCGCTGCCGGGAGGTCCAAATCCGGAGCAGCTGCGGCAACTGGTTTGCGGGCTGGCCAAGTCGATCCCAATCGTCGGCATCACCCTGTCCGCCTATGATCCTGCCTTTGACGCCAAAGGCGAGGTTCCGCCTGTCGTTGGGCAATTGCTTGGCGATTTTCTTGCCGCGCATGCGAGGATCTGATGCTGAAAGCCCGCGTCATCCCCTGTCTCGACGTCAAGAACGGCCGCGTCGTCAAAGGCGTCAATTTCGTCGACCTGATCGATGCCGGCGATCCGGTCGAAGCGGCCAAGGCCTATGATGCCGCCGGCGCCGACGAGCTCTGCTTCCTCGACATCACCGCCTCGTCCGAAAATCGCGAGACCATCTTCGACATCGTCGCCCGCACCGCCGAGCAATGCTTCATGCCGCTGACCGTCGGCGGCGGCGTGCGCCAGGTCGGCGACATAAGAAAGCTGCTTTTGGCCGGTGCCGACAAAGTGTCGATCAACACGGCGGCAGTGAGGAATCCCGATTTCATCGCCGAGGCGGCCGACAAGTTCGGCAACCAGTGCATCGTCGTCGCCATCGATGCCAAGATAGTGTCAGGCGAAGGCGAGGCCGACCGCTGGGAGATTTTCACCCATGGCGGCCGCGAGAAGACCGGCATCGACGCGGTCGAATTCGCTCAGCAGATGGTCGATCGCGGCGCCGGCGAGATCCTGCTGACGTCGATGGACCGCGACGGCACCAAGGCCGGCTACGACATCGCGCTCACCCGCGCGGTCGCCGACGCCGTGCGTGCGCCGGTCATCGCCTCCGGCGGCGTCGGCACGCTCGATCACTTGGTCGAGGGCATTCGCGACGGCCATGCCGGCGCGGTGCTGGCGGCATCGATTTTCCATTTCGGTACGTACAGCATTGCTGAAGCCAAGTCGCACATGGCCCGCGCCGGCCTGCCGATGCGACTGGACTCGTCAGGGGATCGGCTCTAAAGCATGATCCCGAACCGAAGGTCCGCGCCAGCCAAAAAGGGGGAACCGGTTTCGGAAAAGATCATGCTTAAACAAGCAGATAGATGGCGCCATGGCTGAGTTTTCGCTCTCCGATCTGGAGACAATCATCAGGGAACGCGCGCATTCCGGCGATCCGGATTCGTGGACGGCAAAGCTGTTCGCGCGCGGCATCGACAAGGCGGCGCAGAAGCTCGGCGAAGAGGCGGTCGAAACGGTGATCGCGGCCGTTGGCGGTGACAGGCAAGCCCTCGTTTCGGAAAGCGCCGATCTCATCTATCATTGGCTCGTCGTTCTGGGTGTCGCCGGCGTTCCGCTTGCCGATGTCCTGACCGAACTCGAGCGCCGCACCGGTCGCTCGGGCATCGCCGAAAAGGCGTCTCGGCAGGACCGGGGCTGATCGCTGCGGAGGGCAGGAAACTCGATGGACCAGCTCGCCCCCACCGAGAAATATTCGCCCTTCCGTTTTTTCTCGGCGGAAGAATGGTCGCAGTTCCGCGCCGACACGCCGATGACGCTCGGCGAGGACGAGATCCGTCGCCTGCGTTCGCTCAACGACCCGGTCGACCTCGAAGAGGTCAAGCGCATCTATCTTTCGCTATCTCGGCTGTTGTCGGCCCATGTCGAGGCCAGCCAACTGCTGTTCAGGCAGCGCCAGGCCTTCTTCAACGCGGGGGATGTCGTCAAGACGCCCTTCATCATCGGCATTGCCGGCTCCGTCGCGGTCGGCAAATCGACCACGGCGCGCGTTCTCAAGGAATTGCTGGCGCGCTGGCCGTCGAGCCCCAAGGTCGATCTGATCACCACCGACGGCTTCCTGCTTCCCAACGAAATCCTGCGCCGCAACAATTTGATGGAGCGCAAGGGCTTTCCCGACAGCTACGATGTCGGCGCCCTGCTGCGTTTCCTGTCGGGCATCAAATCGGGGCAGCGCAATGTCCGCGCGCCAGTCTATTCGCACCTGACCTACGACGTCGTTCCCGGCGCGTTCCAGACCATCGACCGGCCGGACATATTGATCTTCGAAGGCATCAACGTCCTCCAGCCGGGCAAGCTGCCAAAGGACGGCAAGATCGTGCCTTTCCTGTCGGATTTCTTCGACTTCGCCATCTATATCGATGCCGAAGAGGAGCTGATCCATCAATGGTACATCGCCCGCTTCATGCGGCTGCGCGAGACCGCCTTCCGCGATCCGGACTCCTTCTTCCACCGCTATTCGCAACTTTCGCAAGCAGCGGCCCGCGCCATCGCCGAAGGCCTGTGGGCCAACATCAACCTGAAGAATCTGCGCGAGAACATTCTGCCGACGCGAGCCCGCGCCGATCTCATCCTGCGCAAGGGCGCCAATCATCTGGTCGAGGAAGTGGCGCTCAGGAAGCTGTAACGAAGCGGTTAACGGCGCTTTAGGCAGTGCCCGCTATCGTTCGATTGCAAATTCCAGAGCATTTGTCGGGAGCAGCCGGTGATCAATATGCCTGCATTGCGCCGGCCACCGCTTTTGCGCGACAGCATTAGCCAGGATAGGTCACCCGCCGCAGCGTCAGATTGATCCGCCCGCCGTTCCTGAGCAGTGCCGAGGTCGACGCATAGATACGGTCGACGCCGTGGAAACACAGGCGGCCTTCGCCGCCAAGCACGACGACGTCGCCGCTTTTCAGCCTGAACGATTTGGTGCCGCCTTCGCGCGTGCTCTGGCCGACCCTGAACAGGCAATCGTCGCCCAGTGAAACGGAGACGACCGGCGCGGAGAAATCGATCTCGTCGCGGTCCTGATGAAGGCCCATCTTCGCGTCGGGCGAATAGAAATTGACCAGGCAGGCCTCCGGCGGATGGGGATAGGCAGACACCTCGCGCCACAGCTCCAGCAGCACGTCCGGGATCGGCGGCCAGGGCGTTCCGGTTACCGGGTGCGTCGGCTGGTAGCGATAGCCGTGCTGCTTGTCGGTGATCCAGCCGAGCGAACCGCAATTGGTCATACGCACGCTCATCTCCTTGCCGGTGCGCGGCATCGCCGGCACGAACAGCGGCGCTTCCTGCACGACCTGCCTCACATCCTCGACGAGCGCTTCCTGCACGGCGCGGGACAGATAGAGGGGCATGTGGCGGACGCCTTTGGGCAGAACGAGCATGGTCGTTTGATCCGTTGGTCTGCAAACGACCAGAATGCCACCATCACACGAAAACGGCGACCCGAAAGCCGCCGCCATTGTCGATTGCTGTTGCCGATCTGGCCCGATCTGGTCAGGCCTGGTCGAGATCCGGGATGCGCAGGACCTGCCCTGGATAGATCTTGTCCGGGTCGGTCAGCATCGGCTTGTTGGCCTCGAAAATGACCGTGTTCTTCGTACCCTTGCCCTTGCCATAGCTCTTTTCGGCGATCTTCCAGAGATTGTCGCCTTTCTTGACCGTGTAGAAGGTCGGTTGCTTGGCCGGGGCTGCAGGCGTGCCGGCCTCGGGCGCGGCGACCTGCAATTCATCCGCCTGCACCTTGGACACGCCGAGCGTGTTGCCGACGGCGATGATGGCTTTTTCGAAGATCGACTGGTCCTTGACCACGCCTTTCAGCACAGCCGTGTCGCCCTTGACGTCGACTTCCACATTGTCGGTGCCGAGCGCGTGCGAATCGAGTTCCTTCTTCAGCGTATCGGCGGTTGGCTCCGGCTCATCGTCGCCGAAGCCGAGCTTCTTGCCGACGCCCTTGACGAAATCAAACATGCCCATCTGCGGTCTCCTTGCTGTGGCGAATACCGAACTTGCCACCTGCAACCTCGAATTGGAAGCGGTCTCGACTGCGATCGACGTCGCGCCTGCCGCATCGGCCCAGAACTCGGAATCGATTTTTCGAAAAGCACCATGCGTGGCTGCCCGAGCGCGCACCTTGTGCGTCCGGGTGGACGCGCGTCAATCGTCGTCCACCCGACCGCGCAGCTTCTTGATCGTGCCGCGCCCAGCCTTGGTCTTCAGCCGCCTTTCGACCGCGCCTTTCGACGGCCTCGTCTTCTTGCGCGGCGGCGGCGGCGGTTCGGCGGCCTTGGCAACCAGTTCCGCAAGCCGCGCCCGGGCGTCCGCCCGGTTCTGCTCTTGCGTGCGGAACCGTCCGGCCTCGATGACGATGACGCCGTCCTTGGTGGCGCGCTGGCCGGCCAGCCTTATGGTTCGCTCGCGGACGCGCTCCGACAGGCCAGGCGCATTCGCCGCATCGAAGCGCAATTGCACCGCCGTCGCCACCTTGTTGACGTTCTGGCCGCCGGGGCCGGACGAGCGGATAAAGTCCTCGTGCAGGTCATCCGGATGGATCACCGCATCGTCGGCAATGATGATCTTGTCGTCGGCGTTCATGCCGCAGTCATGGCGCGGCGAACGAAAAAAGAAAAGGCCCCCCGGGTCGGGCCTTCCCGATCCCGGCCCGGGCGTTCCCGATCCCCAGGTGGGGCCCTTGCCTGATCCCGGTCGCGGGTCGGGCATCCAGATGCGGCGACTATTCCGCGGCTTCGCGCATGCGCGGCGCGGCGCCGAGCACGATGGCGTCGACATGCGGTTCGAATTTTTCGAAATTGACGGCGAACATGCCGACCAGCCTCGCCGCCTGCAGGTCATAGGCTGAGGTATCGGCCCATGTCGATCTTGGATCGAGAATGGCACGGTCGACGCCCGCGACCGCCACCGGCACCTCGAAACCAAAATTGGCGTCGGTCCGGTAATCGGCCCCTTTCAGCGAGCCGTCGAGCGCCGCGGCGAGCAGCGCCCGCGTTGCCTTGATCGGCATCCGCTTGCCGGTGCCGTAGGCGCCGCCGGTCCAGCCGGTGTTGACCAGCCAGCAATCGACACTGTGATGGGCGATCAGCTCGCGAAGCAGATTGCCGTATTCCGACGGATGGCGCGGCATGAACGGTGCGCCGAAACAGGTCGAAAACGTCGCTTCGGGTTCGGTGACGCCCTTTTCGGTCCCGGCCACCTTGGCGGTGTAGCCGGAGAGGAAATGATACATCGCCTGCGCCGGGGTCAGCCGGGCGATCGGCGGCATCACGCCGAATGCGTCGGCGGTCAGCATGATGATGTTTTTCGGGTGACCGGCGCGGCCCGTCTTGCTGGCGTTGGGGATGAAGTGGAGCGGATAGGCGCAGCGCGTGTTTTCAGTGAGATTGCCGTCGTTGAAATCCGGCACGCGGCCCGCGTCGAGCACCACATTCTCCAGCACCGTGCCGAAGCGTTGGGTGGTGGCGAAGATCTCCGGCTCGGCTACGGCCGAGAGCTTTATCGTCTTGGCATAGCAGCCGCCTTCGAAGTTGAAGATGCCATGCGGACCCCAGCCGTGCTCGTCGTCGCCGACCAGCGTGCGCGACGGATCGGCCGACAGCGTCGTCTTGCCGGTTCCCGAGAGGCCGAAGAAGATCGCCGCGTCTCCGCCGGCGCCTTCATTGGCCGAGCAATGCATCGGCATCACGCCCTTCGCCGGCAACAGATAGTTGAGCACGGTGAACACCGATTTTTTCATTTCGCCGGCATAGGAGGTGCCGCCGATCAGCACGATCATGCGCGTCAGATCGACGGCGATCACCGTTCCGGTTCGGGTGCCGTGGCGGACGGGATCGGCACGGAACGACGGCAGGTCGATGATCGTCAACTCGGGCACAAAATTCTCGAGCTCGGCGGCTTCCGGGCGAATGAGCAGATTGCGGATGAACAAGGAGTGCCAGGCAAGCTCCGTGACGACCCGGGTCGTCAGCTTCAAGCCCTCATCGGCGCCGCCGACCAGGTCCTGCACATAAAGATCCTTGTCCGCCGCGTGGGCGCGAAAATCGGCGAGCAGCGTGTCGAACTGGGCCGGCGAGATCGCCTTGTTGTTGTCCCACCAGACATGCGGCCCGGTGGTCTCGTCGCGGACGACGAATTTGTCCTTGGGCGAGCGGCCGGTGTGCTGCCCGGTCTCGGCGACCAGCGCGCCATGCGCGGTAAGCCGGGCCTCGCCGCGGCGGATCGCTTCCTCGTAAAGGACGGCCTCGCCGAAATTATAGCGCACCGCGCCGGTGGTTTTCAGGCCGATCCGGTCGATCGCCCATGCGGGATTGCGTTTGCCGGCTTCCGACATGAGGGGTTCCTTCTTCGATTGCAGCATCCTGGCCGGCGAACTTCCGGAGCCCCCAACGATGGAGACTGTAACGGTCAGAACCAGAAAAGCCAAATGATATCAAATATTTAATCGATTTAAATAATTTGAAAGTTGTTTAAATCGTTTATATGTGCGAAAAATCAGGCGGGTGCCCAAAGGATTGGCGGTCTGTATCGGTCCAATCCATGTTGAGGTGAGATTGTGGCCGCCGGCATGCCGCTCGTGACAGCGGACGAAGCCTGTGCCACATTTTGTACCTAATTTGTCCTGCAAAGCCCCTTCTCGACCAAAGAAGGGACAGCTCATGAGGGAGCCACTTGAAATGGCAACAATCGCGCTTGTCGACGACGACCGCAACATTCTGACTTCGGTGTCGATCGCCCTCGAATCGGAGGGGTATCGCGTCGAAACCTATACGGATGGGGCGTCGGCGCTGGAAGGTCTGGCGGCGCGCCCGCCGAATCTCGCCATCCTCGACATCAAGATGCCGCGCATGGACGGCATGGAGCTTCTGCGCCGGATGCGCCAGAAATCCGACCTGCCGGTGATCTTCCTGACCTCCAAGGACGACGAGATCGATGAGCTTTTCGGCCTCAAGATGGGCGCCGACGACTTTATCCGCAAACCCTTCTCGCAGCGTCTTCTGGTCGAGCGGGTTCGCGCCGTGCTGCGCCGTGCCAGCGCCCGCGAGGCGTCGGCCAAGACGCCCAACCAGCAGGCCCGCTCGCTTGAGCGTGGCCAGCTTGTCATGGATCAGGAGCGCCACACTTGTACCTGGAAAGGCGAGCCGGTGACGCTTACCGTCACCGAATTCCTGATCCTGCATTCTCTGGCCCAACGCCCCGGTGTGGTAAAAAGCCGTGATGCGCTGATGGATTCGGCCTATGATGAGCAGGTCTATGTCGATGACCGCACCATCGACAGTCACATCAAGCGGCTTCGCAAGAAGTTCAAGGCCGTCGATGATGACTTCGAGATGATCGAAACCCTTTACGGAGTCGGATATCGGTTTCGCGAAGCGTAATAGGCAATAGGCAGTAGGGAATAGTCGGTAGTCAGTTTTGAATGGTGCGAACGGCCACTTAGCATCGCCGCGACCTCAGCCAACCATTTCTCTATTCCCTACTGCCTACTCACTAATTACTAAGCGGGGGCTGCTATTCGATGGCAGTGGACGTAGAGCGAGTGAGACGGACGAGCGCCCGGCGCCCGTCGCGGATTCTGCCCGCATTCCTGTCGAGGATCACGGTGCCGATGCGCCGCTTCCTCGGCCACCATATCTTTTCCAGCCTGACGCGGCGCATTCTCTTCCTCAACCTCGCCGGCCTGGCCGTCCTGGTCACCGGCATTCTCTACCTCAACACGTTTCGCGACGGGCTCATCGATGCCCGCGTCGAGAGCCTGATGACCCAGGGCGAGATCATCGCCGGCGCGATCGCGGCATCGGCGACGGTCGAGACCGATTCGATCAGCATCGATCCGGAAAAGCTGCTTGAACTGCAGGCCGGCGAAAGCCTGGGCCCCGGCTCCGATCAGCTCGACAATCTGGACTTTCCGATCAATCCTGAGCGCGTCGCGCCGGTGCTCAGGCGCTTGATTTCGCCGACGCGGACGCGCGCCCGGATCTATGACCGCGACGCCAATCTTCTGCTCGATTCGCGCCACCTCTATTCGCGCGGCCAGATCCTTCGCTACGATCTGCCGCCGACCGACAAGGAAGAGCCCGATCTTCTCGAGCGAATCCAGAAATTCGTCTTCGACTTCTTCCGCAACACCGCGCTGCCGGTCTACCATGAGCAGCCGGGCGGCAACGGCGCTGCATTTCCGGAGGTGGTCAAGGCGCTTACCGGCAGCCCGTCGACCATCGTCCGGATCTCCGAACAGGGCGAGCAGATTGTTTCGGTCGCCGTGCCGATCCAGCGCTTCCGCGCCGTCCTCGGCGTGCTGATGCTGTCGACGGAAGGCGGCGACATCGACAAGATCGTAGCGGCCGAGCGCAAGGCGATCCTGCGCGTCTTCGGCATTGCCGCCCTTGTCACCGCCATCCTGTCGATGCTGCTTGCTTCGACCATCGCCAACCCGCTGCGCCGGCTGTCGGCGGCGGCGGTCAGGGTGCGGCGCGGCGTCAAGAATCGCGAGGAAATCCCGGACTTCTCCGATCGGCAGGACGAGATCGGCAATCTGTCGATCGCCGTGCGCGACATGACCAATGCGCTCTACGCCCGCATCGAGGCGATCGAAAGTTTCGCGGCCGACGTCTCGCACGAATTGAAGAACCCGCTGACCTCGCTGCGCAGCGCGGTAGAGACCCTGCCTCTGGCCAAGAACGAGGCGTCGCGCGCCCGGCTGATGGAGATCATCCAGCACGACGTCCGGCGGCTGGACCGTCTCATCACCGACATTTCCGATGCCTCCCGTCTTGACGCCGAGCTCGCGCGCGAAGACGCAGGAACCGTGGATCTCAAGAAATTCATCACCGATCTGGTCGACGTTTCGCGCACGGCCACGCGCAACAAGAAGACGGTCGACATCGAGTTCAAGGTCGCCAAACTGCCGCAGGGCGTCAAAGGCTATTTCGTCGCCGGCCATGACCTGAGGATCGGCCAGGTCATCACCAACCTGATCGAGAATGCCCGCTCCTTTGTTCCTGAGGAGCGCGGCCACATCACCATATCGTTGGCGCGCGCCGGCAAGGTCAACATCATCACCGTCGACGACAATGGTCCCGGTATAAGGGCCGACAACATCGACCGCATCTTCGAGCGCTTCTACACCGACCGGCCGGCCGGCGAGGCGTTCGGCCAGAACTCGGGTCTTGGCCTGTCGATCAGCAGGCAGATCGTCGAAGCCCATGGCGGCACGCTGACCGCCGAGAACATCCCGGGCACCAAACCCGGCGAGATCAAGGGCGCGCGTTTCGTCGTGACACTGCCGGCGGAAGGCTGACGCATGATCCCGAAAAGTGGGAACCGGTTTTCGGACAAGATCATGCGTGAACCAAAAAGCATGATCCCGAAAAGTGGGAACCGGTTTTGGGACAAGATCATGCGTGAACCAAAAAGCATGATCCCGAAAAGTGGGAACCGGTTTTCGGACAAGATCATGCGTGAACCAAAAAGCATGATCCCGAAAAGTGGCGACCGGTTTCCGGACAGGAACTCATGCGTGAGCCGACTGTGAAGGCTGAGAACATTCACGGCACGGCGATCCTGATCGGCGAGCGTGGTGTCCTCATCACGGGACCGTCCGGGTCGGGCAAGACGACGCTGGCGTTCGCCCTCATCGATCATTGCCGCCAACGTGGATTGTTTTCGCGGCTGATCGGTGACGACAGGCTACTCGCGGCCGATCACGCGGGGCGGCTGGTCTGCCGGGTGCCCGCTCCCATCGCCGGCCTCGCCGAGGTGCCCGGATTCGGCCCGCGGCCATTGTCGTTCGAGCCCGGCGGCGTCATCGACCTTTGCGTCCGGCTGGTCCCGGCAAGCGAAATGGACCGCTTCCAGGAAGATGCCAGCGAGTTCATCGCGGGCTGTCCGGTGCCGCGTATTGATCTCGCCGAACGCAATGTTCCGGCGGCCCTGCCGGCCGTGATGGCGCGGCTGCCAATTGCGCCTTTCGTATGATGCGATTTCGAATTGTTGCTGCAATGCGTCAAAATGGCCTGCGCCTGTGCAATTTTGGGCTTGTCAACGCGCCTCGCGTCGACAAGATAGCGCTCCCGCCGCCTGAAAAGGCCGGCGAGCATGAAACGCCTGTGAAGCGGCGATGACGGGAGCCACCAAAGAATGATCGGACTCGTGCTTGTAACGCACGGTCAACTGGCCGCCGAATTCCGCCATGCCGTGGAACATGTCGTCGGGCCACAAGACAGTTTCGAGACCGTCGCGATCGGCGCCGATGACGATATGGAGCAGCGCCGCAGCGACATCATCGATGCCGTTGCCCGTGTCGACACGGGAGCGGGCGTCATCGTCTTGACAGACATGTTCGGCGGCACGCCGTCCAATCTTGCAATTTCGGTGATGGAATCCGGTCGCACCGAGGTCATTGCCGGCATGAACCTGCCGATGCTGATCAAGCTGTCCAGCATTCGCAAGGGCGACAATATGAGCGCAGCGCTGGACGAGGCGCAGGCGGCCGGCCGCAAATACATCAATGTCGCCAGCCAGCTTCTGAGCAGCAAATGAGCGCGCTGTCGGCCAACAAGGGTGACATCGTCCGGGAATTTCCAATCGTCAACCAGCGTGGCCTGCATGCCCGCGCCTCGGCAAAATTCGTTCAGGTTGCCAGCGGCTTCGACGCCTCCGTCCAGGTCGAGAAGGACGGCGTCACGGTTGGTGGCACCTCGATCATGGGCCTCATGATGCTGGCGGCAAGCCCTGGCTATTCGATCCGCGTCACCGCCAGCGGCCCGGAGGCCGAGCAGGTGATCGACGCGCTGGAGCAACTGGTCGCCTCCCGCTTCGGCGAAGAGTCCTGACGCCTGGAGCGCGTCGCGGCTGAACCCGATTTCGCGCCGGCGCCTCTGAGGACATGCACGGATAAAGATTTCTTTATATCCCATTGTCGTCCGACCGACGATCTGCTAGTCAGGCCGGCAACTCGCGCCCTTCGACACGCCTTCCGGCGCGGGCGCATCCCGAAGACAATTCTTGATCGGAGCACTGCCATGACGGGTAGCAATGACTATGTGGTCGCCGACATCTCGCTTGCCGGCTGGGGCCGCAAGGAGATCGAGATCGCCGAAACCGAAATGCCGGGCCTGATGGCCTGCCGCGAAGAATTTGGCAAGGCGCAGCCGCTCAAGGGCGCGCGCATCACCGGCTCGCTGCACATGACCATCCAGACGGCGGTGCTGATCGAAACGCTGAAGGCGCTCGGCGCCGAGATCCGCTGGGCCTCCTGCAACATCTTTTCGACCCAGGACCATGCGGCCGCGGCCATCGCCGAGGCCGGCATTCCGGTCTTCGCGGTCAAGGGCGAGTCGCTCGAGGACTACTGGGTCTACACCGACAAGATATTCCAGTGGGCCGATGGCGGCACCTCCAACATGATCCTCGATGATGGCGGCGATGCCACCATGTACATCCTGATCGGCGCGCGCGCCGAAGCCGGCGAGGATGTGCTCTCCAATCCAGGCAGCGAGGAGGAAGAAATCCTGTTTGCCCAGATCAAGAAGCGGATGGCGGCATCGCCCGGCTTCTTCGCCAAGCAGAAGGAGGCGATCCGCGGCGTCACCGAAGAGACCACGACCGGCGTCAACCGGCTCTATCAGTTGCAGAAGAAGGGCCTGCTGCCGTTCCCGGCGATCAACGTCAACGACAGCGTGACCAAGTCGAAATTCGACAATAAATATGGCTGCAAGGAATCGCTGGTCGACGGCATTCGCCGCGGCACCGACACGATGATGGCCGGCAAGGTTGCGGTCGTCTGCGGCTATGGCGACGTCGGCAAGGGCTCTTCGGCGTCGCTCAAGGGCGCCGGCGCCCGCGTCAAGGTCACCGAGGTCGATCCGATCTGCGCATTGCAGGCGGCAATGGATGGCTTCGAAGTCGTCACCCTCGAAGATGCCGCCCCGACCGCCGACATCATCATCACCACCACCGGCAACAAGGATGTCGTCACCATCGACCATATGCGGGCGATGAAGGACATGGTGATCGTCGGCAATATCGGCCACTTCGACAACGAGATCCAGGTGGCGTCGCTGCGCAATCTGAAGTGGACCAACATCAAGCCGCAGGTCGACATGATCACCTTCCCGGACGGCAAGCGGATGATCCTTTTGTCGGAAGGCCGCCTGCTCAATCTCGGCAACGCCACCGGCCACCCGAGCTTCGTCATGTCGGCGTCCTTCACCAACCAGGTGCTGGCCCAGATCGAGCTGTACAGCAAGCCCGGCCAGTATCAGAACCAGGTCTATGTCCTGCCGAAGCATCTCGATGAAAAGGTCGCGCGCCTGCATCTCGACAAGCTCGGCGCCCGGCTTACCGAACTGTCCGGCGAACAGGCCGCCTATATCGGCGTGACCCCGCAGGGACCGTTCAAGCCGGAACACTACCGCTATTAACCACAGCGGAAATTACCACTAGATATTGAGGCCGGGCGATTGACTTTCGCCCGGCTTTATTTTTGCGCCGATTGATTCTTCACGCCGATTCGCGCAAGCGCTATGGTGCTGATTCGCGGGCCCAGGGACGAGGGCCGAAGCCCGCATCAGGGCGGTCTTGCATTCAGGCGGCGAAGAGGACCAGGACATGCCGGGGGATTACCCGCCTTGCGCGGGACAGGCCGTTTCCGGCGGCCACAACGATATGGTGACCACGGGTTCCGCTGCCAGAGGCGGAAGCCTCTTATGGCGCGCTGGCGCCCGCGTCGGAAAATTGCTTGCTTCTTCCGCGCTCGCCGGCCCGCTGCTTGGCCTTTCGGCACACGCTGGACCGGCTGCTGCATCCCACGCGGCTGCGCCCAAAGCCGGGCTGTCGGTCAGCACGGTCGAGGTCATGCAACTCGCCATGTTTGTCGGCGTCATGGGCGCGGCGCTTGTCTCGGCCATTTTCCTGATCCGCGAACGGGCGCGCACCTCGGCCCAGAATGGCGAACTCAGAGCCCGCCTGGCCGACGTCAACGCTGCGCTGCAGCGCTCCGAGGCGCTGCTCAACCTGCGCGGCCAGCGTGTCGTCGTATGGGCATCGGAAAACAAAAAGCCCGAGCTCGTCGGGACATTGCCGGTTGAAAGCGGGGCTCCGGAAGACCGTGCCGCCTTCCTCGCCTTTGGCCGTTGGCTGATGCCGCGCTCGGCGGCGGCGCTCGAGAATGCCGTGGCGGGACTGCGGGAAAAGGCGAAGCCGTTCGATCTCGTCATCGAATCGCAGGCCGGGGCGCCGCTCGAAGTGCACGGCCGCAAGAGCGCAGCACACGTGCTCGTCCGCTTCGTCTCGCTTTCTGAAACGCAGCGAAGCGAGGCTAGGCTAAGAATTGAGAACCAGCGCCTTGCCGCCGACTATGACACCATGCTCGGTCTTTTCAACGCACTCAGCATGCCAGCCTGGCTGCGCTCGGCGGACGGGCGGCTGAAATGGGTCAACCGCGCCTATGCCAGGGCCGTCGAGGCGGAAAACGCCGAAGCTGCGGTTCGCGACGCGAAGGAGTTCCTGGGCGGCCAGGCGCGCGATGCAATCGCTGCGCAGCACAAGTCGCATCCCGTCTTCGAGCAGGCGCTTTCCACCGTAATCGAAGGCGACCGCCGCATGTTCGCCGTGACCGACTTCGCCGGCGCGGACGGCTCGGCGGGCCTCGCCTGCGACACCAGCGCCATCGAAACGATCCGTAGCGAATATGAGCGGACCGTGCGCAGCCATGCCGACACGCTCGACCAGCTCAACACCGCCGTGGCGATTTTCGATACCGATGAAAAACTGCGGTTTTTCAACCAGGCGTTTCAGAAACTATGGGGTCTCGACGCCGGCTTCCTGCACAGCGCTCCGGACAACGCCTTGTTGCTCGACCGGCTGCGCAGCGAAGGCAAGATCGCCGAGCAGCCCGAATGGCGGCGCTGGAAGGAAAGCCTGCTTGGCGCCTATCGCGCGGTCGAGTCGCAGGAACATTGGTGGCATTTGCCGGACGGCAAGACCATCCGCGTCGTCGCCAATCCGCAGCCCAAAGGTGGCGTCACCTGGGTGTTCGAGAACCTGACCGAGAAGATGGACCTTGAAAGCCGCTACCAGACCGCGGTGCGGGTCCAGGGCGAAACGCTCGACAATCTTGCCGAAGGCGTAGCCGTGTTCGGCCCCGACGGCAGGCTCAGATTTTCGAACCCTGCATTCGCAGCACTTTGGGGGCTCGACGCCGACGCCGCCAAGCCCAACGTTCACGTCTCCACGATCCGCGATCTGTGCGACCGGCGCGCCGCCGACAGCCCTTGGCGCGGCTTCGTTGCCGCCGTCACCGGTTTCGACGACGAGCGCCGCGACCGCCACGGCCAGACCGAGCTGAACAACGGCACCGTCCTGCGCTACGCGATGATCCCGCTGCCCAACGGGCAGGTGATGATGACCTTCGTCGACGTCACCGACAGCGTCAATGTCGAGCGGGCGCTGAAGGACAAGAACGAGGCGCTGGAAAAATCCGACCAGCTCAAGAACGAGTTTGTGCAGCACGTCTCCTACGAGCTGCGCTCGCCGCTGACCAACATCATCGGTTTCACCGAGCTGCTTTCGCTGCCCTCGACCGGGCCATTGAACCAGAAGCAGCGCGAATATGTCGAGCATGTCAGCTCGTCTTCCTCGGTCCTGCTCACCATCGTCAACGACATCCTCGACCTGGCGACCGTGGATGCCGGCATCATGGAACTCGATATCTCCGAAGTTCACGTCGACCGGACCATCGCTGCCGCTGCCGAGCTTGTGGCCGACCGGCTGGAGGAGCATGCGATCAGGCTCAAGATCGATGCGGCCACTGCGCCAAAGACGTTCCACGGCGACGAAATCCGCGTTCGCCAGATCCTCTACAACCTGCTGAGCAATGCCGCGAACTACGCTCCTGAGGCGAGCACCATCACGCTCGCCTGCCGCTCGCTTGCCGAAGGCGTGGAATTCTCCGTTCACGACGATGGTCCCGGCATGCCGCCGGAACTGCTCGATTCGGTGTTCCGCCGTTTCGAACCGCGCACCAATAGCGGCCGCCGGCGCGGCCCTGGCCTCGGCCTGTCGATCGTCAAGAGCTTTGTCGAGCTGCATGGCGGCAGTGTCCGCATCGAAACCGGCAAGGACATGGGCACCACCGTCATTTGTGCCTTTCCCGACACGCCGTCCGGCATCCGCGCGGCGGCCGAGTAGCGCGCTCGATGGCAGGCGTGGTGCTAGAGCGTTTTCTGGCCGACGAGGCTGCGACCGCAAGGCTGGGCGAGGATCTGGCCATGTCACTGCGCCCCGGCGACGTGCTGGCTCTCAGAGGCGATCTCGGCGCCGGCAAGTCGAGTTTGGCCCGGGCGCTGATCAGGGCAATGACCGACGATGCCGGTCTCGACGTGCCGAGCCCGACCTTCACGCTCGTCCAGAGCTATGAGGCGCGCGTCCCCGTCCATCATTTCGACCTCTATCGCCTGTCCGCGGCGTCCGAACTGGACGAACTGGGCTTCGACGAGGCGCTGGCGCAAGGCGCTGCCCTGGTCGAATGGCCGGAGCGGGCAGAGGCCTATTTGCCAAAGACTTCGGTGCTGATCGAACTCGTCCATCAGGACGACGGGCGCCTGGCGAGATTGTCGGGACAAGGCGCTGCCTTCGAGCGCGCGGCGCGCTCGCTGGCCATGCGCAATTTTCTCGAAACAGCCGGCTGGGGTGAAGCGCAGAGACGCTATTTTATCGGCGACGCCTCGGCCCGCTCTTATGAGGTCGTCTCGCTGGCCGGCCTGCCGCCGCGCGTGTTGATGAACTCGCCGCGGCTGGTGCTCGGGCCGCCGGTCCGCGACGGCAAGCCCTATGCGGTGATCGCCCACACCGCGCAATCCGTCGCCGCCTTCGTCGCCATCGATCGGGCATTGCGGGCCGGCGGCGTCAGCGCCCCGGAAATCCACGCGCAGGACCTGGACCAGGGCTTTCTTCTCATGGAGCATCTCGGCTCGGAAGGGTTTCTCGGCCAGCACGGTCAGCCGCTGGCGGAGCGCTATGCGGCGGCGGCCGAACTGCTTGCCATGATGCACGGCAAGACGTGGCCCGATCGCATCGAGGCCGCGCCCGCCGTCTTTCACGATGTCCCGCCTTTCGACCGCGACGCCATGATGATCGAAGCCGAATTGCTGCTCGACTGGTATGTGCCGGCAATCACTGGCGGCCCGGCAAGCGATGCCTTGCGCGCCGGCTATGCCAAGCAATGGAACGCGGCCCTCGACCGGCTAGAGGGGCGCGAATACACGCTCATGCTGCGCGACTTTCATTCGCCGAACATCATCTGGCGCGGCGAGCGTAGCGGTCACGATCGCCTTGGCATCGTCGATGTCCAGGACGCGCTGATCGGCCCCTCCGCCTATGATCTCGCCTCTCTCGCCATGGATGCCCGGGTTACGATCTCGCCTGAGATCGAGCGGCGGACGCTCGATGCCTATATCGCCGCTCGCCACAAGGCTGGCGTTTTTAACGAAGACGAATTCGTCGAGACCTATGCGATCATGGCAGCGCAGCGCAATTCGAAGATCCTCGGCATTTTCGTCCGGCTCGAAAAGCGCGACGGCAAGCCCTATTATCTGAAACACCTGCCGCGCATTCGCGATTATCTTCGGCGGGCGCTGGCGCATCCGGCACTTGCCGGCCTGCGGGATTTCTACACCGCCCACGGGCTGCTGGAGGAGCGGCCGCCGTGACGACACGCCCCAAAACCGCAATGGTGCTTGCCGCCGGGCTGGGAAAGCGCATGCGGCCAATCACCGACACAATGCCGAAACCGCTGGTCAGGATATCAGGCAAGACGTTGCTTGACTGGAGCCTGGACGGCCTGGCTCGCGCCGGCGTCGACAAGGCCATCGTCAACGTCCATTACTTTCCCGAGCAGATCGTCGCCCACGTCGCCGCGCGCCGCGCGCCGCGCGTCGTTATTTCCGAGGAAAGCCAAAGACTGCTCGATTCCGCCGGCGGTATCGTCCATGCTTTGCCGGAACTGGGAGGGGCTCCCTTTTACATCGTCAACGCCGACACCTTCTGGATCGACAGCGGCGTGCCCAACCTTGCCCGCCTCGCCCTTGCATGGGACGCGGCGAAAATGGATATTCTGCTGATGCTCGCGGATTCCCAGTCGGCAACCGGACACAGCGGCGGCACCGATTTCCTGATGGCGCCGGACGGCGCCTTGCGGCGTTCGAAAGGCGACCCGACAGGCCTGATCTATGCCGGCGCGGCGATCGTCCATCCCAGGCTTTTCAAGGATGCGCCGGCCGGCCCACACTCGCTCAACGCCTATTTCGATGCGGCCATCGCAGGCGGCCGCCTGTACGGCATGGTGATGCACGGCCATTGGATCACCGTTGGCACGCCCGACGCCATTCCGCTTGCCGAAGCGGTCGTTGCCACCGCTCTTGCTGAGTCGCCCGGCACTCTTACCGAGTTGACCAGCGCTCTCACCAAGTTGAAATGAGCGGCTCCCGCCGCGTTTCCTCGATCCCGCCCGGAGCGCCGTTTCTGCCGACGCTGGCCGAGGCCTTGCTGTCAGGGCGGCTTGTTCCCGGTTTCCGCTTCGACGGCGATCCGCTGGCGCTGGCCGACGCCACCATCTACGTGCCGACGCGCCGCGCCGCGCGGGCGCTGCGCGGCGTCTTCGTCGACTGTCTGGGTGGCCGCTCGGCGATCCTGCCGGTCATCCGCCCGCTCGGCGAGTTTGACGAGGACGAGGCCGCGTTCGAGGCCGACGCATCGGCCGCCATCGACCTCGCGCCGCCGATCGCCGCGATCGAGCGCCTGCTGCTGCTGGCGCCGCTGGTGCGCGCCTGGAAACGCCGCCTGCCGGCGCATGTCGCGGCACTTTTCGACGAGGAGATCGTTGTGCCGGCGTCGGCCGCCGATGCCATCTGGCTGGCGCGCGACCTGGCCCGGCTGATGGACGAGATCGAGACGGAAGGCACGGACTGGACCAGGCTCGCCGATCTGGTGACCGGCAACCTCGCCGGCTGGTGGCAAGTGACGCTCGACTTCCTGAGCATCGTCACCGAAAACTGGCCGAATCTCCTCGAAGAACGCAATCGCTCCAACCCGGCTGCGCATCGCAATGCGCTGATAAGGCTGGAAGCAGCGCGGCTGAAGCGCAATCCGCCGACCGGGCCGGTGATCGCCGCCGGCTCCACCGGGTCCATTCCCGCCACCGCTGAATTGCTTGCGGTGATCGCCGGCCTGCCCAGCGGCGCGGTCGTGCTGCCCGGCCTCGACCTGATGCTGGATGAGCCGTCATTCCAGGCAATTGCGGTGCCCGGCGCGCGGCCGGCCTTGCTTGGCCACCCGCAATACGGCCTGGCAAAACTGATCGGCAAGATCGGCGTGCTGCGCGGCGATGTCGAGGAGATCGCCGTTGCCGAAAGGCCGCTCGCGCTGCGCGCCGCACTTGTCGGCGAGGCGCTGCGGCCGGCGGAGACCACCGAACTGTGGGTCGAGACGCGCGCCCGCTTTACTTCAGGCGATATCACCGAGGCCTTCGCCGACGTGACGCTGCTCGAAGCCGCCGGCGAGCGCGACGAAGCGGTGGCGATCGCCGTCGCGCTGAAACGCGCCGTCGAACAGCCCGGCCAGCGCGCCGCGCTCGTCACCGGCGACCGCGCCCTGGCGCGGCGCGTCTCGGTCGAGCTGTTGCGGTTTCGTGTCGTCGCCGACGATTCGGGCGGCACACCGCTCATCAACACGCCAGCCGCCAGCCTGCTCAGACTGGCGCTTCAGGCGGCGTTCCGCCCCGGCGATCCCGTGGCCCTGCTGTCGCTGCTCAAGCACCCGCTGCTTGGCCTCGGTCTGGAACGCACAAGTGTCCGTCACGCGGCGGAGATCGTCGAACTGGTGGCGCTGCGCGGCGGCACCGGCCGCCCCGACGCCGCCTCGCTGCCGGAGCTCTTCGAGGCCCGCCTCACCGGCCTGGGCAGCACCCGGCCACCGTTCTGGTTTTCCCGCCTGACCGTGCGAAACATCGAAGGCGCCCGCGAACTGCTCGTCCGCCTTGCTGCTGCGCTGGCGCCGCTGATTGCCTTTCGCAGTCAAGCCGAAGCCGACCTTGCCGAATTGACCCGGGCCAGCGTCGTCACGCTCGAAGGTCTCGGCCGCGCCGCGGATGGCAGTCTGAGCGAACTCTATGCCGGCGACGCCGGCGAAAAGCTCACCGAGCTCTTGCGCGGGCTGGTCGCTGCCTCGGCGTCGTTCTCCTTCGGAGCCGACGAATGGCCCGATGTGATGGAGGCGCTGATCGCACCCGAGACGGTCAAGCCGGCACAAGGCACCGACAGGAACATCGCCATCTGGGGTGCGCTGGAAGCCCGGTTGCAGAACGTCGACACGCTGGTCGTCGGCGGGCTCAACGAAGGCGTGTGGCCGCGCAAGCCGGAAAGCGACCGCTTCATGTCCCGGCTGATGAAGACCGGCATCGACCTCGAGCCGCCCGAACGGCGCATCGGCCTGGCCGCCCATGATTTCCAGATGGCGATGGGGGCGAAGAAAGTGGTGCTGGCGCGCTCCGCCCGCTCCGGCGACGCACCGGCGGTGCCGTCGCGCTGGCTGCAGCGCCTGCTGACCTTCATAGGCAAGGACCATGCGGCGGTGCTTCGCCGGCGTGGTAATGAATTCCTGTCCTGGGCCCGTGCGCTCGATGCCGGCGAACGAAGAGACTTCGCGCCGCGGCCGCAGCCGAAGCCACCGCTGGATGTGCGGCCGCAACATTTCTCGGTCACCGAGATCGAAACGCTGCGCCGCGACCCTTACGGGATCTATGCCAGGAGGATCCTCCGCCTGATGCCGCTCGATCCGGTCATCCGCGACCCGGGCGCTGCCGAACGCGGCACGCTGTTTCACGCCATCCTGCATCTTTTTTCGCGGACCGTGGCCGATCCGCTTGTGCCGGAGGCGCTGGACGGTCTCATTGCCGCCGGCCGCGCATGCTTTGCCGAGGCGGCCCTTCCTCCCGATGTCGAGGCGGTGTGGTGGCCGCGCTTCGAAAAGCTCGCCGCCGGCATCATCGAATGGGAGCGCGGCCGCGCCTTCGCCGTGACAATGCGGCATGCCGAGGAGCACGCCGAGAAAACAGGCGTCGGCCAGTCCGGCGTGACGCTGTCCGGCTATGCCGATCGTGTCGATCTCCTGGCCGGCGGCATGGCCGACGTCCTGGATTACAAGACCGGCTCTTCGCCGTCGAAGGCGCAGGCCCATACGCTGCTTTCGCCGCAACTGGCGCTCGAGGGCGCGCTGCTCAGGCGAGGCGCCTTCAAGGGGCTAGGCGCGCGCGAGCCGTCGCAGCTGGCCTTCATCAGGCTGAAGCCGAACGGCGAGGTGTTCGAGGAATCCATCCTCGAATACAACCGCAAGCCGCGAACCGCCGCAGACCTCGCCGAGGAGGCCTGGGCGCGGCTCGAAAAACTGCTGATCCACTATGCCAACCCGGCGACCGGATACCTGTCGCGGGCGTTGCCGTTCCGCGAGGGCGAGACCGACGGCGACTACGACCATCTCGCCCGCGTGCTCGAATGGTCTGCCGGGGGCGACGCCGACGACGAGGGAGGGGAGGCATGAAGAAGGCCTATCCCATCCCGACCGATACCGCCGTCAGCCAGGCAAGCGCCTCAGATCCGCAAAATTCCGCCTGGGTGTCGGCCAACGCCGGATCGGGCAAGACCCATGTGCTGGCCCAGCGTGTCATCCGTCTTCTGCTGCGTGGCACCGATCCGTCGAAGATCCTGTGCCTGACCTACACCCGCGCCGCCGCCGCCAACATGTCGAACAGGGTGTTTTCGACATTGTCGGAATGGACGGCGCTTGGCGACGCAGAACTGGCGACAAGGATAGAGGCGCTGGACGGTCGCCAGCCCAATCGCGAAGCCATGCGCCGCGCCCGCCGCCTGTTCGCCGAGGCGCTGGAGACGCCCGGCGGGCTGAAGATCCAGACCATCCACGCCTTCTGCGAATCGGTGCTGCACCAGTTCCCGCTGGAAGCCAACATACCGGCCCATTTCGAAATGCTCGATCCGCAGATGGAGGCGTCGCTCTTCGCCGCCGCCCGCCGCGACATGATCTCGGGCACGGCGGCCGGCGATGCGGAACTGGCCGACGCTTTCGCCACCATTCTGGAACGCGGCGGCGAACATGGGCTTGACGCCTTGCTGGCCGAGATCGTTCGCAAGCGCGAAGGTCTGCGCGCCTTCATCAGCGCGGCTGGCGGCGGTGGTTTTCAGGCGCTGTTCGACGAGTTCAGGTTTCGCGCCGGCCAGACCGCCGATGGCCTGGCGGCGTCCGTCTGGCCGCTGCCGGGCTTCCTGCCGGACTATTTCATCACCTTCGCCCGTGCTGCGGAAGCCGCCGATGCCCGCACCGTACTCAACAACCTTCTGCCCTATGCGCGCCTTGCCTTCGCCGAGGATGATCCGGTTCGCCGGCTGCATCTGCTGGCAAAAGCCTTCCTGCGAGGCGATGGCGAGCCTTATGAGCCGGCAATGTTCAAGAAGGCGTTGCTCGACCGGTTGCCGGATCTTGCCGAGCGCTATCTGTCAGCGGTCGATGCCATTCTCGAAATCTCCGACCGATTGGCCTTGTTCAGGATGCTGGAGGGCACACGTGCCGCGCTGACCATCGCCGACTGGCTGATCGCCCGCTACGAGCACTTGAAGCGCGCCCGCGGCTTCCTCGATTTCAACGACCTCATCACCCGGACGGTCAATCTCCTGGCGCGGCCCGACGCCGGCCCCTGGGTGCAATACAAGCTCGACCAGGGCATCGACCATATCCTGCTCGACGAGGCGCAGGACACCAGTCCCGACCAGTGGGAGGTGGTGAAGCGACTGGCCGAGGAATTCTTTGCCGGGCTCGGCGCACGCGACAATGTTCACCGCACGGTGTTCGCCGTCGGCGACGAAAAACAGTCGATCTATTCCTTTCAAGGAGCGGCGCCCGACTCCTTCGCCGACTCAAGGCTGCTGTTTTCCGCAAAAGTGCGCGACGCCAAAGCCGCCTTCGCCGATCTCAAGCTGACCTGGTCGTTCCGCTCGACCGAAGACGTGCTTGCGGCGGTGGACCGTGTCTTTGCCGACCCGCTCGTGCGGCGCGGCATCAGCCACGATCCCGACCCGCTGACCCACAAGGCGATCCGCAGCGATGCGCCGGGCTATGTCGAGGTCTGGCCGTCGATCGGCGCCGACGTCGTCGACGAACCCGACGACTGGACGCAAGCCGTCGACCACGCCCATGCACCGGCGGTGCGTGTTGCCGAAAACGTCGCGACAACCATTGCCGGCTGGATCGGCGCCGGCGAGGTCATCGAAGGCCGCGGCAAGAAGCTTCGACCCGGCGACGTGCTGGTGCTGGTGCGCAAGCGCGATCGTTTTGTCCATGCGCTGACGCGCGCGCTGAAGCGACGCGACATCCCGGTCGCCGGCGCCGACCGCCTGAGCCTGCCCGGCCACATCGCGGTCAAGGACCTGATCGCGCTCGGTCACTTTCTCGTCCAGCCCGAAGACGATCTGTCGCTCGCCGCCGTGCTGCGCAGCCCGATTTTCGACGTTTCGGAAGAGATGCTTTTCGCGCTCGCCGGCGTCCGTCCGTCCGGCCTCTCGCTGATCGCATCGCTCAGGCAGCAGGCAGGCGAAAGCGCTGCCTTGGCCGCAATCGCTGCCCAACTCGACACATGGTCTGATGAAGCCGCATTCAGGCCAGTGTTCGAATTCTATGCCGGGGCTCTCGCCCGCGACGGCTTGCGCAAGAAAATGATCGCGCGGCTCGGGCCGGAGGCCGGCGACATCCTCGACGAATTCCTGAGCTTCTGCCTGGCCGAGGAGCGGACCGGCCTGCCGGGACTGGAATCCTTCCTGGCGACGCTGGAAAATGCCGGCCCCGAGATCAAGCGCGAAATGGACCAGACCCGCGACGAGGTTCGGGTCATGACCGTTCATGCCGCCAAGGGCCTTGAGGCGCCTGTCGTGTTCCTGGTCGATGGTGGCTCGGCGCCGTTCAGCGATCAGCATCTGCCGCGACTGATGCCGTTCGATGGCTCGGGCCAACACTGGGACGGCAAGGGCTATCTCTGGCGTTCGGCCGGCGATGTCGCCAATGGCTTTTCGCGGGCCGCTTCGGTTCGCGCGCGCGAACTGGCCGACGACGAATATCGCCGGCTGCTCTATGTCGGCATGACCCGCGCCGAGGACCGGCTGATCGTCTGCGGCTATCACGGCAAGCGGGCGCCGAATACCGGCACCTGGCACTCCATCGTCAGCCGCGCGCTGGTCGGCGCGCCCGAAAGCATCGAGCGGCAGCACCCCGCCACTGGCGAGACCGTGCATCGCTTTCACCTGACAAAATTGCCGCCGGTCGCGCAAGTGGCCGCCGAAGCGGCGCGGCAGGCGCAACAGTTCGAGCCGCTGCCGAAGAGCCTGTTCCAGCCCTTGCCGCCCTTCGAGGAACTGCCGCGGCCGCTGTCGCCGTCCGGCGCCTCGGCGCTGATCGACGAGGCCAGGCAAGCCGTAATCGACACCGGCTCGCCGGTGCTGGACACCGAGGCAGAACCTGGCTTTGCGGTCATGCGGGGGCTGGCGCTGCACAAATTGCTGCAGATGCTGCCCGGCATTGCCGAGACCGAACGCCGCGATGCCGCGGAGCGCTACCTCAAGCGCGCTGGCGCGCAATGGCCTGAAACCGAGCGCGACAAGGCCTTGGCTTCGGTGGCGACGATCCTTGCCGACAGCCGCTTCGATCAGCTGTTTGCGCCGAATTCACGCGCTGAGGTCGCGGTCATGGGCAGCCTGGAGGTCAAGGGCAAGCTGCGCTCGATCTCCGGCAAGATCGATCGGCTGGCGGTGACATCAGGCAAGGTGTCGATCGTCGACTACAAGACCAACCGGCCGGCGCCTGCAGCGCTGGCGGACATTCCACCGGCCTATGTCCTGCAGCTCGCGCTCTATCGCTCGCTGCTCCAGCCGCTTTATCCCGGGCATAAGGTCTCGGCGGCGCTGCTGTTCACTGAGGCGCCACGTTTGATCGAGCTGCCGCCGGCGGTGATGGACGACGCTCTTGCCCGACTCACGGGAGCGTGACACAACAGCTGCTTGAAGAAGGGCGCGATCACCACCACATTTGGTGCGACAATAACTCTCGAAAGGATTTTCGCATGGCCACCGTCAAGGTCGACAAGAGCAATTTCCAGACCGATGTGCTTGACGCCAAGGAACCGGTCGTCGTCGATTTCTGGGCGGAATGGTGCGGCCCGTGCAAGATGATCGCGCCGGCGCTGGAAGACATCGCCATCGAACTCGGCGGCAAGGTCAAGATCGCCAAGCTCAACATCGACGAGAATCCCGAGCTGGCCGCGCAGTTCGGCGTGCGCTCGATTCCGACGCTGATGATCTTCAAGGGCGGCGAAATGGCCGACATGAAGGTCGGCGCCGCGCCGAAGACGGCGCTGTCGCACTGGATCAACGGCAATCTCGCCTGATCCGGCGGAAATCCGCAGACAAGCCCGGCCCCTCGCGCCGGGCTTTTTGCTGCGTCATCTAATGTGCCGCGCCTCCCCCTGGACGCGCGAAGGACGCTGCTGCACTTGATCTGACCGAAGATCGGATCGGGATTTTCTGGGTCATGCGGCTGGTCCGCCGTGGCACTCGCCACTCGCCGGCCCACGTTCTTGTCTGGCTTAAAGCAGGAGAACGACATGACCGGATCCGCCAAGGCCACCGTCTTCATCGACAATGAGCGCGTCATCGTCACCGAATACCGCTTCGCGCCGGGCGACAATACCGGCTGGCACCGCCATGGCCATGATTATGTCGTCGTGCCGCTGATGGACGGCAAGCTCAAGCTCCTGACCAAGGACGGCGAATCCTTCGCCGAAATGAAGAAGGGAGCGCCCTATTTCCGCAAGGAGGGCGTGGAGCATGACGTCATCAATGCCAATGAGGGCGAGTATGCCTTCATCGAGATTGAGCTGAAGTAGTCCCCACCGAGGCCACCTCCGCCATAGGCGTGAGGCGATCACCAATCCGCGATGCGATCGCCTCCGACGAACTGCGCACTTTTCTCTGTGTATTCAAACAGTTCTATCTTCACGTTGTTAGGATCGCGAATCCAAGCCTGGTAGGTATCATCGCATGCGTGTTTCTTTGACGTGACTTCAACGCCTTTCGCTCTTACGTGGGCGATCGCGGCGTCAAGGTTTTCCACTTCAAGGCAGAAGTGGTTGATCTGGTTCAAGTCGCTATAGCTGGCCCCGTCTTTCTGGAACACCTCGACGTGGCTGCGGCTGCCGCAATTGAGGTAGAAACCGAAAATCTTGCCGTCGCGCAGGAAGTTGAACTGGGTGTCCATGCCGAGGACGTCCCGATAGAAGCTTCGCGTCACTTCGAGATCATCTGCGAAGATGCAAACGTGAGCGAGCTGTTTTACCTTGATCATGACTGGCTCCTCGCGATGATCTGACAAAGTCAGGTCATAGTGGCCTGATGAACGGCCGCTCAAACCGGCGGCGTGCCGTTTTCGGCCAGCACCGCGCCGGCCAGATAGAGCGAGCCGCTGATCAGGATGCGCGGTGGCGGTCCGTCCCATGTGTCGCGCAGCAGCATCAGCGCATTGGCGACGGAGCTCACCGGTTCGGCCGACAGGCCGGCTTCGACGGCGCGGATCGCCAGTTCGTCATTCGGCACACTGGCCTCGCTGAGGCTCACCGGCACCGTGTAGACATGCCGCACCAGGCCCTTGAAGGCGCGGAAATAGCCGCTCTGGTCCTTGGTGTTGATCATGCCGCAAATCAAGAACAGCGGCCGCGGGTTTTTTTCCTCCTGCTCGGCCAATGCCTCCGCAACGGCCACGCCGGCGCCGGGATTGTGGCCGCCGTCGAGCCAGATGTCGGCGCCCTTTGGCGCCAGTTCCGTCAGCTTGCCTTGCGGCAATTTCTGCATCCGCCCCGGCCAGGTGACATTGGCCATCGCCTTGTCGGCGACGCGATGGCTGATCTCGAAACCTGCCGACTTGACCGCCGCAATCGCCGCCGCCGCATTGGCGAACTGGTGGCGCCCTGGCAGGCGCGGTGGCGACAGGTCCATCAGCCCGTCTTCGTCCTGATAGACCATCCGGCCGTTTTCCTCGAAGGCGAGGAAATCCTGGCCATAGACGAAGGCGGGACAGTCGAGCCGCTCGGCGGTTTCGATAAGCACCTGAAGCGCCGTTTCGCTTTCCTGCGCGCCAATGACCACCGGGCAACCGCTCTTGATGATGCCGGCCTTTTCGGCTGCGATCAGTTCGACACGGTCGCCGAGAAAGGATTCGTGGTCGAGTGAGACCGGCATGATCACCGACACCGCCGGCTCGGTGATGACATTGGTGGCATCAAAGCGGCCGCCAAGGCCGACCTCGATGATGACGGCATCTGCCGGATGTTCGGAAAACAGCAGGAAGGTGACGGCGGTGAGGATCTCGAAGACGGTGATCTTCTGGCCTTCATTGGCCTTGGCGACGCGGGCGATGGCATCGGCGAAGACCTCGTCCTCGACCAGCCTGCCGCCGCCATCGGCGGCCAGCCGATAGCGCTCATGCCAGTTCACCAGATGTGGCGATGTGTGGACATGGACGCGGTGGCCGGCCGCTTCGAGCAGCGCCCGCGAAAACGCGGCGCAGGAGCCCTTGCCGTTGGTGCCGGCGATGTGGATGACCGGCGGCAGATGGTCCTGCGGATTGCCAAGCCGCTCCAGCAGCCGCGAAATGCGGTCGAGCGAAAGATCGAAGCCCTTCGGATGAAGCGACATCAGGCTTTCGATTTCGCGGTCGGCGGCAAGCGTGCTCATGGGAGAATCCTAATGCATGTCGCGCAAAAGTGCGCAGCGGTTTTGCGACAACGACATGCGTAAAAACAAGAACCTAAAGCGCGTTGCATGAATCCGTTCAAATACTACGCGCTTTAGGTGCATGACCCCGAAAAATCGAAATCGATTTTCGGAAAGGAATCATGCGTGAAATCAAGATGCTACAGCGCCACAGATGGCGCGCAATCGCGGTTCGCGACGACGGATGTCGCGTCAGGCTTGCGGGCGTGCTTCCGCCGGGACCGCCACCGGCGGCAGGATTTCAGGTTCCAGCGGCTTTTCTTCTTCCGGCAGCTTGAGCAGCATTTTCAGGAGCCGTGCGACCGTCTGGCGCATCTCCAGCCGCGACACCACCATGTCGACCATTCCGTGCTCCATCAGATACTCGGAGCGCTGGAAGCCGTCGGGCAGCTTTTCCCTGATCGTCTGCTCGATGACGCGCGGCCCGGCAAAGCCGATCAGCGCGCCGGGCTCGGCGATGTGCACGTCGCCCAGCATGGCGTAGGAGGCAGTGACGCCGCCGGTAGTCGGGTTGGTCAGAACGACGATATAGGGAAGACCGGCTTCCTTCAGCCGATCGACGCCGATCGTGGTTCTCGGCAATTGCATGAGCGACAGGATGCCCTCCTGCATGCGGGCGCCGCCGGAGGCCGCGAACAGTATCAGCGGCCGCTTGCGTTGCACTGCGACCTCGAAGCCACGAACGATGGCGTCGCCGGCGGCCATGCCGAGCGAGCCGCCCATGAAGGCGAAGTCCTGCACGGTCACCACCACCGGCAGGCCTTCGACGGTGCCCAGCGCATTGATGATCGCGTCCTCCAGCCCGGTCTTGGCCTTGGCGTCCTTCAGCCGGTCGGTGTAGCGCTTCTCGTCACGGAATTTCAGCGGATCCTGCACCACCTTGGGGTTTTCGAGCATCTCGTACTTGCCGTCGTCCATGAAGAATCTCAGCCGCTCCCTGGCCGAGATCTTCATGTGATGGCCGGAGGACGGGATGACGAACTGGTTCTGCTCCAGATCCTTGTGGAAGACCATCTCGCCGGTCTCCGGATCCTTGATCCAGAGGTTTTCAGGCATGTCGGTGCGCCGGCCGAGCATCGAATTGATCTTCGGTCGAACGTAGTTGGTGATCCAGTTCATCGCTTCGGCTCCTGTCCTGACGAAGAGTTAGACCATGATCCCGAAAAGTGGAAACCGGTTTTCGGTGGAGATCATGGTCAACCAGAAGATCAAGACTATTCGGCGGCAGCAAGGCGGGCCGCGCGCACGCCTTGCGAAAGCCCGCTGACCAGCGTGGCGACCGCCTCTGCCGGGTCGGCGGTCTTTTCGCCCTTCGGCCCCAGAACATTGGCGACCGCATTGACGATCGCAGTGCCGACGACGACGCCGTCGGCCGACGCTCCGATGATGCGCGCCTGCTCGGCGGTCTTGACGCCGAAGCCGACGCAGACCGGCAGGTCGGTATGGCCCTTGATGCGCCCGACCGCCGCCGCCACCTTGCCGGTGTCGGCAAGTGCTGAGCCGGTGATGCCGGTCATCGACACGTAATAGACGAAGCCAGAGGTGTTCTGCAGCACCTTGGGCAGGCGCTTGTCGTCGGTGGTCGGCGTCGCCAGCCGGATGAAATTGATGCCGGCCTTCAGCGCCGGAATGCACAGCTCCTCATCCATTTCCGGCGGCAGGTCGACGACGATCAGCCCGTCTATGCCGCTGGCCAGCGCATCCCCGAGGAAGCGGTCGACGCCGTGGATGTAGATCGGATTGTAGTAGCCCATCAAAACGATCGGCGTTTCATTGTCGGTGGCACGGAATTCCGAAGCCATCTTCAGCGTCTTGACCAGCGTCTGCCCGCCTTTCAGCGCGCGCAGGCCGGCCGCCTGGATCGCCGGGCCGTCGGCCATCGGATCGGAAAACGGCATGCCGAGCTCGATGATGTCGCTGCCGGCGCCGGGCAATGCCTTCATGATCGACAGCGAGGTGTCGTAGTCGGGGTCGCCACCCATGAAATAGGTGACGAGTGCCGGGCGCCCTTCGGCCTTCAGCTTGGCCATACGGCGGTCGATGCGGGTGGTCATGATCAGATCTCCATGCCCAGCATATTGGCCACCGTATGCACGTCCTTGTCGCCGCGGCCGGACAGGTTGACGATGACGATCTGGTCTTTGTCCATGGCGGGCACGATCTTCACCGCCTGCGCGATGGCATGGGCGGATTCGAGCGCCGGAATGATGCCTTCGACGCGTGTCGTCAACTGGAACGCCTCCAGCGCCTCGTCGTCGAGAACAGGCACATAGTCGACGCGGCCACTGTCGCGCAGCCAGGAATGCTCCGGCCCGACGCCGGGATAGTCGAGGCCGGCCGAAATCGAATGCCCGTCCATGATCTGCCCGTCGGCGTTCTGCAGGAGATAGGTGCGGTTGCCGTGCAGCACGCCGGGCGCGCCGGCGTTCATTGAGGCGCAATGCTCGATGCCGTCGAGGCCGCGGCCACCGGCCTCGATGCCGATGATCTTTACGCTGCGGTCGTCGAGGAACGGGTGAAAAAGGCCGATGGCGTTGGAGCCGCCGCCGACGGCGGCGATGATGGTGTCCGGCAGCCGGCCTTCCTGCTCGAGGATCTGGGCGCGCGCCTCGATGCCGATCACCGACTGGAAGTCGCGCACCAGCTCCGGATAGGGGTGCGGGCCGGCGGCGGTGCCGATCAGGTAGTAGGTGTCCTCGACATTGGTCACCCAATCTCGAAGAGCTTCGTTCATGGCGTCCTTCAACGTGCCGTGGCCAGCGCTCACCGGCCGCACCTCGGCGCCGAGCAGCTTCATGCGGAAGACGTTCGGGCTTTGCCGGGCGACGTCGGTGGCGCCCATGTAGACGACGCACGGAAAGCCGAAACGCGCCGCCACGGTGGCCGACGCCACGCCGTGCTGGCCAGCGCCGGTCTCGGCGATGATGCGCTTCTTGCCCATGCGCTTTGCCAGCAGGATCTGGCCGAGGCAGTTGTTGATCTTGTGCGAGCCGGTGTGGTTCAGATCCTCGCGCTTGAAATAGACCTTTGCGCCGCCCCCGAGGCCCTTAGCCGCGGAAACCTCGCGAAGATGCCTGGTCAGGCCTTCGGCGAAATAAAGCTTCGACGGCCGCCCGGCATAGTGGGTCGAAAGGTCAGTCAGTTCGGCCTTGAAATCCGCATCGTCCTTGACCTCGTTCCAGTGCCGCTCGAGGTCGAGGATCAGCGGCATCAATGTTTCGGCAACGAAACGACCGCCGAAGATGCCGAACATGCCCTGCTCGTCGGGTCCGGTGCGGAAGGAATTGGGTATCGCCGGCTTGTTCATCGCCGATCTCCTAGCTTGTGGTTTGAAGCACGGTCAGGCGGCGCGGCTGTCGCGTGCTGCCCTGACGGCCCGGAAAAACTGTTCGATCAGCGCCGGATCCTTGACGCCCGGCGCGCTTTCCACGCCCGAGGAAATGTCTAGTCCGGGCGGGTTGGCAAGCCGAAAGGCATCGCCGATATTGGCGGCGTTGAGCCCACCGGAAAGCATGTAATCGACGCCTGCGTCAAGGCCGGCCAGGACGCGCCAGTCGAAGGCAACGCCGTTGCCGCCCGGCAGTTGCGAACCCTTCGGCGGCTTGGCGTCGAACAGGAAACGGTCGGCAACGCCGACGAAAGGTCTTGTCCGCTCCAGGTCGGCAGCCTCGCTGACCGGCAGCGCCTTCATCACCGGCAGGCCATAGCGGGCCTTGATCTCGGCCACCCGCTCCGGCGTTTCCGAGCCATGCAGCTGCAGCATGTCGGGCTGCATTTTTTCGACGATTTCATCCAGAAACGCATCGCCGGCGTCGACTGTCACGGCAACCGCCCTGGCCTTGCCAATTGCCGCTTCGCGCAAGCGGCCGGCTTCCGCCGGCTCGACATAGCGCGGGCTTTTGGCAAAGAAAATAAAGCCGACATGGCTGGCGCCGCCGGCCAATGCCGCGGCCAATGCCTTGTCGGTCTTCAGTCCGCATATCTTGATGTCGAGCGCCATGACGCGGGGATTGGCACGAAACGGCAAAAGAGTCGAGAAAAAGCGCATGTTTGCCACCGGCGCGGAACGCGCTACCTTCCTAAGACAAGAGAGCGGAACGGGCTACTTACTTCAGATAACACAGGCGGGAGCAAACAAGCATGGCAGACGATACCGTCGCCCAACTCAGGCAAAAAGTCGCCCAGGCTCGCGAGGTCATCGCCCATCTGATGGACAAGGCCGCCTTCAACGGCGCCGAGGCACACCGCGCGCTCGACTATTTCGGCAGCAACGCCTTCAAGAAGGACTTCCTGCCATGGCCGCGCCATACCGACGAGGGGCTGCGCCCAGAGGAGTTGAACGCGGCGAATGATGATTGACCGGGCGATCTATTCGAACATGATCGCTTGCAGCGCGCCACCATTGCGCTTGAGCCAGTCCTTGCAGCGCTCGGTGTCGGGGCAGAGCTGCTCGCACAATTTCCAGAATTTCGGGCCGTGGTTCATCTCCTTGAGATGCGCCACCTCATGCGCGACGAGGTAGTTTATGACCGGTCGCGGCGCCATCATGATGCGCCAGGAGAACGACAGGTTGCCGTCCGACGTGCATGACCCCCAGCGGCTCGACGTGTCCTTGAAGCGGATTGCCTTGGCGCGCTTGCCGATCGTCCCGGTGTGCCTGACCACCAACCGCTCGATCTCGCGCTTGGCCTCGCGCTTGAGGAAATCGGCGATGCGGCGCGGCAGGTGCACGCGCTCGCCATGCACGATCATCAGCGGACCGCGTTCGTCGCACGACAGCGTGACGGTACCGCGTTTCGAGGGCTCATGAACGATGCGATGCGGCACGCCGCGCACCGGTATTTTGATACCGGGCCGCACCTGCGGCCGGTTGGGCACCTTGGCCAGCCGCTGCTCCAGCCAGTCCTGATGGCGGTCAAGGAATTTTTCCACCTCGCCTCGCCGCAGGCCCGGTGGCACGGTGATGCGCAGGCCCCGGCCACCGGAATCGATGCGCAGCGTCAATCGCCGCGCCCGGTCGCTCTCGACGATCTTGAGGGGCAGCGTGCGGCCGGCAACACAATGCTCCCGCTCCACGACGGGGGCGGGCCTGGGTTTGGTCAGGTTGCGGAAGAAGCCGAATGACATGGCCGGGACGATACGTGATTCGAGGAAAACGAATAGAACAAAAAAGAAACGGCGCCGCTGACGCGACGCCGTTTTTGATTATTATTTATGTCGAGGCAAGTGCCTTACTCGTCAAGCAGGCCTGGCGTGGATTTGCCACCGCCGGTTGTGGGCCCGCCGGTTGTGGGCGACGTCGACTTGTTGCGGTTCGCCATGAAGCGGTCGAACTCTTCCTGGTCCTTGGCGCGACGCAATTCCCTGGCGTATTCGTCGAACTCGCTCAGCATCTCGTCGAGCTTGCGGCGCTCTTCATTGAGCCGCTCGAGTTCTTTTTCGCGCCAGTCGTCGAAAGCGACGTTGCCGGTACGGGCAGAGCCGTGGCCCCAGCGCGCCGCTTTGTCGGAACCGCGGCGGCAGCCGGCGAAGATGCCGTCGGTCGCGCGGTTGACGTCGCGCTTGAAGCCGTCAAGCCGGTCGCCCCAGATGATGTAGGCGAGCATGGCGAGGCCGAGCGGCCAGAACACCATAAAACCGATCACCATCAGAGCGATGGTCGCCGGCGTCCAGGCCGGACGGATCAATGCAGATGTGTTCATTTTCTCCCAATCCTTCAGTTGGAGACAGCCAATCCCGGCTGCGTGGAATCGAAATGGGATGAGAAAAACGGCGATTCAAGACAGTGTCGGCCAAAACCGGACAAGCGTTTGAAATGATTATCGCTTTTTGAGCGTTTCAAGGAAAAGGACGACCAGGCCCGCAATCAGGCCCCAGAACGCCGCACCGACGCCGAACAGCGTCAGTCCCGAGGCGGTGACGGCAAAGGTGACGGTAGCGGCCATGCGTTCGCCGTCTTCCTTCAAGGCGATCGACAGCGCGTTGGCGAGCGGCGCCATCAGCGCCAGTCCGGCGACAAGCACGATCAGGCTCTGCGGCAGCACGGCAAAGATCGCCACCAGCGAGGCGCCGAAAATGGCGAAGACGAGGTAGGCAAGCGCGTAGAAGGGACCGGTCTTCCAGCGCTCGCCCGGATCGGGATGCACGTCGGGGCCGGTGCAGATCGCCGCCGAAATCGCCGCCAGGTTGGTGGTCGAGGCCCCGAATGGTGCCGACAGCAGCGAAAGCAGGCCGGTGACGCCGATCAGCGGGCCGGGTTCCGGGTGGTAGCCCGCCGCCCTCAGCACGGCTAGGCCGGACAGGTTCTGCGAGGCCATGGTGACGAGATAAAGCGGCAGCGCCAGGCCGATGATCGCCGTGACGGTGAACTGCGGCGCAATCAGCGTCAATGTCGAAAGTTCCGGGGTCGGCAGACCACCGACCCGGCCGGTCAGGAACGCGGCAGCGCCGCCGCCGATCAGCACCGCCAGCACCGAGAGCGCCGGATTGAACAGGCGGATGACAAAGAAGGCGGCGATCAGCGGCAGGATCAGCCACGGGTCGACGGGAATCGCCTTCACCGCATTGATGGCGAAGGTGACGACGATGCCGGCGAGCATCCCCGACGAGACCGAGGCCGGTATCCTGGCGATCAGCTTGGTCAAGGGCCTGAACAGGCCGGTGGCAATCAGCAAAATCCCGGTGACGATGAAGGCGCCGACGGCCTCGTTGATCGAAAAGCCGCTCGATGCCGCGATCAGCGCCACCCCCGGCGTCGACCATGCGGCGATGACCGGCATCCTGGTGCGCCACGACAGCCACAGGCTCTCGATCGCCATCGCGAGGCAGATCGCCGTCACCCAGCTCGCGGTTTCGACTTGCGTCGCGCCGACTGCCTTGGCGGCGGCGATGACGATGGCCAACGTGCCGCCGAAGCCGACAATCGCTGCAACGAAGGCGGATACCGGAATGGAAATGCGCATGTCCTAGCCTGCCTGCCGCACGATGGCATTGACCGCCCGCACCAGCATGTCGAGATCCTGAGGCCGCGACAGGCGGTGGTCGCCGTCGGGGATCAGCGACAGCGTGACGTCGTCGGCCGGCAGCAGGCCGACCAGTTTCAGCGCATGGCTCGGCGGCACGTCGGCATCGGCCAGCCCTTGCAATATGTGAACGGGGCAGTGGGTGTCGATCGGCCCGGTCAGCACCCGGTTGTTGCGGCCGTCCTCGATCAGCGCTCGGGTGTAGATGTAAGGCTCGGCCGAATAGTCCGACGGCTCCTCGAAAAAACCTTTTTTGGCAAGATCGCGCTTCTGCGCTTTGGTCAGCGCCGGCTCGACCAACTCGGCGGTGAAATCCGGCGCCGGCGCTAGAAGCACCAGACCGGCGATGCGGTTCTCGCCTGGTGTGTGCAATTCCTGGCGCAATTCCTGGACCATGCGCAGCGCGATCCATGCGCCCATCGAGGAGCCGACCAGGATTTGCCTGCCTTGCGTGAAATGATTGAAGATGGCGAGACTTTGCGAAAGCCAGTTCGAGACGGTGCCGTCGGCAAAGGCGCCGCCCGATTCGCCGTGACCGGAATAGTCGTGACGCAGGAAAGCCCGGCCTTGCCCGCTCGCCCATTCCGCCAGCTTCTCGGCCTTGGTGCCCAGCATGTCCGACTTGTAGCCGCCGAGCCAGACAATGCCTGGCTCGGCACCGGCAGCGCGCCTGACAGCGATGCTGGTTCCGTCGACGTCGAGAAAAACCGGTGCGGTCATGGCTCACTCCTCACGCAGGTCTTTTGACACAGCGGACGGTTCAACGAAAAGTGCTCGGCAACTTTCTTCGTTTGGTGCAGGCAGAAGTCAGGGAACAGGTGATTTCCTGTGAGCGCTGTGCTATTGACTCCGGCCGCGCGCTCACCACATTGGCGCGTTCGCAATTCTGAATTGAAAACCCCGAACGAAACGGCTCAAGGAGACCACGACCATTCGCAGACCTTTCAAAGCAACGGCGCCCACCAAGGAGGGCCCGCGCTCCAACCGTGACATCCGGGTTCCCCGGGTCCAGCTTATCGACGCCGAAGGCCACAACCATGGCGATGTCTCCATCAACGACGCATTGCTGCTCGCCGAAGAGGCTGGGCTCGATCTGGTCGAGATATCGCCCAACGCAGTGCCGCCCGTCGTAAAAATTCTCGATCTCGGCAAGCTGAAATACGCCAACCAGAAGAAGGCGGCCGAGGCGCGCAAGAACCAGAAGGTCATCGAGATCAAAGAGATCAAGATGCGCCCGAACATCGACAGCCATGACTACGAGACCAAGATGAAAGCGGTCCGGCGGTTTTTCGAGGAGGGTGACAAGGTCAAGCTGACATTGCGCTTTCGCGGCCGCGAGATGGCGCATATGGAACTCGGCATGCAGCTTTTGAACAAAGTTCGCGAGGAAGTTGCACCGATCGCCAAGGTCGAAGCTGAACCGAAGCTCGAAGGCCGCCAGATGATGATGGTGCTGGCGCCCCGCTAAAGCGATTCCGCTAACGCGGTCCCCGTCAAAGCAAAGGCCGCTTCGGCGGCCTTTTGTTTGTTTTGTCGTCGCCATGATTTCTCCGCAAGTTGCATCGACAAGGAGTCCGGTTGCCGGTCCTCGCGGCGAAAGGATTGTCCATGGCCGCTGCGGCACGTTCTCCGATTGAAAGATCGTTCGACGAAATGGGCCGCTATCAGCGGCGCCGGCGCGTCCTGCTGGCGCTGCTGATCGGTGCTTTTTGCGCTTTGCTGATCTTCGGCGGCTCCACCCACGATGAACTGGGCCACGAACGCATAGAGGGGCAGTACGGCATCGCCCTGATACTGATCGGGATCGGCGGCCGGCTCTGGTCGATCCTCTATATCGGCGGCCGCAAGTCGGCCGAACTGGTTGCTACCGGCCCCTATTCGGTGATGCGCAACCCGCTGTATTTTTTCTCCACCATAGGGGCCGCCGGCATCGGCGCCCAGACCGGCAGCGTGATCGTCTCGGTGGCGTCGGCGGTTTTGTGCGCGGCCGCATTCTACATCGTCACGCTGCGCGAGGAACGGCATTTGACGACCGTGCTCGGGGCGCCGTACAAGGACTACATCGCACGGGTGCCGCGGTTTTTTCCCAATCCCCGGCTTTATCGCGATCAGGCCGAGGTCACCTTCACACCGCGCATTTTTAATCACACGCTGCGCGACGGCTTGATGTTCGTGGCTTCCGTACCGTTTTTCGAACTCATCGAGTCCGGACAGGAAAGAGGCGTAATTCCCGTCCTCTTCTGGCTGTATTGAGCTGCGGATGCCGCGATCGCGGGCAAGTTCCTCGACGATTGGATTCCCGACATGCTCAATGAAGTTAAATCGGCGCAGGCAGAACAAGCGCAGGCCAGGCGTGCGCTGGGCAGGTATCAGCACGCGCGCAGGATGGTGCTTGCCGCCCTCGTGGTCGTCATGTTCGCAGCGCTGCTGTTTGGCCAGTCTGCTTTTCCTCCCGAAAGCGTGCCGCACGAAACGATCGAAATGGTCGGCGTCCTGCTGATCTTTCTTGGCATTGTCGGGCGCTTGTGGTCGACGCTCTATATCGGCGGACGCAAATCCTCCGAGGTGGTTACCGGCGGACCCTATTCGATCACCCGCAATCCGCTCTATGTCTTCTCCTCGATAGCTGCCGCCGGCGTCGGCGCGCAGATGGGCTCGATCACTGCGGCGATCGGCTTCGCGGTGATTTGCGCCGCCGCCTTTCATGTCGTCATCCTGCGCGAAGAGACGTTCCTGAAGGAGGCCTTCGGAACGCCATTCCAGGCCTATATGGCGCGAGTGCCGCGCTTTTTCCCGAAGCTTTCGCTGTATCAGGAAGGCGACACCGGCGGCTTCAAGCCGCGCCTGCTGCGGACGACGCTGCTGGACGGACTGGTGTTCCTCGTTGCCATGCCGTTTTTCGAATCGATCGACGCCGCCCAGCAATCGGGCATACTGCCGGTGCTGTTCCGTTTCCCATAGGCCCATTGTGTGTCGGCACAGGGTGTTGCACGCCGGCCCGCTTTGACGTATAGCACCGCCGTTCCCAAAAACCGCCCGGCAGGGCATGCCGTGGCGGTTTCATTTGCTTTTCGGGCTTTGGTCGGCCTGAAGCGAACAAAAAGCGCGATGATGCGCACATAAACGGAGTAGCAAAATGCCCAAGATGAAGACCAAGTCAGCCGCCAAGAAGCGGTTCAAGATCACAGGTACGGGAAAAGTCCTGTCGGCTGCGGCCGGCAAGCGTCACGGCATGATCAAGCGTTCCAACAAGTTCATTCGAAATGCCCGCGGCACGATGGTTCTGGCTGAACCGGATGGCAAGAAGGTCATCAAGAATTTTCTGCCGAACGGCCTCTAAGGCATTCGGTCTGGACAAGTTTTAAGGAGATCATGACATGGCACGCGTAAAAAGAGGCGTCACCTCGCACGCCAAACACAAAAAGGTCCTGAAAGCCGCCAAGGGTTTCTACGGCCGCCGCAAGAACACCATTCGCATCGCCAAGCAGGCGGTGGAAAAGTCGCTGCAGTATGCCTACCGCGACCGCAAGAACCGCAAGCGTTCGTTCCGCGCTCTGTGGATCCAGCGCATCAATGCCGCGACCCACGAGCATGGCCTGACCTATGGCCGGTTCATCGACGGTCTCAACAAGGCCGGCATCGAGATCGATCGCAAGGTCCTGTCGGACATGGCCATCCACGAGCCGCAGGCATTTGCCGCCCTTGTGGCCAAGGCCAAGGTCGCGCTCGAGTACCTCAAGAACACCACGCCGAACGCTTTTGAAAGCGCTGTAGCCTAACCAGCGCCTTCCCAAGCACATCGACACTTGATTTGGGAAACCCGCGCTGGCAGGGCTGGCGCGGGTTTTTCTTTGCCTTCAATCGAGTCTGAAACATGAGTGACATGGAAACTCTCGAAAATTCCCTGATGAGCGACATTGCGTCGGCCGCCGACGAGCAGGCGATCGAAGCCGTGCGTGTTTCAGCGCTCGGCAAGAAGGGCTCGGTCTCCGAAATGCTGAAGACGCTCGGCTCGATGAGCGCAGAAGAGCGCCAGATAAAAGGCCCGGCGATCAACGGTCTCAAGAACCGCATCACCGACGCGCTTACCGCGCGCCGCGCCGAACTCAAGGACGCAGCGATCGCGGCACGGCTCGCGGCGGAAAAGGTCGACGTCACGCTGCCGGTGCGGCAATCGCCGGCCGAGCGCGGCCGCATCCATCCGATCAGCCAGGTCAGCGACGAGATTGCCGCGATCTTCGGCGACCTCGGCTTTGCCATCGCCGAAGGTCCCGATATCGAGACCGATTACTACAATTTCACCGCGCTGAACTTCCCGGAAGGCCATCCGGCGCGCGAGATGCATGACACCTTCTTTTTCCAGCCGGACGAGAAGGGCGAGCGCAAGCTTTTGCGCACCCACACCTCGCCGGTGCAGATCCGCACCATGGAGATGCAGAAGCCGCCGATCCGAATCGTCATTCCCGGAAAAACCTACCGCCAGGATTCCGATGCCACGCACTCGCCGATGTTTCATCAGGTCGAAGGGCTGGTGATCGACAAATCAGCCAACGTCGCCAACATGAAATGGGTGCTGGAGGAGTTCTGCAAGGCCTTCTTCGAGGTACGCCAGGTCAAGATGCGCTTCCGGCCGAGCTTCTTCCCGTTCACCGAACCCAGCATGGAGGTCGACATCCAGTGCGACCGTTCGCGGCCGGGCGAGGTGCGCTTCGGCGAAGGCTCCGACTGGATGGAGATCCTCGGTTGCGGCATGGTCCACCCCAATGTGCTGAGATATGGCGGGCTCGATCCCGACGAATATCAGGGCTTTGCCTGGGGCATGGGCATCGATCGCATCGCCATGCTGAAATACGGCATGCCGGACCTGCGCGCCTTCTTCGACGCCGATGTGCGCTGGCTGTCGCATTACGGCTTCCGGCCGCTCGACATGCCGACGCTGTTCGCAGGCTTGAGCACATGACAGCGGCCCACACCGGCGGCTGCCGCTGCGGCGCCGTGCGGTTCGAGGCTTCGGCCGAACCGCACCATGTCAGCTATTGCCATTGCGGCGATTGCCGGCGGGCCAGCGGCGCGCCGGTATCGGCCTTCGTCGGCTTCATCACCGAGCAGGTCGCCTTCACGGGCAAGGCGCTGAAGATGTTCGAGAACGGGCCGGTGACGCGCTCCTTTTGCGGCATCTGCGGCTCGCCGATCGCCTATGTCGATGAGCGGCTGGCCGACCACATCTATTTCATGCTCGGCGCCATGGACATGCCGGCCTATTTCAAGCCGACGCACCACGCCCATGTGCGCGAGCAGCTTCCCTTCGTGCACATGCCGGATGACTTGCCGAGACATCTGAAGACCAGCGTGCCCAGACCAGACGGAACACAGTCATGAAATTCACCCTCTCCTGGCTCAAGGACCACCTCGAGACCGACGCCTCGCTCAACGAGATCGTCGAGCGGCTGACCTCGATCGGTCTCGAAGTCGAGCATGTCGACGACAGATCGAGCCTAAAACCCTTCGTCATCGCCAAGGTGCTGGCGGCGGTGCAGCACCCCGATGCCGATCGGTTGCGCGTGCTGACGGTCGATACCGGCGACGGCAAGGCACCCGTGCAGGTTGTGTGCGGAGCGCCGAACGCCCGCGCGGGCCTGATCGGCGCCTTTGCAGCACCCGGCACCTATATTCCGGGCATCGACATGACGCTGACGGTCGGCAAGATCAGGGGCGTCGAAAGCCATGGCATGATGTGCTCCGAGCGCGAGCTCGAGCTTTCTGAAGAGCATGACGGCATCATCGATCTGCCGGCCGATGCGCCGGTCGGCACCAGCTTCGCCGCCTACGCCCATCTCGACGATCCGGTCATAGAGATCAATTTGACGCCGAACCGTCCGGATGCGACCAGCGTCTACGGCATTGCCCGCGATCTGGCGGCGAGCGGTCTCGGCCGCCTCGTCGGCGGTGCGATCATGCCGCATGCCGGCAGTGGCATGTGCCCGGTGAAGGTGACGATCGAAGCTCCTGAACTCTGCCCCGGCTTCGCCCTGAGATTGGTGAAAGGCGTGAACAACGGACCGTCGCCGAAATGGCTGCAGCAGCGGCTGATCGCCATTGGGCTGAGGCCGATCAGCGCGCTGGTCGACATCACCAATTTCGTCACCTTCGACCGCGGCCGGCCCCTGCATGTGTTCGACGCGAACAAGGTCGCCGGCAACCTTACCGTGCGCCGGGCGCGCGACGGCGAAAAGGTGCTGGCGCTTGACGGCCGCGAATACACGCTGACGCCTGACATGTGCGTGATAGCAGACCGGGACGGCGTCGAATCGATCGCCGGCATCATGGGCGGCGAGCATTCGGGCTGCGACGAGAACACCACCGACGTGCTGATCGAATCGGCGCTTTGGGATCCGATCACCACGGCTCGCACCGGCAGGACGCTCGGCATCATCAGCGATGCGCGCTACCGCTTCGAGCGCGGCGTCGATCCTGAATTCATGGTGCCCGGCGTGGAGTTGGCGACCAAGCTGGTGCTGGATTTCTGCGGCGGCACGCCGACCGAAACCGAAGTCGTCGGCTATGCCGGTCACGCGCCGAAGATCGTTTCCTTCCCGCTGTCGGAAGTGAGGCGGCTGACCGGCACAGAGGTGCCCATGGAGGAGAGCCTCGCCATTCTTTCGCGCCTCGGCTTCAAGCCGGAAGGCGCGGGCGATGTCGTCGATGTGGCGGTGCCGTCCTGGCGGCCGGATGTCGACGGCAAGGCCGATCTGGTCGAGGAGGTCATGCGCATCCATGGCGTCGACAACATCGCGCCGCAGCCGCTCGGCGCGCATGGTGCCGTCAACGCCAAGATCCTGACTGTCCTGCAGGTCCGCACCCGCGCCGCCAAGCGGGCGCTGGCGGTGCGCGGCATGATGGAGGCGGTCACCTGGTCGTTCATTCCGGCAAAACATGCCGAACTGTTCGGCGGCGGCCATAACGCACTGAAGCTCGCCAACCCGATCGCTGCCGACATGTCCGATATGCGGCCGTCGCTGCTGCCGGGCCTGATCGCCGCCGCGCAGCGCAATGCCGACAGGGGCATCGGCGATGTCGCGCTGTTCGAAGTGTCCGGCACCTATGAGGGCGATGCGGCCGACCAGCAGCGGCGCGTCGCGGCCGGCGTGCGACGCGGCACGGCCAAGCTCGAAGGCTCCGGCCGCCACTGGGCCGGCAATGCCGGTCCGGTCGGCGTGTTCGACGCCAAGGCCGACGCGATCGCAGCACTTGAAGCCTGCGGCGCGCCGGTCGAGCGGCTGCAGATCGAGGCCGGCGGCCCGGCCTGGTATCATCCCGGCCGCTCCGGCACGATCAAGCTCGGGCCGAAGGTCATTTTGGGCACGTTCGGCGAGTTCCACCCGAAGACGCTGGAGGAACTCGACGTCTCCGGGCCGCTCTGCGGCTTCGAGGTTTTCATCGATGCCGTGCCCGAGCCGAAGGCCAAGCCGACGCGGACAAAACCGAGACTGGAACTGTCCGCCTTCCAGGCGGTCAAGCGCGATTTCGCCTTCGTCGTCGACAAGGCGGTCGAAGCCGGCACGCTGACCCGCGCAGCCCTTGCTGCCGACAGGAAGCTGATCACCAATGTCTCGGTCTTCGACGTTTTCGAAGGGGCGTCACTCGGCGCCGCCAAGAAATCGATCGCCATCGAAGTGTCGATCCAGCCGGTCGAAAGGACGCTGACCGACGAGGATTTTGAGGCGCTGGCCAAGCGCATCGTCGAGAATGTGCACAAGCAGACCGGTGGCGTGCTGCGGGCCTAAGTTGCAAACCAAGAAGGGGCACCGCGCCATCTTGCCTTCTCCCCTTGTGGGAGAAGGTGGATTGGCGGGTAGCGCCAAGACGGAAGAGGGGTGTTGGACGGAGTGCGGCTTTTGCCAGCTGGAACACCCCTCATCCGTCGCCTTCGGCGACACCTTCTCCCACAAGGGGAGAAGGCAGAGCCGCGCGAGACCTCACGCTGGCGCTTCGCCCCCCGGAATGGGCAAACCAAGCCTGAAGGGATTTCATAGCCGCTGTTATCCATTGACCAGCGCCAGCATTTCTTCGGTGTAGCGCTTGCCGACGACCTTCTCCGGCGACAGGGCCTCGCCAATGGCCGCCACTTCCGCCTGGCTCAGCGCAATCTGTGCTGCTGCCGCATTCTGCTCGAGATGGCGGATTTTTCGCGCACCGGGGATCGGCACGATGAAATCGCCCTGATGCAGCACCCAGGCGAGCGCCAGCTGCGCTGGCGTCACGCCCTTGCCCGCCGCCATTGTCTCCAGCGTCGCGACAACAGCTGCATTGGCCGCCATGGCGTCGGCCTGGAAGCGCGGCAGTCCACGCCGCCAGTCATCGGCACCGAGCACCTCTGGCTTGGCGATCGTTCCGGTCAGCAGGCCGCGGCCGAGCGGGCTGTAGGGGACAAAGCCGATGCCGAGCTCGCGGCAGACGGCAAACACCTCTTCCTCCGGATCGCGGCTCCACAGCGAATATTCGCTTTGCACGGCTGATATCGGATGCACCGCATGCGCCCGGCGGATGGTCGCCGCGCTCGCCTCCGACAGGCCGAGGGCGCGCACCTTGCCCTCGCGCACCAGCTCGGCCATGGCGCCGACCGTATCCTCGATCGGCACATTGGGATCGACGCGATGCTGGTAGTACAGGTCGATCACCTCGACGCCCAGCCGCTTCAGCGACGCTTCGGCCACCGCCTTGACGTGTTCGGGGCGGCTGTCGACACCCGCCATGCGCTCGACGCCGTTACCTTGTTCGAGAATCTTGAAGCCGAATTTCGTCGCGATCGTCACCTGGTCACGCACCGGCTTCAGCGCCTTGCCGAGCAGGATCTCATTCTCGTACGGGCCATAGACCTCGGCCGTGTCGAAGAAATTGACGCCGATATCGACGGCGCGGCGCAGCGTGGCGATCGCGTCCACCTCCGGCTGGCCGCCATAGCCGAAGCTCATCCCCATGCAGCCGAGACCGACCGGATAGACATAAAGTTCATTTCCAAGCTTGCGGGTTTGCATCACGCGTCTCCTTGTTGTGATGCGGCAGAGATAGCGCCTTGCACCGCGTTCGATAATCGGCTCTTACTCGCACGGGCTGTTCTAAAAGAGAGATCAATGAACCGAACGCATCTCTCCCAACTTGCGGTGCTGGCTACCGTCGCCCAGTGCGGCAGCTTTCGCGGCGCGGCCAAGGAGCTCGGCATTGCGCCCTCGGCAGTCAGCCATGCGGTTTCCAGCCTGGAGGCGCGTCTTGGCGTGCGGCTCCTGGCGCGCAGCACGCGCAGCGTCGCCCCGACCGAGGAAGGCGCACAGCTGCTCGAGCGGCTGAGGCCGGCGCTGTCGGAAATCGATCTGGCGCTGGAATCGGCGGTCGAGGCGCGCGACCGGCCGGCTGGCAATCTCCGGCTGACCGTGCCACGCACCGCCGCCCACCTGGCGCTGACGCCGCGGCTCGGTGCCTTTGCATCGGCCTATCCCGACATCGTGCTGGAGATCGTCATCGAAGACCGCTTCACTGATGTGGTCGAAGGCGGCTTCGACGCCGGCGTCCGGCTCGGCGAGAGCCTGCAGCGCGACATGATCGCTGTGCGCATCGGTCCAAACCTTCGCGGCGCCGTCGTCGGCGCGCCATCCTATTTCGCAACCATGCCCAGGCCGCGCCATCCACACGATCTCGTCGGTCACCGTTGCATCCGCTTCCGTTTCTCCAGCGGCATTCTCTACCGCTGGGAATTCGAGAAGGACGGCGAGGAGATCGAGCTGGCGGTGCAAGGGCCGCTGATCCTCGACGAGGACCATCTGATCGCCAATGCGGCGGCCGACGGCGCTGGGCTTGCCTTCCTGTTCGAGGACTATGTCCGCGAGGCGTTGGCCACCGGCCGGCTCATTCGCGTGCTGGAAGACTGGTGCCCGCCCTTCGACGGTTTCTTCGCCTACTACCCGAGCCGCCGCCAGATGCGGCCGGCGCTGCGAGCCTTTGTCGATTTCTTCAAGATAGAAAGCCGGCTTGTGGGAGCGTCGTCGACTTCGACATGACACATACAGGTAGAAGGGGATAGCCTTTGCAGGACCTGGTTTCCTCGCCCCCCTTTGCGGAGACGAGGAACCCAAGCTCTGCGGAGGGCAGCGCCGGCATCCGAACAAGCCGCAGACGATCGCCTTGCTCGCTGCCATGCTTCGCATTGGCTTTTTTGCCGATTTCAGGCAAACCTCCACGTCTGCAATTGTGAGGGAGAAGCCTGATGTTCCGATGGGGTGTTTTGTCGACGGCCAAGATCGGCCGCGAGCATCTTTTGCCTGCAATGGTCGAGGCGGAGAACGGCGTGCTGTCGGCGATCGCCAGCCGCGACCTGTCGAAAGCCCGTGCCCTGGCCGATCGGTTCGGCGCCCCCCATGCCTTCGGCTCCTATGACGAGCTGCTCGCATCCAGGGATGTCGACGGCGTCTACATCCCGCTGCCGACCGCCCAGCATGTCGAATGGACCGCCAAGGCGATCGAGGCCGGCAAGCATGTTCTGGTCGAAAAGCCGCTGGCGCTCGACGCCAGGGACATTCCGCCGCTGATCAAGCTGCGCGACGCCAAAAACGTGCTGGTCTGCGAAGCCTTCATGGTCGTCTACCACCCGCAATGGGTCAAGGTGCGCGAGCTGATCGCCAGCGGCGCCATCGGCCGGCTGCGCCATGTCCAGGGCGCGTTCTCCTACTACAATGTCGATCCCAAGAACATGCGCAACCAGCTCGACCTCGGTGGCGGCGCGCTGCCCGACATCGGCGTCTACCCGACGGTGTCGACGCGCTTTTCGACGGGTAAGGAGCCGCTGCGCGTCCAGGCGACGATCGAGCGCGACAAGACATTCAGCACCGACATCTACTCCTCGATCCGCGCCGATTTCGGCGACTTCGAATTGTCGTTCTATCTGTCGACGCAGATGGCGGCGCGGCAGGTGATGGTGTTCCACGGCGAGAAAGGCTTCATCGAGGTGCTTTCGCCGTTCAACGCCGGCATCTACGACCACCATCGCATCGAGCTGCACAACCAGAACCACAGCGAGGCGCAAGTGTTCCGCTTCCCCGGCATGCAGCAATACCGGCTGGAGGTCGAGGCCTTCGCGCGGGCGGCACAGGGCGGCACCGACCGCGTCTTCACGCTGGAAGAGTCCGTGCTCAACCAGAAGGTCATCGACGCCATCTTCCGCGCCGGCGAGAAGGAGGGCTGGGAGACGGTCTGACAATCGTCAGCCGGGGAGGAGAGCCGGAGGGAGAAAGTGGCTGACGATGCGGATGTGATCATTGTCGGCGCCGGCCTTGCCGGGCTCGTCGCGGCGGCCGAGCTGGCCGAAGCCGGCAAGAAGACCATCGTTGTCGACCAGGAGCCTGAACAGTCGCTCGGCGGCCAGGCGTTCTGGTCGCTTGGCGGCATCTTCCTCGTCGATTCGCCCGAGCAGCGGCGCATGCGCATCCGCGATTCGCATGATCTGGCGCTCGAGGACTGGCTTGGCACCGCCGCCTTCGACCGTGCGGAAGACTTCTGGCCGCGCCGCTGGGCCGAGGCCTATGTCGGCTTCGCCGCCGGCGAGAAGCGCTCCTGGCTGACGCAGCGCGGCATGAAGTTCTTCCCAATCGTCGGCTGGGCCGAGCGCGGCGGCGGCAACGCCGTCGGCCACGGCAATTCGGTGCCGCGCTTTCACGTCACCTGGGGCACCGGGCCGGGCGTGCTCGACCCGTTCGTACGGCGCGTGCGCGAGGCCGAGAATAGCGGGCTGATCCGCTTCAAATTCCGCCACCGGGTCAACGAACTGACGCGGACAGGCGCCGTCGTGAATGGCGTGCGCGGCGACATGCTTGAGCCGAGCGATGTCGAGCGCGGCCGCAGGAGTTCGCGCGACATCGCCGGCGACTTCGAGCTCAAGGCGCAAGCGGTCATCGTCGCCTCCGGCGGCATCGGCGGCAATCCCGAGCTTGTCCGCAAAAACTGGCCGCAGCGGCTCGGCAAGCCGCCCAGACGCATGATCTCTGGCGTTCCCGATCATGTCGACGGCCGCATGCTGGCGATCACCGAACAGGCCGGCGGCAGCATCATCAACCGCGACCGCATGTGGCACTATGTCGAAGGCATCAGGAACTGGGCGCCGCTCTGGACCGACCATGCAATCCGCATCCTGCCCGGCCCGTCGTCGCTGTGGCTCGACGCCCGCGGCAAGCGCCTGTCGGTGCCGCTCTATCCCGGCTTCGACACGCTGGGCACGCTCAGCCACATCATGAGCACCGGCTTCGATTATTCCTGGTTCATCCTGACCAAAAAGATCATCCAGAAGGAGTTCGCGCTGTCGGGCTCCGAGCAGAACCCCGACCTCACCGGAAAAAGCTGGCGCCAGGTGCTTGGCCGCGCCACATCGGGCGTTCCCGGTCCGGTAAAGGCGTTCATGGAGAAGGGCGAGGATTTCATCGTCGAGCCTGGTTTGCCGGCGCTGGTCGCCCGCATGAACGCGCTTGTCGGCGGCGAGCCGCTGCTCGAACTGGCGCAGGTCGAGCACGAAATCCGCGCCCGTGACCGGCAGCTCGACAATCCGTTCTCCAAGGATATGCAGATCACCGCCTTGCGCGGCGCCCGAGCCTATCTCGGCGACCGGCTGATCCGCACGGCCAAGCCGCACAAGATGCTCGACCCTGCCAATGGGCCGCTGATCGCGGTCAGGCTCAACATCCTGACCCGCAAGACGCTGGGCGGCTTGCAGACCGATCTCGACAGCCGTGTCCTGGGTACCGATGGCCAGCCGGTCGAGGGATTGTACGCGGTCGGCGAAGCCGCCGGTTTCGGCGGCGGCGGCATGCATGGCTATGCGGCGCTGGAAGGGACGTTTCTTGGCGGCTGCATTTTTTCAGGCCGCGGCGCCGGCCGGGCGGCGTCGCGGGCAGTGGGGTAGGACCCTCACCAGATCCATTCGCCGCGTCCCAGAGCCGATACCGCGTCAACGATCCGGGTAAAGCTCGAGCGCGCACGACCGACCGTGTGCCGGCCTCTGAGATAGCCATGCACCAGCCCCGGCTCTTCGAACCAGTAGGCGTGACCCTCCTCCGCGACGAGGCGGTCGCGATAGGCCTCGCCGTCTGACGACAGCGGGTCGCATTGGGCGGTGATCAGCACAGTCGGCGGCAGATTGGCAAAATCGGCATCGGCCAGCGGCGACAGCGTGAGATCGCCGGTGCGGTCTTCGCCGCCGGTCCTGGTATTCGTGTAGAAATCGAGGTCGCGGACCGTCAGCATCGGCGCCTCGGCATGGGTCACGTAAGAGCCTTGCGAGCGGTCGCCGCCAAGGCCGGGATAGATCAGAACCTGGCCGATCGGCCTTCGTGCATGGCCGCGCGTCGCATGGCTGACCGCGGCGGCAAGATTGCCGCCGGCGCTGTCGCCGCAAAGCAGGATCGGGCGCTTGTAGGTCGTCGCCGCCCATTCGAAGGCGCTGATGGCATCGTCGAAGCCGGCCGGATGCAGATGTTCCGGCGCCAGCCGGTAATCGACCGAAACCAGCTCATAGCCGGTGCGGCTGCAAAGCTCGGCGCAGAGGTCGTCATGGCTGTCGAGCCCGCCGAGGATATAACCGCCGCCATGGAAATAAAGCACCATCGCCGCCGCTTCCGGCGCGGGTGTGCGGTAGATGCGGATCGGGATGGGATGCGAAGGCGTGGCAATGGCGGTGGTCTCCGCCGTAACGTTGTCTGGGTGGCCGGCAGAGAATTCACGGCACATGCGGTCGTAGATGTCGCGCTGCTGATCGATGGTGTAGTCGATCGCATCAGGCGGAAAATAGGAATTGGTCCGCTCGATGAAGGCCCAGGTCTCGGCGTTGATGAGCTTTTTGTAGTCGGTCATGGACGCTGAACGCGATCTGACGACAGCGCCTGGGCACCCCCCTCTGCCCTGCCGGGCATCTCCCCCTCAAGGGGGGAGATCGGATGTCGCTTCGGTTTTCGCCAATCTCCAACGTTGCAAGATGGGCTGCAAGGCCGAAGCTGCCAATCTCCCCCCTTGAGGGGGAGATGGCCGGCAGGCCAGAAGGGGGTGGGCGCCGTCATTTCAACAATACCTTCACTTCCCCTTCCACACCGGGTCGCGCTTTTCGGCAAAGGCGCGAAAACCCTCGAGATTGTCCTCCGAGCCGTACAGTGCGTCAACCGTCGCCAATTGGCGGCGCGTCACCCGGTTCATCGCGTCCTGGAAGGTGAGTGCTTCGGCGACCCGCGCCGTCTCCTTGATCGCGGCAAAGACCAGCGGCGGACCGCCGGCCAGCAGTCGTGCGATCTCCCAGACGCGATCCTCGAGCTTCTCCTTGGGCAGAACCTCGTTGACCAGACCCCAGCGATGCGCTTCGGCGGCATCCATCCAGCGGCCGGTGAACAAAAGGTCCATGGCGACATGATAGGGAATGCGCTTCGGCAGCTTGATCGTCGCTGCATCGGCCAGCGTGCCGGCGCGAATTTCCGGCAGCGCAAAGGAGGAGTGATCCGACGCGTAGATGAGGTCGCAGGACAGCGCCAGCTCGAAGCCGCCGCCGACCGCCATGCCGTTGACGCAGGCGATGACCGGCTTGTTGAGATCGCGCAGCTCCTGCAGCCCGCCGAACCCGCCGACGCCATAGTCGCCGTCGACAGCATCGCCGCCGGCCGCGGCTTTCAGGTCCCAGCCGGCGCAGAAGAACTTGTCGCCGGCGGTCTTGACAATGGCGACCCGCAGATCCGGATCGTCACGGAACGCCTTGAAGGTCTCGCCCATCAGCCGCGAGGTGTTGAGGTCGATAGCGTTGGCCTTGGGCCGATCGAGCATGACTTCGAGGATCGTGCCCTCGCGGCGGGTGGTGATGACGTCAGACATTCTAGTTTTCTCCAAGCACCAGCAGCGCGTCGGCGATCCAGGCGCCTTTGCCTTGCGCGCAGACAATCAGCGGGTTGATGTCGAGCTCCTCGATCTCGCCGGCATTTTTCTGCACGAAGGCGGCGATGCCTGATATCGCCTCGATGGCCGCCGCGAGATCGGCCTTGGGCCGGCCGCGATAGCCTTCGAGCAGCGGGAACAATTTGAGCCCGCGCAATGCCGCCTCGATGTCGTCGCGGGTCGCCGGCAGCATCAGCGTGACGCTGTCGCGCAGCAGCTCGACCAGCACGCCGCCGGTGCCCAGCGTCATCACCGCGCCGAACATCGGGTCACGGGTGAACCCGACGAGAAGTTCGGCGACGCCGTCGCGCACCATGCGCTCGACATAGAGGCCGGTGCCGAGCGCATCGAGATCATGGGCGGCCGTGCTGACGGATTCGGCGTCCCTGAGGTTGAGCCGAACCGCGCCAAGCTCGGATTTGTGGGTGACGCCCAAAGCCTTCAGCGCAACCGGAAAACCGAGCGCCATCGAGGAGATGACCGCCTCGACCGCATTGCCGGCGCGTTCACCGCTCGGCACGGGGAGCCCGGCCTCGATCAGCCGCGCTTTCGCCTCGGCCTCATCAGGCGTGACATGGTCGCCGGCCGGCGCCCCGGAAGCGGAGGTGTCGATCGGCTGCGCCTGCGGCGCGCGCCAGGCCCAGCCGATGAAGGCGGCCGCCTGGGCGGCGTCCATGGCTTCGGAAATGCCGAACAACGGCACCATGCCGCGTCCCATCAGCCCGGCGGTGTATTCCTCGGGCAGGTTCTCCGGCAGCGAGGAGACGATCGCGCCCTGCGCCTTGTTGGTCTTCAGCGCCGATTCGAAGGCGCGCAGCGTCGTCCACCAGTCGGTGTCGGAGCAGCGGTCGGGGCGCGGGAAATCGAGCACCAGCATGTTGAGGTCGAAGCCGCCCGACACCATGGCGGTGAAGGTGGCGGTCATCGCCGGCTCGTTGTTCCAGATGAAGGTGTGGTAGTCGAGCGGGTTGGCCACCGCAACCAGCGGCCCGAGCGTCGATTTGACGTGGGCGCGGTGGGTGTCGGTCAGCGCCGGGAAATTGACCCAGCGGCCTTCGGCGCTGTCGGCCATGACAGACGCTTCGCCGCCCGAACAGCTCATCGACGACAGCCGGTAGCCGGGCAGGGGGCCGGTGACGTGCAGCAGCTTGAGCGCCTCGATGAAGGCAGGGATGGAATCGACGCGGGCGATGCCGAGCCGCTTCAGGAAGGCGCCCGAGGCAGCGTCCGAGCCGGCCAGCGACGCGGTATGCGACACCGTTGCTTGCCGCGCCTGCTCGGAGCGGCCAACCTTCATGGCGATGATCGGTTTCTTCAGCTCTCGCGCCCGCGCGGCCAGCCTTTCGAAGCCGGCTACCGAATCGAACGCCTCGATATGCAGGCCGAGCGAAGTGACCCGATCGTCCTCGATCAGGCCGAGCGCCATTTCCGAAAGGCCGGTCTGTGCCTGGTTGCCGGCGGTCATCAGAAAGGCGATCGGCAGGCCGCGCTTCTGCATCGTCATGTTGATGGCGATGTTCGACGACTGGGTGATGATGGCGACGCCGCTGCCGCCCTCGGCCAGCCTGATGCCGCCATGCTGGTCGGGCCATAAAAGCGCGCCGTCGGCATAATTGATCAGGCCGTAGCAGTTCGGCCCGATGATCGGCATCTGGCCCGCCGCAGCGACCAGTTCCGCCTGCAATCGCTCGCCATGCTCGTCATAAGCCTCGGTCTCGAGAAAGCCGGCGGCAAAGCAGACGGCGCCGCCGGCACCGCGCTCGGCCAGCGCCTTGACCACCTCGATGGTCGAATGCCGGTTGACGCCGACAAAGGCGGCGTCCGGGGCGCCGGGCAGGTCGGCCACCGAACGGTAGGCCTTGCGGCCGGCGACTTCATCCTTGGTCGGGTGCACCGGCCAGATCTCGCCGGCAAAGCCCATCTTGATCGACTGCGCGACGACGGCGGCGGCCTGCGCGCCGCCGAACACGGCGATCGTTCGCGGGCGCAAGAGGCGCTCAAGTTTGTGCATTTATCAGCCCCCGAACGGGCGCAGCAGCGCCCGTGAAATGATGTGGCGCTGGATTTCCGACGTGCCTTCCCAGATGCGCTCGACGCGGGCGTCGCGCCAGATGCGCTCCAGCGGCAGATCATCCATCAGCCCCATGCCGCCATGGATCTGGATCGCCTCGTCGGCGACGAAGGCAAGCATTTCGGTGGCCTTCAGCTTGGCCATGGCCATGTCCTGATCGGTGACGGTGCCCTGATCGTACTTCCAGCCGGCTTCGAACACCATCAGGTCGGCCGCTTTCAGTTCGGTCGCCATATCGGCAAGCTTGAATGAAACGCCCTGGAACTTGCCGATCTGCTGACCGAACTGCTGGCGCTGCGCGGCGTATTCGATCGCATGGCCAAGCGCCCGCTCGGCCCGGCCGAGACAGGTGGCGCCGACCTGCAGGCGGGTTGCGCCAAGCCATGAATTGGCGACGTCGAAACCCTTGTGGACCTCGCCCAGAACCTGGGCTCCGGGCAGCCGGCAATCGTCGAATTCGAGGATGGCGTTGGTGTAACCGCGATGCGAGACGTTGCGGTAGCCGTCACGCACCGTAAAACCCTTGGTGCCCTTGTCGACGAAGAAGGCGGTGATCTTCTTGCGTTTTCCACGCGGCGTCTCCTCTTCGCCCGAAGCCATAAAGACGATGGCGAAATCGGCAAGATCGGCATGGCTGATGAAGTGTTTGGTGCCGTTCAGCACCCAGTCGTCACCATCCTGCACGGCGGTCGCCTTCATGCCGCGCAGATCGGAGCCGGCGCCCGGCTCGGTCATCGCCAGGCAATCCCATTTCTCGCCGCGAATGCAGGGATAGAGATACTTTTCGCGCTGCTCCAGCGTGCCGGCCAAGAGGATGTTGGATGGCCGCGCCACGCAGGTCCAGTGCAGTGCGTAATTGGCGCGGCCGAGCTCCTTCTCGTAAAGCAGCCAGGTCACCGTATCGAGGCCGGCGCCACCGACCTCCGCAGGCATGTTGGCGGCATAGAGCCCGGCTTCGATCGCCTTGGCCTTGATCTCATCGATCAGCTCGCGGCGCAGCATGCCGGTGCGCTCCACCTCGCGCTCATGCGGGTAAAGCTCGTTCTCGACGAAGGCGCGCGTCGTCTCGACGATCAGTTTCTGTTCCTCGGAGAGGCCAAAATCCATGGTCTCAGCCTTTCTTCTTTTTCTTCGGCTTTTCGGCCTTGGCCTTCTCGGCCGCCTTGGAAGCGGTGGGCTTCTTCGCCGCAAGCTTGGCGAGCTGCTTGGTATAGTCCTTGTGCAAGGCGCCGGCGCCCCAGCCCCTGCCTTTGTTCTGCTTCGACAGCGCATCCATGATGGCGACCAGATTGTCGTCGCGGATCTTTTCGAGCTCGCGGATCGACAGGCCATCCGCCTGATCGTCCGACTGCGTGGCGATCAGGTCGACCAGTTCGTCGTTGAACTCCGGCACATCCATCAGCTTGGTCCACGGCCATTTCAGGCACGGCCCGAACTGCGCCATGAAATGGCGCATGCCGGCCTCGCCGCCGGCGACGCGGTAGACCTGGAACATGCCCATCTGCGCCCAGCGCAGGCCGAAGCCATAGCGCATGATGTCGTCGAGTTCCTCGACCGTGCAGATGCCGTCCTTGATCAGCCACAGCGCCTCGCGCCATGCCGCCTCCAGCAGGCGGTCACCGACGAACGCCTCGATCTCCTTGCGGATCACCACCGGTTTCATGCCGATCGAGGCGTACATCTCCTTGGCGACCTCGATCGCCTCGGGAAAGGTCTGCTCGCCGCCGACAATCTCGACCAGCGGAAGCAAATAGACCGGGTTGAACGGATGGCCGACGACCAGCCGCTCCGGATGCTTCTTCATCGCCACCTGCATGTCGGTCGGCTTGATACCGGAAGTCGAGGAGCCGATGATGGCATTGGCCGGCGCATAGAGGTCGATCTCTGCCAGCACGCGGTGTTTCAGGTCGAGCCGTTCCGGCACGCTTTCCTGGATGAAATCGGCATCGGCGACGGCGTCGGCAATGGTCTTGGCAAAGGTCAATTTGCCTTCTTTTGGCAGGCCGTCGGGCAGCATCTGCTTGTAGGCGCGGCGCGCGCCTTTCATCACTTCGCCGACCTTGCGCGCGGCTTCGGGGTCGGGATCGAAAATCGACACGTCGATACCGTTCAAGAGCAGCCGCGCCACCCAGCCGGCGCCGATGACGCCGCCGCCGATTGCAGCTGCCTTGGTGATGATGCTCATGCGGAGGCTCCGGTTCTTGTCCTGGCTTTTTCCAGGTCGATGAGAGGCACGCGCTCGCCGGCGCGGATCACGGTGGGGTCATAGGCCCTGCGCGCAAACACCTCGAGCACTAAGGGCCGGAAGAAGTCGATCGGCAACGTCTCGTAATCGGGGTCGAAGCTCGACTGGTCCCAGCGTTCACAGAACTGGTCGCAATCGTCGAAATAAAGGTGGCCGGCGAAACGGTCGCGCGCATGCGGATTGCCGGCGAGATGGTGGGCGTAATAGAGGCGCTGGAAGTCGCCGTGCTTTTCCACAACCCAGGTGCACTGCTCGCGCACGAAAGGCTTTAGGACCGAAGCTGCATATTCGTCGTGATTGTACGGTGCGTAGACGTCGCCGATGTCGTGCAGCAGGGCGCAGACGATCCAGTCGGTGTCGGCGCCGTCGCGCCATGCGCGCGTCGCCGCCTGCAGCGAATGGCCGAGCCGGGTGATCTTGTAGCCGGACAGGCCTTCGTCGAGTTGGACAAGCGCGTCAAGCAGCCGTTCGCCGGTCTTCGCCGCATAGTCGATCTCGTGCTCGGTGAGGAACGCGTAATCGTCGCGGTCGCCATCCTTCATTGCGGTGAATTTCACGGTCTTCATCGGGGGCTCCTCCCTACCGATTGCTTGTTCAAAGCGGCGCGCGCTTTGTCAAATTGAGCTTTTTGCGCACTTCATCGGGGCCGATGACCCTTGCGCCCATGTTCGACACGATGCTGACCGCCCGCTCGACCAGCTGCGCATTGGTTGCCAGCACGCCCTTGTCGAGCCAGAGATTGTCCTCGAGCCCGACGCGGACATTGCCGCCGGCCAGCACCGCGGCGGCGGTATAGGCCATCTGGTTGCGGCCGATGGAGAACGCCGACCAGGTCCAACCTGACGGCACATTGTTGACCATCGCCATAAAAGTGTTGAGATCGTCCGGCGCGCCCCATGGCACGCCCATGCACAATTGCACGAGAGCATCCGGGTCCAGCACCTTTTCCTCGACCAGTTGCTTGGCAAACCACAGATGGCCGGTGTCGAAGGCCTCGATCTCCGGCTTGACGCCAAGCGCCGTCATCATGCCGCCCATGGCGCGCAGCATGCCTGGCGTGTTGGTCATGACATAGTCGGCCTCGGCGAAATTCATGGTGCCGCAGTCGAGCGTGCATATCTCCGGCAGGCACTGGCGCACATGTTCCACGCGGTTGGTGGCGCCGCCCATATCGGTGGCTTTCTCGTTCAGCGGCAGCGGGTTTTCCGGCGAGCCGAACACCATGTCGCCGCCCATGCCGGCGGTCAGGTTCAGCACCACGTCGACGTCTGCCGCACGGATGCGCTCGGTCACTTCGCGATAAAGCTGCACGTCACGGCGCGGCCTGCCGGTTTCGGGGTCGCGCACATGGCAGTGGACGATCGCCGCACCCGCCTTTGCCGCGTCGATGGCCGAATCGGCGATCTGCTTGGGCGAGCGCGGCACATGCGGGCTGCGGTCTTGCGAGCTGCCGGACCCGGTTATGGCACAGGTAATGAAGACCTCACGGTTCATCGCAAGCGGCATCGACTTTTCTCCCAATCAGCACAGATGGTCCCGATCAAACATGGGCCCAATCGAACAGATGGCAACAATGCCTGACTTGCCGGAAACTGTTTTGCATTTTACGAAGTGCGTATGATGAAAAACGAAAAGTCGTCGATCTTTCGCGCCGAACGGTTGCCGCTCAAGGTGACGCTGCTGGTGTTTTCCGGGTCGTCGATCATGTGTGTGGCCTCGGCCGTCGATCCGCTGCGCGCCGCCAACCGTATTGCCGGCGAGACGCTGTTCGATTTCAGGCTGGTATCGGTGACCGGCGAAGCGCCGGTCACCACATGCGGCCTGCCGGTTGCGGTCAGCGGCCGCTTCGATGCGGCGGATACGACGGATGTGCTTGTCGTCGTCGCCGGTTTCGGCACGCAGAACTATGCCACGTCGGCCCTGCTTGCCGGCCTGCGCCGAGCGGGGCGCGCCGCACGCGCCTGCGGCGGCGTCGAAGCCGGTACCTGGCTGGTCGCCCGCGCCGGTCTGCTGGAAGGGCGCAGCGCCACCACCCATTGGGAGGACATGGAGGACTTCTCCTCGGCCTTTCCCGAGGTCGACGTTCGCCCCGACCGCTATGTCATCGACGGGCCGGTCTTCACCTCCGGTGGCGCTTCGCCGACCTTCGACCTGATGCTGCATCTGATCCGCACGCGGCTCGGCATGGCGGTCGCGCTCGATGTGGCAAGCGTCTTCATCTACGACCAGGCACGCGCCGCGACCGACGCGCAGCCTTTGGTCTCGCTCGGCCGCCTCGACGGCTACGATCCGCGGCTTGCGCAAGCCATCCGGCTGATGGAAACCCACGTCGACCAGCCCTTGACCATCGCCGCGGTGGCAAAGCGTGCCGGGGTGACGGCACGTACGCTGGAAAGCATCTTTCGCAAGTCGATCGGCGAGACGCCGGGCGCCTATTATCTCAGGCTGCGGCTGGGTGCAGCGCGCCGGCTGGTGGTCGACACGCGCGTGGCCATGGCCGATATTGCCGGGCGAACGGGGTTCTCGTCCGCCGCGGCATTTTCCAGGGCGTTCTCAAGGGCTTTCGGCGAAGCGCCGGTCAGGCTGCGCAGGAGATAGTCGGGATCAGGCAGCGTCCTGGCGGTCGCTTTTGCCGTCGATCTGCGAGCGCATCTGTCTCGCAAGGTGGGTCTCGAAGCGGCTGGCGACCGCGCGGTCCCATTCGTTTGCACCGCGCGCGCCATCCTTCGGATGCGGCAGCGCCATCAGCCGGTCGATGATCGATCCCTCGCCAGATGAGAGCAGGGCGTCGATTTCGCGTTCGTGCTGCATATCGTTTCGCCTCCTTCTTTCTGTTCCCGCCACGAACCACATATACGAGATTCGTGACGGCTGTTTGAAGGCAAGAGCGAGGCGATTGAGGGGCGGTGCGAGGCAAAACCTTGTCGTCGGTTCCGCCCTCGCGCAAAGCTGTTCCGGGCCGGCGGGTCGGTCAACAGACCCGCCGGTGCGGCACCTCAGACGTACCGGTTGACGATATTCTCGAGCAGTTCCTGGCGGCCGGATCTCGGCTGCGGCTCGATCTTCTTCTTGACGACGCGCTCGGTGATCTCCTCCAGCGTCCGCTTGCCGGCAAGCATCGCCTTGGCCTCGGCCGAATTCCAGCCGGCATAGCGCTCGGCCAACGGTCCCGACAGCGCCTTGTCCTCCACCATTTTAGCAGCGGCCTTGAGGCCGCGTGCACAGCAATCCATGCCGCCGATATGGCCAATCAGCAGATCCTGCGGATCGAGCGACTGTCGCCGAAGCTTGGCGTCGAAATTGGTGCCGCCGGTCTTGAAGCCACCGGCCTGCAGGACCTGATAATAGGCCAATGCCATCTCCGGCACGTTGTTGGGGAACTGGTCGGTGTCCCAGCCCGACTGGTAGTCGTTGCGGTTCATGTCGATCGAGCCGAAGATGCCGAGCGCATTGGCCAGCGCCAGTTCATGCTCGAAGGAATGGCCGGCCAGGATCGCATGGCCCTGCTCGATGTTGAGCTTGACCTCCTTCTCCAGCCCGAAGCGCTTCAGGAAGCCGTAGACCGTGGCGACATCATAGTCGTACTGGTGCTTTGTCGGCTCCTGCGGCTTCGGCTCGATCAGGATGGTGCCCTTGAAGCCGATCCGGTGCTTGTAGTCAACGACCAGGTTGAGGAAGCGGCCGGCCTGTTCCTGTTCGCGGGCAAGGTCGGTGTTGAGCAGCGTCTCATAGCCTTCCCTGCCACCCCACAGCACATAATTCTCGCCCTTCAGCCGCTTGGTGACGTCGATGCAGTGTTTGACCGTCGCTGCCGCATAGGCAAAGACGTCCGGGTCGGGATTGGTGGCGGCTCCCGCCATGAAGCGGCGATTGGAGAACAGGTTGGCCGTGCCCCAAAGCAGCTTGACCCCGGTCTTCTTCATCTTCGCCGCAAAATAGTCTGATATCTCGTCGAGCCGCGCGGCACTTTCAGAAAAATCTTTTCCCTCCGGCCGCACATCGGCATCGTGGAAGCAGAAATAGGGAACACCCAGCAGCGAAAACATGTCGAAGGCGACATCGGCCTTGAGCTTGGCCAGTTCCATCGTGTCGGTGCCACCGGCCTCGGCGAACCACGGCCGCTCGAAGGTCTGGCCGCCGAACGGATCGCCGCCTGGCCAGGCGAAGGAATGCCAGTAGGCGACGGCAAAGCGCAAATGGTCTTCCAGCCGCTTGCCGGCGACAATTTCATCGGGATTGTAGAACCGGTAGGCCAGCGGATTGGTCGAATCCGGCCCCTCGTATTTGATCTTCTGGATGTCGCCGAAAAAGCCGCTGGTCATGTCTGTCTGTCCTCTCGCAGGGTTCGGGCCTGATTACCTCAGGCGTAATTGGTTTCGCGCTGGCGCTGGATGAAAAGGGTCATGTCAAAGCCAATCAACCACGGAGACAGACCATGACCGACCTCAACACGATCGCCGAAAACTACATCGCCGCCTGGAACGAGAGCGATGCCGCGCGCCGGCAAGCCTTGCTCAAGGCGGCCTTCACCGATGACGTCAGCTACCGCGATCCGATCATGCAGGGAGACGGCCACAATGGCCTCGCCGCACTGATCGATGGTGTCCAAAAACGATTTGCCGGCTTCCGGTTCTCGCTGAAGGGCAAGCCGGACGGGTTTGGCGACACGATCCGCTTCTCGTGGAATCTCGGGCCGGAAGGCACCGATTCCGTCATCGAAGGCACCGACATCGGCGTCATCGAGAATGGCCGCCTGAAAAGCGTCACCGGCTTTCTCGACAAGGTCCCGGCACAGTGACTCGGGCCGCGGCGGGGGTGGGAAACCACTCACGCCGTGGCCGCCTTGATAGCCGGGTAAAGCAAGCGGTAGCGCTGATAGGCATCCGCATAGGCGTTGCTTAGCGCGGCGACCGGTTCGATTGTGGCATTGGTGGCCGGCGCCGTGCACACTCTGAGCGGATCGGCGCCCGTCGCCGCGATCAGGCCAAGCCTCGCTGCACCGAAGGCGGCGCCGAAATCGCCGTCGGCGGGAATGTCGACGGGCAGGCCGAGCGCGGTGGCGATTGCCTTTAGCCAGTAGTGCGAGCGCGAGCCGCCGCCGATCGCCGTCACCCGCGTCAGCGTCGTGCCCGCCTTGGCCAGGGCTTCGAGACTGTCGCGGAAGGCGAAAGCCACGCCCTCCAGCACGGCCTGGGTCAACACGGCGCGGCTCGATTCATGCGCAAGCCCGGTAAACGAGCCGCGAATGGCCGAATCATTGTGCGGGGTGCGCTCGCCCGAGAGATAGGGCAGGAAGGACACGCCGGTCGGCGCCTTCAGCGTATCGCCGAGCTCGGCGGTCAGCTCGCCGGCGCCTTTGCCTGAAATCTCGGACAGCCAGTTGAGCGAATCGGTTGCCGACAGGATGACGCCCATCTGGTGCCAGGTGTCGGGCAGCGCGTGGCAGAATGTGTGCACCGCGCTTTCCGGGTTGGGCAGATAGGACGCATTGGCGGCAAACAGCACGCCTGACGTGCCAAGCGAGACAAAGGCCTGGCCGGCGGCGACCGTGCCCATGCCGCAAGCCGACGCCGCATTGTCGCCGGCGCCACCAGCGATCGGGATGCCCGCCCGCATCCCCCATTTCGAGGCCAGTTCGCTGCGCAACGCGCCAGCCTTCTCAGTGCCTTCGACCAGTGACGGCATCTGCTTCTCATCGAGCGACGTGGCGGAAAGCAAGTCGGATGACCAGCCTCGCTTGCCGACATCGAGCCAGGACGTGCCGGCCGAGTCCGACATCTCCGAAATATGCTCGCCGGTGAGCCAGAGCCGCAGAAAATCCTTCGGCAGCAAGACCTTTGCCAGTTTGGCGAAAATATCCGGCTCATTGTTTCTCACCCAGACCAGCTTTGGCGCGGTGAAACCGGGAAAGACGATGTTGCCGGTCAGCTTGCGAAAGCGCGGGTCGGCGTCGAGCTTGGCGGCCTCGGCATGGCTGCGCGTGTCGTTCCACAGGATGCAGGGGCGCAGCACCTGGTCGCCGGCATCGAGCAATGTAGCGCCATGCATCTGGCCGGAGAGGCCGATGCCCTTCACGGCGGCGAGCTGTTCTGGATGAGAAACCTTGAGCTCGGCGATCGCTTCCTCGCAGGCGCGGATCCACTCGGCGGGGTTCTGCTCCGACCAGCCGGGGTGCGGCCGCGACACGTCGAGTGACGCGTGGCCGGAGCCGATGATGCTCTGCCCGGCATCGATCAACAGCGCCTTGACGCCCGACGTGCCCAGATCGAGGCCGAGATACATGGTGTCCTCCCATTGCCATTAATTTTTTCGGATCTCGAAAAAATCTGACTTGGCATTTTTTAAGACAAGATCCGCCTCCGGTCAATTCTCCGACAAATCGGCAGCGCGCCGCGAAAGCAGCGCCGACAGCGGGCTGGCGGGCCGCGCCAGCGCGCGTTCCGCGGCAAGTGCCCTTGCCAACGCACGGTCGCCCGACCGCATCGCCGCCTCGATCAGCGTCAGGTCGATGACGTCGCGCTGCGCATGACTGCCGCCGAAGCGGTGGGCGATCGCCCGGATGGGTCGGATCAGGCGGACCGTCTCGGCAAAATTGCCGTCGCCGAACGCCTTGATGGCGAGCGTCAGGGGATGGCCGACATCCCGGGTAAAGGCGGCATTGTCGTCGTTGGCGTGCATGGCCTCGTGCTGCGCCTCGAGCAAGTTGCGAGCCGGCGTCTCTTGGCCGGCGCCGACGAGGGCCATCATTGCGTGGGCATCGTTGAAGGCATAGTTGCCGGCGCTGGCCTTCGCCCAGTTGGCGGCGAGCGCCGCCCAGCGGCCGCCGACATCGACGCCGCCGAGATGCAGCCGCCACAGGATCGCCGAGGCGTCGACCATGTTGAGCGCCAGCGTCGAGCGCTCGCCGTAGATCGGGCCGTCATGGAGCGCCAACACCTCGTCGGTCTCGCCGAGATCATAGTGGAACAGCGCCAGATGCCACCAATTATGCACTTTCAGGAAGCTTTCACGCGTCCACGCGTCGGGGTTGGCGCGCATCCAAGCGATGCCGTCCCTTTGCCGGCTCTGCATTTCCATGACATGGGCGACGGCGTGCTGCGCCCAGCCGTCGCGCGGCTCGATGTCGACTGCCATGCGGCCAAGCTTTTCGGCGCGCGCATAGTCGCCCATTTCCTCCAGTCCGAACGCCTGCATGCCGAGTACGGCGTGGTAGCCCGGCATGCCGCTCTGCCACGACGGCAGCGCGCGGCCGATGCGGTCGCGCAGCATGCGGGCATTGCCGGTGAAGAAATCGATCTGGTGCCCGGTCTGCAGCGCCAGCGCATCGAGTGGAAACTCGATGGCGATATCCTCGAGCAGACGGGCGGCTTCATGCCAGTGTCCTGCGGCAAGATGGCCAAGTGCTGCGACATGCGCCTGCTCGCGCGGCGTGGCGGCAAGCGGCAGTGCCGCCTCGTGGCATGTCTTGGCCACGGCTGTCGCCTCGCGCTCGGTGGCGAGGCCGAAGAGATAGCCCTTGAACACATACGCCATGACGAAGCCGGGATCCTCGGCGATGGCGCGATCGACCGAGCCGACCGGATCGCCGATGAAGCATTGCAGTTCGCGGACAGCCTGGCTGTAGGACGAGAACCCGGCCTCCGTCGCGCCCGAAAACGTCAGCCCGAATGCGTCCCTGACTGCCACGTCATGTCCTCAATTGCCCGAGCGCATCGCCACTGTGGCGATGCCGGCGCCGACCAGCAGCGTGCCGCCAGTGCGGTTGAAGATGCGGATCGCCTTCGGGTTGCGAACGACGTTGCGTGCCCTTGCGGCGATCAGCGCGTAACCGAAGGCATTGGCGAAGGCGAGCGCCAGGAAAGTCGTCTCGAAGATCAGCATCTGCGTCCAGAAATCGGCATGCCGGTCGAGGAACTGCGGCAGGAAGGCGACGAAGAAGGTGATGCTTTTCGGATTGAGCGCGGTGACCAGCCAGGCATGCGCCATCATCTTGGCCGAGGACACCGCGTCCAGGCGCGGCTCGGCCTTGAGCGTGCCGCCGGCGCGAAACAGCTTTATGCCGAGATAGATCAGATAGCCGGCGCCGACCACCTTCAGCACCGTGAACACGGTGGCCGACGCCGCCAGCAGCGCGCCGATACCAAGCATCGACAGCGTCATCGCGGTAAAATCGCCAAACGCCACGCCGACCGCCATCGGCAGCGCGGTGCGCCAGCCCTGGCCGAGCGCATAGGATACGACCAGAAGGATGGTCGGGCCGGGAATGACAAGAAGGATCGTCGAGGCGGCGGCAAAGGCGGCCCAGTTTTCGAAGGACATGTTCGTCTCCTTGAGCTCAAAGAAGAGGATAAATCCTTGGGCTCACAAAGATGTAAAGGGGCAAAAATCGAAAATGCCCCTGGTTAACATCAGGCGACGGTTCTTCACGCTTTTTCAACCATGATTGGTGAAAATGCACTCTATCCGGCCGGACCGTGTTTCCCGCCGACAGCGTAGGGTTTGGGTAGATGCGTGAGTTGCCGCAAGGTCTGACGCCGCCGCACGATGGCGACGAAATCGAAATTTCCGAAATCCAGCTTTCCCGCCGCGCAGTGTTGTCCGGCGCCGGTGCGCTGGCGCTGCTTGGCGTCGCCGGCTGCAGCCAGACGCTCGACCTGTCGGCGCTGCAACTCGACGCCGTCACCACCGGCGCGATCACCCCTGTCCGCCCGAGCATCAGCGTCGACAGGAACATCACCAGCCCTGGTGTGATGTATGCCTCCGTCACCGACGGCGGCTTCACGCTGCCGGAAGTGCCCTACCTCAAGGTCAAGCCGGAGTTCCGCCGCCAGATCGTCGTCGACCCGACCGGCGAGCAGCCCGGCACCATCGTCGTCCATTCGCAGGAGCGGCTGCTCTACCTGGTGCAGCCCGGCGGTGACGCGATCCGTTACGGCGTCGGCATCGGCAAGGAAGGCTTTCGCTGGTCCGGCCGCGCCAACATCCAGTACGGCAAAGAATGGCCGACCTGGAGACCGCCGGCCGAGATGATCGCCCGCAAGCCGGAACTGGTGAAATGGCAGGCCGGGCAGCCCGGCGGCCTCGACAACCCGCTCGGCGCGCGTGCGCTGTACATCTACCAGAACGGCCAGGACACCGGCTACCGCATCCACGGGTCGCCCGAATGGTGGAGCATCGGCCAGGCGATGTCGTCGGGCTGCGTTCGCCTGATCAACCAGGATATCATCGACCTCTACAGCCGCGTCTCCAGGAAGAACCCGGTCGTCGTCGTCTGACCCTCCCGGTCATCGTCTGAACTCGAGGCGGCTGACGCGGCCGCTCGACTCTCCCGTTGCGCGATCTCGCAAGACAGGCGAATGTGCCCTGCAAAGTCACTGCTCGGGAGACGTGAAGCATGTCCGGAACTTTTGTCATCGCGCAAGGCGGCGGCCCGACCGCCGTCATCAACCAGACGGTGGTGGGCGCCACACTCGAGATCCGCAAGCGGCATCCCGGCGCCAAGGTGTTGGGCTCCATCCATGGCGTGCGCGGCATCCGCGACGGCAACTATGTCGATCTTTCGGCTATCCCTGAGGACCGGTTGCGGTTGATTGCTGCGACGCCGAGCGCCGCGCTTGGCTCGACCCGCGACAAGCCGGACGAGGCCTATTGCGAGATCATCCTCAACGGCCTGAACAAGGCGGGCGCCGATGCCTTCATCTATATCGGCGGCAACGACACGTCCGGCACGCAGCAGATCCTGACCGACGCCGCCGGTGGCAAGATGGCTTTCGTCCATGCGCCGAAAACCATCGACAACGATCTCGAGGAGAACGACCACACGCCGGGCTTCATTTCGGCAGCCGAGTTCGTCGCCGGCGCCTTTCTCTCGGTCGACCTCGATTTCCGTGCTCTGCCGGGCATCTATCTCGGTATCGTCATGGGCCGGCACGCCGGTTTCCTCACCGCCGCCGCCGCCGCATGGCAGCTTGATCCCGACAGCGGCCCGCACCTCGTTTATGTGCCGGAGCGTCCGTTCTCGGCTTCAGCCTTTATCGACGACGTGCGCGCCACGCTCGATCGCCACAAGCGCTGCATCGTCGCAGTCTCCGAAGGCGTCAGCACAGCCGACGGCAAGGCGCTGGTCGAAAGTCTTGTCCCGCCGGACAAACTGGAGCGCGATGCGCATGGCAACGTCAAGCTGTCGGGCAGCGACCTGCCGGCCGCCCTCGAGCGCGCGCTGGCCGAAGGATTGCCGGGCAAGCGGGCACGCGTCGATGCGCTCGGCTACATGCCGCGCGGCTATGTCGGGGCCATCAACGCCGTCGATGCGCAGGAAGCCTTTGATGCCGGCGTCTTTGCGGTCGCCGTCGCCGAGCAGGGCGGCGGCTCGGTGGCGCTGCAATATGACGGCAAGAAAACCGTGCTGAACAAGGTGCCGCTGAAAAACGTCGCCGGCAAGACCCGTCACATGCCCGACGATTTCATGCTGCCTGAGGTCAATCAGCTCTCCGATGCAGGAATGGCCTATCTGAAGCGACTGGTTCCCGAAAAATACAAGGTTGGAAAACCGTTCGTCTGATGCCGGCCCTCTGATGGATGATTGGTTCAGCAAGACGAAGGTCGACGCCGTTACAACCATGCTGACCGAGCCGTTCGTGCATGATTTCGTGCGCGCCACCATCTGGCATCTGCGCGGCCGCGACGTCGACCTGCTTGTCGACACCGGCATGGGGATTTGCCCGCTGGCGCCGGAGATCGACACGCCTGATGGCAAGCCGCTGCTCGTCGTCGCCACCCATATCCACCTCGACCATGTCGGCTCGCTGCACGAATTCCCGCTGCGAGCCGGGCCGAGGATGAGTGCTGCGCAATTCGACAGCATGGATGACGCCGTCACCTACGCCCACATGTTTCATGATCTCGACGGCGCCGTCTCGAAGCTGCCGGCACCGGCCTGGAGAGCGGCCGAATACAGAATCCAGCCGGCGCCGCTGACGCGGACGCTTGACGAGGGCGATCTGGTCGACCTTGGCGACCGGCAATTCCGGGTGCTGCATCTGCCCGGCCATTCGCCGGATTCGATCGCGCTGTTCGATGAGGCCGACGGCCTGTTCTTCGCCGGCGACGCCATCTACGACGCCTTGCTGATCGACGACCTGCCGGATTCCGACCGATCAGCCTATCGCCGAACCATGCAGCGGCTGCTCGATCTGCCTGTCAGCATCGGCCATGGCGGCCATGGACCAAGCTTCGACGCCAAACGGATGCGCGAGATCGCCACCGGTTATCTCAGGCGAACAGACGGCGCATAAGCCAAGAATCTGGTTGCCCGCCAGAGTATCTTTGACAACATTGGCGAAGGCCGACAGGCGGCCTGATGCAAACGGATTGTCTCGATGGTCACCCGCGGCTTCTCTTCAGGACGAAAGCCCCCGACGGATGCGGATGCGCGTATCCCGCCGGGGCAGTATCTCGAGCAAGGGTTTCCGGTGCTGTCGGCCGGGCCGACGCCGCCTGTGCGCACCGAGGACTGGTCGTTCACGCTCAAGCACGGACCGCGGCCGATCAAGACGTGGAACTGGACAGAGTTCAACGCGCTGCCTTTGACCAAGATGACGCGCGACATCCATTGTGTCACCGCGTGGACCAAGTTCGACACGGCGTGGCAGGGTGTGATGGTCGACGATATTCTGGCGGATGCCGGCATCGAGCCACCGACCGCCTTCACGCTGGCGCTGTCCTTCGACGGCTATACAACCAACGTGCCGACGCAGGATCTCACTGCCGGCAAGGCAATGGTGGCGCTGCTTTACGAAGGCAAGCCGATCACGCCGGACCATGGCGGCCCGGCGCGGCTGCTGGTTCCGCATCTCTATTTCTGGAAGTCGGCCAAATGGCTGAACGGCCTGCAGTTCACCGAGCGCGACGAGCCCGGCTTCTGGGAGCTGCGCGGCTATCACATCTATGGCGACCCGTGGCGCGAGCAGCGCTATACGGGCGATCCATGAGCGACGCGCCGGCGGCGCAGTCGCCCTGGCAGACGGTGACCATCGCCCGCATCGAAAAGCGCACGCCGCGCGTCACCAGCTTTTTCCTCCAGCCGTCGCGGCCCTTCGCCTATCGTGCCGGGCAGCATGTCGATGTCAGGCTGACGGCGCCGGACGGCTATCAGGCGCGCCGCTCCTACTCAATCGCCTCGGCGCCGGAAGCCGGCGAGACGATCGAACTGGCGATCGAAAGGCTCGATGATGGCGAGGTCTCACCCTTCTTCCACGATATCGCGGCGGTCGGCGACGAGGTCGAGTTGCGCGGCCCGCTCGGCGGCCACTTCGTCTGGTCCGACAGCGACGGCGGCCCGCTTCTGCTGGTCGGCGGCGGGTCCGGCGTGGTACCGCTGATGGCGATGATCCGCCATCGCGGCGCGCGCAGATCGGCGGTGCCCGTGGCATTGGTATTTTCCGCACGGGTCTGGGACGAGGTGATCTTTCGCGACGAGCTGATCGACGTCCACGATCGCCGGGACGGCTTCGATCTGGTGTTGGCGCTGACCCGCGAGGCCGCCCCGCGCCCGTCAGACTATTCGCGGCGGGTCGATGCCGCGATGATGGAGCAATCGATGCTGCGGCTGCCCGCGCCGCCAAGGTTCGCCTTTGTCTGCGGCTCGAATGCGTTCGTGTCGGCCGCCGCCCAGGCGCTGATCGATGCCGGCGTTCCGGCAAGCCTCATCCGCACCGAGCGCTACGGGGTTTAATGCATGTCACGCAAAAGTGTGCAGCGGTTTTGCGATGACGACATGCATAAAAACAATAACTTAAAGCGCGTCGCATGAATCCATTCAGCCGCGACGCGCTTTAAGCTCCCCGGTCAGGCGTCGATCTCGAGCGCCGTCAGCGGCTTCGAACAGCAGGCAAGGATGAAGCCGTCGTCGATCTCGTGATCGAGGATGCCGCCATTGTGGCTCATCTCGACTGTGCCCGAGACCTTTTTCACCTTGCAGGTTCCGCACAGGCCGAACTCGCAGGCTGCGGGAATTCGTACGCCCGAAGCGCGCGCCGTCTGCAGCACGGTCTGGCCGGCAACGCATTCGGCATCGATATCCGAAAGCGAAAAGCGGATCGGTGTTGCGGCCTCGGCAGGTACCTCGACCCCACTCTCTGCCGGTCCACCTTCCGCCGGCGAACCGAACGGGGCCGGTATTTCCTCCACCGCCGGGGCCGCAAAGCTCTCCTGATGGTAGTTGGCCATGTCGAAGCCGGCCGCCTCCAGCATCTGCCGCACGGCGCGCATGAACGGGTCGGGGCCGCAGCAGAAAATTTCGCGCTCGCGAAAATCGGGGGCCAGCAGCGGCAGCCGTATCGCGTCGATCCGGCCCATATGGCCGAACCAGCCCTCACGGCTGGACCGCTCCTCGATCATGAAGCCGAGCGTCAGGCCCGGCATGCGGCTGCCGAGCAGCTCGAGCTCCTTGCGGAAGATGATCTCCTCGGGCTTTCGCGCGCAGTTGACGAAGCCGACATCTGTCCATGGCGCGCAGTCGTTCAGCCAGCGCAGCATCGACATCATCGGCGTCACGCCTGAGCCGGCCGAAATGAACAGATACTTGGCCGCTGGATGGCTGTGCAGCGAAAAGTCGCCCGCCGGCCCATAGGCCTTCACGTGAACGCCGGGCTTCAGATTGTCGAACATCCAGCGGGTGCCGAGGCTGCCGGCCTGCGCTTTCACCGTCACCGCGATCGAGAACGGCCTCGACGGCGAGGACGACAGCGTATAGGTCCGCATCATCGGGCCCTCGGTGGTCGGCAGTTCCAGCGTCACGAACTGCCCCGGTCTGTAGCGGAACCAGGTCTGGTTGTCAGAGCGGAAGGTGAAGGTCTTCACGTCAGGCGCCTCGTCGCTGACGCCGATGACTTCCAGCACCTGGAGCCGGTCGTTCCAGGGCGCCATCTCGTCGAGATGGCGGTAGAGGCCAAGGTCCGTCATCGCATTCATGCCCTTGACCTCGTTCAGGCGACGCTGCGCAGCGCCGGCCGCCCGGCCTCGGCAAGGCGCGGCCCGATGAAGGAGGCGTACCATTCGACGAACTGGATGACGCCGCCCTCATGCAGTTCCGAATAGGGGCCGGGCTCATAGGCCGGCGACAGGATGCCGAAGGCGTTTTCCTCGACAATGCGACGGTCCTGGTCGTTGGTCTCGGTCCAGACATGGGTGAGTTCGGCGAGGTCGTAATCGACGCCTTCGACCGCGTCCTTGTGGACAAGCCATTTGGTGGTGACGGCCGTTTCCGTGGCACTGATCGGCAGCACGCGGAAGGTGACGGCATGATCGCCGAGGATATGGTTCCAACTCGTCGGATAGTGATAGAGCAGCAGCGAGCCGATACGGTCGGTCGAAACGCTGTCGGAAAGGTTCTTCTTCACCGCGCGTCTTCCCGTCATCGTGTAGCTGACGGCGTCGTGCAGCAGCGGCGCGCGGGTGGCGCGATACTGCCCGGCCGGATCGATGCGGAACTTGCTCGGCAAGCCCGCCGCCTCGCATTTCGCCCAGTGCGCGAGCATCTCTGGATCGCTGTCGGCGCCCTGCACGCCGGTCACGGTCGGCGCTTCCGGGAATGTCTTGCAGAGTTCCGGATGGTTGCCGGCGCAATGGTAGCACTCGCGGTTGTTCTCCCAGACGAGCTTCCAGTTGCCCTTCTCGACGATGGTCGATTCGAAGGCGATTTTTGCCTCGCGCAGCCGGTGCGGCAGGAGGTAAGGCTCGATCATGGCGCGCATCGGCGCGAAATCGGCCGGCTCGTTGGCCAGGCAGATAAAGATGTAGCCGCCAACGCTTTCGCAAGCCACCGGCTTCAGGCTGAACTGGCTCTTGTCGAAGCCGTCTGCCATCTGGCGAGCAAACAACAGCCGGCCGTCCAGCTCGTAGGTCCACTGGTGATAGGGGCAGACCAGCTTCGCCGCAGTGCCCTTGTCGGCATTGCAGACACGGCTGCCGCGATGCCGGCAGGAATTGTGGAAGGCATTGATCTTGCCTTGCTGGTCGCGGACCAGCACGACCGGATAGTCGCCGATCTGGGCGGTGATATAGCTGCCAGCTTTCGGCAACTCGCAATCGTGGCCGATGAACAGCCAGTCGCGATACCAGATCAGCTCCATGTCGAGCTTGAAGAAATCTGGATCGGTGTAGAAGGGCTGCTCGAGCGAATAGCCTTGCCTGCGGCCGTGCAAGAGCCTCAGCATGTCGTTGCGCGCGTCCATGTCCTGTCCTCGTGTAAGGACTGAACTGGTGGTGATGGAGGGAGGACCGTTTGCACGCCGGCGACAGGGCCGGACGTGCATCATCCACCTCTTGACCGCCCACCGCGATCAGTCGAGTCTGAAAATCTCGGGCTGGTTTCCGGGCTCTGGAGTGTCCTTGCGGACTCGTCGCGACACCTTCCCAGGCTTGTGGCCCAGTGGTCTCCCGTTGCGACTTGAACTCCACCACCGTTGCGGGGGCAGCGCCGGGTTCTGACCGGCTTCCCAATTCTCCGCTTCGTCGTCACCAAGCGGCACCTGAGATGGCGTGATCTAATCATGCCGGCCGGCTGACTGCCGGCATGAAAGCGACATCGTATCCATGCGGCGCGACACCGCCGGCGAAACCTGCAGGTTTATATCTGCAGGGCTGAAGCCCCACTTTGTCGGCGGCCACTGTCGGCTGCCGTGACATAGAATCCGACCCGCGGCGGAGATCAGGAAGGTTAACAGTTTACAAAAGTGACTATTAGCCGCTTCTAAAATCGAACCGAACGGTTCGTTTCTGTTGACAATGCGTGCAACACGCTGTGAACGCAAATTCGCCAATCCGTCAAATCATGAATTGCTAATTTTGAATAAGATATTGAAAACAAACCGTAAAACCATAGTGCTAGATGCCTCTGGTACAATTTCAAGGTGTAGATTCTTGGTCCACACGGAACAACTTCGTGATTGGAATCCGCCAAATGGCCTTCCCACATCGGGGCTGTCCGAACGACGCGCGCATCCTCCCAAGACACGCCGCTAGACGGACTGAAGACCAAGATACTGGAGTACTAAAATGAAAAAGATCGCTCTTGCTGCCGTCGCCGCTCTGGCCATCACCGGCAGCGCCTTTGCCGGCAGCGACCATTATGGGTCCAACGCCGCCAACCAGCCGGCCGTCGCGGTCGACAGCTCGTATACGGCCTCTGTCCAGACGCCGGCTCACGCTGAAAAGCAGGCCGTTGGCCAGGGCGCCGACCGCAACCTTTTCGGCAACAATTAACAGCTGGTCCCAAACAGCAAAGTGGCGGTCCGCCGCTCGGGATCTGAGGAACTCAGGAGTATTTGAAATGAAGAAGCTCATTCTTGCCACCGCCGCCATTATGGCCATCTCCGGCAGTGCTTTTGCCGGCAGCGACAACTTTGGATCGAACGGCGCCAACCAGCCGGCCGCTGCGGTCGACAGCAACTCGTACACGGCTTCGATTCGGAATTCGGCGTCGGCGCAGAATCCGGTTCCGGCTGACGAGAAACCCGTCAACGGCAGCGACCGTAAGCTGTTCGGCAACAACTAACAGTTCGTTCCAACAGCGGCGGCGGCATTTGCCCGCCGGGCTGGCGGAACCAAGAAAATCCAGGAGTTTTGAAAATGAAGAAGATCGTTCTTACCGCCGCCGCGCTTTTGATTGCTGCGGGCGGCGCTTTTGCCGGTAGCGACAACTTTGGCAGAACCGACATCAACAAGCAGGCGACCATCAACGTCGACAACACGCAGACTTCTTCGGTACGCAATACCGGTTCGCCGGTCTACAAGCTGCTCAACTCGTCGGGCGACGTACAGAAGTCCGCCCCGCAGGGCAGCGACCGGAACCTGTTCGGCCGCTAGCGCATCGGCCCGAAAATCGGTTCCGATTTTCGGAAAGCACGATGCGCAGGGTTAAAGTGTCGGAGCGTACCTTTGTGCGTCCACTTGGACGCACGTCGCTCTAACAGCGACCGGAACGGACAAGAGTGGCGGCTTTGCCCGCCGCTCTCGTTTTTGGGTCACCAAACATCCATCAGTTCGGCTGCTGCTCTCAGGCTGCCTTTGCTTCCGCTTTGTGGAGCGTGAATGAATGTCCGTCGGCATCGAAAATATGCAGGTCGCCGGCATCGGCATTCAAGCGCAGCGCAGCGCCGCGCTTGACCCCGACATTGCCTGGCAGCTTGGTGACCAGCGGCAGGTCGGCGCGGCCGATGTCGACATAGACGAGTTGGACCTCGCCGAGTTGCTCGACATAATCCACCGTTCCCTCGAAAAGATAATCCGCACCGGTGGCGATCGTCAGATCTTCCGGCCGCACGCCGAAGCTCACCGAAGCGCCCTTCACCGACGCCGGCGTGGCGATCGGCACCGTCGCCTTGCGCCCGCCGACATGACTGACGATGGTCGGGTCGCCTGATTTGTCGATCGTCGCCGGCAGGATGTTCATGGCCGGCGAGCCGATGAACTGGGCGACGAACAGATTGCCGGGTCTCTTGTAGAGCTCCATCGGCGTGCCGACCTGCTCGATATGGCCCTCCTTGAGCACCACGATGCGGTCGGCCAGCGTCATCGCCTCGACCTGGTCGTGGGTGACGTAGATCATCGTTGTAGCAGGCATCGATTCCTTGAGCTTGGCGATCTCGATGCGGGTGGCGACGCGCAGCGCCGCGTCGAGGTTCGACAGCGGCTCGTCGAACAGGAAGACCTTGGGGTTGCGCACGATGGCGCGGCCGATGGCGACGCGCTGGCGCTGGCCGCCCGACATCGCCTTGGGCAGGCGGTCGAGATATTTGGTCAGCTGCAGGATTTCCGCCGCCTGGCGCACCCGCTTGTCGATCTCGGCCTTGCTCTCCTTGCCGATCTTCATCGAGAACGCCATGTTGTCGTAAACAGTCATGTGCGGATAGAGCGCATAGGACTGGAACACCATGGCGATGCCGCGCTTCGACGGCGGCACGTCGTTCACCACCTCGCCGTCGATCTTGAGCTCGCCGGAGGTGATTTCCTCAAGCCCGGCGATCGACCGCAGCAAGGTCGACTTGCCACAGCCCGAAGGGCCGACGAAGACGATGAACTCGCCCGACTTTATGTCGAGGTCGATGCCATGGAGAATGTTGAGATTGCCGTATGATTTCTTCACTTGCCTTAGCGTGACATCGGCCATGGGTTCCCTCCAGTGAATTGCAAATTCAGTCGACACGCCCGAACCAGGCGCCGTAGCCGTCGAGGCGGATAAAGCCGGCGTCAGTCTGTCCCGAAAACCCGTGCCCCGGCAAGGGCTGCAGCGAGCGTCCGCCGAGATTGACTTCGGCCGGTCGGCTGCCGAGATTGAAGGCGCAGACGATCTGCTCATTGCCCTCGCGGCGCGTGAAGGCGACCGTATTGCCCTGGCTTTCGATGAACTCGATCTCGCCCTTGGCCAGCGCCGGATACAGGCGGCGGAAAGCGAGAAAGCGCCGGTAGTGTTCGAGCAGCGAGTTGTCGTCGCCCTGCTGCACATCGACCGCCTGCGAAAGGTGCTTGGCAGGCACGGGCAGCCAGGGCTTTGCCGTGGAGAAGCCGCCATTGCCGTCGGCGCCATTCCAGACCATCGGCGTGCGGCAGCCGTCGCGGCCCTTGAATTCCGGCCAGAACCGGATGCCGTAGGGGTCCTGCAGATCCTCGAATTGCAATTCCGCTTCGCCAAGACCGAGTTCCTCGCCCTGGTAGATGCAGACCGAGCCACGCAGCGACATCAGCAGCGCCGAGATCACCTTGAGATAAGCGGTCTGGTCGGCCTCGCTGGCCGCCCAGCGCGAGGCAGTGCGCATCACGTCGTGGTTGGAGAAGGCCCAACACGACCAGCCGTCGCTGGCGACCTCGCCAAAGGCTTCCAGCACCGAACGCACTTTTGCCGCGCTGATCTTTTCGGGCGCCAGGAAGTCGAATGAATAGCACATGTGCACGCGCTTGCTGCCGGCGGTATAGGCCGCCACCACCTCCAGTCCGCGCTGCGAATCGCCGACTTCGCCAACCGCCGCCGTCGCCGGATATTCGTCGAGCAGGGCGCGGAAGCGTTCGAGGAAGCCAAGGTTTTCGGGGCGGCTCTTGTCGTAGAGATGGTCCTGGTAGTTGTAGGGGTTGACGGAAGGAGCGGTCTGGTCGTTGCGCTGTTCGGGCGGCAGCGGCGGATTGTCCTCGAGGCCCTGGCTGTGGAAGTAGAAATTGATGGTGTCGAGGCGGAAACCGTCGACGCCGCGCTCCAGCCAGAAGCGGGTGACATCGAGCAGCGCGTCCTGGACTGCGCGGCTGTGGAAGTTGAGATCGGGCTGCTCGGCCAGGAAATTATGCAGGTAATATTGCTGGCGGCTGGTGTCCCACTGCCAGGCCGAACCGCCGAAGATCGACAGCCAGTTGTTGGGTGGCGTGCCGTCGGGCCTGGCGTCGGCCCAGACATACCAGTCGGCCTTCGGGTTGGTGCGGCTCGAGCGGCTTTCCTTGAACCATGGATGGATGTCGGCGGTATGCGACAGCACCTCGTCGATCATCACCTTGAGCCCGAGCCTGTGCGCCTCGGCGGTCAGGGCGTCGAAATCGGCCAACGTGCCGAACATCGGATCGACGTCGCAATAGTCGGACACGTCGTAGCCGAAATCCTTCATCGGCGACTTGAAGAACGGCGAGATCCAGATGGCATCGACGCCGAGCGCCGCGATATAGGGCAGCCTGCCGATGATGCCCCTGAGGTCGCCGATGCCGTCGCCGTTCGAGTCCTGAAAACTGCGCGGATAGATCTGGTAGATCACCGCACCTCGCCACCAGTCGCGGTCGACGGCGAGGTCGGGGCTCAACGTCGCTTTCACAGCGGATTGCATGATCTCAACCTCCCTTCACCGAGCCGGCGAGCAGCCCGCGGACGAAATAGCGCTGCAGCGAGAAGAACACGATCAGCGGCACGACAATGGTGATGAAGGCCGATGTCGTCAGGATCTCCCAGTCGCCGCCGCGCGAGCCAAGCAGCGCGTTGAGCTTGGCGGTCAGCACGATCTGGTCGCCCTCGGTGCCGAGGAAAACCATCGCGACCAGCAGATCGTTCCACACCCACAGGAACTGAAAGATGGCGAAGGAGGCCAGCACCGGGAACGACAGCGGCAGCACGATCTTGACGAAGATCTCGAAATCGCTGGCGCCGTCGATGCGCGCCGATTCCATGATTTCGCGCGGCAGGCCGGCAATGTAGCTTCTCAAGAGATAGATGGCGAAGGGCAGGCCGAAGCCGGTATGCGCCAGCCAGATGCCGAGATAGGTTTTCGACGGCACGCCGAAGAAGCTGCCGACGCCGTTGTAAAGTTTCAGCAGCGGGATCAGCGACATCTGCAGCGGCACGACCAGGAGCCCGATGATCACCGCGATGAGCAACGCCCGGCCGGGAAAGCGCATCCAGGCCAGCGCATAGGCCGCGAACGCCGCGATCAGGATCGGGATGACCGTCGCCGGAATGGTGACGGTCAGCGAATTCATGAAGGAGCGGCCGATGCCCTCCGAAAACAGCACCGTATTGTAATTGTCGGTGGTGAATTTCGGTGGCGCCGACGAGGCGTAGTAGACGCGCTGGCCACGCTCGCCCTCGAACGGCTTGGTCGAGGTCATGACGAAACTGCCGTCGGGGTTGAGCTGCAAGGTCTCGCCGTCGCCGAGATCGGCTGTCGTGCCGGCGGGATATTGCGTCGGCGCCGACGACTTGACGCCAAAGGCGCTGATGTCGCGGGCCGGATCATAGCCGAAGATGTTGCCCTCGAGGACGAACTTGCCGTCCTTCTCGACTTGCGCCGAGGCGGGTGGCAGCCGCCCCGCTTCCGTCTGCGTGGAACTGGCGAACGAGTTCCACCAGCCCGAGGCGATGATCTGGTCCTTGTCGCGCAGCGACGAGACAAGAATGCCGAGCGTCGGGATCGTCCAGATCGCGACGAAGAGGAAGACCGCGATATGGACGCCGAAACGGCTGGCAAAGGACTTTCCGGTCGAGACGGCCATCTCAATGTCCTCCCGTCTCTTTGTTGGCCTGGCGGATGTTCCAGATCATGATCGGAATGACCGCGATCATGATGATGATGGCGATGGTGGCGCCACGGCCGAAATCGCCGCCGCCGCGGAACATCCAGTCGAACATCAGATTGGCCAGCACCTGGCTGTTCCATTGGCCGTTGGTCATCGTCAGCACGATGTCGAAAACCTTCAGCACCAGGATGGTGATGGTGGTCCAGACGACGGCGATCGTTCCCCAGATCTGCGGCACCATGATCTTCCAGAAGATCTGGAACGGATTGGCGCCGTCGATGACGGCCGCCTCCAGCGTCTCCTCGGGAATGCCCCGCAAGGCAGAGGACAGGATGACCATGGCAAAGCCGGTCTGGATCCAGATCAGGATGATCATCAGGAAGAAATTGTTCCAGAACGGCAGCGATATCCAGACCTGCGGCTGGCCGCCGAAATATTGGATGATGGCGTTGAGCAGGCCGATCTGCGTCTGGCCAGCACCACGATACTCGTAGATGAACTTCCAGATGACGCTGGCGCCGACGAACGAGATGGCCAGCGGCAGGAAGATGAGGCTCTTGGCGATGGTGCCCCACCAGATCTTGTCGGTGAGGACGGCGATGATCAGCCCGAGGAAGGTGCAGGCGGCAGGCACGACCGCCAGCCAGATGATGTTGTTGAGGATGGAGGTGCGGAATTCGCGGTCGCCGAACGCCCATTCATAATTGGCGAAGCCGACGAAATTGGCGCCACCGCGATCGAGGAACGACAGCCTCAGCGTCTCCACGACCGGGTAGATCAGGTAGATGGTGAGGATGATCATGGCCGGGCCGACGAACAGCCACGGCCGGATCATCCCCTGCCGGCGCAGATTGTCGATGGCCGCCGCACCTGCAACGCCGCGTGACGGGAAGATGATGTCCACCAGTTTGTTGGCGCCCCAGAAATAGGCGACGCAGCCGCCGACGCCGACGACGATGACGAATATGGCCGAGAAAATCTGAGCCGCCACGGGTCCCTCCCTCTGCGCATGATCCGCCAGTCGGGAATGACTTTGGCGATGCGATCACAGGCCGATTCAGTTATTTGGAACGCGACCGGATGCAAGGCAGGGTTTTGCACTTGCTGGTCGCGCGTCATGCCGGAATGTGCTCATAAAAATTGCTGCTGTGCGGGCCGCCGTTCGGAACCGGGCCATCGAGGCCCGGATCCATGCAGGATCGGACGTCCAGCCGGGACCGCCTACTTGATCGCGTCCCAGCTCTTCTGGATATCGGTGGCGACATCCTGGGCGGACTTGCCGCCGACGAGATCGATCATGCCGGTCCAGAAGGCGCCGGCGCCGATCTTGCCCGGCATCAGGTCGGACCCGTCGAAGCGGAAGGTCGAGGCTTCGGCGAGGATTTCGCCCTGCTTCTTCAGCGCGTCGCTGGCATAGGCGTCCTTGTTGACCGACTTGAACGGCGTCACAAAGCCGCCCTGGGCCATCCAGATCTCATGGGCGAGCGGCATCTTCAGGAATTCGATGAACGCGCGGGCACTCTTGCTATCCTTGGTGATCATGGCCAGCGTGCCGGCGCCGAGCACCGGGGTACCGAGGTCGGGCTTGGCAGCGTAAGCTGGAAAGTAGAAGAAGTCGGCGTCCTGGCCGATCTCGGTGCCTTCCGGGAAGAAGGTCGGGATGAACGACGCCTGGTGGTGCAGATAGCATTTCGGCGGCACCGAGAACAGGCCTTTCGGGCTATCGCGAAAATCGGTCGCCGCCACCGCCTTGGCGCCGCCGTCGACCATCTTGTCGTCGGTCGCGATCTTGCCGAAAATGTCGATGGCGTTGACCACCGCGGGGTCGTTGAACGGAATCTCGTTCTTCACCCACTTGTCGTAGGTCTCGGGCGTCTGGGTGCGCAGCATGATGTCCTCGACCCAGTCGGTCGCCGGCCAGCCGGTGGCGCCGCCAGAACCGAGCCCGATGCACCATGGCGTGCCGCCGTCGGCGATGATCTGCTTTTCGAGCTCGGCGAGCTCTTCCTGCGTCTTCGGCACCTCGTAGTCGGCTTCCTCGAAATTGTCCGGCGAGTACCAGACCAGCGATTTCACGTCGGCTTTGTAGGGAAAGGCGAAAAAGCCCGGCTTGCCATCTTTGTCCTTGAAGGTGCCGAGATCGACCCATGACTGGCCGGCGCCGTAATTGTCCTTGATCCAGTTGGCGGTGTCGTCGCCGAGCGGCGTCAGCAGGCCCTTGGACGCCAGGTCCTGGATCAGGCCCGGCTGGGGCAGCACGGCGATGTTGGGCGGGCTGCCGGCCTGCGTGTCGATGACGATCTGCTGTTCGTAATTTTCCGACGAGGAGTATTTGACCTCGGCGCCGGTGGCTTCCGAGAAATAGTCGAGAACGGTGCGGATGAGGCCCTCGTCCTCGCCGCGCCATGGCCCGAAGATCGACAGCGTCTCGCCCTTGAGGTCGACTTTCTTGAGCTCTTCGTAATTCGCCCAGTTGAAGCGGGGGTCTTCGCCCGGCTTGAACTTCAGTTCGGCTTGCGCCGGTGCGCCCAGGGCGAGCGCGACAAAGGCGGCGCTCAGCAGAAGCATTTTCCTCATTGGTATTCCCTCCCAGTGGTGACAGACACCGGACGGAACCTCCATTCCGTCCGCCGACGCAGCAGGACTGTGACTCACTCGGAAGGGAACCGCAACCTTTCGAAGAGTCTTCCAAAGCGCTTTGGTCTTTGCAATCACGCCACTGAATTAATCAGAAGTCAAGAGGTTGGTAAACTAATCGATTTAATTTCACGGCCGCAAGAGCAAACAAAGTGCGTTGCAGCACCATTTTGGGCGCTGCAACAGCAAATTTTGCTTCAAACCGGTTAGAAAGGGTGCTTATGATCTTCGCATCGGAAGCGCTTGCCGCCGTGGCGCGAGCGACCCATAGTTAAAGCGCTTTGAGGCTTGGAGGCCTCCGGTGAACCTCAAACAGCTTTCCCACATGCTGGCGCTTTCGCAGACCACGGTAAGCCGCGCGCTGAACGGCTACCCGGAAGTCAACGAGGAAACGCGCCGGCGGGTGATCGACGCCGCCAAGCGCCACGGCTATCGCCCCAACCCGAGCGCGCGTCGGCTGGCTACCGGCAAGACCGGGATGATCGGTTATGTCTTGCCGACCGGGGCGGCCGTCGACATCGACCCGCATTTCGTCGAATTCCTCTCCGGTCTCGGCGACTACGCCCGTTCGCACGAACTCGACCTGGTGCTGTCCCCCGCCGATGCCGACGATCAGGAGACGACCTATCGGCGCATCGTCGCCAACCGGCAGGTCGACGCCGTCTACATCTCCTCGCCGAGGCCGGCCGACCGGCGGGTGGCGCTGGTCAGCACGCTCGGCATCCCCTTTATCGTCCATGGCCGCAGTGAAGGGCTCGATTTCGATTACCCTTTCACCGACATCGACAATGAGGGCGCCTTCCACGAGGCGGCACGGTTGCTCGTCCAGCTCGGTCACCGGCGGCTGGCGCTGATCAACGGCGACGGCCGCGAGACCTTCGCCATTCACCGCGAGCGTGGTGCGCGCCGAGCGCTGGCGGCAAGCGGTCTGGCGCTTGGCGAAGGCGATGTCTGTTCCCTCGCCATGACCGAGGAGAACGGCTACCGCGCCGCCAGACGGTTGCTCGAGCGCAGCGATGCGCCGACCGCGATCGCCTGCTCCAGCCTGATCATGGCGCTCGGCGTCGTGCGCGCGGTGCGCGATCTCGGCCTGACCATTCCGGGCGACCTGTCGCTGATCGCCCACGACGACGTCTTCCCCTGGCTGAAGCCGGAGAATTTTTCGGTGCCGTTGTCGACGACGCGTTCGTCGATCCGCCTGGCCGGCGCTCGTATCGCCGAGCGGCTGGCGGCGCGGATTTCCGGATCGGAGGAGGGCGCCCGCGGCGAAGTCTGGCCGGTCGACCTGGTCATCAGGGGATCGGTCGCCGGCGCACCTGGCTAAGGATCACTCGATCGACTGAGTTCGACCCTTTGGGACCTGCGCGGTCTTGCGGGAGTATGACAAGGTCGCTCGCGAATGCGCGCGACGGCGTCGATCTTCCCGCTATCTGCCTCGCCTGGTCGAACTGGAACTGATCGACCGCGATCGCCGTGTAGTCGAGAGACGCATCAGAAAGGCCCGGGAAATGCGCTGCGGTTGACAGCTTCCGTGAGCCGCATCATTGTTGGCGTTGCGCATCCCGATCCTCGATAGGGTCACGTCCTACGCGTTGCCTGTCTGCAACAGCGGTTCGAACTGCGCCTCACCCCTACACCGCAAAGTTGTTTCACCGAGAAAGACGGAGGATTCTTCGTGGCCGATGCCCAATGCGTATGCGGCGCACTCAGACTTATGATGCGAGAGCCAACAAAATTGGTTGCCGCGTGTCATTGTTTAGCTTGCCAACGGCGAACCGGTACATCATTCAGCGTCAACGCGTTCTATGCGACTGATACCGTCGCGATTTCGGGAGCTGCAAGGGAGTTCATTCGCGTTGCCGATAGCGGCCGCAATGTACGCATGTATTTTTGCCCGACCTGTGGTTCGACAGTCTATTGGAAGCCTGATGCTCTGCCTACGATGATCGGCGTAGCCGTTGGCGCATTGGCCGATCCAAACTTCCCGGCCCCAACCGTGTCGATCTTCGAGCGATATCAACATCATTGGGTAACTCTTGCGGAAGAGGTCGAGCGCTTCCAGGCAAGTCTGATACAAGAGTACTCGCCTGATATCTGACGCCCGCGGCGAAGCCTGGCCGGTCGATCTGGTGGTCAGGGGATCGGTCGCCGGCGCACCGGCCTAGTGGTCAAACTCAATCACTCTGAGCGACCGAGTTCGACCCGGTTGCGGACCTTCCGACGATTACCAGCAGTTGCTAACCTTGCTTGCCAGCAATTACTAACTATTCCGAAATCGCCGGCGCCGACCAGGGCGCGGACTTCGGACGTCGCGGCGATCCAGTCGATGGCGATCGCCGGAAGGTGTTCCCGGCCGGGTTAGAATTCCATCCGGTCACGAATTCGGCGAGGCTGGAAGATGAAACGTGGGTGGACAAATCGGCCACCTACCAGGGCGTCCCGATCGATCCCACCCACCTGCCCACGAAGATAAAGGTGGGAGGGGGGAAGATCATGCCGGCGGACTTGATGATGCACAACTCCTTCTTCGTCAGTGGCAAATTCCGTGAGGTGGTCGAGAAACTGGAGCCCGTCCTGCATCAATTCGTTCCAGTCGAGCTGCTGTGGAAGGACGGCAGCCATGCCGCCCCCTATTTCTGGTTTTACCCATGCAACCGCATCGACGGCATGGATAGAGAGCAACCGACGCATGAGTTCCGCGAAAAGTCGGGACTCTGGATGAACAGACCCGGTGGTTCCTATGTCGTCAATCTGCAGCGGGTCGGCGGGCGCAACGTCTGGATCGACCCGCGCATGAGCGGGTTTGATCTTCCTTTCGTGTCAGAAACCTTCAAGCTGGCAATGTCAGAGGCCGGTGTCAGAGGCATCGGCTAACACGCGATGGAGACGACATAGCGCAAGGCCGCACTCCACCCATCTCGGTCATTTGCGGCAACCGGCTGATTGAGTTTTGACCCCAATATCTGTTGCCGAAAATCATGCAGCGGCTTCCGGAGAACGGCATACACAAAAGCAGAAGCGTTTAAGCTTTGGACCTATTCTTTCGCCGCCTCGGCCGCCTCTGCGGCCTCGATATCCAGCAGACCATAGCCGAAATCATTGTCTCGTCCCTTGGGGCCGAGATCCCTTGCCGTGGCGGCCAGCGCTTTCTCGACCCAGTCGGCGGAACGGTCGGGTGCGGTATGCAGCAGATTGGCGATCGCGCCGGTGACGATCGCTGCGGCAAACGAGGTGCCGGTGACGACATCCGAACCGGCACCGCTCGGCGCCACCATCTCGACGCCGGGAGCGGAGAGGAAGACGTAGGCGCCGCGATTGGCCTGCTGCATCAGCCCGTCCTTGGCATCGGTGGCGGTCACCGCGATGACGCCGTCGAAGGCGGCCGGATAGCCGTAGGGCGCCTTCGGTCCGTTGTTGCCGGCGGCGGCGACCAGCACGATGCCCAAGGCGCGAGCATTGCGGCAGGCGACGCCGAGCAGGTCGTTCTTCGGGCCGACGAAGCTCATATTGATGATGCGGACGTCCTGCTCCGCCGCCCAGTCGAGCGCCGCAAGGATGACGTCCATCGTCGATTTGCCGCCCTCGAAGGCGCGGGCGTGGTAGATCCTGGCGCCCGGCGCCATGCCTTTGAGCGCGCCGACGCCGGCGATCAGGCCGTCGATCGAGGTGCCGTGATCGCGCGCCTCGATCGGCACGTCGGGCATGGCGTCGAACTGATCGGCGATGACGCCGCTTAGAGCCGGGTTGGTGTCGTCGATGGCGGTGTCGACGACGGCAATCCGCACGTTCTCGCCGCTCGCCCCTTTCGCATCGAGCGCAATGCGCTCGAAGGCATAGTTGACGATGGTGGCTGCCTGCTGCAGCGAGTAGATATGGTTGGGCTCGCGCCGCAAAGTACGGCCGTCGGCGGCAAGCTGCGCCAGCACGACGCCGAGCGGGCGGCCATCGGGAATGCCGAAGCGCACCAGCGTGGAGCCGAGCAACTGAGACTGGCGCTGCGAGCGCACCTCGAGGCGAAAGGAGGCGGCGATCTGCTGGACGGCATCGCCCTCCACCGTCACCAGCACCTCGTCCGGCACGAAATCACCGACGACGGCGCGCGGCGGCTCGGCCGCGACGAGATCGCTGGGCGAAACGATCGGGCCGCCCGCCGCAGCGGCTTGTATCGCTGTCGCACCGGCAGGCGGGACCGGCGGCGGCAACGCACCGCTGGCCGGATCGCGGCGCGGATCGGGCGTCGGCAGCGGCGCTTGGCCGCCGCCGATCGGATTGGGGAACAGGTCGACGATCAGCGCGGGAAGAAGCACCGCATTTGTCGCGGCAGGACCTGCGCCGGGCCTTTCGCCGCTGCCATCCTTTGTGTCGCGCTTGATGCAGTCGGCCGCCGTCGCCCCTCGGTTGAGGCAGTCGATTTCAGTCTGCGTAAGGTTCGGATCATTGGTCTGCGCCAAGGCCGGCACAGCGCCGATTATCATCGCCGCCACGAGCAGCGCCGCAAATCGGATGACCGCCCTAGCCGCCATCGACCGGTTTCCTTCCCTCGACCACAGCCTCCGCGAAAGGCTGGGCGGCAATCAGGCCGAGCACTTTTTCATAGTCGGCTGCGGTCGCGGCCGGGATGCCAAGACGGAAGACACCTTCGGCGGTTGGGCCGGCGGCAATCTTCAGCTGGTGCTCGCCAAGAAAAGCGACAATGTCGGCCATCTTCGCATCCGGCTTGAACGTGACCAGCGCGAACGGCATTTTCGCAAGATCGCCTTGCTGGCCGGCAATTTCGAAATCGCTGTCGATGCCGCCAGGCTGCTCAAACGACTGCACCACAACAAGCGCCAGCAGAGCCGCGGCCGCAGCCCAGGCGACGCCGGCGGGAACTGCCGTGAAGCGGCCCCACGCTTGCGCCAGCCAGGACGCCGCCGGCGCGCGGGCTGGACCGGCCTCGGCGTCGAGCGCCCGGGCGAAGCGGCTGAGCGCATCGGCCGGCGGACGGATCGCTTCATTGGATGCAGCGGTGCCGGAGAATTCGGCTTCGGCCTCGCCGAGTGCGGCAAGCGCTGCCGGGTCGGTCGCCAGCCATTCCTCGACGGCTTCGAGCTCCGCACCTTCAAGCGAGCCGTTCAGATAGAACGGCAGCAGCGTTTCCATTTCATCGCGACGCGACATCTTTTCAGCGGCGCTCATGGCCACCCCCTGTCGTAACCGGCGGCCTTGAGGGCCTCGCCGAGTTTCTTGCGGGCGTAGAACATCCTGGTCTTGACGGTGGCGACCGGGATGCCGAGCACCTCGCCGATCTCGGTCACCGACTGTCCGTGGTAATAGGCAAGGTCGATCACCGTTCGGTGTTCTTCCGGCAAGGCATCGATGAAGCGCCGCAACGCGGCGCCCTTGTCTTCCTTCATGGTGACGACTTCCGGCGTATCGGCGCCGTCGGCGATCTGGGCGGCGTCATCGTCGTCGATCCAGTCTTCCTTTTTCTTGCGCAACGACGACAGCGCCTTGAAGCGGGCGATGCCGAGCAGCCATGTCGAGACTTCCGAGCGCCCCTCGAAGCCGGGCGCCTGGCGCCAGAGTTCGAGAAACACCTCGTTGGCGATATCGTCGGCCATCATTTCCGATCCCGTCTGGCGCACCACGAAACGGTAGACCCGCGCGTGGTGGCGCATGAACAGGAGCCGCACGGCGGCGCGGTCGCCCTTCGCGACCCGGCCGACAAGCGCACGATCGGTTTCCGTCGCTGCCGTCATGGCCGATCGAGCCGCCTGGCTCCTGTCTGCTCTGTCGCTGATCGGCCCAAAAAGGTTCACCGCTTTCCGCCCAGAATTCCCTGAAAGCTAGCCGAAGAGCGGCAGTGTTGCCAGAGGGAGGTTCTTCCCTTCTCCCCCTGTGGGAGAAGGTGGCCGAGCGAAGCTCGGTCGGATGAGGGGTGCTGGACGGATCGCTACACCGAAGAAATAAGCGCTTCAAATCCCTCAATATTTTCACGCCGAGTTTCTTCCAACACCCCTCATCCGTCTTGCCGCTTCGCGACAATCCACCTTCTCCCACAAGGGGGAGAAGGGAAGACGCGCGCTCAGTCGAGGAACGGCCTGGCCTTCATTGTCGCGGGCACCGGGACGCCAAGGCGCGCAAGCACCGTCGGCGCAAGCTGCAGCTGGTCTAGCAGCGTGTCGGCCTCCGGCCCGTTGCCCTGTCCGAAATAATACAGAGCAAAATCCTGCATCTCGTCGTCATGGCCGCCATGATGGCCGCGATCGGTCTGGCCGTGATCGGCGGTCACGATGACCTCGTAGCCGGCTTTCCGCCAGCGCGGCAGGAAGGCGGCGAGCATGCCGTCCATCGCATAGACGGCATGGTCCATCTCATGGCAGTCATGGCCGAAGCGGTGGCCCATCGAGTCCAGCGTGCAGGTGTGCAGGATGCCGTAGTCGATGCCGTGGCGTCTGGTCAGCATGGTCAGCGTCGCGAACAGGTCGACGTCGCTCGGCGTCATCTGGTTGCGGGCATTGTAGCCGGTCATGGTGTGGAACCGGCCATGGGTGATCGGCCCGCCCGGCTCGTCGAACTCCATGTCCTCGACCAGATCGAACGGATAGGCCCGGAAGAATTCGGACCAGTAGGAATGGGTGACCGCACCTGTCTTGCCGCCGGCCCTGCTGACCTCGGAGAAGATATCCGGCTGCTCGACGCGGAAGCGGTTCTCGTTGGTCAAGATGCCATGCACCTGCGGCGCTACGCCGGTGTGGATCGAGGCATAGCAGCAGGCAGAGGTCGACGGCAGCACGGAACGCATCTTCCAGACGCGCGCTTCGCCCGATTGCACCCAGCCTTCGAGGTTGCCCATCAGCCGGCGCCAGTTGCGGTAAGGCACGCCGTCGAGGATGATCAGCAGAAGTTTTGTCTTCAGCGCCACCGGTGTGTCTAATTGCCCGCGCTGGCCATGCGCCGTCCCTTGATCGCCTTTTCCAGCCAGCCGATCTCCATTTCGGGGACTGAGGACAAGAGAAGGTCGGTATAGGCATCGAACGGCGGCGCCAGCACCTGGCTCTTGGCGCCATAGCGCACCACCTCGCCGCGATACATCACCGCGATCGAATCGGCGATCGACTTCACCGTCGCGAGGTCGTGGGTGATGAACAAATAGGCGACGTTTTCCTCCTTCTGCAGCTCGAGCAGCAGCTTCAGGATGCCGTTGGCGACCAGCGGGTCGAGCGCCGAGGTCACCTCGTCGCAGATGATCAGCTTCGGCTTGGCGGCAAGCGAACGGGCGATGCAGACACGCTGCTTCTGGCCGCCGGAAAGCTCGGCCGGGTAGCGGTCGATGAAACCCTTGCCCATCTCGATCTTGTCGAGCAGCTCGGCGACGCGCTTGTCGCGCTCGCGGCCGCGCAAACCAAAATAGAATTCGAGCGGCCGGCCGATGATGGTGCCGACGGTCTGGCGCGGGTTCATCGCCACGTCGGCCATCTGGTAGATCATCTGCAACTGGCGCAGATCCTCCTTGGGCCGATCGGCAAGCCGGTTGGCGAGCGGCCGCCCGTCGAAGGTGACGGTGCCTTGTTCGGGCGGCAGAAGGCCGGTGATGGCGCGCGCCAGCGTCGACTTGCCCGAGCCGGACTCGCCGACCACCGCCAGCGTCTGGCCAGGATAGATGTGAACCGAGACGTTCTTCAGCACCTTGATATGGCTGCGGCCATAGGCGGCGGTGATGTTCTTGACCGACAGGAACGGCGTCGTGCCGGGCCTTTGCTCCTGGTGCTCGATCTCGTGCACTGACACCAGCGCATTGGTGTATTCCTGGCGCGGCTCCTTGATGATCTGGCGGGTGCCGCCCCATTCGACCAGCCGGCCATGGCGCAGCACCATGATCTCGTCCGAGACCTGGGCGACCACGGCAAGGTCATGAGTGATGTACAGCGCCGCGACATGCGTGTCGCGGATGGCGTCCTTGATCGCCGCCAGCACGTCGATCTGCGTCGTCACGTCGAGCGCCGTGGTCGGCTCGTCGAAGACGATCAGGTCGGGCTCGGAGCACAGCGCCATCGCAGTCATCACGCGCTGCAGCTGGCCGCCTGACACCTGGTGCGGAAACCGTTCGCCGATGCTTTCGGGGTTCGGCAGGCTGAGCTTCTTGAACAGCGCGATGGCGCGCTTTTCGGCCGCGGCCCGTGTCGCCGTGCCATGCAGCAGCGTCGCCTCGACGACCTGGTCCATCAGCCTGTGCGCCGGGTTGAAGGCGGCGGCAGCCGATTGCGCGACATAGCAGACCTCGCGGCCGCGCAGCTTGCGAAAGCCCTCCTTGCCGCCTTTGAGGATGTCGCGGCCATTGAGGATGACTTCGCCGCCGGTGATCCGCACGCCGCCGCGGCCATAGCCCATCGACGCCAGGCCGATGGTCGACTTGCCGGCGCCGGACTCGCCGATCAGGCCGAGCACCTTGCCCTTCTCGAGCGTCAGCGAGACGTCGTGGACCAGCACGATGTTCTTCGGTGCCTCGCCCGGCGGGAACACGGTGGCCTCGATGCGCAGATTGCGGACATCGAGCAGCACGGACTTTGCTCGCTGGTCAGCCATTACCCGCGTCCTCCCTTCAGGCTCGTCGTGCGGTTGAGCACCCAGTCGGCGACAAGGTTGACGGAAATCGCCAGCATGGCGATCGCCGCCGCAGGGATGAGCGCCGCCGCGATGCCAAAGACGATGCCGTCCTTGTTTTCCTTGACCATGCCGCCCCAGTCGGCGCTAGGCGGCTGCACGCCGAGGCCGAGGAAGGACAGCGTCGACAGGAACAGCACGGCATAGATGAAGCGCAGGCCGAGTTCCGAAACCAGCGGCGACAACGCATTGGGCAGGATCTCGCGGAAGATGATCCACACGCTGCCTTCGCCGCGCAGCTTGGCCGCCTCGACGAAATCCATGACGTTGATGTCGACGGCGACCGCCCGCGACAGGCGGTAGACGCGGGTCGAGTCGAGGATGCCCATGACAAGGATCAGCGTCACCAGATTGGTTGGCAGCACGGAGAGCACGACGAGGCCCATGATCAGCGTCGGGATAGACATCAGGAGATCGACAAGGCGCGACATAAGCGTGTCGAACCAGCCGCCGAAAACCGCCGCCGAGAAGCCAAGGATGGCGCCGAGCGAGAAGGACAGCGCGGTGGCCAGCACCGCGATGAACAGCGTGACGCGGGCGCCGTAGATCATGCGCGAAAGAAGGTCGCGGCCGAGATTGTCGGTGCCCAGCAAATGTGTCGCCGACATCGGTGCCCAGACGTCGCCGACGATCTCGCCATTGCCGTAAGGCGCGATCCAGGGCGCGAAGATCGCCGCCAGCACGAACAATGCCGTCAGCACCAGGCCGATCAGCGCAGGGATGGGGATGCGTTTTATGTCGAGCACAGCGCCGCCCCTCACTTCGGATGTCTGAGACGCGGATTGGCGACGATCGCCGCTATGTCCGCAATGATGTTCAGGCTGATATAAACCGCGGCGAAGATCAGGCCGACCGCCTGCACCACCGGTACGTCACGCTTGGTGACGTGGTCGACGAGATACTGCCCCATGCCCGGATAGACGAAGATCACTTCGACAACGACGACGCCGACGATCAGATAGGCGAGGTTGAGCATGACGACGTTGATGATCGGCGCAATCGCATTGGGGAAGGCATGCCTGCGAATGACGGCGAATGCCGAAAGACCCTTGAGCTCCGCCGTCTCGACATAAGCCGATTGCATGACATTGAGGATCGCGGCGCGCGTCATGCGCATCATGTGGGCGAGCACCACCAGCGTCAGTGCCGCCGCCGGCAGCATGATCGCCTGCATGCGCTCGCCGAACGGCATCCCGTCATAGACCGTCGAGATGCCGGGGAAGATCTGGTATTTCACGGCAAAGAAATAGACGAGCACATAGCCGATGAAGAATTCGGGAAACGAGGTCGAGGCAAGCGCCAGTCCGGAGATCAGCTTGTCGACCCAGCCATTGCGGTAACGCACCGCAATCAGGCCGAGGATGATCGCCAGCGGCACGGCAACGACCGCCGCCCAGAAGGCGAGGAACAGCGTGTTCCACAACCGCCCCTTGATCGACGTCGCAATATCCTGCCCGCTGGACATGGCGGTGCCGAGATCACCGGTCACGACGCCGCCGAGCCAGCGGAAATAGCGGATAAAGGCCGGATCGTTGAGGCCGAGCTGCTCGCGCAGATTGGCAAGCGACTCCGGTGTCGCCGACTGTCCGAGGATGGCTTGCGCGACGTCGCCGGGCAGGATCTGGGTGCCGGCGAAGATCAGGACCGATACGGCCAAGAGCAGGAGGATGCCCAGCGCAATGCGCTGGGCCACCAGTTTCACGATGGGTGAGGACATATCCGCAAGGCCGGGCTCAGGCTTCGAGCCAGCACTTTGCCAGAGCGTACCCGTTCATCAGCTCCTGATGCGGATCGTCGACCCAGCCGGCGACCTTGGCGCCCGTCGCGTCGATGAACTGATTGAACATCGGCAGGATCAGGCCACCTTCGTCGCGGACGAGCATCGCCATGTCGCGATACATCGCCTTGCGCTTGGCTTCGTCGAGCTCGGCACGCGCCGCCAGCACCATCTTGTCGAACTCGGGACGCTTGAAACGCGTGTCGTTCCAGTCGGCCGTCGACAGGTACGCAGTCGAGTACATCTGGTCCTGCGTCGAGCGTCCGCCCCAGTAGGAGGCGCAGAAGGGCTGCTTGTTCCATACTTCCGACCAGTAGCCGTCGCCCGGCTCGCGCTTGATCTCCAGCGTGATGCCGGCCTTGGCCGCGCTTTGCTGGAACAGCTGCGCGGCATCGACGGCGCCGGGGAAGGCGACGTCCGATGTCCTGAGCAGGACGGCGCCGTCATGGCCCGACTTCTTGAAATGAAACTTCGCCTTGTCGGGATCGTATTTGCGCTGCTCGATGTCCTCGGAAAACAGCGGATAGGCCGAGTTGATCGGGAAGTCGTTGCCGAGCGAGCCATAGCCTCTGAGGATCTTGTCGAGCATCTCCTCGCGGTCGATCGCCAGCTTCAGCGCCATGCGCAAATCGTTGTTGTCGAACGGCGCCGTGTTGCAATGCATGATGAAGACGTAGTGGCCAGGACCCGCATGGTTGCGGATGGTGACGCCGGGCAGCCGCTTGATCAGGTCGACGATCTTCGGCTCGACGCGGTTGATCATGTTGACCTGGCCGCCCTGCAAGGCCGAAGTGCGCGCCGTGGCGTCGTTGATGACGATGATCTCGATCTGGTCGGCATGGCCCATCTTGTCGGCCTGCCAGTAATTGGCGAACCGCTCGCCGCCATGGCGCACGCCGGGCTCGTTGGTGGTGATCTTGTAGGGTCCGGCCGAGATGCCGGCGTCGGCCTTGTCCTTGCCGCCATTGGGCTGGATGATCAAATGGTAATCGCTAAGCAGATAGGGCAGGTCGGCATTGGCTTCCTCCAGCGTCAGCACGACTTCCTTGCCGCTGGCCTTGATGCTCTCGATGCCTTTCATGTAGCCGAGCGCGCCCGACTTCGACTTCTCGTCCGAATGGCGTTCGAGTGTGGCGGCGACGTCCTCGGCGGTTACCGTCTTGCCGTTATGGAATTCGACGCCGTCGCGAATCTTCAGCGTCCAGACCTTGGCGTCGTCAGACGAGCCGATCTCCTCGGCGATGCGGTTCTCGAGCGTGCCTTCCGGGGAAAGCTCGACGATCAGTTCGCCCCACATCTTGCCGAAGGCGAACGGCACCTGCGTCATGAACAGGGCCGGATCGAGGCTGTTGGTGGACTCGCCGCCGACCAAGCCGGCCTTCAGCGTGCCCCCCTTGACCGGACCCGCGGCGCGCGCCGCACTCGAAAGCAGCGAGTTGGCGAAGGTCGCGGTGACGCCGAGCGCTGCTGCCCGGCCGAGAAAATCACGACGGCTCAGTTTGCCGGACGCGACGCGCCGGCTGAGAAATTCCAGTTCGTTTGACATGTTGAGTTCCTCACTCTGTTGGTTCGACCTTGTGGTCGTTCTTTATCATTTCTTGTGAGGAGAATAATGACCGCAAGGGAACGCCGTAAGCAAGACCGAATGCGACATGCCGTGGCGTAAATCGTACGTCGCAATTGGACCAACCCGCGTAAGCGCTCAAAGCAGCGCGCGCGGGATTTTCTCTTCGAAATTGCGCTCGAAAACCAGTTCCTCGCCTTCATAGGCTTCGATTCTGGCGCTAACCATGAAGCTTTGCGCGTCGGACCGCATTTCGGCTGACGTTTCGGTGCGCACCGACCATCCATTTCGCGACAGCGTCTGCGTCCAGTGCGTCTTGCCCGACGCTGACAGCGGATTGTCAGGATGGATCGCCCATGTCTCGCGGGCGACGCTGCCATTGGCGAGGCCATGCTCCAGGTCGCGCACCTCGCCGAAATCGTCGACAATGGAAAGCGTGACGATTCCGGTCTTCTCGTCGCGATCAACATGACGCTCGGAATTGGCGGCACGGACCGTTTCGGTTGCCCAGGGCACGGCTGCCTCGGACGTAGGGAACGTGACTTCGTCGCCTTGCGCCGGCGGACGCAGCGGCAGCTTCAGCGTAGCCGCCGACAGGTCGAGCCGAACCGGTTCCGGCGATGGCCAGATCATCGGCCAGTAGGCGTTCGAAACGGCAATACGCAGGCGATGGCCTGATGGCACGCGATAGGCGCATTGGTCGAGCACCACCCGCGCCAAAACGGTCTCTTCCGGCACCAGCGCCTCGGGGAATTCATGCGAGTTGCGGTGCGTCAGGTTGAGCACGCCGTAGGAGATCAATTCGGATGCGCCGTCAGGATGCACGTCGCACAGCCGCACCGCGATGTTCGCCTGCGGTCGATCCGAGGCGACCTGGATCAAAACCTCCGGCGCGCCGACAATGTCGATCGCCTCGCCGAGCGGGGGCTGGTCGAAACACACCGACAGCGCATCGTCGGGGCGCTGGTCGCCGGGCAGTTCCGGCCCGAAGGTGAAGGGGAAATATTCGCCGCCGGCGAGGCCGCAGCTTTGTGGCGAAGCCACGATTGCAGGCCTGGCGCCTTCCGGGATCAGTTCGATCGCCTCAGCCTTGATGTTGGGCGATGGCCAGTCTGCTTCGGCAACCCAGCGGCCGGGCCGCTCGGGATGCCAACGCGCGGGGCGCACGCTGTCCATCACATAGGCGCGGTAGGCCGGGTCGGCCTCGACGCCGGTGTCGATGCCTTTCAACCAGCGGTCCCACCAGCGCAAGGCCTCCTGCAGGAAGCCGATCGCTGGTTTCGGTGCGGCGTAATGCGGGTACTTGTGGATCCACGGGCCGACGATGCCCTTGACCGGCGCCTCGATATTGGCCGCGAGGTAGGAAATCGTATTGCGATAGCCGTCATGCCAGCCGCCGATCGACAGCACGGCGGCTTGGATGGCGGAATAGTCCTCGCAGATCGAACCGCGCTTCCAATAGGCGTCGCGGTGCTGGTGTCTCAGCCACAGCGGCGCCAGGAAGGGCTGGTTCTCCAGCCGGGTCAGCCATAGGTCGCGCCATCTGTTGTCGCCGGCCAGCAGCGGGTCCGGTGGCCGCGACGAATAGGACAGCATGGTCGAGGCCCAGCCGAAATTCTCGATCAGCAGGCAGCCGCCCTTGTAGTGGATGTCGTCGGCATAGCGGTCGACGGTCGAGCACAGGCTGATGACTGCCTTCAACGCCGGCGGCTGCTTGGCTGCAACCTGCAGGCAGTTGAAGCCGCCCCAGGAGATGCCCATCATGCCGACATTGCCGTTGCACCAGGGCTGGGCGGCCGCCCAGGCGATCACATCGCAGGCGTCCTGCAATTCCTGCTCGGAATATTCGCCGTCCATCAGCCCTTCGGAATCGCCATTGCCGCGCATGTCGACGCGGATCGATGCATAGCCATAGCCGGCGAAATAGGGATGCGTCAGCTGATCGCGAAAGATCGTGCCGTCGCGCTTGCGGTAGGGCAGGTGCTCGAGGATCGCCGGCACCGGATCGTCGGCGGCATCGGCCGGCATCCACACCCGCGCCGACAGCCGGCAGCCATCCGGCATGACGATGCCCATGTCCGGAAACTCGACGACCTTGCGGGGAAATTCAGTGACGGTTTTCATGCGGGCGACTCCAGGACGGCCAAATGATGGAGCCCGTGGGACGTCGTCGTGGGCCAGCCAACGAATTCGGCTGGTCAATCCGCGTCAACTCAACGGAATGTCGTTTTCGTCCTTGCTCGCCTGGTAAGCGCTGGACAATTCGTCATAGCGTGCGGAGATTTTGCCGATCCGCGGTTCCAGTCGCAGCCGCTCGGTCTCGGGCAGCGAACACACCAGTTTTCGGATCGAAAAACTCTTCCAGTAGGCGTTCTCGGCATTGTAGCCGCCGGGGTCGAGGGTGAAGACCTCCTTCAGGATCTTCAGGTCGTGCGGGATGGCGAAGCTGTCGCGCGAATCCTCATGCGAAAACAAATAGTAGAAATTGTCGAAGCCGGTCCAGGTGATCGCCGACAGGCAGAGCGAGCAGGGTTCATGCGTGGCGAGAAAAATCGCGTCCCTGGTGTCGACGCGCTCAGCCTTGGGCATTTCGTAGAACCGCTTCAGGCAGTGAACTTCGCCATGCCAGAGCGGGTTCTCAGTCTCGTTGTTGGTCTCGGCGAGCACCAGCGAGTGGTCGTCCTTGCGCAAGATCGCCGCGCCGAAAAGCTTGTTGCCATGGGCGACACCTTCGGCCGTCTTCGGCACGATGTCATGCTCGATGACGTCGAGCAGGCGGTCGATCAGCGAGACGTCGGCCATCACTGGCTCCCATCGGGAAGATGGATCTCGTAAGCGTGCGAGAAATGGCACTCGTCGAGGTTGGCGCCGTCGCCACCGCGGTCGACGACGAGGAAATCCTGGGCCTCGCCGATCGGCGTCAGCACGCCGTGCCAGCGATTGCGCGGATAATTGACGCCCTGCCCGGGCGCGGTGAGGAAGGCATGCGGCTCGCCCGGGCCGTCGTCGCCATCATGGCAGACGACGACCAGGAACGGCCGTGGCGACAGCGGGATGAAAGCCTGGCTGCCGAACGGGTGACGCTCGACCATGGTGAGCTTCAGCGGAAAATCGTAAGGCGTGCCGCGCACCATGGAGATCAGCACGTGCCCATTCGGTCCCTGCGCTTCGGCGGTGGCGAGATCGTGATAGCGCTCGGCCTTGCCGCCATTGATCGGGTAGTGATTGCCGCCGCCCATATCGATGACGTCGCCGAACTCGGCAAAATTTTCACGGGTCAGCGGCCGCGCCACGATGCGGGTCATGGCGCGCGCCTCCCCACGCCGGCGCCACCAAGCTTGGCGTGCCGGTTGACATCCTTGTAGAGCAAATAGCGGAATTTTCCGGGGCCGCCAGCATAGCAGGCCTGCGGACAGAAGGCGCGCAGCCACATATAGTCGCCGGCCTCGACCTCGACCCAGTCCTGGTTGAGGCGGTAGACGGCCTTGCCCTCCAGCACGTAGAGACCGTGCTCCATGACATGCGTCTCGGCGAAGGGGATGACCGCACCCGGTTCGAGCGTGACGATGGTGACATGCATGTCGTGGCGCATGTCTTCAGGGTCGACGAAGCGCGTCGTCGCCCAACGGCCCTCGGTGCCGGGCATCGGCGTCGGCGCAATGTCCTGTTCGTTGGCAAAGAAGGCTTGCGGGACATCAATGCCTTCGACGGCGTCGTAAGCCTTGCGGATCCAGTGGAAGCGGACAGCAGCGCTGCTCTCGTTGCGAACGCTCCATCCGCTGGTCGGCGGCAGGAAAGCAAAGCCGCCCGGCTGCAGGACATGCTTCTCGCCAGCCAGCAAAACGCTCAGCTCGCCCTCGACCACAAACAGGGCGCCCTCGGCGCCGGCATCCGGTTCCGGCCGGTCGCTGCCGCCGCCGGGCGCGACCTCGACGATGTATTGCGAAAACGTCTCGGCAAACCCGGACAGCGGACGCGACAGCACCCAGACGCGGGTCTTGTCCCAGAACGGCAGGGCGCTGGTGACGATGTCCTGCATCACCCCCCTTGGAATAACGGCGTAGGCCTCGGTGAAGACAGCGCGGCCGGTCAGCAGCTCGCTCTGGCCGGGGTGGCCGCCCTGCGGCGCATAATAGGTTCGGTCGGCCATTTTCATCGTGTCCATCAGTTCAGAGCCTATTGCGGAAGCAAGGCCTATTGCGGAAGCATGTCCTTGAGGCGGAGCAGTGCGATGCGCTCGACCTGTTTGCAGGCGGTTTCGAATTCAACGCCGCGGCTGTTGCCGATGCGCGCCTCGAACTCCGCCAGGATTTCTTCCTTGGTCTTGCCTTTCACCGCGATGATGAAGGGGAAGTCGAAATTGGCGACGTAGGCGGCATTGAGCTTTGAGAACAGCTCGCGCTCCTTGTCGGTCAACCCCTCGAGCCCTGCGGAAGCCTGTTCCCTGGCCGATTCCGCAGTCAGCCGCTTGGTTTGCGCCAGTTTGCCGGCAAGGTCGGGATGGGCGTTGAGCACGGAGAGCCGCTCGGCCCCGCTGGCGCCGCGAAAGACACGGCACAGCGCATTGTGCAGACCGCCGGCACTGTCATGCGCCGGACCGAGCTCCAGCTCATAGGCGCGCTCGGCGATCCACGGCGAATGCTCGAATACGCCGCCGAATGCCTGGACGAAAGCCTCGAATTCCATCTTCGACGGGCGCAGCGTCGGCGGCCGGAACGGATGGTTCTCTTGCCAGTGCCTTGCAATGTCGATGCGTCGCGCCAGCCAGACCCTGTCGTGTGATTTGACGTAGTCGACGAAGCGCTTCAGCGCCGCGACCCGGCCCGGCCGGCCGACGAGGCGGCAGTGCAGGCCGATATTCATCATGCGCGGCCGTCCTGCCTTGCCCTCGGCATAGAGCGTATCGAAACTATCCCTGAGATAGGCGAAGAACTGGTCGCCCGAGTTGAAGCCCTGCGGCGTGGCGAAACGCATATCGTTGGCGTCGAGCGTATAGGGGATGATGAGCTGCGGCTTTGCCGACCCGTCCGGCCCACCATGCTCGAACCAGTACGGCAGTTCATCGTCATAGGTGTCCGACACATAGTCGAAGCCGCCCTCTTCCGCCGCCAGCCGCACGGTGTTGATCGATGTGCGGCCGGTGTACCAGCCGGTCGGCCGTGCGCCTGTCACCTCGTAATGCAGCCGGATTGCCTCGTCCATGTCGCGGCGTTCGTCTTCCGGCGCATGGTCGCGATAGTCGATCCATCTCAGCCCGTGCGAGGCAACCTCCCAGCCGGCCTCCTGCATCGCCACGACCTGGTCGGGCGAACGCGCCAGTGCTGTAGCGACGCCGTAGCAGGTGATCGGCACCTCAGCCTCGGTGAACAGGCGCAGCAATCGCCAGAAGCCGGCGCGGGCGCCATATTCGTAGATCGATTCCATGTTCCGGTGGCGCTGCCCGGGCCAAGGTGCAGCGCCGACGATCTCGGACAGGAAGGCTTCCGAAGCCTTGTCGCCGTGCAGGACGCAATTTTCGCCGCCTTCCTCGTAATTGACGACGAACTGCACCGCGACATGCGCCCTGCCGGGCCATTTTGGATCCGGCGGATTGGCGCCGTAGCCGCGCATGTCTCGTTCGTAACGCATTGTCGCTCCTGCCGGATAGTGTGATCAGGATAGTCGAAAGGATTGCTTGCGCATTCCCCCGAAAATTTTTGAAAGTGTTTTTGCAGCACTTCACTCGACCGGGACTTATGCATCGCCTTTAATGGGCGCACAATTCGCCAAACATGTTCGACTGTACCGGACATGTTCGAGTGTACCGGAATGGGAGCAGCCAGTGGCGGAAACGTCGAAAGCCGAAGGCGGACGTCTGACGACCCATGTCCTCGACACCGCGGCCGGCAGGCCGGCGGCAGGCCTGTCGATCGAGCTTTACCGCATCAACGACGACATGCGGACGCATCTGAAGACAGCGGTCACCAACGCCGACGGCCGGTGTGACGCGCCGCTGCTTGCCGACGCGGAATTCCGCACCGGCGAATACGAGCTGGTCTTCGCCGCCGGCGACTATCTGCGCCGGCAGGGGTTGAGACTGCCGGAACCGGCCTTCCTCGACAGCGTGCCGATCCGCTTCGGCATGGCCGAGCCGATGCACTATCACGTGCCGCTGCTCATATCGCCCTACGGCTATTCGACCTATCGGGGGAGCTGAGACATGACGAGGCTCAAGATACGCAATGAGATACGCTTCATCCTCAATGGCGAGGATGTTGCGCTGACTACGGTCGCGCCCGACGAGACCTTGCTCGACTGGCTGCGGCTCGAGCGCTCGCTGCGCGGCACCAAGGAAGGCTGCGCCGAGGGCGACTGCGGCGCTTGCACCGTGCTGGTCGGAAGGCTGTCAGGCGGCCGGCTCGTCTATGAAAGCGTCAATGCCTGCATCCGCTTCCTTGGCTCGCTCGATCGCACGCATGTCGTAACCGTCGAGCATCTGCGCGGCGACGGCGAAAAACTGCATCCGGTGCAGCAGGCGATGGTCGATTTCCACGGCTCGCAATGCGGCTTCTGCACGCCGGGCTTCGTCATGTCGCTTTATGCCCTGTGGATGCGGTCACCGGAGCCGTCGGATGCAGCCATCGAAAAGGCGCTTCAGGGCAATCTCTGCCGCTGCACCGGCTACGAGGCGATCATGCGGGCGGCGCGTGCCATCTCCAGCTACGGCAAGGCGGCAAAGGATCCGCTGGCAGCGGAGCGCAAGGCGATCACGAGCAAGCTCGAAGCGATGAAAGACGGTTCGCGCATCGAGATCGGCGCCGGCAAGCAGCGCCTGGTCGTCCCGGCCGATGCCGACGACCTCGCCGCCGTGCTCGACAAGGAGCCGGGCGCCACCATCGTTGCCGGTTCGACCGATGTCGGCCTGTGGGTGACCAAGCACATGCGCGAGATTGCGCCGGCGATCTTCATCGGCAATCTCGACGGGCTGTGCCGGATTTCCGAAGACAAGGGCATCATCTCGATCGGCGCTGGTGTCACCTACACCGAGGCTTTCTCAATGCTGGCGAAACGCATCCCGGCGCTAGGCCCGCTGTTCGATCGCATCGGTGGCGACCAAGTGCGCAACATGGGCACGATCGGCGGCAACATCGCCAATGGCTCGCCGATCGGCGACACGCCGCCGCCGCTGATCGCACTCGGCGCGCGGCTGACGCTGCGCCGCGGCAACAAGCGACGGACGATCTCGCTTGACGACTTCTTCATCGCCTATGGCAAGCAGGACCGACAGCCGGGCGAATTCGTCGAGGCCGTGCATGTCCCAGTGCCGGGCAGGGATACCAAATTCGCCGTCTACAAGATCACCAAGCGCCGTGACGAGGACATCACCGCCGCACTTGGCGCATTCCTGCTGGCCCTGGCCAAGGACGGCACGGTGGCGGAGGTGCGCATCGCCTATGGCGGCATGGCGGCAACGCCGAAGCGGGCTTTCGGCGTGGAAAAGGCGCTGCTCGGCAGGCCCTGGACGGAACCGACGGTCGAGACCGCCATGGCCGAGTACGCCAAAGACTTTACCCCGCTGACCGACATGCGGGCGAGCGCCGAATACCGGGCGCTGGCGGCGCGCAACCTGCTGTTGCGGTTCTTCGCCGAGACCAGCGGCAGCAAAGCACCGATCCAGATATCGCGCCACGAGGCGGCGTGATGACCAAGCACGCTCCAAACCTCAAGGCGCAGAAAATCGCTGGTGGCGTTGCCACCGACCAGCGTCATGATTCCGCGCACAAGCATGTCCGCGGCACGGCCGTCTATATCGATGACATGCCGGAATCATCCGGCATGCTGCATGGCTGCCTCGGGCTTTCGACGGCCACGCATGCCACCATCAGCAGCATGGACCTGGCGGCGGTGCGCGCAGCACCCGGCGTCGTCGACGTGCTGACGGCGAGCGACGTGCCGGGCGAAAACGACATTTCGCCGACCGGCCGCCACGACGAACCGGTGCTGGCCGACGGCAAGGTGCAGTTCTTCGGCCAACCGATCTTTTGCGTCATCGCCGAAACCCGCGAGCAGGCGCGCCGCGCCACAAGGCTGGCCAAGGTCGAATACAAGGAATTGCCTTTCGTCACCGACATCGGCGTCCTCGATCCCAGGAAGGACAAGCTGGTCACGCCGCCGCTGACCCTGAGGCGCGGCGATGCCGCGGCTGCGATCAGGGCGGCGCCGCGCCGGCTGAAAGGAAAAATGCGCATCGGCGGCCAGGACCATTTTTATCTCGAAGGCCAGATCGCCATGGCCATTCCCGGCGAGGATCAGGACGTCACCATTTATTCGTCGACCCAGCATCCGAGCGAAATCCAGCACATGGTCAGCCATGCGCTCGGCGTGCCGAGCCATGCCGTCACGGTCGAGATCCGCCGCATGGGCGGCGGCTTTGGCGGCAAGGAAACGCAAGGCAACCAGTTTGCCGCGCTCGCGGCGATTGCTGCGAAAAAACACCATCGCGCGGTGAAAATCCGGCCCGACCGTGACGACGACATGATCGCCACCGGCAAGCGCCATGACTTCCTCGTCGATTACGAGGTCGGCTTCGACGACGAGGGCAATATCCTCGGCGTCGATTTTATGTTTGCGGCGCGCTGCGGCTTCTCGGCGGACCTGTCGGGCCCGGTCACCGATCGCGCGCTGTTCCACTGCGACAACACCTATTTCTGGCCGGCGGTTCATGCGCAATCGGCGCCGCTCTACACCAACACCGTGTCGAACACCGCCTTCCGCGGCTTCGGCGGGCCGCAAGGCATGGTCGGCGCCGAGCGTGTCATCGAAGAGGTCGCCTTTGCCGTCGGCAAGGACCCGCTCGAGATTCGCAAGAAGAATTTTTATGGCACCAGCGACCGCAACGTCACGCCCTATCACCAGACGGTCGAGGACAACATCATCCACCGCATCGTCGCCGAGCTGGAGGCGAGTTGCGACTATGCGAGGCGTCGCCGCACCATTGAAGCTTTCAACGCCAACAGCCGCTTCATCAAGCGTGGATTGGCGCTGACGCCGGTCAAGTTCGGCATCTCGTTTACCGCGACGCACTACAATCAGGCCGGCGCGCTGGTGCATGTGTACACCGACGGTTCGGTGCATCTGAACCATGGCGGCACCGAGATGGGGCAGGGTCTCTACGTCAAGGTGGCGCAGGTGGTGGCGGAAGAATTCCAGATCGACCTCGACCAGGTAAAGATCACCGCGACCACGACCGGCAAGGTCCCGAACACCTCGGCGACCGCCGCATCGTCCGGTTCCGACCTCAACGGTATGGCGGCGCAGAACGCGGCCCGGCAGATCAAGGAGCGGTTGACCAACTTCGCAGCCGAAAAATACCAGGTGCCGCGCGACCAGGTGCTGTTCCTGCCCAACCGGGTGCGCATCGGCAACCAGGAGATCGCCTTCGCCGATCTCATCAGGCAGGCCTATATGGCGCGCATCCAGCTTTCGGCGGCGGGCTTCTACAAGACGCCGAGAATCCATTGGGATCGCGACAAGGGCGAGGGTCGTCCCTTCTATTATTTCGCCTATGGCGCCGCGTGCTCGGAAGTCTCGGTCGACACGCTGACCGGCGAATATGTCGTCGAGCGCACCGACATCCTGCACGAGACCGGCCGCTCGCTGAACCGCGCCATCGACCTTGGCCAGGTCGAAGGCGGCTTCATCCAGGGCATGGGATGGCTGACGACGGAGGAGCTTTGGTGGGACGAAAAGGGCCGGCTGCGCACCCATGCGCCGTCGACCTACAAGATTCCGCTCGCCTCGGACCGACCGAAGATCTTCAATGTGACGCTGGCCGATTGGCCGGAAGCGAGCGAGCCGACGGTGCACCGCTCCAAGGCGGTCGGCGAGCCGCCGCTGCCGCTCGGCATCTCGGTGCTGCATGCGCTGTCGGATGCGGTGGCAAGCGTTGCCGACCACCGGATCTGCCCGCGCCTCGACCCACCGGCGACGCCGGAGCGGGTGCTGATGGCGATCGAACGGCTGAAGAGGGAAGCCAAGGCTGGTGCTTGAACTCGGTCCCGGGGTTCGTACAAGGCGTGCAATCCGGGCCGAAAAACCCTATGTTTCCCGATAGGGAAAGCAAAAACATGACCTCGAAAGTGCAAACCCTGAAAGCATTTCTTGGCGGCGCCGGCCGTGTCGCCCTGGTCGAGGTGGCCGGGACCAAAGGCTCGACGCCCCGCGAGAAGGGCGCCTTCATGCTCGTCTCGGGCGCGGCGATTTTTGGCACGATCGGCGGCGGCCAGCTCGAATTCATCGCGATCGATAAGGCACGGCAGCTGCTTTTCTCCCCCCTTGAGGGGGAGATGGCCGCGGAGCGGCCAGAGGGGGTCGTCTCAGGAGGCACCGCCAGAGCGTCGAGCACTGGCGCGGCGACCCCACCCGACGGCTTCGGCGCCACCCTCCCCCCAAGGGGGAGGGATACGCGCACGACGCTCGATGTCCCGCTCGGGCCCGAGATCGGCCAGTGCTGCGGCGGCAGGGTCGAGGTGCTGATCCGGCTGGTCGACACGGCGTTGGCGCAAGAGCTGGTCGCGGCGGCGGACGCCGAGCAGGCGGAGATGCCGCATGTCTACATCTTCGGCGGCGGCCATGTCGGCCAGGCGCTGGCCTCGGCGGTGGCCTTGCTGCCGGTCCGTGTCGTCGTTGTCGAGACGCGGGCCGAGGCGCTGGAGGGCATGCCGGACACGGTCGAAACCAGCCTGACGCCAATGCCCGAGGCGATGGTGCGCAAGGCTCCGGCTGGCGCCGCGTTCGTCGTCCTCACCCACGACCACGCGCTGGATTTCCTGATCGTCGCCGAGGCACTGAAACGCCGGGATGCCGCCTATGTCGGCATGATCGGCTCGAAGACCAAGAAGGCGACATTCAGGAACTGGTTCCTGAAGGCGGCGGACGGCAGCGAGGCGCAATTTGCCGGCCTCGTCTCGCCGATCGGCGGCGATGCGGTCAAGGACAAGCGTCCGCAAGTCATTGCGGCCTTGGCGGCGGCCGAGATCATGACGGCACTGGCCGCCCATGCTGGCGCGCGAGCCGCGCCGCACCCCGTCTCTCGTGGCAAGGCAATGGCCGGCTGACGGCCAGAATTCGAGCAACGCTCATTTTCCGGCCAGAATTTCCTTGATCAGCCGTTGGCAGCGCTCGGCCATGAAATCGAGCAGCAGCCGCACCTTCGGGTCCTGCAGCTTCTTGTGCGGGTAGACGGCGGCGAACTGCACCGGCGTCGGTGGCGTGTCGGGCAGGATCACCTTCAGACGCCGGTCGCGGATGAACGGCTCGACCTCGAAGCGCGGCTTGTTGATGATGCCGCGGCCCGACAGCGCCCAGCCGGTCAGCACGTCGCCATCGTCGGTGTCATAGGGTCCGTGCACCTCGAATTTCCGCGGACCGTCGGCCGTCTGCAGCGTCCACACATATTCGCGCGCGCCGGCGTAGCGCAGCATCAGGCAGTCGTGTTTGTTGGCGATCAGTTCCTGCGGCTCGGTCGGTTCGCCGCGCGTCTCCAGATACTTCGGCGCCGCCACCAGCACCCGCTCGCACTCCATGATGCCGCGCATTCTCAGGCTGGAATCCTCGATGATACCCAGTCTGAACGCGACGTCGATGCCTTCCTTCATGATGTCGACATTGTGGTCCGAAAGCCTCAGCCGAACCTCGATGTCAGGATATTTGTCGTGGAAATCGGGGATTCCCGACGCCACCAGCCGCCGGCCGAGGCCAAGCGGCGCTGTCACCTTGATGGTGCCACGCGGCTGGCCGGACAAAGCGCTGACGGCGGCTTCCGCCTCGGTGACCGCCTCAAGCACCTGCTTGGCGCCGGAGTAGAACACCGTGCCGTGCTCGGTCGGCATCAATTGCCGCGTCGTGCGATTGAACAGCCTGACACCGAGATGTTTTTCGAGCTCCTTGATGCGGTTGGAGGCGACCGCTGGCGAAATGCGCATGTCGCGCCCCGCCGCCGACAGATTGCCGAGCTCGACGACGCGAACGAAGACGGAGATGTTTTCGAGATAGGCCATGCGGCTTTGGGCTCTCATGCGGCTGCGCAGGGATAACCCTAGTGCATGACCCCGAAAAATCGGAATCGATTTTCGGAAAGGATCATGCACCAGATAAAGTTCTACAGCGTCCTTTGCGCGTCCAAGGGACGCGCGGCGCTAGTGCATGACCCCGAAAAATCGGAATCGATTTTCGGAAAGGATCATGCACCAGATAAAGTTCTACAGCGTCTTTTGCGCGTCCAAGGGACGCGCGGCGCTGTAGTATTTTCCATTTTTTTTTGAAAGTCATCGTGCCGCTCGGCCCTTTCCGTTTGCGCTCCAGTCCGTAAAGTCACCCAATCGGCAGGGACGACTTTTCAATGATCGATTTTGCGATTTTCTGGGACTGGCTGAGTTTCGCCGTGCGCTGGCTGCATGTCGTCACCAGCATAGCCTGGATCGGCTCGTCTTTCTATTTCGTCGCGCTCGATCTCGGCTTGCGCCAGCGTCCGGGTATGCCTGTCGGCGCCTTCGGCGAAGAATGGCAGGTGCATGGCGGCGGCTTCTACCACATCCAGAAATATCTCGTGGCGCCGACCGAAATGCCTGAGCACCTGACCTGGTTCAAATGGGAATCCTACGCTACCTGGCTGTCGGGCTTTGCCATGCTGTGCGTCGTCTACTATGCCGGCGCGGACCTCTTCCTGATCGATCCCAACGTGCTTGCCATGTCGGTGCCTACAGGCATCTTGCTGTCGCTGGCGACGATCGGCGTCGGCTGGGTGGTCTACGATCTCTTATGCCGTTCGCCGCTTGGCAGGAGCGACACCGGCCTGATGCTGGTGCTCTATGGCGTGCTGGTGTTCATCGCCTGGGGTCTTACCCATCTGTTCACCGGCCGCGCCGCTTTCCTGCATCTTGGCGCCATCACCGCGACGATCATGTCGGCCAATGTCTTCATGGTCATCATTCCGAACCAGAAGATCGTCGTCGCCGACCTGATCGCCGGCAGGAAGCCAGATCCGAAATACGGCAAGATCGCCAAGCAGCGCTCGCTGCACAACAATTACCTGACGCTGCCCGTTCTCTTCCTGATGCTGTCGAACCACTACCCGCTGGCGTTTGCTACCCAGTTCAACTGGGTGATCGCCTCGTTGGTTTTCATCATCGGCGTGCTGATCCGGCACTATTTCAACACCATGCATGCGCGCAAGGGCAACCCGACCTGGATCTGGCTGGCGGCCGCCGTCCTGTTCGTCGTCATCATCTGGCTGTCGACCGCGCCGAAAGTGCTGACCGGCGAAGTCAAGGCGTCCTCGACGGCACAGGTCTATATCGCCTCGGCGCATTTTCCCGCAGTGCGCGATACGGTGCTTGGCCGTTGCTCGATGTGCCATGCGCAGGAGCCGTCCTACGAGGGCATCTATCACGCGCCGAAAGGTGTGATGCTCGACACGGACGCCGGTATCGCCGGGCAGGCCCGCGAGATCTACCTGCAGGCCGGCCGCAGCCACGCGATGCCGCCCGCCAACGTCACCCATATCACCGACAAGGAGCGGGCGCTGCTGGTGGCATGGTTCGAGGAGGCGGGGAAATAGGCATGACCAGCACGCTCCTGCGCGGCCGCACGCTGTCCTTCCTGCGCTGGCCTGAGACCGTCGAAGACCATTCCGCCTGGCGCTACGAGGACGACGGCGGCCTGCTGCTTCGCAACGGCAGGATCGTTGCCGCGGGCGCCTATGCCGACGTCGAGAAAAAGGCTGATGAAGGCGCAAAAAAGATCGACCACCGCCCGCATTTGCTGCTGCCTGGTTTCATCGACGCGCATGCGCATTTTCCGCAGATGCAGGTTATCGCCTCCTACGGCGCCGAGCTGCTCGACTGGCTGAACACTTACACCTTTCCCGCGGAAACCAAATTCCAGAACGCCCAGCACGGCCGCCGCATCGCCAGGCTGTTCCTCGACGAGATGGTGCGCCACGGCACGACGACAGTCGCCGCCTATTGCTCGGTCCACAGGGAATCGGCCGAAGCGTTCTTCGCCGACTCGCATGACCGCAACATGCTCAACATCGCCGGCAAGGTGATGATGGATCGCAACGCGCCGGAGGGCGTGCTCGACACGCCGCAATCGGCCTATGACGACAGCAAGGCGCTGATTAAGGAGTGGCATGGCAAGGGGCGCCAGCACTATGCCATCACGCCGCGCTTCGCCATCACCTCCTCGCCCGAACAGTTGGAAATGGCGGGCGCGCTCTGCCGCGAATATCCTGATCTGCACATGCAGACGCATCTGTCGGAAAACCACGCCGAGATCGCCTTTACGCTGCAACTCTATCCGCAGGCACGCGACTATACCGATGTTTACGAGCGCTATGGGCTGCTCGGGCGCAAAAGCCTGTTCGGCCACTGCATCCATCTTTCGGAACGCGAGGCGGATGCGCTTTCGGACACGGGCTCGGTCGCCGTGTTCTGTCCGACCTCGAACCTGTTCCTCGGCTCGGGCCTGTTCGATTATCAGCGTTACCGCCGCCGCGAAAAACCACTCCGCATTGCCACCGCCACCGATATCGGCGGCGGCACCAATTACTCGATGCTGCGCACCATGGATGAGGGCTACAAGGTGATCGCGCTGAACGGCGAGAAGCTCAATCCGTTCCAGTCGTTCTGGCAGCTCACCCGCGGCAATGCCGAGGCGCTGTCGATCGTGGAAAGGATCGGCACGCTCGACCAAGGCAGCGATGCCGACATCGTCGTCCTCGATGCCCGCGCCACGCCGGCCATGCGGCTGCGGATGGAGACGGCGGACACGTTGGCGGAGGAGCTGTTTCTGCTGCAGACGCTGGGCGACGACCGCGCCGTGCGCGAGGTCTACGTCGCCGGGCGGGCGATGAAGACCGATATGGCGGTTTAGCTATCCCACACGTCCCGCTTGACCCAGCGGCAGCCATCGGTCAAAGGGTGCCGCGACGTTGATAGGGGAACGACATGGCCGTTGCAGACGATATCGCTCTGATCCAGAAACAGGAAGCCGAGCTTGTCTTCTCGGTCTTCGATGAAGCTATCGCCTTCAAGATCGGCTCGACGATCCGCGACCGGGCACTGGCCCAGAGCTTGCCGATCATCGTCGACATCAGGACCTTCGACCGGCCGCTGTTTTACGCGGCAATGCCGGGCTCGAACGCCTCCAATCCGGATTGGGCGCGGCGCAAGATCAACGTGGTGCAGCGGTTCCTGAAAAGCACCTACCGCATGGTGCTGGAGCAGCAGCGTCCCGACCGCAGCTTCAAGCCGGGCGAGGGGCTCGACATATCGGACTATGTGCTGGCCGGTGGTGGCTTTCCCATAACGGTCAAAGGTGCCGGCGTCATCGGTGTGATCGCGGTCTCGGGCCTGCCGGAGCGTGAGGATCACGGCGTCGTCGTCGATGCGCTGTGCAGCCACCTCGGCGTCGACGGGCGCGAGCTGGCACTGCCGCCGGAAGCAAAATGACCGCGCTCGATCCCAAATCCTTCCTCGCCGCCATCTTCAATGCCGCCGTTGCCGCCGCTGATCCGCAGAGGACGATCAGGGATCATCTGCCGGCAATGCCGAAGGGGCGCACCATCGTCATTGGTGCAGGAAAAGGCTCGGCGCAGATGGCGGCGGCTTTCGAAAAAGTGTGGGACGGGCCGATCGAAGGGCTGGTCGTCACCCGCTACGGCTATGGCGCGGCATGCCAGTGCATCGAGATCATCGAGGCGGCGCATCCGGTGCCGGATGCCGCAGGGCTCGAAGCGTCGCGCCGGCTGCTCGAAAAGGTGCAGGGGCTGACCGCGGACGATCTGGTCGTGGCGCTCATCTCCGGCGGTGGCTCGGCGCTGCTGCCGGCGCCCGCCGAAGGTTTGACGCTGGCCGACGAGATCGCCGTCAACGAGGCGCTGCTCGCCTGCGGCGCGCCGATCGCCGCCATGAACACCATCCGCAAGCATGTTTCCACCATCAAGGGCGGCAGGCTGGCGGCAGCTGCCTATCCGGCAAAGCTGGTGTCGCTGGTCGTCTCCGACATTCCCGGCGACAATCCGGCGCTGGTCGCTTCCGGCCCGACCGTTCCCGATTCCGGCAACCGCCAAGAGGCGCTGGCATCGATCGCCGGCTATGGCATGGAACTGCCGGCTGCCGTGATGGCGCATATCAATTCGCCGGCCGCCGATGCGCCGCGCGTCGATGATCCGCGTTTTTCGCGCAACGAAGTGCATCTGATCGCCTCGGCCGGCGTCTCGCTGGAAGCGGCTGCGGCCGAAGCCAGGCGCCATGGCATCGAGGCGGCCATCCTCTCCGATTCCATCGAGGGCGAAGCGCGCGAAGTTGGGGGTGTCCATGCGGCAATCGCCCGTGAAGTCGCGACGCGCAACCGGCCTTTCCCGAAGCCCGTGCTGATTCTATCAGGCGGCGAGACGACGGTGACGGTGCGGGCGAAGGGCAAGGGCGGTCGTAACACCGAGTTTCTGCTTGCCTTCGCCATCGGCATCAGCGGCATGGAGGGCGCCCATGCACTGGCCGCTGACACCGATGGCATCGACGGTTCGCAGGACAATGCCGGCGCCTTTGCCGACGGCTCGACGGTGTCGCGGATGCGGGCGGCAGGCGTCGATGCCAAGGCGATGCTTGCCGGCAACAATGCCTGGACGGCATTCAACGCCGTCGGCGATCTCTTCGTGCCCGGCCCGACCGGAACGAACGTCAATGATTTGAGGGCAATCCTGATCAGATAGGGGTCAGGCGGCCATCAGCTTTTTCACTGCCTTCATGTCCTGCAGGAACCGCTCGCGTTCGGCCTGCTTGTCCGCCGGCTCGCGAATACGCAGGATGAAGGACGGGTGGATGGTGACGAACACAGGCAAGCCATCGTCCCGCTCCACGACCGCGCCGCGCATCTTCATGATTGGCACGACCTTGCCGAGCAGCGACTGCGCCGCCGTTGCGCCGAGCGCCACCGCCAGATTGGGCTTGATCAGATCGAGCTCCCTGTCGAGCCACCAGCGGCAGGCCTGCACCTCGCCGGCATTCGGCTTCGAGTGGATGCGCCGCTTGCCGCGCGGCTCGAACTTGAAATGCTTGACCGCATTGGTGACATAGACTTTCAGCCGGTCGACGCCGGCATCGTCCAGGATGGCGTCGAAGACTTTTCCCGCCGGACCGACGAAAGGTTTGCCGGCCAGATCCTCCTGGTCGCCTGGCTGTTCACCGACGAAAACCACCTTGGCCTTGTCAGGCCCTTCGCCGAACACGGTCTGCGTTGCGTTGCGCCACAGCGGGCAGCGGCGACAGGCCTTCGCCACTTCGCTGAGTTCGGGAATGGTGCTTGCGCCATCGTCTTCTGCCGTCTCAGGCAATTCAGGCTTGGGCCAGCGTCTTGCCTGCACCTTGGCGTGGTTTGGAGAATTTGTCTGCATCCTGGCGATCATGGCTGATGCGGCCTTGCCCGCTGCTGCGATCAGATGCGGAATGAGCGAAGCCCCAGAAAGGTTCCTTCAAATAGCCGGGACCCGGCTTTCGCTGGGCGAATGACCGGCGATGCGATGCCTCACACCTCGTGCAGATAGAGATGATAATCCAGTTCGCTGACCGTGCGCGCTACCCGCAGATATTCGGATTGCTTGATCGCCACGAATGTTCGGTGCAGGTCTTCCCCCAGCGCCGCTTTGAGGAATGTCGAGGCCCTTGCCGCCTCGATCGCGGCGCGCCAGTCCACCGGCATGGTGGTGCGCGTGATTGCTGATTCGTAGCCATTGCCGGTGGTTTCGGGGCCTGGATCGAGGCCCTCATCGAGACCCTTGACGATGCCGGCCAGCACGGTTGCCGCCACCAGATAGGGGTTGGCGTCGACGCCCGACGGCCGGTGCTCGATGCGCCGGTTTTTCGCGTCGCCAGCCGGCACGCGCAATGCCACCGAGCGGTTGTTGACGCCCCAGGTCGGCGCCACCGGCGCATAGGATTGCGAAACGAAACGCCGCCATGAATTGGCGTGCGGTGCAAACACCAGCATCGATTCGGCCATGGTCTGGATGAGGCCGCCCAGTCCGCGCAGCAGCGGCAAGGACCAGGTCTCGCCGCTGGCTTCGGCAAAGACGTTGTCGCCGGCCTTGTCCTGCAGCGAGACATGGAAATGCATGCCGGAGCCGGCGTATTTCTCGATCGGCTTGGCCATGAAGCAGGCAGTGACGCCGTGGCGGCGCGCCTGCGCCCGCACCAGCCGTTTCAGCATGACGAGGTCGTCGGCGGCCCGCATCACGTCCTTGCGATAGTTAAGCGTCAGTTCGTACTGGCCGGGCGCATATTCGGAAATGACCGTCTCGGCCGGGATGCCTTGCACCCTGGCCGCGGCATAGATATCGGAAAACAGCGGCTCCATGCCGTGCAGATGGTCGACGGAATAGACCTCTGTCTTGGCCGAGCGGCGGCCGTCGAGCACCGCGTGCGCCGGCTGCACCTTGCCGTCGGCGTCGCGCTCGTTGGCAAGCAGGAAGAATTCGAGCTCGAAGGCGCCGGCCGGATGCAGGCCCTTGGCCGCCAGTATCTCCACCTGCCGGCCCAGCGCCAGGCGCGGGTCGGAGGACATCGGCTGGCCATCGAGATGGTACATCGCCATCAGCACCTGGCCGCGCGGCGGCTGTGTGCCGAACAGCGGCACCAGCGTGCCGGGGATCGGCCATGCCCGCAGGTCGCCGTCGCCCGTCGTCCAGATCAGTCCGGTCTCGTGCACGTCCTCGCCGGTGATGTCGAGGCCGAGGATCGAGATCGGCATATGCCTGCCGCCCTCGAAGATGCTCATCAACTCGTGCCGGCGCACGATCTTGCCACGCCCGACGCCATTGGCATCGGTCAGCACGATGTCGAACGCTTCGATCTCGGGATGGGCGTCGAGAAAGGTTTGCGCCTCGGCGGGCGTCGAGCCCGAAGGGGAGGCGATGATGGCGTTCAAAGTTTGCTTCTGCGCTTCTCTCATGTGCAAGCTTGTCTCATGCCGCGAGCCTTGCCGCAACCGCGCCAAAGGCCGTGATCAGGCGGTTCACCTGGGCAGCGCTGGTCGCCGGCGAGATCAGCATCATGTTGTGGAACGGCGCGATCAGCACGCCGCGATTGACCAGCGCAACATGCACAGCCGCTTCGAGCGCCGGTGCGTGCGCTGCTTCCGCCTCGCCGCCATTCCTCAGCGGGCCGGGTGCGCAGATGAACTCGACGCGGGCGCCGACTCGGGCAACATGCCAAGGCAGGCGGTAACGGTCGATGACGGCGGTCAGCCCGGCGTCGAGCTGCCGCGCCAGATGGTCCATATGGCTATAGTTCTCGTCGGTCATCACCTCTTCGAGCGTGGCGCGCATCGCCGCGAACTGCAGCGGATTGGCCGAGAGCGTCGTGCCCATGCCGGAATAGCCTGGTTCCTTGGTTCTGACATAGTCGGCGTAGCGGGTGGCGACGTCTTCGCTCATCCCCCACACACTGGCCGGCACACCGCCGGCGATCGACTTGCCGAGCACGAACAAGTCCGGCTCCAGGCCGTGTTTCCTGGTGTAGCCGCCGGGACCGGTCGAGATCGTGTGCGTCTCGTCGATCAGCAGCAGGCTGCCGGCAGCGCGGGTGAGACGCCGCAGCGCCTCGTGGAAGCCGGGGTCGGGCAGCACCATGCAGGAATTGGTCAGCACCGGCTCGGTGACGACACAGGCGATTTGCTGGTCCCGGAGTGCTGTCTCAAGCGCCGACAAATCGTTGAACTCGACGACATCGGTCGCCCGGGTCAGGTCGCGGAATTCGCCGGCCAGTCCCGGTCGGTTGGCCGGTTTGCCGTCGACCAGCCGCACCATCGTCTCATCGACCGAGCCGTGATAGCAGCCGTTGAAGACCAGGATCTTTTCCCGGCCGGTGATGGCGCGGGCGACGCGCAGCGCGAAGCGGTTGGCATCGGTCGCCGTTGTCGCGATCTGCCAGAACGGCAGGCCGAAGCGCTGTTGCAGCAACGGGCCGATAGCGACCGCATCTTCTGAAGGCAGCATGTAGGTCAGGCCGCGCCCGGCCTGCCTACGGATGGCGAGGGCGACCGGCGGCGGCGAGTGGCCGAACATCGAGCCGGTGTCGCCGAGGCAGAAATCGTCGAGCCGATTGCCGTCGATGTCAGTGATAGTGGCGCCTCTGGCGCTGTCGACCAGTAGCGGGAACGGCGTCGGCCAGTCGTTCATCCAGTGCATCGGCACGCCGCCGAAGAAGCCCGGCAGGCCGTTGCCGACCTTGGCTGCCGATTTCGGCCTTGCCTTGCGGAAGGCTTCTGCTTCGGTCTCACGCAGATCGGCGATGCGGGCAGGGCCGATGCCACTGATGGCCGTCTTTGAATGGTCGATTGTATGCATGAATGCCCTCAAATAGGGGGAGTAGGGGAGTAGGGCAGTAGGGCAGTAGGGCAGTAGGGCAGTAGGGCAGTAGGGCAGTAGGGGAATAGCTGCCTTACTCCCTTACTCCCTTACTCCCTTACTCCCCTACTGCCCTACTCCCCTACGGCCCTAGGCCGAAATATCGATGACGCCGCAGTCGCCGGCGGCGCTGCCGAAGGCGACGCGGCGTTCTTGCTTGTCCCACATCATCGAGGTAATGGCGCCCTTGCCCGGTCGGCGCAGAAGCACCTCCTTGGCGTCGGCGAAACGCACCGCCATCACCATGCCGTCGTCATAGCCGACGGCGACGACATCCTGGCTTGGATGGCATGCGACCGAGGTCACCATGGCGTTGCCGCGCGTGCCGAGTTCCAGCGGCGCCTTGCCCATCGGCCCGTCCTTGCCCGAAAACGGCCAGACGATCGCCGCCGGGGCCCCGGAACTGGCCAGCCATTTTCCCTTGGGCGCCCACGACAGGCTTTTGACTTTGCCGGGATAGCCGCTCATCCGCATGTGCTTGCCGTCGGCGAGCTTCCAGCCATGCAGCGCGTTCTCCTGCATGGTGGTGACGAGGAAGGCGCCATCCGGCGAGAAGGTGATGCCGGTATGGGCGCCGGCCCATTCCAGCTCGACCGGCTTGCCGTTCGCCGCCGGGAAATGCAGCGTCGCGCCATTGTAGCGGGCGACGCCGAAGCGCATGCCCTTGGGCGAGAACGCCAGCCCCTCGACCGAACGCGGATGCAAGAATTCCTTGGTCTTGCCGTCGGCGAAACGCACGATCGCGATCTTGCCCGAGGCATAGGCGACAGCGCCTTGTGGTCCGGCGGCGACGCTGGTGATCCATTTCTTCCCGGCGTTGGCCAATTCTGTCGCATTGCCGCCGGCGGTAACGGAAAAAATCTTGCCGTCCTCGCCGCCGGTGATCAGCCGGTCGTTGGCCGCATCGTGGAAGGCGGCGAGCAGCCCGTCATTGGCCTGCGCCGTCTTGTGGCCATGGTCCAGCCGATGGATCGTGCCGTCGGCCAGCGCGAAATGCGGCACGTCGCCAAGAAAGACGGCGGCGATGCAATGTCCCTGGAGATCAAGCGGGGCGACTGTCGGCATGGGAGATTCCATTCGAGATTTCGGCTGGTGCTGGACGGAGTGCCGTCGTTGCCAAGCTGGAACACCCTCATCCGACCGAGCTTCGCTCGGCCACCTTCTCCCACAAGGGGAGAAGGAAAGAACGTGCAGCGCTAGCGTTATAGAGCCTGAAAATCAAGCTGCCTGGCAGGCATCAAAACTCTTCTTCAGCCGCTCGGCGTCGAGTTCGCGGCCGATGAAGACCAGCCGGCTCTCGTGCTTCTCGCCGTCCTTCCAGGCGCGCTGGTGGTCGCCCTCGATGATCATGTGCACGCCCTGGATGACGTAGCGCTCGTCATCGCCTTTAAGCGCGATAATCCCTTTCAGGCGCAGGATGTTCGGGCCTTCCATCTGGGTGATCTTCTCGATCCAGGGGAAGAATTTTTTCGGGTCCATCTCGCCGCCCCGCAACGACACCGACTGCACCGTCACGTCGTGGATATCGGACGGGTGCGCGTGATCATGGTGGTCATGCCCGTCATGATCGTGATGATCATGGTCATGATGGTCGTGGTCGTCACGCGCCTCGAGGAAGTGCGGATCGTTCTCCAGCGCTCGGGAAAGGTCGAAGGCGCCGCGGTCGAGCACCTCGGACAGCGCCACGCCGGCGCGCGTGGCGCGGTGGATCCGGGCCGCCGGGTTGATCGCGCGGATCGTCGCCTCGACCTTGCTCAGTTCCTCCGGCGTGACGAGATCGGTCTTGTTGAGCACGACGACATCGGCAAAGGCGATCTGATCCTCGGCTTCGCGGGAATCCTTCAACCGCAACGGCAGGTGCTTGGCGTCGACCAGCGCCACCACCGCGTCGAGCCTGGTCTTGGAGCGCACGTCGTCGTCCATGAAGAAGGTCTGTGCCACCGGCACCGGATCGGCGAGTCCGGTGGTCTCGATCACGATGGCGTCGAAGCGGCCTGGCCGGCGCATCAGGCCCTCGACGACGCGGATCAGGTCGCCGCGCACCGTGCAGCAGACGCAACCATTGTTCATCTCGTAGATTTCCTCGTCGGATTCCACGATCAGCTCGTTATCGATGCCGATCTCACCGAACTCATTGACGATGACGGCGTAGCGCTTGCCGTGGTTTTCCGAAAGGATGCGGTTTAGCAGCGTCGTCTTGCCGGCGCCAAGATAGCCGGTGAGAACGGTTACGGGGATTTGTGTCGTCTGTGCATCGCTCATGATGGGCCTCGAAAAGGATTGTTGGCCCCATATAGGATGCACGCCGTGCTTTTGCACGTGGCAACCGATGGGCCAAACAGGTCGACAACATTGCCGGACTTTCCCGACATTGCCGGGTTATCATTGGCGTTGGCTGGTTTCGCTGCCTAGATAAGACCAAGGCAGCTTGCTCGAAAGAAAACCAAAAGAGGCGCCGGATGTCCGATAAACCGTCCTCCTTGCCATTGAGCCGGCGCCAAGCGCTTGGCCTCATTGCCGTTAGCGCGGGCGGCGGTGTTTTTCTGCCGGCCATCGCGCTGGCGCAGCAGGCCTCGCCTTATGCCGGGCTTGCCCTGTTCGATAGCGGCGCCGGCGTCTGCGCGATCACACCGGAAGCGACCGAGGGCCCGTTCTATTTCGACCCGAAGCTCGAGCGCGCCGATATCACCGAAGGCAAAGCGGGCGTTGCACTCAATCTGCGGTTGCAGGTCGTCGACGCAGGCTGCCGGCCGCTTGCCGGTGCGCGGGTCGATATCTGGCATTGCGACGCCCAAGGCCATTATTCAGGCTATCCGGGACAAGGCGACGGCCAGGATGTCGATACGTCAGGCCAGAGTTTTCTGCGCGGTTGGCAAAAGACCGATGACAGCGGCATCGTCTCGTTCGCCACCATCTATCCCGGCTGGTATCGCGGCCGCACCACCCACATCCATTTCAAAGTCTTCCCCAACGACAATTCGGTGATGACCGGCCAGCTGTTTTTCCCCGACGGCCTGAGCGAACAGATATTCACTACTGTCGCGCCCTACACCGACCGGTCCGGCAAGCGGGATACGTCGAACGCCAGGGACGGTATCGCGCGGCGCGCCGGGCCGCTTTCGCAGGCGGCGCTGCGCGAGGTGGCGGACGCCTACCAGGCCTTGATGATCGTCGCGGTGAGGGCTGATTGAGACCCGCATCGGTGCGGCGTTCCTGCCGAACGCGACCACCTGCGCTGAAAAGTCGTTTGTCATCTAACTGAAATAAACATCTGGCATTAGCCTCGGCGGACACCGCATTGCTTGCCGGCAAAGCTGTTTTGCAAAGCCGGATCTTTTTTGATCGTCCATTGCCAACCGGGCGGCTGCCTCTATGCTGTCCACACCGGTTCGGCCGAAGAGGGATAGCCATGGCCAAGGCGGACAAGACTGCGACAATGAGCCGGCTGCATTCGGCGGCGCGGCTGGCGCGTACGGCACTCGCCGCGCGGCTTTTGGCGCACGGCTTCTATGCCGGCCAGGACCAGATCATGCTGGCGCTCGACCGTGAGGACGGGCAGACGCCCGGCAATCTTGCCGGTCGCCTCGGTGTTCGCCCGCCGACCATCACCAAGACCATCAACCGGCTGCAGGCGCAAGGCTTTCTGGAAAAACGCGCTTCTTCCGCCGATGCCCGCCAGGCCCATATCTTTCTGACCGACACTGGCCGCGAAATCATTCATGCCATCGAGAAATCGGTGAAGAAGACCGAGAAGCAGGCGCTGAAGGGGCTCGATAAAAAGGACCAGAAGGCGCTGTTCAAGCTGCTCGCCCGCGTTGAGGCGAACCTCTCGAACGGAGAGATGGTTCTCGTCGATGACGAGATCGACGCCGACGAATGATCCGCGGCTGACGCCATCAGGCAGCGGCTGCTGACGATCCATGCACCAATGCCGACCAGCGGCCCGGCGTGACACCGAACGCCTTCTTGAAGTGCCTGCTGAAATGACTTTGGTCGTTGAAACCGGCCGCTATTGCGATCTGCGCCAATGACTCGCTCGCCTCGATCATGCGGCGTGCTCGTTGAAGCCGGCGCATCAAGAGAAAGCGGTGCGGACTGGTGGAGAAAGCGGCACGGAAATGCCGCGACAGGGCGTAGCGATCGAGCCCGGTGATCGCCTCCAGCTCGTCGGAACGGACGGTACGGAAAACATTTTCTTCCAGATAGTCGCGTGCCAGGCTGACAGCCCGCCACGCTGTCCTTGGCATCGGTTTCGCCGGCCGGCCTGAATGCCGTGCCAGGCTTTGCATCAATTGCGTAACGAAGTCGGCGACAAACAGATCGTCCAGCTCCTGGTCCAACGGCCCCAGCGCCGAAAGCAGCCGCGTGCGGAAAACAGGATCCGTCACCACGGCATTCCTGACGAAAGGCAGCGATGCGCCTGTCTGATCGAGGCAGTCCAGCACGATGGACGGCTCCAGATAAAGTATCCTGTAACGCAAACCGTCTTCAGTGCCGGCGCCGCCATCGTGCAATTCGTCGGGATGGAGCACGATAATCTGGCCGGGCAGGCTGTGATGCGTCGCGCCGCGATACCGGAAAGTCTGGACGCCATGCAGCGTCACGCCGATGGCGTAGGTATCGTGACGATGGAGATCGAAGGCGCTGCCGTGGAACCGGGCCTCGATACGCTCCATTCCGACGCAATCGGGCGCCGAGATGACGCAGTTCTCAGCCGCGCCAACGCACAAACGTCCAAGACCCTGAAAGGCCTCGCCATCTAGACCGTGTGACATCACTTCATTCACAAACCTCGAATGGCAAATGTCTCATGTTCGACACGAAATTTGCAATCGTGCTGCAGGATAACCTTCCCGTCTGGCAAAAGCTCAACGTAACCGCGTTCCTGACCAGCGGCATCGTCGCGCAGTATAGCGACATCATCGGCGAACCCTATCGCGACCGCGCCGGCAATATCTATAATCCGCTCTCGATCCAGCCGATCATCGTGCTTTCGGCCGAACGCTCGACGCTCAGTGCGATCCACCGGCGGGCGCTGGAGCGCGGTGTGACGACCTCGCTCTACGTCGACGAAATGTTTTCGACCGGCCACGACGCGGCGAACCGCGCCGTCTTTGCCGAATTCGCACCCGACGATGCCAAGGTCGTCGGAATCGCGTTGCGCGCCGAAAAGAAGCTTGTCGACAAGATCACCAAAGGTGCCCGCATGCATCCCTGATGCATATCGACACTGGTTCATCCTGTTGACGCTCGGTGTCCTCGGTGCTCGTCATCGTCGCCAGCGGCTTTTATATCATTCATCGTGAGCACCGGCTTCGCGTGCGCAACCGCGCTGCCCTCGACGTCGAGGTGGATGCGCTGGCAAAAAAACTTTGATTTGTTTCGGAAGGGTGGCATAAGGCCGCGTTTAAACTGTTTAGACCATGATCCCGAAAACGGGCATCCGGTTTTCGCTGGAGATCATGGATTAGCTCTGGATCGTCGGGGGAGCGCAAGGCGCTGGCACAGAAGATCAAGCTTTCGACGATCGCGGATGCGCTCGGTGTGTCCACGGCCACGGTCTCGCTGGCCCTGCGCGACAGCCCGCTGGTTGCTGGAATCACCCGCGACCGCATCAAGGAACATGCCCGCGCCATCGGCTATATCTACAATCGCCGCGCCGCCAGCTTGCGCACCTCGCGTTCGGGCATCGTCGGCGTCGTCGTCCACGACATCATGAATCCCTTTTTCGCCGAGATCCTGCGCTCGATCGAAAGCGAGCTCGACCGCAGCCGGCAGACCTTCATCCTGTCGAACCATTACGACCAGCTCGAAAAGCAGCGCACCTTCATAGACACGCTTCTGCAGCTTGGCGCCGACGGCGTCATCATGTCGCCGGCCATCGGCACGCCGCCCGAAGACATCTTCATGGCCGAGGAAAACGGCCTGCCGGCGGTGCTGATCGCACGCACCGTCGAAGGCGCTGACGTGCCGGTGTTTCGTGGCGATGACGCCTATGGCACCGGGCTAGCCACCAACCATCTGATCTCGCTCGGCCATAAACGCATCGCCATGATCGGCGGCACCGACCAGACCTCGACCGGCCGCGACCGCTACCAGGGCTATCTCAACGCCATGGAGGCGGCAGGGCTGGAGGTCAGGCCGTCCTGGCGCATCCCCGGCCCGCGCACCAAACAGGCTGGCTTCGAGGCCGCCGGGCAGTTCTTGGCGCTGAAGGACAAGCCGACCGCGGCCTGCTGCTGGAACGACCTCGTCGCCATCGGCCTGATGAACGGCATTGCACGCGCCGGACTCGTGCCGGGCATTGACATATCCGTGACCGGCTACGACGATCTCGAGGAAGCAGCGATCGCGACGCCGGCGCTGACCACCGTGTGGAATGGCCAGCGTGAAGTTGGCCGCCGCGCCGCCAGCGCGCTGCTCGACAAGCTCAATGGGCAGATGGTGCGGCCGTCGCAGGAACTGATCAAGCCGGAACTGCATGTGCGCCAGTCGACCGGCAAACCAGTGGAACGTGCATGACAAAAGCCGAACAGCAGCAAGCAGTCGCCATTCTGGTGCCGGGCCAATTCAACGACCACGCGGTGGGCCGCATCGACCGGACGTTCAGCCGCGCCTGGATCGAACGGCCGGATGCGTCGCTGGTCACCGACGAGATGCGCCGGACGGTGCGCGGCATTGCCGCCTTTGGCGGGATCAACGCAGCCCTCATCGACGCGCTGCCGAATCTCGAGATCATCGCCAATTTCGGCGTCGGCTATGATTCGGTCGATGCCCGTCACGCAGCGCAGCGCGGCGTCATGGTCACCAACACGCCGGATGTGCTGACCGAGGAGGTCGCCGATACGGCGATCGGGCTTTTGATCAACACCGTCCGCGAGCTGCCGCGCGCCGAGACCTGGCTGCGCGACGGCAGTTGGGCACGCAACGGCAACTATCCGCTAAGTCGGCTGACCTTGCGCGGCCGTCGTGTCGGTATTTTCGGCATGGGCCGCATCGGTCTCGCCATTGCGCGCCGGCTGGAGGCCTTTGGGCTGCCGATCGCCTATCACAACCGGCGCCAGGTCGAAGGTTTGCCCTACGAATACCACGGCACGCTGAAAGGCCTTGCCGAGGCGGTCGATACACTGATCTCGGTGGCGCCCGGCGGCGCCTCGACGGAAAAGGCGGTCAACGCCGAGATCCTGTCGGCGCTCGGCCCGAATGGCGTCTTCGTCAACATCGGTCGCGGCAGCACGGTCGACGAGGCAGCACTTGCCGCGGCGCTTGCCGGGCACACCATCGCCGCTGCCGGGCTCGATGTCTTCGCCGACGAGCCGAACGTGCCGCCGGCGCTGCTCGCCGCCCCCAACAGTTCACTTTTGCCGCATGTCGGCTCGGCTTCGGAACATACCCGCCGCGCCATGGCCGATCTGTGCGTCGACAATCTGATTTCCTGGTTTTCGAAAGGGAGGGCGTTGACGCCGGTGCCGGAAACGGAAAAGCTCAAGGCGCGCAGCTGAGCGGCACGCTTTCCTATTTGTTAACCACGGTTTAACGCTTTGAAATCATCTTTATCTATCGCCAAACACCCGGAGAACGCAGATGAAAGCACTTGCTGCATTGATAGCGGTGGTCGCGCTGTTCGGCAGCGTTCAGCTGTTTCACAGCGGCGCAGGCGAAGGCCGCACAGCCGATGAGTCAGCGCAGTCACCCGGCGACTACCGGCTGGTGGCCAATGGCGACGAAGCGTCCTGCGCGGTCAAGCGCGGCACTGAGGTGGCGCATGGCCTGTCGCTGTTGACGGTCACTGAGAATTGCCACCGGGTCTTGCCCGGCATCGAGCGCGCGAAATTCTGGCGCGAGCAGGATGACGGCACGGTCACCTTCAGCGCGAACGGCATCGACCCGATCGTCACTTTCGGCGTCGCCGACGGCGACGGTTATGAATCCTACGAACCAGCCCTGCCGCTGCTGTCGCTGGCGGCCAGCAGCGATTGACGTTGACGTCCGACGGACTATTCCGCGGCGGCCCGTGCGCCGGATTTCGCCGCGGCGTGCAGGCGCACCGCGTCGCCAAAGGCGCGGAATATCCTTGCTGAGACGCTGTCCGACTTGACCCAGTATTCGGGATGCCACTGGACGCCGACGGCGAACGCGCGGGCGTCGCGCACCGAAACCGCCTCGACCGTGCCGTCGCTGGCGACCGCCTCTATCTGCAGCTTCGGGCCGAGCCGGTCGATGGCCTGGCGGTGCACCGAATTGACCATGATGTCGCCTGCCCCGAACACGCCGGCGAGGCAGCTTCCGGGCTTGATCGAAATGGTCTGGCGGATGGCGAAGCGTTCGTCCTGATTGTCGCTCGCCGGTGCCCGATGATCCAGCGATCCGTCGCGCTCCTGGATTTCTGCGGCCAGCGTGCCGCCCAGCGCCACATTCATCTCCTGGATGCCGCGGCAGATGGCGAGCAGCGGCACGCCGCGCTCCACTGCCTTGCGGATCAGCGGCAGCGTCGTGGCGTCGCGGGCCGGATCGTAGGGGCCGTTGGCCTCGCTGGCATCGCCGCCATAGTGCGAGGGATGAACATTGGACTTCGAGCCAGTGATCATGACGCCGTCGACCGATGACAGGAGTTCATCGAAATCGAGCCGGTCGCCGAAGGACGGCACCAGCATCGGGAACACGCCGGCCGCCGAAAGCGCCGCCTCCAGATATTGCTGCGGAGCGGCATGCCAGGTGTAGTTGTCGAACTGGCGGACGTCGGTCGATATGGCGACTAGCGGCTGCTGCATTTTTAATCCGGGTCCATTCAGTGCAAGGATTGTTCTGCCTTTAAAATAGGCGATCCGACGGCGCTTTGCCATGACAAGTTCGGCATCTCGCATGGGCCACGGAAAGGGCGTTAGACTTAAGTTGCAGGAGGCGTGTTCGCGCCCGCGTTTTTCGCGAAAACGCCGCCGGCAAAACCGGCTCCCATGGCTGGACTCGACTTCTTGCCCGTGTATTGTTTGCCGCGAAGCCGATCCGGGGCACAGAGCATCTCCCGAACGTCGGTCTGTTGATCCAATAGGGAGGACTTCATGGATCGTCGATCATTCATCCGCAAGGCCGGTGTGACCGGTGTCGGCGCTGCGGCGGCTACGGCGGCGCTTGCCGCGCCGGCTATCGCCCAAAACAACCCGAAAGTGACATGGCGCCTGGCGTCGTCCTTCCCGAAGTCCCTCGATACGATCTATGGCGGCGCCGAGGTCTTTTCCAAGATGCTCTCAGAGGCGACCGACGGCAACTTCCAGGTGCAGGTCTTCGCTGCCGGTGAACTGGTGCCCGGCCTGCAGGTCGCGGATGCCACCACCGCCGGCACCGTCGAGGCCTGCCATACGGTGGCATATTATTATTGGGGCAAGGACCCGACCTGGGCTTTGGGTGCCGCGGTTCCGTTCTCGCTCAACGCGCGCGGCATCAATGCCTGGCACTACCACGGCGGCGGCATCGACCTGTTCAACGAGTTTCTCGCCACGCAGGGCCTTTTTGGCTTGCCCGGTGGCAATACCGGCGTGCAGATGGGCGGCTGGTTCCGCAAGGAAATCAACACCGTCGCCGACCTTTCGGGCCTCAAGATGCGCATCGGTGGCTTTGCCGGCAAAGTGGTGCAAAGGCTCGGCGTCGTGCCGCAGCAGATCGCCGGCGGCGACATCTATCCAGCGCTGGAAAAAGGCACCATCGACGCCGCCGAATGGGTCGGCCCTTATGACGATGAGAAGCTCGGCTTCTACAAGGTCGCTCCCAATTATTATTATCCTGGCTGGTGGGAAGGCGGGCCGACCGTCCATCTGATGTTCAACAAGGCGAAATACGAGGAGCTTTCGCCGGCCTACAAGGCGCTGGTGCGCACCGCCGCGCAGGCCGCCGACGCCAACATGCTGCAGAAATACGACTTTCTGAATCCGGCGGCCGTCAGGCGGCTGGTGTCAGCGGGCGCCAAATTGCGTCCGTTCAGCCCGGAAATCCTGGCAGCCTGCTTCGAAAAGGCAAACGAGGTCTATGCCGAGATGGAAGCCTCAAACGCGCCGTTCAAGAAGATATGGGACTCGATCAAGGCGTTCCGCAAGGAGCACTATCTCTGGGCGCAGGTGGCCGAGTACAATTACGATACCTTCATGATGGTCCAGCAGCGCTCCGCCAAACTCTGACGACAGTTCGGCGTCACGCGTTCTTCGGACGCGTGGCGCCGAAGCGCTTCTATTTGCTGATCAGCGCGGCACCACCAGCACCTTGACCTCGCCTGGCGCAGGCGGATTGGCGATCACCGCAGCCGCCTCCTCAAGCGTCACCTGCCGGGAGATGAGCTTGTCGATCTCGATCGCACCCGAGGCGATGAGATCGGCAGCCCGGCGATGCGTAGACGGATTGAGGAACGAGCCCAGCACCCTCAATTCCCGGAACAACAGGTCGAAAGGCTCGAATTCGGCCTTCATGCCTTGAGGCATCACGCCGACGACGACAACCGTGCCACCGGCCCTGGCGAGCCGCATCGATTGCTCGACCGTGTCCCTTACGCCGGCACATTCGAACACCACATCGACGCCACCCGGCAGGAGGCCCGACGGACCGACGACCGTGTCGATGATGTCGCAAGCGGTTGGATCGACCGTCGCTGTTGCGCCCAATTCTTCTGCAAGGGCACGCCGCGAGGCCTGACGCGTCGACAGGATGATTGTCGTCGCGCCGGCAAGCCTCGCCAGTTGCGCGGTGAGCAGGCCGATCACGCCGCCGCCAAGCACGGCGACCGAGGAGCCGGGTCGGATCTGCGCCAGGTCCACGCCATGCAGGCAGCAGCCAAGCGGCTCGCAAAACGCGCCATGCGTCGGCCTCAGGTCGTTCGGGAGGAGGAAGGCCTGCTTGTGAGGCAGCACGACATATTCGGCGAAGCCGCCATCGCGGCGGATGCCGATGGCAACCAGATTATGGCAAAGATTTACGCGACCGGCGTGGCAGTGCGGACAGCGCCCGCAGGCGATGTTGGGATCGCCGGTGACGCGATCGCCGACAGAAAAGCCGGACACGGCGGTTCCAATCGCCTCGACAATCCCGGAGAATTCATGCCCGAGCGTCACCGGCGGCGCACAGGGAAATTCGCCATGGAAAAGATGCCGGTCAGTGCCGCAGACGCCGCATGCCTCGATCCGCACCAGGAGATCGTCCGGCCCGGCCACGGGCTTGTCGACCTCCCGAAGGGCGATGCTGCCGACGCCCTCCAGCCGCACCGCTTTCATGTCTGTAGAGCCTCCGGCGTCAATTGAAACTCGGTGGTTGCGACAGATCGGGCGCTGGCGCTGCCGGCTTGGCAGCCGGCGTTTCACCGAAATTCGGCGGCTGCGACAGATCCGGTGCAGGCGCAGTCGGCGCCGTGCCGCCATCCGCAGGCGGAACGCCGAGCGGCGACAGGCTCGGCGTTTCCGGCACCTGGTAGTCGATCGTGCCCGGGTCCGCTGCCGTGCCCTTGTAGTGCATCACCATTTGCGGGAAGGCGATGGTCAAGCCGATCATGATCACCTGGATGCAAACGAAGGGCACCGCCCCCCAATAGATCTGGCCGGTGGTTACCGGCGCGATCTTTTTGCCGGTGAGGCGATCGAGATAGGGCACCCGGGCGGCGACCGAACGCAGGTAGAACAGCGCGAAGCCGAATGGCGGGTGCATGAAGCTGGTCTGCATGTTGACGCCGAGCAGCACGCCGAACCAGATCAGATCGATACCGAGCTTGTCGGCGGCCGGCGCCAAGAGCGGCACGATGATGAAGGCGAGCTCGAAGAAATCGAGGAAGAAGGCGAGCAGGAAGACGAGGATGTTGACGCCGATCAGGAAGCCGATCTCGCCGCCCGGCAGCGATGTCAGGAGGTGTTCGACCCAGATATGGCCGTTGACGCCGTAGAAAGTGAGCGAGAACACGCGCGCGCCGATCAGGATGAACAGCACGAAGGAGGATAGCCGCGTCGTCGACGCCAGCGCTTGCTTGATCACGTCCAGCGACAGCCGCCCCTTCATCGCCGCCATGATCAGCGCGCCGACAGCGCCCATGGCGCCGCCTTCGGTCGGCGTGGCGATGCCGAGGAAGATGGTGCCCAACACCAGGAAGATGAGCGCCAGTGGGGGGATCAGCACGATGATCACCTGCTGCGCCAGCCGCGACATCATGTTGATCTTCAGGCGCTGGTCGGCGATTGCCACGACATAGATGAGGATCACGCCGATGGTGGCGCCGAGGATGTCGGCGTTTTGGCCCTGCGAGGGCGTCAGATAGCGATAGGCCGCGTAGGAAACCACGACTGCCGCCAGCACCGCGACCAGCAGCGACAGGACACCGTGGCCGAGGGTGCGGGCCTCCAGCGGCAGGGCCGGCATCGAGTTCGGCCGAATGATCGACATGATCACGATATACGTCGTGTAAAGGCCGGTCAGAACCATCCCCGGGATCAGCGCACCCGCATACATGTCGCCGACCGAGCGACCGAGCTGGTCGGCCAGAACGATCAGCACCAGCGAGGGCGGAATGATCTGGGCGAGCGTGCCCGACGCGGCAATGACGCCGGACGCCACTCGGCGGTCATAGCCGTAGCGCAGCATGATCGGCAGCGAGATCAGGCCCATGGCGATGACGGAGGCAGCCACTACGCCCGTGGTTGCGGCAAGCAGCGCGCCGACGAAGATCACGGCATAGGCGAGGCCACCGCGGATCGGTCCGAACAATTGGCCGATCGTGTCGAGAAGGTCCTCGGCCATGCCCGATCGTTCGAGCACGATGCCCATGAAAGTGAAGAACGGGATGGCCAGCAGCGTGTCGTTCGACATTACCCGGCTGCCGTAGAAATTATCCGGCAGCGCGTGCAGCAGCGGCCAGGCGAGATTGATCGATCCGCCCGAATAGGGTGACAGCACAACACCGATGAAGAAGAACAGCAGGCCGTTGGCGGCGAGTGAGAAGGCGACCGGGTAGCCGATCAGCAGGAAGATGACCAGCGAGGCGAACATGATCGGCGCCATGTTCTGGGCGATGAACTCGATCACGAGCGCACCTCTTCGGCGAGCGCCTTCGCTTCGAGCTCGGCCTGTTCATGCACCGATATGAACGGTGTGGGATCGTCCATGTCGCCGCGCATGATGGCGATCTTCTTGATGATCTCCGAGATGCCCTGCAGCGCGAGCAGGAAAAAGCCGGCCAGCAGAATCGCCTTCGCCGGCCAGATGATCAGCCCGCCGGAATTGTTCGACATTTCGCCGCTGTGAAACGACAGTGACACATAGGGGACGAAATAGATCACCATCAGCGTCACGAACGGCATCAGGAAGAAGAGATGGCCGAAAAGGTCGATCCAGTGCTGCACGCGGCGCGAGAACATGCCGTAGACGATGTCGATGCGGATATGGTCGTTCTGCTTAAGCGTGTAGGCAGCGGCCAGCATGAAGGCGGCGCCGAACAAATACCACTGCAATTCCAGCCACGCGTTCGACGACATGTCGAACGTCTTTCGGATGACTGCATTGGCGGCGCTGACCAGGATTGCCAGCAGGATCAGCCACGACACCCATTTGCCGATGAACTCGTTCACACGGTCAATCGTTCTGGATAGAGTGAGAAGCCCTGCCATACATTCCTCCCTTTACGCATCGGCCCGAAAATCGATGTCGATTTTCGGAAAGCATGATGCGTGACTCAAAGTATTGGCGACGCGCCGATTCCCGCTTGTTTTCCGCCGCTTCGATGTGGCCCAACGGTATGCCGTGCGTGGCCCGGCGGGTCAACACGGGCAGACCGAGTAAAACAATCTTGTGGCATGGGGAAGGGGCGAAACAGCCGCGGAAGGGATCATGCGCAAAAATCAAAGTGGCGTCTGCGGTTGGCGCTACCCAGGTTGGCGCAGTCAGACGATCTTGCTCTGGTCTCGCCCGGCGCCGATCAGCACCAGCATGGCGACGAGCAACAGATACATCCAGGCGTCGCGCCACTCGACCGGGAAATAGCCGGCCCACAGCGATTCGGCCATGCCGAAAGCGGCAGCGCCAAGTGCTGCCCGCAACGGCGAGAGATAGCCGCCCACCGCCGTCACGAACAGGATTTTCAGCCCGTAGACCAGGCCGGAGCCGAAGCTGATGTTGCCATAGTAGAGGCCGGCGAGGATACCGGCCAGCGCCGCGCAAAGGCCGCCGGCGAGCACCGCGTGCCGAAACACCGCGCGCACGTCGACGCCGCACATGGCGGCGGCTTTGGGGTCGTCGGACACGGCGCGCCAGCGCCGGCCGAAACTCGAGCGGGCGAACGCCCAGGAGGCGAGCACAATGGTTGCCACGACGATCCCGCAGTCGAGCAATTGGATAAGCGTCAGGGTGGCATTGAAGTTGGCCCCGTTCGCAAGAATGATGGGCTGGGCCAGCATTGGCGGCAGCCACAGATCATGCGTGTCAGCGGCGATGCGGCTTGCCTCCGACAGCAGCAGCAATATGCCCAGCGTCGTCACCACGATCGCATTGGGCGTGCGGTCGGCCAGCGGCTCGAAGATGCTGCGCGACAGGACATGGCTGATCAGCCCCGCATACAGGAACGCCGCGACAATACCGAGCGCGACGGCCGCGAACAGGGTCAGCCACAGGGCCTGATAGCCGAAGGCCGCGGTGAGAATCATCGTCTGTCCGCAAAAGGCGAACAGCGCCCCATAGGCGAGGTTCGTCCGGTGCAGGATGCCGTTGGTCAGCACATAGCCGAAGGCGAGCAGGGCATAGAGCGCGCCGGAATGCAGCCCGTTCAGCACCTGCTGGAAGAAATAGAGCATGCCAATGTCCTTGGATCGCGGAGAACCGCGTCCGTGCGGAGCAGATTTGCATCGGCAATCTAACTTGTCAAACCCGGCTTATCGGTTAGAAATGGCGCCCATGACGGTTTCCTGGACCCCGCACCGCTTCACTGGCGGCCTTCTTTCGCTCGACACGGCGAACACCGTCGTGCTGCGCGGCGATCCCCGGAAAACCTTCGACCGGTTCAAAGATCCGGCGGAGATCGCCCGTTTCGCCGACGCGGCAAGCGTCTTTCGCGCCGCCGAGCTTGGCGGCAGGCGGCTCGAAGCGCCGTTCCCGGACAGGATCGCGCCGGTCGTGCTGGCGATCCGCGAGACGACCGACCGGCTGTTTCGTCGTGCGGTGTCGAAGGGCGCGGTCACTACAGGCGATCTGCCTGGCTTCCTGAAGGCCTGCGCCGACGGTCTCGCGGACGGCCGCACCGAGATCGGTGCGCCGGGACGGCCGTTCGGCGAGCCGGCGACGCCCATCGCCTTCGAGGCGGCACTGGCGGTTTCCGCACTGTCGCTGCTGCAGGCTGACACCGTCGCAAGGCTGAGGATCTGCCCCAATTGCAGCTGGTTGTTTCTCGACCGAAGCCGCAATTCCAGCCGTCGTTGGTGCGACATGGCGGTGTGCGGCAACCGCCAGAAGGCAAGTCGCCACTATCGCCGCCGAACGGCAGCCAGAGGGACCGCCAATGTCTAGGAAAATCTTGCGCCTGATCGTTGTCGGCGCCATGCTCGTGGCCGCGGCAACGCTCGGCGCCTGCCGCGATACCGGCACGGACGGCGAAGGCAGATTGTTCGAGATTTCCGGCAGGCTGGTCGTCTTCAATTATCGCCTCGCAAGGGCAACCTTTGTCGTCACGCTGAGGCCGCTGCAGCCTATGGAGGAAGGACAGGTTGCGGTCGCCAGCTTCCAGAACCCAGCAGGCGGCGAGCCACTGATCGTCGAACAGAAAATTTGGCCGAAGCTCGGCAAGGTGTCGCTGGAGAGCCCGGCGCTTTCCTGCATCGCTAGGGACAAGCCCTATGCGATATCGATCAGCATCAGGGATACCCACGGTGCAATCCTCCAGAAGATCGACACCACGCTGATGTCGACGCAGGACCAATCGGTCCTGCCCGACCGGCCGCTGGTCATCGATCAGCTCTATACGCCCAATCCAGAGCTTGCCGGCCATCCGGACGGCAAGCTGCCGGGCGCGCCCAAGCCCGACTGTTCGAAGGCCGGCTGACTCGATATCGCCGGTATCGGTCGCGGCCAGAATTTTCCTGGCGCTGAATTTTCTTGGCGCTGACGGACCAATTGGTGAGCGTTTCTTACAGAATCGGGCGTGGAACGGATCGTTTGTTGCGCTTCGCCTGGCATCTTCGATTTTGTTTGACCTGCCCGGCAAGGGGAGAAACACTGCAGCCTTCAACTCCGACGTTGGCTGCGCTCGAACTGCGGCCTCCGCAGAGGAAATGCCTGATGACGCTGCATGATGTCGCGCTCGACGACAAGTTCGACCTGCGAAAGGAGCGCATCTTCCTTTCCGGCGCGCAGGCGGTCATCCGCATGCTTTTGATGCAGCGCGAGCGCGACCGCCGGGCCGGCCTGAACACCGCTGGCTTCGTCTCCGGCTATCGCGGCTCGCCGCTCGGCGGCCTCGACATGCAGCTTTGGAAGGCCAGGAAGCAGCTCGCCCAGTCGGACATCATCTTCCAGCCCGGCCTCAACGAGGAACTCGCGGCCACCGCCTGCTGGGGATCGCAGCAGGCCGAATTGCTGGGCGAGGGCACGCATGACGGTGTCTTTTCGGTCTGGTACGGCAAGGGACCGGGCGTCGACCGCTCCGGCGACGTCTTCCGCCATGCCAATCTCGCCGGCTCGTCAAGACATGGCGGCGTGCTCGCCCTGATGGGCGACGACCACATGGCCGAATCCTCGACCAACGCGCACGCGACCGAGTTCCTGTTTGTCGACACCATGGTGCCGATCCTCAATCCGGCCGGGGTCCAGGAGATCATCGACTATGGGCTCTATGGCATTGCCATGTCGCGCTTCGCCGGCACCTGGGCGGCGATCAAATGCGTCAAGGACAACATCGAATCGACGGCTTCGGTCGATGCCGCGCTCGAACGGCTTGATATCGTCGTCCCGGACTTCGACATGCCGCCCGGCGGCCTCAACATCCGCAACGAGATCGATATGCTCGGCCAGGAGGAGCGACTGCATGAATACAAACGCGCCGCCGCTTCGGCCTTTATCCACGCCAACGGGCTGAACCGGATCGTCTATTCCGGCGGCAGTGGCCCGAAGCTTGGCATCGTCACCGTCGGCAAGAGCTATCTTGACGTTCGCCAGGCGCTGGAAGACATCGGCGTCGACGAAGCCGCCGCCAACCGCATCGGCATCAGGCTGTTCAAGGTTGGCTGCCCGTGGCCGCTCGACCTGCAGCACATCACCGACTTCGCTCGCGGCCTCGAGACCATCGTCGTCGTCGAGGAGAAACGCTCGCTGATCGAGGTGCAACTGCGCGAGAACCTTTACGGCACCGCCATGCAGCCGGTCATCGTCGGCAAGAAGGACGAGCGCGGCGACGGGCTGTTCCCGGCCAAGGGCGCGCTCGATCCCAACGACATCGCCATCGCGCTCGGCGAGAGAATCTTGCGGACGATCGGTCCGTCGGACGAGATCGCCGCGCGGGTGGCGAAACTTCGCCAGTTCCAGGCGATGCTCGCCGAGACAACAGACATCGCCTCGCGCACGCCCTTCTTCTGCTCCGGCTGCCCGCACAATTCCTCGACCAAGGTGCCCGACGGCTCGCTCGCCGCCGCTGGCATCGGCTGCCATTTCATGGCGCTGTGGATGGATCGCAACACCGTTGGTTTCACCGCCATGGGCGGTGAGGGCGCGCAATGGGTCGGTCAGGCGCCGTTCTCGAAGCGCGACCACATCTTCCAGAATCTCGGCGACGGCACCTACAACCACTCCGGCGCGCTGGCGATCCGCTTCGCGCTGTCGACCGACGCCAACATCACCTACAAGATCCTTTACAACGACGCCGTCGCCATGACCGGCGGCCAGCCGCACGAGGGTGGCCTGACCGTGGACATGATTGCCAGGCAGGTGCGGGCCGAGGGCGTCGGGCGGATCGCCATCGTCACCGACGAACCGGCCAAATATACCGGCAAGGTCGAATTCCCCGCCGGCGCCACCATCCATCACCGCGACGACCTCGACCTCGTGCAACGCGAATTGCGCGCGGTCAGAGGCACATCCGTGCTGATCTACGACCAGACCTGCGCCGCCGAAAAGCGCCGCCGCCGCAAGCGCGGCACCTTCCCCGATCCCGACAAGCGCGTCTTCATCAACGAACTGGTCTGCGAAGGCTGCGGCGATTGTGGGGTGCAGTCGAATTGTGTGTCGATCCAGCCGGTCGAGACCGAATTCGGCCGCAAGCGCAAGATCGATCAGTCGAGCTGCAACAAGGATTTCTCCTGCATCAACGGCTTCTGTCCGTCCTTCGTCACCGTGCATGGCGCCAAGATCAGGAAGGCCGAGGGTATGGCCGGCACCACCGATCCGCTCGACGGCGTGCCCGCGCCCGCGGAATTCCCGCTCGGCGACCAAGGCTGGGCGGCGATCATCAACGGCGTCGGCGGCAGCGGCGTCGTCACCATCGGCGCGGTGCTTGGCATGGCGGCTCATCTCGAAGACAAAGGCTGCGGCATGATCGACATGGCCGGCCTTGCCCAGAAGGGCGGCTCGGTGTTCACCCACGTCCGCATCGCGCGCAGCCCGGGCGATATCCATGCCATCCGCGTTTCGGCCGGCAAGGCAGACCTTGTGCTTGGCTGCGACCTCGTCGTGTCGGGCGCCCAAAAGGTGCTCGCCGCGGTGCGCGAAGGCCACACGATCTTCCTCGCCAACACCGCGGAGATCATGCCCGGCGAGTTTACCCGGTCGGCCGATTTCTCGCTGCCCGTTGAGCGGCTGAAAAAGGCGATCCGCACTGCCGCCGGCGACGACAAGGCGCATTTTTTCGATGCCACCCGCACCGCCACCGCGCTGTTCGGCAGCTCGCTCGGCGCCAACATGTTCATGCTCGGCTTCGCCTTTCAGCATGGCGGCTTGCCGCTGTCTGCCGAGGCAGTCGAAAAGGCGATCGAGCTCAACGGCCAGTCGGTGGCGATGAACGTCTCAGCCTTCCGCTGGGGCCGCCGCGCCGCCCACCAGCCGGATTTCGTGCGCGCCCTCGTCGTCCAGCCGGGCACGGCTGCACAGAACACCGCTGTCGCCGAGACGCTCGATGACGTCATCGCCCGCCGCGTCGCCTTCCTCACCGCCTATCAGAACGCCGCCTATGGCAAGCGCTATGCCGCCAAAGTGGCCGTGCTGCGCAAGGCCGAAGCCAGCGTGGCGCCCGGTTCGACTGATGTGACCGAGGCCGCCGCGAGGAACCTGTTCAAGCTGATGGCGATCAAGGACGAATACGAGGTGGCAAGGCTCTACACCGATGGCTCCTTTGCCGCTGAACTGGGCAAGCAGTTCCAGAGCTACGACAAACTCGAATTCCATCTCGCGCCGCCGATCATGGCCAGGCGCGGCAAGGACGGCAAGCCGAGGAAGTCGAGCTTCGGTCCCTGGATGATGAAGGGGTTCCGCCTGCTGGCAGCGATGAAAGGCTTGCGCGGCACGGTCTTTGATGTGTTCGGCTACAGCTCCGAAAGGCGTATGGAACGGCAGCTTCTTGCGCAGTACGAGGCCGACCTGGAGCTTGTCGCCGGCGCGCTGGCGCCAGGCAAGGTCGAGGCCGCGGCAGCGCTTGCCTCGGTGCCGGCGCTCATTCGCGGCTATGGTCACGTCAGGCAGGCCAGCGCCGAAAAGGCCGCTGGCGAGCGCTTGAGGCTGCTCGATCGCCTGGCGAAGACACCGGCTCGGCCGGAACTCCAGGCCGCCGAGTGAATGCCTTATCTGAAGAAACTCAACAGGCTTGACGCAGGCCCGAGATGGCCCCTCTAAACCTTTCTTAATGCGGTTATGACATGACTGCGGTTCGCGCGACACCGCAGGTCATGAACATAGATCGACCCGACGACATATCCGAGGACGTATACGTTGGCTTCGTTCGCTCGCTGTTTCGCGACGCGGGCATCTTGCTCGTTGGCGCCTTCACGCAAGGCGCTATGGCCTTGCTCGTGTATTGGAAAACGTCTGCGGCAATCTATCTCGCTCTCGCCATCCTGATGGTTGCCGCTAGCATCGGCCGTTATCTTGCGATCCGGAGGGTCAGTCCCGACACCATCGTCACCTACGAATCCGCGCTTGCCTGGGAACGCTACTACATTGTTGCCGGGACGATTCATGGGTCCGCGGTCGGACTTTTCGCGTTCGTATGCCTCTACGTGGTTCCGGACCTGTTTGGCGAGATTGCAGCGGTGTCGCTGGTGTTGGCAAGCACCATCACCATCGCCGGCCGCAATTTCGGCTCCCGAAAGATGGTCGCCATCCTGTCCGTGTCCGTGGTCGCGCCGATTGCGGTCGGCCTGATGCTGAAGGGCGACGTGTACAATGTCATTTTGGGCCTCTTCGTCATCCCCTTCATGTTCACCATCAACAAGATGGCGCATCTTGTGCGAAAGGTGCTATTTACAGCAATCAGCGAAGAGAAGAAGGCGAACCGCCTCGCCCAGCGCTTCAATCGGGCGCTGAACACCATGTCGCACGGGCTTGTCATGCTCGGCCCTGATGGCCGGGTGGTGGTGGCCAATGCCGAAGCCGCGCATCTGATGTCGCTCAAGTCGCCGGACGCGCTGCTCGGGCGATCGATCCACGGCCTGCTGATGCGCGGCGTTGCCGGCGGCATGTTGGCGCCGAAGGACTGCCGCTACATCGAGGCCCAGCTCACGCGCGCCCTGCGCGAGGGCCGCGACCGCAAGGTTCTCGTGTCGCTCGCGAACGGGCAGCACTATGAGTTCTCGGCGCGTGAGGGCAGCCAGGAACTGGGCGTCATCACCTTCGAGGATGTGACGGCCCGCGTCGAGGCAGAAAGCAAGATCCGCTTCATGGCGCGCTACGACAGCCTCACCGGCCTGCCCAACCGCGCCTATTTCCAGGAGTTGATCGGAGAGGCGATGGCATCCGGCGATCTCGAGCGTCTCTGCGGGCTCGCCGTGCTCGACCTCGACGACTTCAAGAACGTCAACGACACGCTTGGCCACCCGGTCGGCGACGGATTGATCTACGCCGTCGCGGAGCGACTGGCAGCGATCGCCGGACCAGGCGTCACCGTCAGCCGTTTCGGCGGCGACGAGTTCATGATCTTTTTCGATCGCGTTGAGGATGAGAGCCACCTGACCAGCCAAATCGACGGGATTTTCGATGAACTGCAGGGCGAGGTCGACGTCGCCGGCCATGGGCTGCGCATCCAGGCCAGCGGTGGCGCGGTGCTTTCGCGGGTCAGGGACACCGATGTCGACGCCATGATCGTCAAGGCGGACCTGGCGCTCTACAAGGCCAAGGAACTCGGCAAGAACACTTGGCGGTTGTTCCAGGCCTCGATGGATGCGGCATTTCGCGATCGTCAGCTGATGAAGGCGGATCTGCGCACCGCAGTGGAAAGCAAGGCGCTGCGGGTGGTCTATCAGCCGATCGTCGCGATGAGCACGATGCGGATCGCCAGTTGCGAGGCGCTGTGTCGTTGGGATCACCCCGATCTCGGATCGATCTCGCCCAGCATCTTCATTCCGCTGGCCGAAGAAATGGGCATCATTTCCGAGATCAGCACATTTGTCCTGCAGGCGGCATGTGCCGAATGCGTCAAATGGCCCGATCCGACCAGCGTCTCGGTCAACCTTTCGGCCAAGGATTTCCGCAGCAGTGGCATCGTCCAGAAAGTCCGTGATGCGCTCGCCAACTCCGGCCTCGCCGCTGGCCGCTTGGAAATCGAAGTCACCGAGACCGCGCTTCTCGACGACAAATCGCTGACGCGTCAGTATATCGAGGAGTTGAAACGGCTTGGCGTGCGCATTGCGCTAGACGACTTCGGCACGGGCTATTCGAGCTTGAGCTATCTCCACAAGCTGCCGCTCGACAAGGTCAAGATTGACCGCTCGTTCCTGATGGACGTCACCCACAACCCGAGTTCGCTCGCGCTGTTGAAGGGCGTGGTCGAACTGATCAGAGTTCTCGGTCTCAACGTGACTATCGAGGGCGTTGAGACATACGAGCAGCTCAACATTCTGACGCATTCTATCAAACCGGATATGGTCCAGGGCTTTTTGTTTGGTTCAGCGCTGACAGCGTCCGGCATCGGAACGATGGCTACCACGGTCTGGCCATTCGCCATCGATAAAAAGCCGGCGGGCAAACGTGCGCTTAGCTGATTTCCGCGCTTCATTTTCGACCAACTTGACCAGACGTGCCGCGGCGGCAAGTTAAGGTTAATATTAGGTAAACGACTTCGATTGGATTTCCATCTTTTATGCCACGACCGCACACGATAGGTTTTCAGGGAAGATGGCAGAAGGGAATTGTATTGTGGCGGTATCCGATGGGGTTGTTCATGTGGATGACCGACCGACCGACCTCAGCGGGATGTCTTCCTTCTCGCGCAATGTTTCGACCCTTCTTGAGCGCGTGGAATACAGGCGCTGCGAAAGCGGTGAAGACATGGAGGCGATTTACCGGCTTCGCTACAAGGCTTACCGGCTGAACGGCTTTCTGCCTGAATCCAGCGACCAGATGATGATGGATGCGCTCGACGACACGCCGAACTGTTATCGCTTTGGTGTCTTCGTCGACAATTCCCTTGTGTGTACGCTCCGTATTCATCATCTGACACCGAGCGAACCTTACGCGCCAGCAATGACCAGATTTGGCGACCTGCTTCATCCGCGGCTGCTTCGCGGCGAATCCTTCGTCAATCCGACGCTCTTGGCAGCCGACCCGGACTTCATATCGATGCATCGTGCCCTGCCTTACGTTACGTTGCGGCTAGCACTAATTGCCAGCGTCCACTTCCAGGTGACGGCGTGTCTCGGCGTGATCCGCAAGGAACACACGGCTTTCTACCAGCGGACTTTCGGTGCCGTGCAGGTGGGGCAACCGAGAGACTATCCTCCATTCACCGTTCCCGTGGTACTCTATGACGCGAACTACGAGATCAATTTGGAGCGGGTACTCCAGCGTTTCCCATTCTTTCGGTCGACGCCGATGGAGCAGCGCATGCTGTTTGAGACACCCAGTGCCGGTGAACTCGCGCCGCTGACCATTCTGCCGACCGCCAAATACTACCGCGAAGCCGCCTGACAATTGGCAAATTGAGAGCGCGGCTGGAGCTTTCAGGCCGCTTCGGCGTTCTGGGAGGCGCGCCGGTGGTGCGCGGACGATGTCAATCTGCATCGCTTCGGCGGAAATTCTACCGAAAGGAACCCGACATGACCATTCCCACGCTCGCGCTCACTCCGTTGATCTCGCTGATTGCCGGCGTGCTGATCCTGGTGATGCCGCGACTCCTCAACTACATCGTCGCGCTCTACCTGATCGTCGTCGGCCTGCTTGGGCTGTTTCCGCAACTCGCCGGCTGAAAATGTCGGCAGGCGCGGCGCGTTAGCTGGAAAGCAAGCGCGAGGGCGGCAGCCGCGAGCGCCTCCGAAACGACATCCTGCATCTGGCGGCTCCAATTTTCTTTTGAGGCTGTTGTCTCCAGCGATGCGGCAATAGCGCCATTGCCCTCGGCCTGGCTTTTCGCTATGTGCCTGAAAGATGTCTTCGAAGGGGTATTCCTATGGCTGATCACTCGCCGACCGGTCCTGTCGAACTAGGCGCGAAGATGGACTATGCCGAGCACGACCGCACCTATGCCGGCTTTCTCATGCTCGCCAAATACGGGTCGCTGTTTTGCGCCGCCGTGCTTCTGGCAATGGCTTTCGGCTTCTTTGCGGGCGGCTTCTTCTCGGGCTTTGTCCTGTTCGTTCTGATCCTCGCCGTCGGCGCTTTCATTCTCCGGTAAATTCTTCAAAACCCCCTTGCCCGCGACATCGCCGGAAGTTCGGTCGGCGTCCTGCGCAGACAGGTTCCAGCCGAAAGGATCATGCGGTGGGACAGACGGTTTTCATCCCTCGTGAGCTCGATGCGAACGAGCCGCGCGTTGCTGCCTCGCCCGACACGGTGAAGCGGCTGGCGGGGCTGGGGTTTGACGTCATCGTCGAAAGCGGCGCCGGCACGGCATCGCGCATTCCCGACGAGGAGTTCGCCAAGGCCGGCGCTGCGATCGGTAAGGCCGGCGATGTCGCCAAGGCCGATGTGGTGCTGAAGGTGCGCCGGCCTGATGAGGCGGAGCTGAAGGCCTATCGCCCGGGCAGTGCCGTCATCGCCATCATCGATCCCTATGGCAACGATGCTGCCGTCGATGCTCTGGCAAGGGCCGGCGTCACCGCCTTCTCGATGGAGTTCATGCCGCGCATCACGCGCGCCCAATCGATGGATGTCCTGTCCAGCCAGGCCAACCTCGCCGGCTATCAGGCGGTGATCGACGCGGCTGCCGAATATGACCGGGCGCTGCCGATGATGATGACGGCGGCGGGCACGGTGCCGGCGGCGAAAGCTTTCGTCATGGGCGTCGGCGTCGCCGGCCTGCAGGCGATCGCTACTGCGCGTCGTCTCGGTGCCGTGGTCACCGCCACCGACGTGCGTCCCGCCGCCAAGGAACAGGTCGCCTCGCTGGGGGCAAAGTTCCTGGCGGTCGAGGATGAGGAGTTCAAGGCGGCCGAGACGGCTGGCGGCTACGCCAAGGAAATGTCTAGGGAATACCAGGCCAAGCAAGCCGCGCTGACTGCCGAGCACATCGCCAAGCAGGACATTGTCATCACCACTGCGCTGATTCCGGGCCGTCCGGCGCCGAAGCTCGTTTCGGCCGCGATGGTCGCCTCGATGAAGCCGGGCTCGGTGATCGTCGACCTGGCGGTCGAGCGCGGCGGCAATGTCGAGGGCGCCGTGCCCGGGCAGGTGGTGACCACGGCCAACGGCGTGAAAATCGTCGGCCATCTCAACGTGCCGGGCCGCGTCGCTGCCTCCGCCTCGCTGCTCTATGCCAGGAACCTGTTTGCGTTCCTCGAGACGCTGGTCGACAAGACCACCAAGACGCTTGCCATCAACCGCGACGACGAATTGGCCAAGGCGACGATGCTGACCGATGGCGGCCAGGTCGTGCATCCGGCCTTCGCCGGCAAGCCGGCGGTGATGATCGCCTCGACCGAGCCTGCGAAGCCCGCCGCGGCAAAAAATCCAGCCCTGCCAAAGGAAGCTGCCGCATCCAGGAAAGCTGCCGCACCCAAATCGCCCGCTAATAAGTCGAAAGGGATCGCGTGATGGACCAGACCTTGCAGAAAGCCCTCGACCAGCTCGACCAGGCTACCGCCGCCGTCCGGCTCGCTGTGCAGGATCTGGCCACAGCTCCAGGCGGCACCGATGCGGCGGGCGACGCCGCGCACGCGCTGTCCGGCGGGGCGATCGATCCGTTCGTCTTCCGCTTCGCCATTTTCGTGCTGGCGATCTTTGTCGGCTATTACGTCGTCTGGTCGGTCACGCCGGCGCTGCACACGCCGCTGATGGCCGTCACCAACGCCATTTCCTCGGTCATCGTCGTCGGCGCGCTGCTTGCCGTCGGCATCTCGGCGTCCGGCATCGCCACCGGCTTCGGTTTCGTTGCGCTGATGCTGGTCTCGGTCAATATCTTCGGCGGCTTTCTCGTCACCCAGCGCATGCTGGCGATGTACAAGAAGAAGGACAAGTAGAGCGCCATGAACGCCAACTTCGCCTCCTTCCTCTATCTGGTCTCCGGCATCCTGTTCATCCTGGCATTGCGCGGCCTGTCGCACCCGACCACCAGCCGCCAGGGCAACATGTACGGCATGATCGGCATGGGCATCGCCATTGTCACCACGCTGGCGCTGGCGACCCCTTCGGCCGGAGGCTTCGGCCTCATCGTGCTCGGTCTTTTGATCGGCGGCTCGGTCGGCGCGGTCACTGCACGGCGCATCGCCATGACCTCGATGCCGCAGCTGGTCGCCGCCTTCCATTCGCTGGTTGGGCTTGCCGCCGTCATGGTGGCGGCTGCCGCCGTCTATGCGCCGGAAAGTTTTGACATCGGCACGGTCGCCGACATCCACGCCCAGGCGCTGATCGAGATGAGCCTCGGCGTCGCCATCGGCGCCATCACCTTCACCGGCTCGGTCATCGCTTTCCTCAAGCTCGACGGCCGCATGTCGGGCAAGCCGATCATGATCGGCGGCCGCCACTTCATCAACGCCGCCCTCGGCATCGGGCTGGTCGTGCTGATCGTGCTGCTCGTCACCACTGAGTCCAAGCTGGTGTTCTGGCTGATCGTGGCGGCATCGCTTGTCCTTGGCGTCCTGCTCATCATCCCGATCGGCGGCGCCGACATGCCGGTGGTCGTCTCGATGCTGAATTCCTATTCAGGCTGGGCGGCTGCGGCACTCGGCTTCACGCTCGGCAATCTGGCGCTGATCATCACCGGCGCGCTGGTCGGCTCGTCCGGCGCGATCCTGTCCTACATCATGTGCAAGGGCATGAACCGGTCGTTCATCTCGGTCATCCTCGGCGGCTTCGGCGGCGAGACGTCCGCCACTGCCGACGACGGCATCGAGCGCACGGTCAAGCAGGGTTCGGCCGACGATGCCGCCTATCTGATGATGAACGCGCAGAAGGTCGTCATCGTGCCTGGTTACGGCATGGCGGTCGCCCAAGCGCAGCACGCGCTGCGTGAGATGGCCGACAAGCTCAAGGCCAATGGCGTCGACGTGAAGTACGCCATTCATCCGGTCGCCGGCCGCATGCCCGGCCACATGAACGTGCTCCTGGCCGAAGCCAACGTGCCTTACGACGAAGTGTTCGAGCTCGAGGACATCAACTCCGAATTCGCGCAGGCCGACGTCGCCTATGTCATCGGCGCCAACGACGTCACCAACCCGTCCGCCCGCGACGACAAATCGTCGCCGATCTACGGCATGCCGATCCTCGATGTCGACAAGGCTCGCACCTGTCTGTTCGTCAAGCGCTCGCTCGGCTCCGGCTATGCCGGCATCGACAACACGCTGTTCTACAAGGACGGCACCATGATGCTGCTCGGCGACGCCAAGAAGATGACCGAAGAAATCGTCAAGGCCATGGATCACTGATCCGGGTTGGCGACCCCCACACATCGCTAGCTGCTCGAACCAGAAACCCGGTTCCGCCTAAGATCCCGCTGCGAGCGTCGCCTTCACCGGAGCGCCGCCGTTCTATAGTCTGAAGCGGCGATTGAACTGCAAAGGTCAAACCATTCGCACCCGCCGCAAGCACCCCGGGTGCGGCCCGAAGAGAACGCATCGCGCATACTTCGTAGCAGCGAGGGATGGATCTGAAGTTCCATGTCCTCGGCAATCGAGTACCCCAGAAGCGTGCCAACGCTGGCCGCCGCCTGACGATCGCGCTCCGTCACGCTGTCGCGAAGACAGTGCGGCTCCGCCTCTCCGAGCAGGGGCGCGCAAATATCGTCAGGCCCGGAGACGATCAGGATGTCTTCGCTTGCGGACAGCCGAGCCGCGATCGCGTCGAAATTGGCGACGAACGCAGCGCTGTAACCCTTGCCTGCGTAAGTCAGCAGGCAAAGGAGATGGTGCGGCCGCAGCCGGATGGTCATTCTTGCGCGCGTGTCATGAGCTTGAGCGTCATCGCGGCCAATGCCGACTTGAGCGCCCCGCCGATCAGGAACGGCGTGACGCCGTGGACAATTGCCTGTTCGATGCCAATGGCGATGGAAAGCCATGCTGCGCCCAGCACGAGGCAAAGCGCGTTTCCCAGGAGCATGGAGACGAACGCCAGCCAGGGGCGGTTGCCGTTCCAGCCGCGCTCCGCCAGCCATCCGGTGAGCGCGCCGACCACGGGGAAGGCAAAGAGGTATCCGGCGGTCGGGCCGACAAAGTGATGCGCACCGGCAGCGCCCCCAGATAGAACCGGCAACCCGATCGCGCCTTCGACCAACCATGCAACGATCGTGGCCGCGCCGAGTCTCCAGCCGTAGACCGCACCGATCAGGGTGACCGCAAAGGTCTGCATGGTCACGGGCACCGGAACCATAGGCACTTCGATGTAAGACGCCAGCGCCAGAAATACGGTTCCCACGACGACCGCCCCGATCTGCCAGGACAGCGACCAGTCGCGGATGCGCGGCGCGCTTGAAGCCGCGTGGCTGGCGGAGGTGGGGTTATGAGGCATATGTGTTCTCTTTCGTACTGGCTGTGAAGCAGGCGCTATGCCTGACTTGCGGGATTGAACGACGTGCTGCCCGGGAGGACGGAGTAGCGGATCAGGCGGCTGTCGGCAACGTCGGCTTGCCGATGCTTCATGGCGGCGCGACAAACGGCGCCGGAAGTCACAGTCCTAAGTTTCGCGACAAAATCGCCAGCGTTGAACTCTTCAACAAATTCCTGTCGCAAAACCCACGCGCAAAAAGTCGGCGATTTGCGACAGATATTTGCGACGCTTTTTGCACTTGCTTTGGATTCGGCACTACGATGGGCAAGTTCTGTTCCGATGGACGGGATTTGTCACCAACGGAGGCACCGGTGTCTGGCCCCCAGCCTGTCGCTTCGCCGACCAAGACCGGCTCGCCCGCGAAGGCCAACCCGCCGGCTCCCGGAAAGGCGCCGCGCAAGCTCAGCCAGGCCGTGGTCATCGTGCATGGCATGGGCGAACAGCGACCGATGGGCACGCTGAGGGAATTTGTTCAGGCTGTTTGGAGCCATGATCCCGCCCGCGCGCCGTTTTATGCCCAAGTCGCGGATCCGGCCAACCCAGGCGGCGAGAAGATCAACCAGAGCTGGATCACGCCTGACAGCCGGACGAACTCGCACGAACTTCGCCGGATCACCACCCCTTATGATGTCGATGGCCGCCGCACTGATTTCTACGAGCTTTACTGGGCCGACATCACGCAAGGCACGACGCGGGGCCGGCTTGCCGCCTGGGTGACGAATTTGCTCTGGCGCAAGCCCGCCGACATTCCGCGCGACGCCCGCGGGCTCTATGTCGTCACCCTTCTGGCCGTCATAGCAGTCCTGGGCGCGGCGTTCGTGCTCGCGACCTCGACCTTGCGAGGGCATATTTACTGGACCACGGGCATGCTCGTCACGATCCTGGCCTCGTTCGTCGTCTGGTCGGTGGACCGGTTCGGTCTTCCCTATTTCGGTGATGTGGCCGCCTATGTGCGGGCTGAAGCGGCAACGGTCGAGAAGCGCGCGCTTGTCCGCGACCGTGGCCTGACACTGTTGAGGCGCCTCATGCTGGACGACGGCTACGACCGCATCGTGCTGGTCTCGCACAGCCTGGGGTCAATCATCGCCTATGATCTGCTGCAGATATTGTGGGCCGATTTCAGGCCACGAAAGCTGGAAGCCCTCCGCGACAAGGCGAGACTGAAAGCGATCCGCGCCGTCGACAAAGCTACGCTCAAGTCAGATGGTTCTGCGTGGCCAGACAAATTGGATGATTTTGCCGGATTCCGGCGCGCCCAATGGGAGCTCTACCGCCACCTCCGCGCCGGCGACGCCGATCATCCATTGCCTTGGAAGATCAGCGATTTCGTCACGCTCGGCAGTCCGCTGACCCACAGCGAATTTCTGGTGACCTACAATCTCGCCGAATTCAGGCGCGGCATCGCTGAGCGGCTGTTCTCGGCATGTCCGCCGATCGCCGAGACGGCGGCCGGTGGAACCGTCCTCTATCAGGAAGGGCGCAGCCGTTCGGGCAAGCCGCAGCGGGCGGTGCATCATGGTGCGGTGTTTGCCGCGACGCGCTGGACCAACATCTTCGACAGGGGCAATGGCTGGCTGACCGGCGACCCGATCTCAGGGCCGATGGCGGAAAATTTCGGCCCCGGCGTGGAGAACATTCAGGTCGAGCTGCGCAGTTCGCTTGGCCGCATCTTCACCCACAGGCTCTACTGGTCGCTGAAGGCGACCGGCGTCGAGGTCGCGGCAGCCGCCGGCACCCCGCCGCGCTCGCATATCGGCGTGCTGCGTGACGCCGTCGATCTCGGCCGCAAACTGGAGCGACCCGAAGCACAAAGCGGATTGGCGCGCCGGAGCATGCCAATACCGCCGGAACATGGAGACAGACTTCTGTGAGCCAAGAGAGCGCAGCACGCATGAGAATCCTGATCCTGGGCGGATACGGCGTTTTCGGCGGGCGCCTGGCGGAGCTTCTATCCGACATAGCGGAGATTGAACTCATCATCTGCGGCCGCGACTTCTCTCGCGCCGAGGCGTTCTGCGCGCGCTACAGAGGGCAGGCCCGGGTTCGGCCGCTTGCGCTTGATCGCGCAGAAATTGTGGCCGGCCTGCGCGCGCAACGGCCCAATCTCGTCGTCGACGCCTCCGGGCCGTTCCAAGATTATGGGACCAATCGCTATCGTGTGATTTCGGCCTGCATCGACGCTGGCATCGACTATCTCGACTTTGCCGACGCCGCCGACTTTGTGTTCGGCGTGCCTCAGTTCGACGCGCAAGCAAAGGACGCAGGCATATTCATTCTATCGGGAATCAGCAGCTTTCCTGTACTGACCGCCGCCGTCCTGCGCGAGATGGCGAAGACGATGGACATCGTCTCTGTGAAAGGCGGCATCGCCCCTTCGCCCTATGCCGGAATCGGCCTCAACGTCATGCGTGCGGTGGTGAGCTATGCCGGCGCTCCGGTGAAGCTGCGACGACATGGGGTGCAATCGCATGGCATCGGTCTGGCTGAAAGCATGCGCTTCACCATCGCGATGCCGGGCCGGCTGCCGCTCCGGAACATCCGTTTCTCGCTGGTGGACGTGCCGGACTTGCAGATCATTCCGCCCGAGCATCCCTCAATGACCGATATCTGGATGGGAGCCGGGCCAGTCCCGGAAATCTTGCACCGGACACTCAACCTCCTGGCGAAGGCGCGCGCGAGGCTCAGGCTCTCGTCGCTGGAACCTTTCTCGCGTCTCTTCTACGCGGTGCTCAACCGAATGCGTTTTGGCGAGCATCGCGGCGGTATGTTCGTCAGCGCGTACGGCACCACGGATGGGCAGGACGCCGAACGGAGCTGGCATCTTTTGGCCGAAGGGGATGACGGGCCATACATTCCATCGATGGCCATCGAAGCGATCATCCGCAAATTGCTGACGGGCATTCGTCCGGAGGCCGGAGCACGGTCCGGGGTCCGCGCCCTTGAGCTTGCCGACTATGAGGCGCTGTTCCAAAGCCGGAAGATATTCACCGGGTTTCGGGGACACGAGATCGTTGCGCCCCTGTACTGCGGGATTCTCGGATCCGCTTTCTCCTCACTTGCTCCGCGACTTCAGGATCTGCATGGCAGCACCGCCACCCGCCAATGGACGGGCTTCGCCGAGGTACGACGCGGTCGCCGCCCGGCGGCCGCGTTCGTGGCGGCGCTTGTCGGCTTCCCGAAAGCTGCGCCACGGGTGCCGGTCACGGTGACCTTTTCGCCCGAGAACCGCTCTGAACACTGGATCCGTAATTTCGACGGCAAGTGGTTTTCTTCGATTCAGTCGGCCGGCACTGGGAGGGACCAGCATCTTCTGGTGGAACGGTTTGGGATCGCGTCCTTCGCGTTGGCTCTGGTGGTGGACGGCGATCGTCTGACCCTGGTTCCGAGACGATGGTCGCTGCTGGGTATTCCAATGCCCGGCTTCCTCGTTCCCAAAGGCTCGAGCTTCGAAACGGAACGGGACGGGCAATTCTGCTTTGATGTGGAAATTTCGATGCCGTTGATCGGCCTGATCGTGGCGTATCGGGGGACGCTCAGCCCAACCTGAATAGGTTGAGCCAAAGACAGGTAACGGTAACGGTGTGCCACCCGCACCTGGGCAAAAAAATCCTGGATTCGGTGTGGAGGACCAGCAGCCTGCCGCCGGCACCCCGCCGCGCTCGCATATCGACGTGCTGCGTGACGCCGTCGATCTCGGCCGCAAACTGGAGCCAAGCCAGCCGGCACCGACGACTTCTGCCGGAAGATAGGGCACGCTCGTTTGAGCGAATTCAGCGCGCAGTTCATGGCGATGACGTCGTCAAAACAACCGGTCGATGCCGGGGAAAGTCTCGGCGTCGATAGAACCCTCAAGCACCGATCAACGGTCGGTCAGGAAGACCGCCTCCTCGTCGTCGCGCTGCCTGCCCCCAAGTGCTGCCGCGGCGCTTGCGATGAAAGCGCCGACGACCAGGGACAGAGCGCCAAGCAGCGCGAAGGTGGCACCGGCTTTCCTGGCGGTATCGGCAGCCTGCTGGGCCTGGACCTTCGCCTCTTCGACCCTGGCAAGCACGGCATCGACACGGGCCCTGGCATCGGGTTCCGACAGCCCGGTGCGGGCGGCTACCAACTGCGACAGATAGGTCTTGTCGTCGGCTGACACTTCCCCTGCTGCTGCGCTCGCGATCAAAATGCGCGAGGCCTGCGCCGTCGCCGCCGCATCGCTCTCCGGGTTGGCGGCAGCAAGCCTGGCCGCATCGGCCGGGCGGAACAACGCATCGACGAAGTACGACGTTGCGTTGTCGGTCGCGGCGCCTCCGGCGTTTGCGGTAGCACCTGCCGAAGCGCCCATTGCCGCGCCCGACGCGACTGTCGAAGCGGCGTGGACGCCGGTTCCGACAGCTGCGGAAAGCGCCGAGCCGAGCACACCGGCGACAAGCAACGTTGCAAGCGCCCAGGCGAGAAAGCCGTGTGCGGTATCGCGGAAAAAGACCTCATCGGTGTGGACGCCGACCCATTTGGTGCGTAGGCGCCCGGCAAGATAACCGCCTACGGCCGACGACAGCCACTGCACGATGATCAGCCACGCAGCCGTGGAGGCCGCGAAAGTTGTGACTGAGGTGCTCAAGCCGGACCACGGCGAAACCATCGTCAGCCCGAGCCCGGAGCCGAGCAGCATCAGGATCAATGTTAGCGTCGAGGCAGCAAAGGCGCCGGCCACGATTGGCCCCCAGCTGACAGCGGTAGAAGAGGATTCCGTCGGTGCGGAAACGTCGACAGCCGTTAGGGTTGACTGCATGTCAGCCCCCTAACGTGCGAAAAGCATGATGAGAATAATGATCGGAATCGGGACTCCGAGAAGCCAGAGCAAAATGCCACGTCCCATGAGTGCCTCCTGCGGCGATTGTGATCGATTACAATGCCTTGGATGCTCTTCCGTTCCGACCGGCCCTCATGATCCTTTGTTGCGACGCAGCAGGGATCGTTGGTGGGCCTGGGCCTACCAATACCTTAAGTGTTCGAAGCTGAGCAGCTGCTTGGGCTTTAAATATCCAGGTTGGCGACCGATAGCGCGTTTTCCTGGATGAACTCGCGCCTGGGCTCGACTTCGTCGCCCATCAGCCGCGAGAACAGACTGTCCGCATCGGTGGCGTCATTGACCTTGACTTGTAAAAGCGAGCGCACATTCGGGTCGAGCGTGGTCTCCCAGAGCTGCTCGGCGTTCATTTCGCCGAGGCCCTTGTAGCGCTGCATGGTCAGGCCCTTGCGGCCGGTGGCAAACACGGCATTGAGCAGCGCCAGCGGTCCCGAGATGGTTTCGGACACATCCTTGCGGCGCAGCACCGGCGGCTCGCCATAGACTTCTGCGAGGCGCGGCGCATAGCGGTCGAGTTGGCGGGCATCGGCCGAATTGATCAGCGCCAGATCGAGATGCGCGAACTCCTTGACGCTGCGCACAGTGCGCTCGAACACATAGCCGCCGACCCCTTCATTTGAGGTCGACATGCGGCCGGTCCAGCCGCGTTCGGTGTCCTCGGCGATGATGTCGAGGCGCCGGGCGACACGCTCGGCCATGGCGTTGGCCCGGCCGAGATCGACGAAGACGTCCGGATTGAGCGCGCCGGCGATCGCCGCCTGCTCGACCACGCCCCTGTTATAGCGGGTGTGCAGTCCGTTGATGAGCTGACGCACCGCCAGCGCATCGTCGATGGCGCTGCGCAGGTCCTGCCCGGCCCGCACCTCGCCGGTGCTGAGCGCAAGCGACGCCTCTTCCAGCCCTGAGCCGATCAGGAATTCCTCGAAAGCGCTTTCGTCCTTGATGTATTGCGAGCTCTTGCCGCGGGTCACCTTGTAGAGCGGCGGCTGGGCGATGTAGAGATGCCCGCGCTCGATCAGCTCCGGCATCTGCCGGAAGAAGAAGGTCAGCAGCAAGGTGCGGATGTGGGCGCCGTCGACGTCGGCGTCGGTCATCAGGATGATCTTGTGGTAGCGCAATTTGTCTGCGTTGAACTCGTCCTTGCCGATCGAGGTGCCGAGCGCGGTGATCAGCGTGCCGATCATGTCGGAGCCGAGCATACGGTCGAACCGGGCCCGCTCGACGTTGAGGATCTTGCCGCGCAGCGGAAGAATGGCCTGGTTCTGGCGCGAACGGCCGCCCTTGGCCGAGCCGCCGGCGCTGTCGCCCTCGACGATGAAGATTTCGGACTTCGCCGGGTCGCGTTCCTGGCAGTCGGCCAGCTTGCCGGGCAGCGAAGTGACGCCGAGCGAGCTCTTGCGGGTGATGTCGCGCGCCTTGCGCGCGGCTTCGCGCGCCGCTGCCGCCTGGATGACCTTCTCGATGACCACCTTGCCCTCGGTCGGGTGCTCTTCGAGCCAGGTGCCGAGCGCCTCGTTGACGAGCCCTTCCACCACCGGACGGACTTCGGACGAGACCAGCTTGTCCTTGGTCTGCGAGGAGAATTTCGGGTCGGGAACCTTGACCGACAGCACGGCCGTCAGCCCTTCGCGGCAATCGTCGCCGATCAGCGCCACCTTCTCCTTTTTGGTGAGGCCCGTGGATTCGCCATAGCCGGTAATCTGGCGCGTCAGCGCGCCGCGGAAACCGGCAAGATGCGTGCCGCCGTCGCGCTGCGGAATGTTGTTGGTGAAGGCCAGCACGTTCTCGTGGTAGCTGTCGTTCCACCACATGGCGACTTCGACGGTGATACCGTCGCGCTCGGCCTTGATAGCAATCGGCTTGTCGATCAGCGGCTTCTTGACGCGGTCGAGATATCTGACGAACTCCTCGAGCCCGCCATCATAATGCAGTTCATGGCGCACGACGTCGGCATGGCGGGCATCGGTCAAAATGATGCGCACGCCGGAATTCAGGAAGGCGAGTTCGCGCAGCCGGTGCTCCAGCGTGCCGAAGTCGAACTCGACCATGGTGAAGGTCTCGGTCGACGGAAAGAAGGTGATCTCGCTGCCGCTGCGCCCCTCATAGGTGCCGGCAACCTTGCGCTGCTCATAGCTGCCGGTGACCCTCAGCGGTCCGTCGGCATTGCCATGCGAGAAGCTCATCTCGTAGATCTGGCCGTTGCGGCGGATTTTCAGCTTCAGCCAAGCCGACAGCGCGTTGACGACGGAGACGCCGACGCCGTGGAGGCCACCAGACACCTTGTAGGAGTTCTGGTCGAACTTGCCGCCGGCATGCAGCTGCGTCATGATCACTTCGGCCGCCGAAATGCCTTCGCCGGTGTGGATATCGGTCGGAATGCCGCGGCCGTTGTCGATGACCGTCACCGAACCGTCGGGATTGAGCGTCACCGTGACGAGGTCGGCATGGCCGGCCAGCGCCTCGTCGATAGCGTTGTCGACGACCTCATAGACCATGTGATGCAGGCCCGAGCCGTCGTCGGTATCGCCGATATACATGCCGGGCCGCTTGCGGACGGCGTCCAAGCCCTTCAAAACCTTGATGGAATCGGCGCCGTACTCGGCCTCAGCGCCGTTGGCGTTGTCGATCTGATCGCTCATGAAAACCTGTCTGATTGATGCCGCACATCCAGCGCAAAAAATCGGCTCCGAATCGCGCGTCCTTGATGGCCCAGATATAGGTGCAAAAGGCGGTTTTTCCAAGGTTTGCAAGCATTTCCGAATGGAAGAAGAGCACGCCTGGCGGGCCACGGCATCGGACCCAAAAGTGGAACCGGTTTTGGGAACAGAGCGGCCGCACAAAAGCGGGCCGACCTGTTCCCGACGATCATCTACTCTCCTGTGCCCCGGTGACATTTCCGGAGAGCGGGCGCTTCGCCCTTGCCGTTCAGCAACATGGACGCTTGGCTTGCCAGCCACTACATTGAGGTCACCAGCGGAGCACGCCATGGACAGTCAGCCCGCCCCCTTTGTCCCGCCGGCGCCGAAGCCGCGCACGTCGCCGCCTTCGACGCTGGAGATGATCCGCATCGTCTATCGCAATCCGCTCGAACTGTGGGGCGAGCCGACCTACAACCAGCCTTGGATTTCGGTGACCGGCATCGGCGGGCCGCTGGTCATCGCCAACGATCCCGGCCTCATTCGCCACGTGCTGGTCGACAATGCCAAAAACTACAAGATGGCGACGGTGCGCCAGATGATCCTGCGGCCGATCCTGCGCGACGGCCTGCTGACCGCCGAGGGTGAGGTCTGGCGGCGTTCACGCAAGGCGATGGCGCCGGTGTTTACGCCGCGCCACATCTTCGGTTTTGCCGAGCCGATGCTGAGGCGTACGCGGGAGTTCGTCACCCGCTACGAGGGCGGCGGCACGTCAGACATCGCCCACGACATGACGCTGCTTACCTTTGACATCCTGGCCGAGACGCTGTTTTCCGGTGAGATATCGGGTGAGCCGGGCAGCTTCGCCAAGGAGATCGACCGGCTGTTCGAAACCATGGGCCGCGTCGATCCGCTCGACCTGTTGCGGGCGCCAGACTGGCTGCCGCGCCTGACCCGCATCCGCGGCCGCAAAACCATGGCCTACTTCCGCAAGATCGTCACCGACACCGTCAAGATGCGCGAAGAGCGGGTCAAGCACGATCCGGACAAGGTGCCGCAGGATTTCCTCACGCTTTTGCTCAAGGCGGAGGGACCGGACGGGCTGACGCGCGCCGAGGTCGAGGACAACATCATCACCTTCATCGGCGCCGGTCACGAGACCACGGCGCGTGCGCTCGGCTGGACGCTCTATTGCCTGGCCGAAGCGCCTTGGGAGCGCGAAAAGGTCGAGCGCGAGATCGACGCCGTGCTGGCGCGCGAGCCCGACCCGACAAAGTGGCTCGACGCCATGCCGTTCACCCGCGCCGCCTTCGACGAGGCGCTCAGGCTCTATCCGCCGGCGCCGTCGATCAACCGCGAGCCGATCGAGCCCGAAACCTGGAACGGCCTCTACATACCGAGGCGTGCCGCGGTGCTGGTCATGCCCTGGGTCGTCCACCGCCATCGCAAGTTGTGGGACAGGCCCGACGCCTTCATGCCCGAACGTTTCCATCCGGGAAATCGCGAGAAGATCGACCGTTTTCAGTATTTGCCGTTCGGCGCCGGTCCTCGCGTCTGCATCGGCGCCAGCTTTGCCATGCAGGAGGCGATCATCGCTCTGGCGATCATGCTGTCGCGCTTCCGCTTTGATACCACTGCCGAAACCAAACCGTGGCCGGTGCAGAAACTGACGACGCAACCACAGGGCGGCTTGCCGATGCAGGTCACGCGCCGCCTTTGAGCCGCCTGATCGGCTATTCCGCTGTCTTGCGCTGGAACTGGCCGGCGGGCCGGTAGCGCCAGAGATAGCTCGGCAGGATGCTGCCGATCGACTGTGGCTGGATATCGAGACCGGCGAGCGTCCGGTTTTCCCTGATGGCCGCTTCCGAGACGATGTTGTCTCCGCGCAACTGCAGGACCTGATCCTTGGTCAGCAACGGATTGGGCAAAAGCCCGAGGATCGAAGCCTGCATGTTCGCCACCCACCACGGCACCGACACCAGCAACCGCTTGCGGTCGATCATGGCAAGCATTTCCTGCATGCATTGCTTGAAGGTGAGCACCTGAGGTCCGCCTAGCTCGTAGATCCGGCCACCCTGGACTTTGCCGTCGACCGAGCGCGCCACCGCTTCGGCGACATCGCCGACATAGACCGGCTGGAATTTGGTCCGCCCGCCGCCGATCAGAGGCAGGACCGGCGAATAGCGCGCCATGCTGGCGAAGCGGTTGAAGAAGCTGTCCTCGGGGCCGAAATTGATCGAGGGCCGCAAGATGACCGCATCCTCGATCGTCTCCAGGACCGCTTTTTCACCGAGCGCCTTGGTGCGCGCATACTCGGATTGCGCGTTCAGATCGGTGCCCAGCGCCGAGATATGGGTGAGCCCGGCGCCGACGGCGCGCGCCGCTTCGGCGACCGCGCGTGCGCCGAACTCGTGGACGGGCGTGAACTTCTGCCGGCCGCTCTCATGCAGGATGGCTACCAAATTGACGACATGGTCGGCGCCCTGCACGGCGCGGTCGACCGACCAGCGCACGCGAATATTGGCCTGCACCGGCTGGATCTGGCCGACATTGCCAAGCGGTTGCAGATGGCCGGCGAGATCGGGCCGGCGGCAGGCGACCCTGATGCGATAGCCACGCCGGGCCAGCGCCCGCACCACATGGCGGCCGACAAAGCCGGAGCCGCCGAACACGACGACGAGCTTTGGGGTCTGCAGGATTTCGGTCATGGCTGGCTCCGGCGCGCTTTCCAGATCTGCTGGGCTTGGCTGAAGCCGTTCATAATCCGTTTCGCGCCGAAGGCAAAGGGCGATCCTTTGTCGCCGTTTGCCGCGGTGTCGGCCGGTTCAGAACGCCCTGCCGATGCGCGCGTCGACCGATTGGCGGTTGCCGCCGCGGATGACGAAGAAGAACAGGATCGCCGCCCACAGCAGCGATTTTTCGGCACCCGAAAAGCCCTCTCCCAGGGTGACCCAGTGGAACCAGACGGTGACTAGGAGCACGAACATTCCGGCGAAGGCGGCCGGGCGGGTCAAGAGACCGATGGCGATGAAAATGCCGCCGAAGAACTCGGTGCAGGCCAGCAGCACCGACCAGAACGCGCCAGGATAGAAGCCGAGGCCTTCGACCATCTCAGCGGCGCCGAGCGGGTCGATGATCTTGCCAGAGCCGTGGATGGTGAGGAAGATGCCGGCCACGGCGCGCAGGATGGTTTCAGAGGTGGTGTTCAGCGCCGCATAGAGGCTGCCAAGGGCCGGAACGACAAGATTGGTGCTGGGATTGTGGGTGCTTGCGGCCATTAGGGTTCCTCTTTTGCTGCTCCGCGCAAACAGCCGCCACCCCAGTCAAAGTCAAATGAACAAAAGTTGACCGGGAAATGCATGTTACGGGTCAGATGCGGAGGGCCCGGAAAAACCCAGCCGACGCGAGGGTTTCCGGCTGTTTCCGAAACGTGGTTCGACGAGGCAGCCTGGGCGTAACCGGCAAGTACGCCCGCTGTCGCGCGATCAACTATCCGAAGGTGTGGACGTCTTCAGGAAGAATACCGGGCGGCGAATTCGGAGATGCGCTGCACCACGGCTTTCGGAGCCGTTATGCCCCGTGCCGCTGCCTTCTCCGCCGCTTCGGCCCGGGCACGGCCGGGGACATGCACGCCGTAGCGGCGGCGCAACCGGTCGAGTTGATCTTTCATGCGCTTCTCGAAATTTGGATCGAGCAGCTTGGGCTCGACGGCCAGCACGAAGAGGCCGGTTCCGGGACTGTCCGGTCCGTCGGTGAACCACGGCGCATCGAGCGACCAATTGGCGCCCGACAGGCCCGCCGCCAGCACTTCGACCATCAGCGCGATGTTGGCGCCACGCTGGCCGCCGAATGCAAGCATCGCGCCTTTCATGGCGGCGGCCGGATCGGTGGTCGGGTTGCCGCTCGCGTCCAGTGCCCAGCCTTCTGGAATTCTCTTGCCGTCGTCAGCCGCCTTGCGGATGTTGACAAAGGCGGTGGCGCTCGACGACTGGTCGATCACCAGCGGCGCACCGTCGGCGGCGGGCGCAGCGAAGGACATCGGGTTGGTGCAATAGACCGGCTTGACCGAGCCGGAGCCGGCAAGCACGGCCGGTCCATTGGTCGCGGCGAAGGACACCAGCCCCTGCGCGGCCAGCCGTCCTGTGAAATAGCCGAGCGCGCCGCATGTATAGGCGTTCTTCTGCGAAAAGATGGCAACGCCGAACAGGCGCGCCGCCTTGGCGAGATCGTCGATGGTGCGGTCGAAGCCGGTATGCGCCAGACCGCCGCGCGCGTCGGAGAGATAGATCGCCAAAGCCGGCCTGGTGATGACCGGCTCGGCCTTGCCATCGATGCGGCCGGCCTCCAGCGCCTCGAGATAGTCGATGAAATGCGACAGTCCGACCGTCGACAGACCTTCTGCCTCGGCCGCCACCACGGAGGCTGCAAGCGACTGCGCCGCTTCCTCATTGGCGCCGGCGCCGAGCGCCGCCATCCGGCACAGCCCTGTCGCCTGGTCGAGACTGAGTTGCATCGTAGCGGTCCTAGGGGAGTAGGGGAGTAAGGGAATAGGGGAATAGGGGAATAGGGGAATAGTGAGCAGTGAATGCGAATAGGATGGAAATGTGTATGTGAATAGTGGCTGACCCTACTCCCCTACTCCCCTACTCCCCTACTCCCCTACTCCCCTACTCCCCTATCAGCCAATCTTGTTCGGGATCCGCGCCTCGATCTTGCCGAGGGCGAAGACCAGGATGCCGGTGATCGCCATATAGATCAACGCCAGGAGCAGCAAGGGTTCATAGGTGAGGAAAGTGCTCTGCCGAACCTTTGACGAGACGGCGAATATGTCGATCACGCTGATGGTCGCCACCAGCGGCGTCGATTTCAGTTGCAGCACGGTTTCGCCGGTCAGCGTCGGCAGCGCCCGGTAGAAGGCTTGTGGCAGCCAGATCCGCCGCAGGATCTTCCAGCGGCTCATGCCGAAGGCGCGCGCCGCTTCCAACTGTCCTTTCGGCACGCCGGCGAAGGCACCCCGCATGACTTCCCCCTCGTAACCGGCGAAGGACAAGGTCAGCGCCAGGACGCCATAGGGCCATGCTTGCCTGAGATACGGCCACATCCAGGACTCGCGTACCCATGGGTACTGTGGAAACAGCGAGCCGAGCCCATAGTAGAGCAGCCAGAGCTGCAGCAGCAGTGGCGTTCCCCTGATGACGGTGCAGAAGGCCTTTGCAGGCGCCGCGAGCCAGAACGGGCCGGCAGCCTGCGCCAATCCGAGCGGCACGGCGAGCAGGAAGCCCAGTGTGCAGGTGACGGCGAGGATCCAGAGCGTACGCCAGAGGCCGACAAGCGCCATTTCGTAATATTGCGGCAGCCAGTCCCAGCGCATGAAAAAAGCGGCCGCGAGAACCAGCGCCAGTCCAGTCACAATCAGCACGATGCGGTGCGGCTGCAACCACAGCGACGTGCGGGCGGCTACGTTGACGATGGTCGTTTCGACAGCCATCAACGCGCCTCCTTGAGCGAGGGCATGCCGCGCCGAGCCCAGACCTCGATGCGGCCGATGATTAGATTGGAGACCAGCGTCAACAGAAGATAGATCACGCCCGCGGCGAGGAAGAAGGTAAGATAGGCTTTGGTTACGCCCGCTGCTTGCCGCGTCGCCAATGTCAGTTCGAAGAAGCCGACGACCGCCAGCAGGGCGGTGTCCTTGGTGGCGATCAGCCAGAGATTGGCAAGGCCCGGTATGGCGAAAGGCAGCATCGCCGGCAGCGTGATGCGTCGCAGCAGCAGGCCGGGAGACATGCCATAGGCGCGCGCGGCTTCGATCTGTCCCTGCGGGATGGCAAGGATCGCGCCGCGCATCACCTCGGTCGAATATGCGCCCTGGACGAAGCCGAGCACGGCAATGCCGGCCACCAGCCCGCTGATATCGATGCGCTGATATCCCATTGCCGTCAGCAACTGGTTGATCAAATCGGTGCCGGCATAATAGAGCAGCAGGATCAGCACTAGCTCCGGCACGGCGCGGACGATCGTCGTATAGACTCCCAGCAGATCGCGCACCACAGGCCCGCCATAGAGCTTGCCATACGCACCGCAAATGCCGATGACGAGGCCGAGACCGAACGCACCGGCAGCGATCTCGACCGAGTGGAAGCAGTCCGACCAGAAGCGTTCCGCCCCAACCGGGTGGCGTCGGCGAAAGCAGTTCGATGATGCGGGCCACAGAGGCCGGAAGAAATGCGTCGATCAGCGTCGCCCCCGAATTGCTGGCGCCAAAACCACCGGCGATGCCGTCAGCGGAAAGCTTGCATAGGTAGAGTTCGACGAAGCCACACGGCGCGCTGGCTGCGCCGCGTGGTTGTTCGCTCGGGGATGCACGCCGTCAATTCGACTGTGGGTCGGCGCCATAGATGTCGAAATCGAAGTATTTCTTCGAAATCTCGTCATATTTGCCGTTGGCGCGGATCGCCTTGATGCCGGCGTTGATCTTCTCCTTCAACTCGGTGTCCTCCTTGCGGACACCGGCGCCGACGCCGGGCCCGAGGATCGCCAGATCCGGCGCGACCGTGCCCTTGAGATCGCAGCATTGCTTGCCCTGATCCGATTTCAGGAAGGCATCGAGCGCGATGGAATCGGCCTGCACGGCATCGACACGGCCGGCCGCAAGATCCTGATTGGCTTCGTCCTGGGTCTGATATTCCTTGATTTCCGCGGCTTCGGTGAAGTGCTTCTTGACGTAGTCGGCATGCACGGTCGAAACTTGCACGCCGATGATCTTGCCCTTGAGATCTTCCGGGGTAGCGCCGAACTTCTGGTCCTTCGGTCCGATGATGGCTGTCGGGGTGTTGTAATATTTGTCGGAGAAGTCGATCGTCTTCTTGCGCTCGTCGGTGATCGACATGGAACTGGCGATGACGTCGATCTTCTTGGTCGTCAGCGCCGGGATGATTCCGTCCCAGGCGACGGGGGTGATGACGCAATCGAGTTTCTGCTCGGCGCAGACCGCGTCGATGAATTCGATCTCCCAGCCAACCCATTTGCCGGAAGCATCCGGCGAGGTGAACGGCGGATAGGGTTCGGCAGCGACGCCGATCTTGACCGGCTCGGCCTTTGCCATGCTCATCGCGGCGACGCCGAGCAGAAGTGCTGCGGCAAATGTTTTCAGAACGGTCTTCATGCCAAAAACTCCCAGTTTGTTGTTGTTCCCGTTTTCGTCCGCCTCGGCTTAACCGATGTTGCGGATGAATTGCTTCAGCCTTTCGGATTTCGGTGCGCCGAAGATCTGCTCCGGCGGCCCTTCTTCCTCGACCAGTCCGTTGTAGAGGTAGACGACATGCGTCGCGACCTCGCGGGCGAACTTCATCTCATGGGTGACCAGCACCATGGTGCGGCCTTCGCGTGCCAGGTCGCCGATCACCTTCAGCACCTCGCCGATCAGTTCCGGGTCGAGCGCCGAGGTCGGCTCGTCGAACAGCATGACGCGCGGATTGATGGCCAGCGCCCGGGCGATGGCCGCACGCTGCTGCTGGCCGCCTGACAGATAGGCCGGATAGACATCGCGCTTTTCGGCCAGGCCGACGCGGGCAAGCAGCTTTTCCGCCTCGGCGACGGCCACATCGCGCTTGACGCCCAAAACATGCACCGGAACCTCGATGACGTTCTCGATCAGCGTCATGTGGCTCCACAGATTGAAATTCTGGAAAACCATGCCGAGCTTGGAGCGGATGCGCTCGATCTGCTTGCGGTCGGCGGGAACGGTGTGGCCGTGACTGTCGGCCTTCATCCGGATCTCCTCGCCATTGACGCGAACGATCCCGCTGGTCGGGTTTTCCAGGCAATTGATGCAGCGCAGCAGGGTCGATTTTCCCGAGCCGCTGCCGCCAATGATGGCGATGACCTCGCCGTCGCGCGCCGACAGCGAAACGCCTTTCAGCACATGCAGTTCGCCGAATCGTTTATGCAGGTTCTCGACATGGATGGCTTCGGCGGCGTCGTTCTGCGCCGTGTACTTCAGGGCGGGGGCGGTGCCTTGCGCTATCACCTTTGCGGTGCCTCACGAAATGGCCGGACCCGTCGCTGCTGGAATTTTTTACCCATTACCATCACTGGACAGACTTCTCATTCTCAAGATGTACCGTTCCGCTTGCCTCCGTCAACCACGCTTTTTGGACCATTGATCACTGCTCGCTGAGTGGCTATTGGCTGGATGGGATGGTTCAGGAGCACTTGGTGGGTAAAGCATTCGGGTCGCAGTCCATGGCCGGGCCCTTGCAGCGCGTGCTGATGCGGTCCGCCGCAAGCGCTATGGCCCGCGCCAAAGCATCGGAATGGCACTATGGTGCGGGCTTCGATCCGCAAAAGGCCGCCGCCCAGCATGAGGCGCTGACGACGCTGGTTCTGGCGTCCGGCGCCGCGATCGAATGGCTGACTGACGCCGATGACGGGCTTGCCGATTCGGTCTTCACGCATGATCCTTCGTTGATGACCGACCACGGCGCCATCATCCTCGCCATGGGCAAGGCGCTGCGCCGGGCCGAGCCCGGCCTGCACGAGGCGGCCTACAAGCGCATGGGCGTACCTCTCCTCGGCCGCATCGAGCCTCCCGGACAGGTCGAGGGCGGTGATTGCGTCTGGGTGGATTCACTGACCCTGGCCGTCGGCCGCGGCGTGCGCACCAACCAGGACGGCATCCAGCAACTCGCCAACCTGCTCACCCCCAGGGGTATCCAGGTCTATGGCTACGACCTGCCGCTCTGGCATGGCGAGGACGCCTGCCTGCATCTGATGTCGGTGATCAGTCCGCTGGCCGACGATCTGGCGCTGGTCTATGCACCGCTTTTGCCGGCTGCCTTCTACCAGATGCTGCGGGCGCGAGGCATTCACCTGGTCGAAGGCGACGCCGGGGAGTTCTTCGCCTCCAACGGCCTCAGCCTCAATGTGCTGCCGACCGCGCCGCGCGAGGTGATCGCCGTTGCCGGCTTCCCGAAGACGGCGGCGGCCATGGCGGCCGCCGGCTGCAGGGTTTCAACCTTCGAGGCGGACGCACTGTGCATCGCCTGCGAGGGCGGACCGACCTGCCTCACACGTCCGGTGCTCAGGCAATGACGACAGTCGGCGAAGCGCTCATCACTTTGCTCGAAGCCCATGATGTCGATACGGTCTTCGGCATTCCGGGTGTGCATACGGTCGAACTCTATCGCGGCTTGGCGCGCTCGAAGATTCGCCACGTCACCCCGCGTCATGAACAGGGCGCCGGGTTCATGGCCGACGGCTATGCGCGCGCCGGCGGCAGGCCCGGCATCGCGTTCGTCATCACCGGACCGGGGCTGACCAACACCATCACCGCCATGGGCCAGGCCCGTGCCGATTCGGTTCCGATGCTGGTGATCTCGGGCGTCAACGCCACGCCGACACTGGGCAAGGGCCTTGGCCATCTGCACGAACTGCCCGACCAGCGCGGGATGATGGAAAAGGTCGCGCTGTTTTCGCACCGTGTCACGGACGCCGACGAACTGCCGGGCGTTCTTGCCCGCGCCTTCGCCCTGTTCTCGTCGTCGCGTCCGGGCCCCGTGCACATCGAGATCCCGACCGATATCATGGTCAAGCCGGCCGGCGGCATCGCCGCTTTGCTGACGAATGTCGCGCCGCCCGAGCCGAATCCGGCTGATATAGCAGAGGCGGCAAAACTTTGCGCGGCTGCCCGCCGCCCGCTGGTCCTTGCCGGCGGCGGCGCCAAGAGAGCCGAAGCGCCGTTACAGCGCCTTGCCGAAAGGCTGGGAGCGCCGGTTGTCCAGACGGCCAATGCCCGCGGCCTGCTGCACCGCCATCCGCTCGGCGTGCCGGCCAGCCCCAGTCTGAAGGCGGTGCGTGCATTGATGGCCGAGGCCGATCTGGTCATTGCCGCCGGCACCGAATTCGGCCCGACCGACTACGACGGATATAGCGACGGTGGCTTTGTCCTGCCGTCCAATCTGATCCGCATCGACATCGGCGCCGACCAGCTTGCCCGCCGGCCCGCCCGGATTTCGATCCATGCCGATTGCGGCGCAGCACTCGAGGCGCTGCTTGTCGAGATTGGTACGGACCAGCCGCCATCGGGCGACGGCCAGTCTCGCGCCGCTGCGACAAGGCAAGCAGCCTTTGCCGAAATGGCCCCGGCCCTCCAGGCGCAAACCCGCGCCGTCGAGATGATCCGCGATGCATTGCCGGGCTCGATCATCGTCGGCGATTCGACCCAGCCGGTCTATGCCGCCAACCTCTATTACGATCACGACCGTCCGGGCGGCTGGTTCAACGCCGCCACCGGCTTCGGCGCGCTGGGCTATGGTCCGCCGGCGGCGATCGGCGCAGCCCTTGCCGTGCCTGATGCGCCGGTCGTTTGTCTCACCGGCGACGGCGGTTTCCAGTTCACGCTGCCGGAACTGGGCGCCGCGCTCGACGCTGCGGCGCCGGTGATCTTCGTCGTCTGGAACAATCGCGGCTATCGCGAAATCGAAACCTCGATGCTCGATGTCGGCGTCGAGCCGGTCGGCGTCTCGCCGGCGCCGCCTGATTTCTGCAAGCTGGCCGAGGCCTACGGCATTGCCGCCGAGCGGCTCGCGGGCATCGGTCCTCTGGCGGACGCACTCAAGCGCGCGCGGGCGACCGGACTGCCGTATGTCATCGAGATCACCATCGATTGAGTGCTGCTGTGGCAGCGTCTGCCTGGGGATGCGATCCGCGTCGGATGGCCGACGTTCTGACGCGCACAAGCGGCGCTGCGTCATCAAGATTTCGGTTGAGTGATTGCGCGAAAGGCGCGACCTTCGGCGGCGGTGCGGCATAAGAGTGACAGGAGCGGTCGTAGATGACGGATACACTGGACGGCAGGCATGTTGTGGTGACCGGCGGCACCGGAGCGCTCGGTGGCGCGGTTGTCGGCAAACTGCTGGAGCAGGGCGCGATCTGCCATGTGCCGAACGCCCATGCCGCCGCGCCCGCGCATTTTCCCTTCCCGGCACATGAGCGCGTCAGGCTGGCGCACAATGTCGATCTCGCCGACCCCGCCAAGGTCGATGCGTTCTACGCCAGTGTTACCGACTTGTGGGCCTCCATCCACCTGGCCGGCGGCTTCACCGCCGCGCCGGTCGAGAAGATCGAGCCCGCGTCCTTTGCCGAAATGATGGACACCAACGCCCGCACCACCTTCCTGTGCTGCCGCGCGGCGATCCGCTCGATGCTGGAATCTTCCGTATCGGGCCGCATCGTCAATGTCACGGCCCGCGCCGGGCTCGACCTGCGGCGCGGTTCCGGCATGGTCGCCTATGCCGCCAGCAAGGCGGCCGTTGCGGCAATGACGGTGGCGATGGCGGAAGAACTCAAGGGCAAGGGCATCCTGGTCAACGCGGTCGCGCCCTCGACCCTCGACACGCCGGCCACCCGGGCTGACATGCCGGCCGCCGATTTCGGCAAATGGGTCAGCCTCGAAGCGGCGGCGGAAGCGATCGCCTACCTTGCTTCGCCGGCCAATCTGGCGATGAGCGGCACACTGGTGCCGCTTTACGGCAGGGCCTGATCTATCTCTTTGTTTGAGCGCGGATTTCCCAAAACCGGTTTGCCAGGTTTGAGGTTACGATGCTCTGACCATGGTCAAACAAAAACCCCGCCGGATCGCTCCGGCGGGGTTTTGTTTTACAGGCCGCGCGAGGCGCGGCGTTAGTGGACCTAGCTACCCTGCTTCTTCAGCGCGGCGCCCAGGATGTCGCCCAGCGAAGCGCCGGAGTCGGTCGAGCCGTACTGGGCAACCGCTTCCTTCTCTTCGGCGATTTCCAGCGCCTTGATCGAGACCTGCAGCTTGCGGGTCTTCTTGTCGAAGGCGATGACGCGGGCATCGACCTTCTGGCCGACCGTGAAGCGCTCGGGGCGCTGCTCGTCGCGGTCACGGCTGAGGTCGGAGCGCTTGATGAAGGTCTCGATGCCGCTGTCGACCAGCCGCACCTCCAGGCCGCCATCCTTGACGCCGGTAACCTCGCAGGTGACGACCGCGTTCTTGCGCAGTTCGCCTGAAGTCGCCGCCTCACCGGCCGTATCCTTGGCCAGCTGCTTGATGCCGAGCGAGATGCGCTCCTTGTCGATGTCGACGTCGAGCACCTGCGCCTTGACGATGTCGCCGCGATTGTACTCCTCGATCACCTGCTCGCCCGGACGGGTCCAGTCGAGGTCGGAAAGATGGACCATGCCGTCGACATCGCCTTCGAGGCCGATGAACAGGCCGAACTCGGTCTTGTTCTTGACCTCGCCCTCGACCTGGCTGCCGACCGGATGGCTGCTGGCGAAAGCCTGCCACGGGTTCTCGAGCGTCTGCTTGAGGCCGAGGGAGATGCGGCGCTTGGCCGGATCGACCTCGAGCACCACCACGTCGACTTCCTGCGTAGTCGACAGGATCTTGCCGGGATGCACGTTCTTCTTTGTCCACGACATTTCCGAAACGTGGATGAGGCCCTCGATGCCCGGCTCCAGCTCGACGAACGCGCCGTAGTCGGTGATGTTGGTGACGGTGCCCTTGATCTTCTTGCCGATCGGGAATTTCGTTCCGATCTCGGACCACGGATCGCTCTCGAGCTGCTTCATGCCGAGCGAGATGCGGTGGGTTTCCTGGTTGATGCGGATGATCTGCACCTTGACCGTCTGGCCGATGTTGAGGATTTCGGTCGGATGGTTGACGCGGCGCCATGCCATATCGGTGACATGCAACAGGCCGTCGATGCCGCCGAGGTCGACGAACGCACCATAGTCGGTGATGTTCTTGACGACGCCTTCGACCACCTGGCCCTCTTCGAGGTTCTGCACGATTTCCGAACGCTGTTCGGCGCGGCTCTCCTCGAGCACGGTGCGGCGCGACACCACGATGTTGCCGCGGCGGCGATCCATCTTGAGGATTTCGAAAGGCTGCGGATTGTGCATCAGTGGCGAGACGTCGCGGATCGGACGGATGTCGACCTGGCTGCGCGGCAGGAAGGCCACAGCGCCGTCGAGATCGACGGTGAAGCCGCCCTTGACCTGGTTGAAGATGACGCCTTCGACGCGCTCGCCCTTGGTGAACTTCTCTTCGAGACGGACCCAGCTCTCTTCGCGGCGGGCCTTCTCACGCGAAAGCATCGCTTCGCCAAGCGCGTTCTCGATGCGCTCGACATAGACCTCGACCGTGTCGCCGACCTTAAGCGTCGAATCCTTGCCCTTGACGCCGAATTCCTTCAGCGGCACGCGACCTTCGACCTTGAGGCCGACGTCGATGATTGCCATGTCCTTTTCGATCGCAGTGATCGTGCCCTTGACGACTTGGCCTTCGCCGGAATGGCCGGCGGAAAAAGATTCTTCGAGCAGGCTCGCGAAATCATCGCGAGTGGGATTTGCAACTGACATAGTTTCTCCTGGAATGCCCCGCATCTCAAGCGGGGCGGGCGCCGTGGGTTAGCGTTGCGTTGGCCTGCCGGCGTTCCGGGCCTCAAAAAAGCCCTTGGCCGCCTAAGCGGCAATTCCGGCGCATGAAGAATGCTGGCAGGCTGGTTCGTGCCCGATATGGGTATCTTTTCGCCGCCGGCAATCGGCAACGGCAGGAAACCCGGCTCAGGCTTTGTTTCTCTTGGCCAGAACGTCGTCGATGATCGCCTTGGCCGCCAGGAACGCGGCTTCTATAGCCATTTCCGACGTGTCGAGCAAGTGCGCGTCGGCGGCCGGCTTCAGCGGCGAGTCGGCGCGACCCATGTCGCGCTCGTCGCGGCGCAAGATATCGGCGAGGATATCGTCGAAATCGGCGGTGCCGCCGATGCTCTCGATCTCGGCTAGCCTGCGTTGTGCCCGCACCTCGGCGCTCGCCGTCACATAGAGTTTTATGTCGGCGTCGGGACAGACCACGGTGCCGATGTCGCGGCCGTCGAGCACGGCGCCCGGCGGCGCCTTGGCGAATGAGCGCTGCTTTTCGACCAGTATGCGCCGCACCGAAGGGATGACAGCCACTTTCGAAGCCGCTTCGCCGACCGCATGCGCCGTCAGCACCGACCGGTCGAGCTTGGCCAGGTCGACCTGCCGGGCAGCGGTCTCGGCGGCCGAGACATTGTCGAGCGGCAGGCCGAGCCGAAGCAGCGCATGCGCCACCGCGCGATAGGTGAGGCCGGTGTCGAGCAGGTTCAGCCGGTAATGGTCGGCCAGTCGGCGGGCAAGGGTGCCTTTGCCCGCGCCTGCTGGGCCGTCGATGGCGATTGTGAAGCCAGCTTTATCAGTGATTGAGCTCATACGTGCCGCTTCAAACGGAGGAAGGTCGTTAAATCAAGAACCAATCGGGTTCAACGTCAAAGTCCGGAAGACCGCCGTCCGGTCCAATATCCGGCCAAGAATCCAACGGGAATTCCTATCAGAAGCGGTACGGAAATGGGAAACGTGGCGATCGCGACGAATGTGATCCCGGCAGCCAGCTTAAAAACGAAGTTCGAAACATATGGCATGAGAGCGCCGCTAACGTCTGGAAAAAAATGCGCCGTTGTCGCCAGCAAGATGAAGAGGACGATCCAAAACGGGAAAAAAAGAAAGCCGATCAGGCTAATCGCACCTGGCTTCCTGTCGGAATATCCCAGATCGAAACCTGACTGCGCCGCCACGCGCCCGACCAATGCCGTCAAAACCAAACCGCCGACGAGCAACGTCCAAAACATTCGCAGACCTTAGCTGATCTCCGCCCCCAGGCCCTTCATAAGCCCCATGAACTCCGGAAAGCTGGTCGCGATCATCGCCTGGTCGTCGATGGTGACAGGCTTTTCCGTTGCAAGTCCCATGACGAGAAAGCTCATGGCAATGCGGTGGTCGAGATGGGTCTGGACGATGGTGCTCTTTCCGTTCGGATGTTGGCCAAGCCCCTTGCCGCCGGGTTTTCCACGCACGGCCAGTGTGGCTTCGCCCTCGGTACAGTCGACGCCATTGAGCTTCAGCCCTTCGGCGACCGCCGACAGCCGGTCCGATTCCTTCACCCGCAGCTCTTCCAGTCCCTGCATCAGCGTCTCGCCCTCGGCAAAGCTCGCCGCGACAGCAAGCACCGGATATTCATCGATCATCGTCGGCGCCCGTTCGGGCGGCACGGTGACGCCCTTCAGCTCTGAGTAGCGCACCCGCAGATCGGCGACATCCTCGCCGCCTTCATTGCGCGGCTCGAGAACGTCGATCCGGGCGCCCATTTCCTGTAGCGTCAACAAAAGACCGGTGCGGGTCGGGTTCATCAGCACGTTTTCGATTGTAATGTCCGAGCCCGGCACGATCAGCGCCGCCACCAGCGGGAATCCGGCCGATGACGGGTCGCCCGGCACAGCGATTGTCTGGCCGGTGAGCTTGCCCTGGCCCTCGATGAAGATGTGGCGCACGCCGCGCTCGTCGGTCTCGACCGACAGATTGGCGCCGAATCCCTGCAGCATCTTTTCGGTGTGGTCGCGCGTCATCACCGGCTCGATGACGGTGGTGATGCCGGGCGTGTTCAGCCCGGCGAGCAGCACCGCCGACTTCACCTGGGCCGAGGCCATCGGCACGCGGTAGGTGATCGGCGCGGCGTGTTTGGGGCCGCGCAGCGTGATCGGCATGCGGTCGCCGGGCGTCGCCTTCAGCACCTGCACGCCCATCTGGCGCAGCGGCTCGAGCACGCGGCCCATCGGCCGGCCGGACAGCGAGGCGTCGCCGATGAAGGTCGTCTCCATGTCGTAGGTGCCGACCAGGCCCATGGTGAGGCGCGAGCCGGTGCCGGCGTTGCCGAAATCGAGCGGGCCTTCCGGCTGCAGCAGCGCGCCGTTGCCAGTGCCGCGGATCACCCATTCAGCGCCGCGCTTCTCTATATGCGCGCCCATTGCCTTCATCGCGGCGCCCGTGTGCATCACGTCCTCGCCTTCCAGCAGGCCGGTGATGCGGGTTTCGCCGGAGGCGAGGCCGCCGAACATGAACGAGCGGTGCGAGATCGATTTGTCGCCGGGCACCCGTGCTGTGCCTGAAAGCGCTGGCGATTTGCGGGCGGTGGCCGGGCTCGGGGCGGCAGTATGCGACATGGGTTTTCCTTGGGTGAAAAACGCCGGTGGCCGGCCTTTTTCTTCTGGTTTGCGCGGTCTCGTATCACGGCGGAAGGAAATGGTCATCCCCTTGCACGAGGTCGCTCAGCGCGAGGATTTGTAACGCTGGCTTTAGGCTTTGACAGCGCCGTAAACTGTGGTTATGGGGACCAAACTTTCATCGACGAGGCTTGCTGTGGCAAAACCCGAACTTGGCACCAAACGCATCGACCCCGAGACGGGTCAAAAATTCTACGATCTGAACAAGGATCCGATCGTCTCGCCCTATACCGGCAAGAACTATCCCCGCTCTTATTTCGAGGAAGGCAAGATTGCCGCCCTTGAGGAGGAAGAGGAAGTTGCCGAGAAGGAAGTCGACGCCGAGGAGGAAGAGGGCGTCGAGGTCGTCTCGCTCGAAGAGGCGGACGAGGATGCGAAGCCTGACGATCTTCCCGATCTCGGCGATGACGAGGACGATGTGGACCTCGGCGACGACGACGATACCTTCCTCGCCGACGAAGAGGAAGAGGACGACGATGTCGCCGACATGATCGGCGTCGGCGATGACGACGACGAAGTCTGATCCGGCCTCTCACACAGCGCCCGCCGACTTTCGTGGGTTCTTGATAAAAAGCGGCTCTTAAAGGCTTGATATTGACGGAAGGCGGGGTTAGAAGCCGCCTGCACTAACGGCGCGGTCTCAACCCGCGCCGATCTCTTCGCCGGCAACGGCGCCGGTTGACTGCCGGAGTGGGGCCATAGCTCAGTTGGGAGAGCGCTTGAATGGCATTCAAGAGGTCGTCGGTTCGATTCCGATTGGCTCCACCAAAATTTCTATAATGATTTTAGTTGATTAGCATTCTCCCCCTCGGGGGCCTGTTGCCCTGAAATCGTTCGGGGCACCGCCGCGGCACCCCGAGGCGCTTTTTGGGGGTCGCAAAATTTGCCTAGTCTCCGTTTTCCGCCAGATTTGCCGAAAGGCGAGGGGATGGGAAATGTTCGGACTTTTTAGCGCAGGCCTAGGTCCCTCGAAGTTAGATTGGCTTGAGGCACGATACGCTTGCATGTTCCGTATGCCGACGAGCGCAGGCCGTTGTGTCGCCGTAGCGTCAACCGGCTGAAGCCCGGCGGTGCTTCCTCAGCCGAGTGATTGCCGACCTGGCGACCGTAATCACGCCGCCGCAGTCAATCCGCACGGTGAGTTTGTCTGCTCCGCGATCGATGCGGGTGACGTCCCCAACAAGAACTACTCGGTCGCCGGCCCGGGCTTTGGGTGGCGGCTCTAGCGTGTAAGGATGGTCATAGGATGGAATGCTCACTCTGGCTCGGCCGCTAGGGAGAATGGAGATGACGGTACCTGCTAGCGCAACCTCATCGCCGACCTCAAATTCGCCAGGCATGTTAAGGTGCAGCATGGTCTTCCTCCCGATGCTTTCCTATTTGATGCTTTGCTAAATTAATGCCCGGCCACCGCGTTGGTTGCCGTGCAATCCGCTTCGTACGGTTCCGCACATTTCCAAGCTGGATCGCGATGGCGACGGGACCACTTTGAGGTGCCTAGAGCGCCGTAAGCCGCACCAGAGAGGCATCGCCTATCAGCTGGCCGAAATTTTCTATGGGCGCCCTACAGGGAACACTCAAAAGGTTCAAAAGGGTCTGGGCCGCAGGCTGCTCGCTGTTTCCCTGCTGTTTATCAGCGGCAGTGGATTAACCGGGAACCCGTTATTTAAAATGGGCTAAGCCATTGGTAATGGCCTCGATTACCACGCTATAGCAACGGGCCGTTCTGATAGCGGTGCAGTGGCGAATTTTGAATACCCCTATGGGGAACATTCAGGTAAACGGTTACAGGCTCCTTGGCGCCCGAAGGGAAAAAGCACGCCGCACCTTTTCGGCGCGAACAGCTATGACGAAGGAACACGACCTCTGCAACGCGCGTCAGTCTTGCTTCCGCTTCCACAGATCCGAAGTCGATGCGTATGCGAACGATGCTGACCAAGCGATCAGGACGAGTCCGTTGAGACCCTCCAAGGCAGCAACGATTCGCATCGGCCCAGTGGCATAGACTTCGCCAAAGCCGATCGTCGTGTAACAGGTAACCGAGAAATAGAAGAAATCCGCTGCGCTTCCGGAAAACAAGCCTGCGAGACCTCCAAGGTCTGGATGGTGGTGCATCCAGGCGTAGGCGAGCGCGAAAAGACAGATCCCCACCACGTGAGCAATGATTGCTGCGACGACCAAGAGCAGCAGATCAACCCGCATCGGAAGTGAAAAACGACGCCTCATCGTTCCGGCGATATTTAGCACTTCATAGTGCATCAGAACCGTTACCAGTGCGAGACCTACAGATATGGCGAACGCGATGAGCAATTGCGGTACCTTCAAGTAGGACTCAGATGCTCAACCGCTTATCACCGCGCGAGCGGTTCGAACAGCGTCGACCTGACGCGACGCGACGCGATGCCGAACACGCGAATGGTGAGGACTCACGCGAGCACCCGGTGGTGCCATCTCCCCGGGTCCTCGGCAAAATCGTCGGAACCGAACCGCTCCCAATGGCTTTCGTAATCAGGGGCAGCATCAAAGAGGAGACTGTTATGGATCGGCAAGAAAATAGCGTTTTGGAGGCGGGCTGGCTTTTGGCGGTCCCGCTTTCTATCGGATTTGCCGTTTTGATTGCAGGCTTAGTGCTGGGCTAGTGTGCTATGGGAACCGGAACTCGATCACTCGCCCCTCGGCCTTCCATGATTGCCGGGCGTCAACGGAACCAAAGTCGCGCAATAGCTGCGGGACAGGAGCAAGGCGGACGCCACCGTCGCGCTTTTCGCCAGCCGGCCGCTCGGGCTTCTGCCTCGCTGCAAAACCAGCGCTCCCCCTTGCCGGTCGAGGTTACGGTTCGGTCATGACGGGGCGAGGGAGAAATGCGCCGCTAGGTGTCAATCCTAATTGGAGGTTCACGCAAAGAAAAAACCCGCCACCGTGAGGCAGCGGGTTATGACAGTAGTTCGAGCAGTCCGATCAACGGATCCGCCGATAGCAGCGTGGTGTCGGCAGCGTAAGTTTTGTGAATCCGGATTCGCTGCGTTTCATGAAGTCGCCTCCTGCCGGCCTATTTAACACATGGCCCGCCAGTCCGCTTTGACGACACGGCGGGTAGACGAGGAAGGCGGCAGGGTGACAATCGCCATGGTGACGGTCGACATCGACAAGGTCAGGCTGGTCGAGAAGTACAGGCCGCCGAAGCGCAAGAAGCCGCTGGGCCGCAGCTCGCGCAACGGATGGCAGGACTTCACTTCATCGCTTACTTCATGCGGGCATCAAATCGATGACCCGCATGATTGCGACCGCACTGCTCGTGTTCTGGGTGCCTTCGGTCGTATCTGCTTTGGCGCAGGTCCAAACATCGCCCTTCTTGACGGTGAACTTTTTCTCGTTCTGAACGACAGAAAGTTCTCCCTCGGTCAGGTGGCAGAGCATGTCATTCTTCATCACGTTGTCCGGCGTCTTCGCCCCGGGTTGGATTACAACATCGCGTAGCATGACCGTTTTATAAGCTGGTATGACCGAAGCCCGCTCACCAAGCGCTACAACTCTGACACCGGGGCCGACCTCCTTGCCCTCATCGGGGCCGTAAGTCTGTGCGGCGGCTGGGGTCGCCCAAGCGATCAGTGGCGTTGCGGCCACTGTAAGACCGAGTGCAAGTGTGGATCTACGATTGACGGCTTCCATTGCTTCCTCCCTGTTCAAGTTGGTCGGAAAGGTAGGCCAACAAGTCAGGATGAGCCGCTGCGGCCCAAAGTCAACTGATCTTCCGTTGGGTTTGACCCTAGGGCCGGAGCGATGGCAGAAGACGACTGATGTTCTATAGCGTTGAGGCGCCCTTTTAATCCTCATCCCAGAAATCCTGCAGCGAGGCGTGCCGAAGGTCTTCCTCGCCCCTTAATGCTTCACGCGGGCCTTGATACCCGGCTTTACCCACTGCGTTGCCGGCCGCTTTGGCATGTCCTTGGGCGGTGGCCCGGCATGTTCCTGAACCCTTTTCCAAAGCCGCTCCCGCATCTGGCGATTGACGCTGACGAAAGCACTGCCGACATATTTGCGCGTCACCGGGTCAGCCATCAGAGCAAACGCCGGCTTGCCCCTCTCGCGTTCAACTCCGAGAGTCTCAAACTCGCTTTCGGTGAAGGATTTTGTCTTCAGCCAATTGGTTGTCGGCCCGCTGCGATATTTGCTGTCTCGACGCTTCGATACCATTCCCTCCAGGCCGGCAGCGTCGATTAGATGATAGATCGCATTAGCCTCGCCGGCATTGTCTCACTGAACTGGATGCGGCTGTCAGACCCTATAAGGCCGGCAGGATTGTCGCGCACGTCGTGGGCCATTTAGGTGCAGGAGATCGAACGCGACGAAATAGAGGTCGTGCTGCCGCCGGGTGATGGCCTTTCGTAACTCGCCGAAGTCAGACAGGCCGGCATCGTTGAGCACGATAATCTCGCCGTCGATGATGGCGCTCTCGAGGTCCAACGTTCGAGCCGCCGCAGCTAAGTCTCGGTATTTGGCGGTCCAGTCTAGGCCGCGGCGGGTAAAGATCCGCACACCGTCGGCGTCGATGATGATTTGGGACCAGTAGCCGTCGAATTTGGCTTCATGCATCCAGTCGTCGCCTTGGGGCGGCTTGGCGATCAAGGTAGGCATCATCGGAGGAATGAACTCTAGCCGGCCAGCACCGGCAGTCACTCGTTTACGCACAGGTTCGAGTCTAGGCTCATCCGATTTGATGCTAGGGGAACGGACCATGACCATTTTGCTAAATTAGCAACGATGCATGAAGCGGCATACAATTTCGCCCAAGCCGGCGACCGCCCCCCGACCTGCCAGCCGGCCAGGCCCGGCGGCCGTTGCGCCCCCAAGTAGGGCTGCCGGGCTGCCCCATCAAACGCACTGTAGCGACCAACGTGAGACGAGATAGAACAAATAACGCAAATGGAGACCTAACCAGAGGAGCGCAGCAACCCCTCCTCCTTGGCAGCGGCTTCCAAGGCCTTCCTTACGTCGTCGGGTGTGCCCTCGCCTCCAAGGCAGGCCATGCACGCTTCTTGGGTCCTCGCTTGGCCCACTTCATAAGTTCCGTGGCGGCACCCTCGACGTTGTTGCAGCCATAGGTGAGTCCAGGTGGTCTGTCTCGATGTTGACCGGAGGGTGAAACCAATGGAGAGCTATGAGGGTAATTTAGGGGATGCTCATGTGTTTGGTAGAGGCGAGGGCCTAGGCACGGATGCTTGGGAGAGAGGGCCACGCGCTCGGCGACGTAGCGAACGATACGGCGGGCCTGAGAGGCGGCTGGAGCATGCGACGAGGGCGATGCGGAAGGCGCTGGCATAGGCGCTGAAGATGGCGCTCTGGGTCGGCTAGACCTTCGGGGTTCCGTGACGGTAAATGAGCAGCGGGGACCGGGTGGGGGGCTTGGGGTTAGTCCCCGCTGCTTTGAGCTGCCTTCGCGGGGTGCAGTGGCAGCACAACTAAATAGCGACTGAGCGATGACAGGACCCAGACAGCGGAGCCTTGGGCGCCCTGTCAGACTTACACCGGCTAGTGCCGGCCCCAAAGGCCACCCGGGCGGGTGTCTCAAGAGTGCGGCCGGGGACGGGCCTTCAAAGATTGCGACTTCCGTACCCCAGCCTACACTCCGGCCTGACGCGCGTGCCCACCCAACCCAGCGTCAAGCGACAGGTCATTAGTAGCCGATAAAGATCGCCCCCAAAATCGGCCGCTTGAGCTAGCTCGGATAGACAATTCGGGTGAGCAGGTTTAACGGGTCAAAAGGAGGGGTCGGAATATCCGGGCCAACAGGCTCATGCGAACTAAGTGAGAGCTTCATGGCCATAGTACCCCCTCCTCCTCGCCACCTAAGGCTTGAAGGCAAAGGGCCGATGCACGTTTCCACTTGGGTCCCTCTTGGACCAGTTGCTCGGATGCACCTCGGACATTGTTGCAGGCATAGCTGTCGCCCTCCAGTTCGGTCTTCAGAGCGGGAAGAGGAACGATGTAGGTCCGCGCGGGTTTAGAATTGCGGGCGGTCAGTTCTCCGTGGAAGCGCAGCCGCTGTGGGCCCGTCGCTTGTCCCTCAACGGCGGCGGGCTCTTCCTTGGCAGGCCATGAAGGGAGCCTACTCGTCCCGACTGGCCTTTCCGATCGCCTCAAGCAATGAAGCGAGGGTTGGCGTCAGTTCTGGTTCGACCTCCAGCCCAAGCAGCTTGTGTACGTGATGACGATTGTCTTCGGTGCCGATCAGCTCCCGAACGGCGTCGGCAAGGGTCTTATGGCCCGCTGCATCACGCTTTGCCATGTCTGCATGTCCCAACCCCGCCCAGGGCCGCAACTCGCAGGTCACGGAATGGTTGCATTAGGGGCAGGAATGTTTGGTAGAAATTTCTGAGCGGGGGATCGGATAACTGGCTCGCCAGATCACCAGGCCCCTTGATGAGGCCCACGGACTTCATGAGCTGTCATTTGAAAAAGCCCGCGCCTCTGGCGGAGAAGGAAAAGGCGCGCACGAAAGCCATTTGGCTAACAAGATATGCCGGGGGGTAGCCTTGACCGCCGCGCATGGACGTGATCGGCGTCCGGCAAGTCAGCCTGGAAACTTAAGACAGTAAGATACCGATGACGCCTCCGATAATGAATCCGGCAACACCAACAATAAATAATACGCGCTTTCGGAGCGAACTGGGTTCGTCGGGGAAGTAAAATGCCTCGAAATGGATGTTCTCGATTTCGGACGAGCGCACGAATATGTGGCCTTGGCTAAACGCTTGGGTGGACATAGGTCGCGCTTTGCCGAATGTGGTCGTCGGAACTTCTTTGTTCAGGCGCAGATAGAACTTGACTGGATCTTCCAGGACCAGATGATCGATGTTGTTCCCATCCCCAAGGCTGATCTCCTTAGGCAGTCCGGCATACATAAGGCGTTGATTGCCGTTTATTACCTTTGTCAGCACGAAACATGTCAGCAGGGGCTCTTGAATTTTGGATATAAACGGCGCGAGCGAGCCGTACATCAGGCGCCCTACAATTCTGGACCTTCGGGACAGCCACTGTACGCAATAGGCGGATAGCAAGCCGGTTGCGCTAACTCCCATAAACACAAGTGCCGAACAGATCGGGTAGTTGAAAAGGAAGTTTGTTAGTTCGAAACGCCTACTGTTAGGAGGCGGGATGGAATGGTCGAAGACGTACATATCCCCGTTAAATTCGACGATTCCAAAGGGTATTTGGTAAGTGTAAAAGAGGTTTAGGACGCCAACAGCCAGTGCAATTACGGACTAAAAAACTATAAAAACGAGGTATTGAGTACAGTAGCACGGCAATGGAGGAATAGAGCGTGCCGCCCGCGAAAAAAGGCCTCCGAACTGGAGACCCTTCGTAAACCGCGTACCGGAATATCAATCCAGGCACCAACAATATGAAAAGCGCAAGCGTCGATGCGCTAAGTGACACAGATCAACCGGCTTCCTTAGCAGCCGAGGTGCGCTCTTTGACAATCGCGCGGATGCGGTTCTTGACCTCATCTTCGCTTAAAGTCGTGTCGCCGTTACGCTTGGCGGAGGGGTCTTTCGCCGCCTCCACCAGCGCGCGATAAAGAGTGACGAACGAACCCTTGGATTCTCGCCTCAATTCATCGACGATTTTATCGCGACGACCGAACGTATTCATGTCGCGAATCTCCTATGAACGACGCATGCGACTAACAGCCTGCAAACGAAATCGTTCCGAATTGGTTATCGCTGCTTCGTATGTCAACATCATACGCGGACGCTGCAAGGACGTCAATTCGACGTTTTTCAATATATGTACGCGCGGAACGCATCGCAAAATTCATCGCCGCGATGGCGAAAATGCCCCTCCCCGAGAGAGCGGACCAAGGCTTCAACATGGGGAAAGATGTATCCGGTATTCGTCCAGAGATCTTGAACCGTGCCTCATGAGGCTCGCAGAGCTTCAACACCGCCAGAAGAATCCTTGCCGCCCACTGAAGGCGAGAGACAGGCAGGCCGCTGGCGAAAGCATCAGCGAGAACCTCACTGGCGGATTGGCGAAGTAGGTTCATGCTTATATCACCGCGGCAGCTCGCCGTGCGTCGGCAATCAACGCGGAAATCTCTTTGCGCTGCTCGATCGCTTCACAAGTGAATCGCCCGTGGCGATAAAGGCCATGCGCGGCGCCTCTGGGTGCTCCACCGCCAGCCCCGTGAAATCGGCAAACGCGATGGCCCCGCTTTGCAGGCGCCTTGCAGCCAACCCCGCTGCGCTTGCTGCGAGCCTGACAACGCGGTGCGCGGTTCATGGGGTTATCGATCATTTTCTTCGCCCACCCCGCCCCCATGGGCGACGTTGCCGACGATGGCTTGGCCCCCCTTTTCAACGTTCACGCGCTCGACAATCACGCGCTGCTCTCCCTTGCTGCGATAACGCTTCAGAGCCTCAACCTGGGCCACATAGGTACGGGCGAGGCGGTTCAATGCCCGTTCCTGCGATTCCCTCAACTCCCACGTCTTGGCTTTTCCCATGCACAGAGCGGTATTCATCGTGGCGAGGTGGATGGCAGCCATCTCGACACCAAGAGTCGCTTCGATCTGGTCCTTCGGCCGGAGCCCGCATACCATGGAAAGGGCATAATTCATTTCACCCTCACGTACCACGGAGCCGACCTGAGCAGCCTTGGCCAGTGAATCGAGAGTGCCGGCAAGGAAAGTGCCGCTATCGGCCCCTACGGCTTCGGCCAGTAGCTCATAGCCGAGTGCGGGGTCAGGGTGATCCACCGCGATCGAAGCGATGCGCTTACCACCATCGTCGCTCATCGAGACTTTTATTTGCCGGAACCGGACGCCTGTTCTCGCGGCGCTTAGCGTAGGCGGCCTGTGATGCAAGTTCCCACGCTGTCGGCTCATACGGCTTTGCAACCGGGGTTGCCGTCTTGGCTCCCTTGGGCATCGGAACGACTGTCATTAGTGCCTCGCCATAGGCGTTCAGCATATGGGCATATTGCGCGTGAGTGTTCGCCTTCTTGAGAGCTTCGACATGGTGGAGGAAGGCATCGGCAAGTTTCGCGAACGTGACGGCACCGCGTTCCTCGGCTCTATCGCGTGAGGGGTCTTGCCCTTTGACGACAGAGGCCAGGAGGTCTTTAGCCACGTCGCGGGCTTGGTCGGGCGTGACCTTGCCAACCTTGACAATCGTCACTCGCTTGTCCGGCCTGGCCTGGGCGAGGGTTGTGAAGGCAAGCGTGACCGCTGCCGAGGTCAACGCAACTCGTTCTGATCGTGTTGCGCGAATGGCTGGAAGCGAACACCTATCTGCCGGTCCGGAGGATCGATGAGGAAAGCGAAATAGACGGCAGCGCTTATGGCTTTTCGCTACTACCGACCGCGCCCAACCTCTGGTAGTTGTTCGTGTGGCGGACCCCAAACCGCCCGGCCGGCGCCTAAATCCCCAACGCTCCCGCCCAAACGGGCGCCGGCCACCCTCAGCCCCTTCGTTCGAAAGTTGGCTTTCAATCGCGATTGCGCACCCGCTGCTGGCCTTCGTAATCAGGAATGCATGTGAAGAAGCATGGCCTTGGACCGGCTGACGATCAGTCTTCGAAGCAACGGCGGCAAGCGCCATGACGGGTTTGAGATGGATGGACTGTTTACGAACCTCAGCAACCTTCCGCCTTCAGGGATCGCACCATTCGCACCACAATCGGATCATACGGGATTTTTTCATCGCTGCTGTAATTTATGACAAAGAGCGCGGCACGGTCGTTGCAAACCGCAATGGCGCGGACATATCGGATCTGTTCGTTCTTGATACCCGAGTAGCTGGCCCATCTCGGCGTGACGCGCCTATAAGTCAGTTTCCAGCCCTCCTTTTCATCCTCGACCATGCGGTGCTCGATCTCGGCGCGAAAACTGTGCTCGCCGAGCCTTGCGCCCCACACGGTAAGAACGGCATCGTTTTCGCCCCGAAATTCCGCGCCCTGGTCCGAACGCTGTGTCAGGACAAAGCCAGGGGGAACATCGAATATGAAGCCAAACTGCCTGACGCCGAAAAGCTGCCACGCTTGCGCTTGGAGATGCGTGCAGCAAAATAAAATCGAAACGAGGCTCAACAGAAAACGTACCATCGGCATCAAATTAGCGTCGCGTCATATACTGTCCAGACCGGACAAGATTGGCGACAGAGAAAAGTAGCAGAGATGCGCGCTGCGCTCAGTTGCGCGAAAATCGCTTGAGGCAGAGAACTAGCCTTGGGGAAAATTCTCAGTCGCCCCTTGCTGAGCCAATAGGAATATGGTCCTGCCGCCTGATACTGGCATCCCGTAAGCTGTTGGATCGCATTGCCGCAGACGATACGTGAGCAAGTAATCAAGCGCCTAAAATCCCGCACCCCCAAACCGCACAGCTATTCCACGCTCGACCTTTGCACATCGGCCGTCGATTCGATTGGACCAAGGACCGCGGCTGATTGGATGGCGCCAGGTGCAGCGTGCCTACTACGACTTCTTGCAGCGTGGGCGGGGGTCGTAGGAAAATCCTACGCGCGCGGCTGCGCTGCGTCCACCAATCGGCCGTTGGAATGTTCAACAGCTTGCATCGTTGCCGGCCGCAACCTGACGGTACCGGAAGCGATTGCGGATGTGCTCGTTGAAAAAGCGGCCTTTCGCAAAGGCGGCTTTGAACGCGGCGAAGGTCGCCGGCGGCACTTCCTCAAACTCGTACCGCTTGTCGCTGGCGACGAACCACACCGAGAGGATTCTGCTGTCGGGATCGTAGGCCATTTTTCGTATCGAGGTCGATGGCATGATATGGCTCGATCAAAAGCCTTCAACGATCGCAGAGCCTGTCACGTTCCTTCGTGGTATTGCTCCCGAGCAGCGCACGAAGATTTTCTCCGGGCCACCTACGCATGCGGCATCGCAAACGCGCCAGGCACGGGTCTTCTGGGTCTCTAGGCGCTGTTGAATAGCCAATGGACCCGCATACATTGGCGATCAGACCTATCCGAGTTCAGCAGGAAGCGCTGCGATGCTGATGATCGCGAGTTTGGCCTTGGTGGATTGGCCTTTTGCAGCCAGAGCGGGAACGTTCTTGTTGGCCCCACGTTTCGGCGCGGTCGTGATCTGGTGCAGGCGTTGATCACGAACCGTCAGTTCTTTGCCCGGGACGCCTGCGTTGTCGCTCGCGATATGATTGGCGCGACGCTTCTTGTGCACGGCGTGGGCGGGATCGTCGTCGAAACGGAAGCCTATCGCGCCGATGACCCAGCCTCACACAGTTTTTGTGGGCGGACTTCGCGAAACAGCGCAATGTTCGGCGCCCCAGGGAGCGCATACGTCTATCGCTCCTATGGTCTGCATTGGTGCCTGAATGCCGTCTGCCTTCCCGGCAGATCACGTGAGATCTCCGCAGAGCCGCCCCCGAAATCAGCGTCGGAGGTCTGGCTGGGGTGGAAAGCTGACTCAGCGCGGCGTGTCGGCGAAAGGCAGGGCAACCACCTGATGGTCGTCCTCGAAGACGATGTAGCCGGGCCGCTTCGTCCGTAGTTCATTGATCCTGATGCGGCCCGCCTCTTCAACGAGAGCGACAAGTGGGCGTAACCTCCGAACATGCCCGTCCGCCCTGGCCTTGACCCAAGAGATCGCCGTCTCTTGTTCACGGGAAGGTACGGGGATGATGTGATGCCGAAACCGCGTCGGTTCTGCCATGTTGGTCTCGAACCACGACAGTTGCTCCGCGAGCGCGAGTTCTTCAACGCACGACGCAGCAGCCGGGTTCTCTGCGAAGAGCATAGGCGACTTTGAACACGCCGCTATTGTGGCCGAAAGGCGGGTGCGTCGACTGCGTGACAAATCGAAGGACCGTGCCGCTCATCTCAATTCCACTTTCAATGGCGCGATGAACATCGCCTGCGTGCTCGCTACAGACGAGCATGAGTTCGAGAGCGGCGCCATCAAGGCCAACGCACCGGTCGCCGAAAGCCGCTACCGCAAGGGGACCGGTGAAGGTCGGGAGGCAGTCACTGCAGCAATTTTCTCGCTGAAGACCAGGGCGCGCTGTAAAGAGACCTCGCTTCACGAGGTGGAAGGAATACGGAACACGTCAGCGATCTTTGTCCTCACCTATGACGATATGAAGTTCCTGTAGGGCGGCGTTGCCGACATTAGCAATCTGTGATTTCTACTGTCGTTTTGACTTCGAAGTTCGCCCGAAGCCCGAAATCAAAATCAACCGAACTCGAAATCACGACACTAGGGCGTTGTGTTGATTCAGCGCTGGTCCAGCTTCTTCGCAGCCTCCAGCTGCTTCGATTCGATTTCGTCCAGCACTGCTTCTGGCGCAATGTCCCTCTTAATCTCGCCGACTTCTATATCGCTTAAGGCTGGTTTTGCATTCAACCGATCCGCTATCGAATCGACAAGTTCAGTAAGTTTTGTGAGTTCGTGCTCCGTCAGCAGGCTCACCTGAAGGTCCAGATCCGCCCGTTTGTCTGCGGCAGTTGACATCCGGTTTTGGCTGATCAGTACAAAGGTCGAGAGAAATATGGCCTCGACGGAAGCTACCATGGCCAATATCACGAATGTCGGATCAAATGGCGGAGTGATCGGTATCCAGCCCAAGTTCGAGACGATCCAGCCGCCATACACGGCCAAGTGAAGATACACGAAACGCATACTGCCCGTAAAAGAAGTAATCGCCTCAGCGATTTTCTCTTCCAAAGTTGCATCGCTGGCTTCCTTCGCCCGGCGCTCCTCAATCGCTTGGATATTGCGTTTCAGTGCTTGGCTGAGTTCAGTCGGAGGCGGCGGAGGCAACGTTGGAGAATCCATGGAACACCCGTTGGATAGCTATCGGTCCTGCCACTCTGGGCAACGTACAAATCATGGGTATTCGACTTTGTTCCCGACTAGAGCCGTCTAATCATTGGCTCTCCTCATTTACTCGGGCGATTTCGGGGTCTTAGACGCTTGGCGTCGCCATTGCTAAGGAAAGGGAGGGTGATCCGGCCGCTGAGCGTCTTTCGCTATGGTCGAGGATTGAAGCTAGTGAGTGCAATCGGCGCCTCGGTTCGTATCCTGGTGAGGCACCATGCGAATTTTGTTCTCCGAACACGAAGGCGCGTCACCAGGGCAAGAGAACCGGGTCAGAAACTGTTTTGTTCGCGCCGGTCACTTGGCTAGGACCGCTTCCCATTGACCAAATCTGATGCGATGATGGGGGAGAACAAGTCCGCGCTTGGGAGGGGCCACAAACGCCCGCTCAGCGGCTGCCTCGTCCTCCGCAACGCCGAGGAAGGCCCGATCGACCATGAATGGCAACCGCAAGCGCTGCTACCGAACAATCAGTTCGGCACGCCCGCTTCGGAATTCGTGCTTGGCAAGGAACGACACGATCGCCGCGGCAATCTTTTTGCCGCCCTGTTCCGATGGCTCGATGGCGTTCACAAAGTCGGCGTCCTCGCCGCAGACAATGCGAAGGTCGATCAGTGGAACGCCGCGCACGGCGGCTGCTCGTGTGATGCAATCGTTGAGGATCGACAGGGCCGTTACCGCAATGCGTCTCTGGTCGGGGTCGGCATACCGGACGTCGTAGATCGAGCAAATCGCGGTCGGCAGCCCTACAGCCAGAACGGCATCCAGGATCGACATATACTCCAAGCAAAACTGCTCTCTAATTTCGGCGAGCCTCAGCAGAGTGTCGGCAACGGACCGCGACGGAGCGTTCAAAATGGAGGAGACGCCGAGCGCGTCGTTCCCTCCCACGCTTACCACCAGATGAGTGGCGTCAGCTGGCAGGCGGTTCAGTTGCCGGCCCACATCCGCCATGACGCTGCCGTCAACGGCAAGCAGCTTGGCCGACCAGCCGATCGGGAGCTGACGCAAAACGTGGGCCAATAGATCTGCTCCATCGGCGACATAGGCGCTGTTGTCGAACACCGAATCGCCTAGTAGCACAACCTTGTTCATCGTCCCCACGTCCTCGGCGGAAACAGTTTGCACCGTGGAAAATGCTTGTCCCGCGGCGGCGGCCAGCAACAGGCTCCTGCGCGATATCATTACCAGACCGGCATCTCCCACGACTGTCGCTCGTGCGCGAGCCTTCAGTGGCTGCTGTTCGAGTTCGCTCCGCTTTCCGTATTAATCGTCCGCCGTCCTCTCCTCTTCCCGCCGCTGATACGCAAGAGCCATAGCGGCCGCTATGGCTACTCCTGCGGCGCCCAGCAGGAGTTTGTCTCGAGTCTCCTGATCGCTCATGACGCCCTGAACAGCCGATGATGCCCGGCCGGCTGTGGCGGCTACTCGCTGGGCCGCCTCGCCGGAGGTCTGCCGCATATCGTCGATCATGTTCGGCGTCCCGGCGCTCCAATCCCGCACTCTCTCTTTGACGGCGCCGGCCAGCTCAGTTGTTTGCTCCTTCACTGCTTCCGCCGTCTCGGCGCCCAGTTCGCCGACCTTCTCCGCCAGCTCGCCGGCTTGCTCCTTCAAGCGCTCTGTGGCGTAGGAGAAATGATCAACTTGCTCGCCCATGTCTGGTATTGAAGGTGTCCGCAACAGGCTGAATAGTCCCGCTCCGATCAAAGCAGTTGCAATCGGCGGACGGTGCAGGAGACGCCAAGCGAGACCAGCCCCAATCACCAATGCGGCGCTCGGGTTGGCTGCCGCCTTTGCCTTGAGATCATCGACGATCCCCTGCGCCGTCGACTGCGCGGTCGATCTTGCTTTTTCGACCAGCGCGTCCTTTGCCTCGAGCGCCTCTTGCTTCAGCTCGTCGGTAAACTCGGACAATGTATTTGGCGATCGCAGCGTCGACAGATGTTCGGCGAGCCTAGCCCGGGCTGCCTCCACATCATGTTCGAGCTGGCGGAGACTTGCCTCACCCATTATGAGCCTCGCTTGCCGCTAGACCGTCCGGATTTGCTCGGCCGAGAGGCATCCGATTGTGGCGATTGGTCCGATTTGGCCGATTTATCTTGCGAGCGGCCCATGCCGCCCGATTGGGGCATGCCGCGCTGAGCCGATTGAGCGCGCGATCCACCCGAACTCGCGGATGGCGCCTGCGCGGACTCGGTTGGCTGCTCGCCCGACAAGGCGCTGCCGAACGCACCAGCCACGTCGCTCGCAACCTCCTTGAGGCTATCGGCATTAAGGCCGCGCTCCTCGGCTGCCCTCCTGAGACGTTTGCCCGCCTCCTCTGTCGATTCCTTTAGCCGTTCGCCAGCCTTTTCTGCGGTGTCCGTCAGCTGCTCTGCGGCTGGGCCAAGGGTCCGGTTCTCAATGTCGGTGGTCCGGAAGGCAGCTGCAACAGCCGCCCCGGCTGCAAAACCGAGCAGCGCCAGCGTCAGTGGCTGCTCTTGCGCCACACGGTTCATCGTATCCTGGACCGTGGATTGGGCCTGCCGGGCGAATTGTTCCGATGTCTGGGAGACGTTGCGCCGCGCCTCGTCCGCATATGTCGATGCCGAGGATGCGTAGGAACTTGCGGTTGCCGCCACCTTCTCGCCGATCTCGGAAACATATTCACGTGCTGCCTCTACCGCCGCTGGGGCGCCGCCTTCTCTGGTTTCCGCCTCGTGTCCATCGGGGCGCGTGCTCGAAGACCTTGACCGAGCCTTTCGGTGGCCATTGTTTCCGCGGGATTCCTCAGCATGCCCGAAGCTACTGATGGCCGATGACCCGCCGCGGCGCATCAACAATGCGCAGCCGGCCGCAACGAGGAGAAGACCTTCCGGGTTGTTTTTGGCGGCGCCGATGAGCCATTCCGCCGTTCCGAGATTGGCCGTACGTGATTCGGGGCTCATGACAGATGCTCCTTGGTTGTCGAGATGTCCTGCTTGATCTGATGGATGGAACGGGTCGGCGTTATCTCCTTGTGTGCGTCCATGCGGCCCTTGTAATAGGCGAGCGCTCCAGCCCCGGCCGTGATGGCGGCAACAATCAGGCAGGACCAGTGCACTGCGATCCCAACGCTCGCTATCCCGAAGACAAGCGCCTGCACTGCCAAAAATGCCGCGATCAGCCCCAGCACGCCAGCAGTGGACATCCAAATACCCGCCCGAAATTTGGCAAAGAGATTTTCAGACAACTCCGCGCGCGCCAGTCGCAGTTCCTTCTGAACAAGATCGGCAAGGTCGGCAACGACGTCGGACAGTGCGCGAGGAAGCGTGGAATCCTTGAGCTGCTCATGTGCCATGGAATTCGTTCGCTCCTTGCCGGTTACGTTCGTGCATAGGTTCGTTGGAAAGCGGCGACGCCGGAGGTGCGCTCTTCAGCGTTCGAAATGTCAAAAAGCCCGCAAGGGCGGCAAGTCCGAACACCAATGCCGGCTGACGCCTTGTCAAATCGGAGGCGGCGCGAACCAGCTGATCGACCGACTGGTCCCGCAGATCGTCTGCGTACCCGTCCATTCGGTTGGCGAACGTACGGACCACACCGGCGACTAGCGGTGCGCTTTCGTCGAGGTCCTCGGCAGCGCGTTTTGTCGAGCTTGCGAGCTGACCCATCACCTCGGCACCGCTGCCGACCTTACGATCCAGCATTTCCTTTACTTGGCTGGCAACTGTTGACGCACCATCCGCGGCCGACTGCTTGACCGTATCGGCTGCCTCTTGAGCCAAATCGGATGCCTTGGAGAACGCGCCGCTCACTGTTGCCCCAACGTCCTTCTTTGCACTGTCATCTGGTGTCTTGGGCGCGGAATCCCGTTCCATGTTTTGGTTGTTCATAATTTCCTCCATTGACTGACAAAACTGCGGGAAAACCCGTTGGTTCCTTGGAACAGCTCAAACAATGTAGATAGCGGTCTGGCCGCCTGGCAGCCCCCTGTAAGGCGGCCAACTTTTTGCCGGCGCGAATCTCTCTCCACCCTCGCCCGTGGACAGATGGTCGTGCAGGCAGCGTGCTTCAAATTAAGGGGTGCCTGGACGTGCTGAAGGGGAGTAAAGCCGTCGCCTCGGGCCGGAGGGCGTTCATCTCCCGAAGGAGATGCGCATGAGGCCTACAACAGAATTCTTCGAAAACTGGCTACAGGAGAACGTCGGCAACCTTCCTGCCAAAAGCGGCGTGAGCATTGCCGCCTTGAGCTCAGCAGTTCGAGCAAGATGCCGAAGCGGCAGGCTACGGTCACGCGGTACGAGAAGACGAGATCGGCAACGTCGAGGACGCCATAGAGAAGGCGCTGGAACGGGCTAGCACTGGAGAAGAGGCGCAAGTTGCCGTCCTGGCCTGAGGAAGTGGTCTTGCGCCGGTCATGGAGGCCCTAGCAGTCAATGACGCGAAAAGCGGGCCGCAGGGCTCTGGATTCCGCTTCGCGCCCCTGCAACCGCCCCGCCTCAGCGTTCGCGCAGAGCCGCCGCACTGGGCCGGCCACGTCTAGACCGGCTCCGCCCGTCACGCCCGGGAGGCACGTTTCCCTTCGCCGAGTCGTCGCTGCACCGCCAAGGCGAACGTCGTCGCAACGAGGATCTATCACCAGCGCGGCGAGCCCCGGTTCGTCAATCAGCGTCACAGCCTTCGATGGCTCCACCCAGACACGTTACGCTCGCGCCGCTCGGGCCATTTGGACAGCTGGCGCGTTCAATGGCCACGAAATGCGCGGCGCTATGGCCCTACCTTGCCTTTTCGCATCTCCTGCGCGACTAGTCCCCCGGCAGCCAAACCCAGAGCGAGCGCTACATACGCAGCTGCGATGGATCGCTTAGAAAGCACTGTCTCCCAGCCCGGGGTCAGCCGCTTCGGCACAACGAGATAGTCCACAGCCGCAGCGATCGCCGCTACCGCGGAGGCATCGCGAAGCATCAGTAGCGGCGACCGCGGAGGATTTCTGGCGAGCCAAGCCTCGAAAGGAGCGGCCCAGAATATTGCCGAAGCATGATGGGTGCCGAAGCCGACCGCCGTGTGCGCGAGGTCGGCCTTCCTAACCGCACCAGCCTTGTCGCCGTGGAGCCAGTGGCTGGTGGCGTTGGTCGGCTGCAGCGCCGACTTTCCTTCGGTTTTGGCCAGAAGGGCGAGGAACGCCGCCGTCACAACACTTGCGACCGTGCCGGTCACGCCTGTCGAAAGTCCAGTCTTCAGCAAGCCGTTCACATTAACCTCCGTAACTCTCCCTCTTTTTAACCGCCGAACCGAAGCTCAGTTCCCGACACCTCCATTAACGGCAAGGAGCTGTATCCCAACTGAAGTGTCAATCCGCCGACGGCGCGTTCTTTTCGCATCTGTCAGGTATTGCGACCGCCCGGGTATACGGTGGTAGAAATCATTTTCTGCGCCGCCGCCCCGGAAGAGGTTTTCATTGAAATTCCGCCAAGTTTTACACTGCCATCGCACATTCATCGATGGACTGCGGCAGTTGCGGCCTTGCTGCGGGTGTTTTCGCCTCTTGCGGCTTCACTGTTTGCGGCGCCTGGAAAGCCGGCGGTGATTTAGGCGAACCTGCCGCCCCGCAGGCTCAAGAGCAGCAAGGGCCATTGATCGCCCGATATCGGCCAGCGGCGATGACGCGTCGGCTATGGCGAGCGGTAATGTCAATGCGCCCCGCGTCCAAGCCACCTGTGCCGCAAGAATCCCCTGCGCAAGGGCCGAAACTTTTTCGCTCACCGCCTTGACGGTTTCCGGCCGACCTGAAACCAGCGAACCGGTTGCCTCGGCAACCAGGATCGGCAACCGCAACCCCACAACCCAGGGCGCGAGCATCAGGTTCTGGGCAAGAGCAATCTCAGCGCGGACGCGCCTTCCTCGGTGACTGGCCAACACTCGTTACTCCTTCTGTTTGGATTTTGCGGGTCCAGATAGGCGGGCCGGCAATGACCACCAACAACATGCGCCTGTTCAGGGTTCCATAGCCCCAGTCCTTCCGTCTCGGCCCGTTCTCGTCAACGAGCTTGTCCATGCCGCCGATTAAGCGCAGTCGAAAGCAGATGGTCGCTCGTCTCAAGGGCATACGATCCCGTTCTCGACATAATGACATGACAAGCTTCAGCAAATTGATTGTTACGGCAGGCCTCGCATCGCGGCTTTGTTCCAAAAATAAAAAAGCCCGCCGCACCTTTCGGCACGGCGGGCTGTCCTCCCAGTCGCTCACGTCATTCGATGATCTTAATAATTTTGCGTGTGCCCGGGTCAACGACAACGGTCCGGTTGTCGACGACAACGGTGCGGTATTCGGTGTTGGGGACTTCATGAAGCTCGACCGTCTCGGGCAGGGTTGAGCCGATGTTGAGCTCCACTCCAGGGATTTTGACCGATGCGAGCGGCTGCTTTTTCACGTATTCCCTGATGACCGTCTCCTGTTCAGGCTCGATGACTACGTCCTGAGCGGCAGCGGCACCGATGCCTGCCAGCAGCAAAAATCCCGCGGCTGCAGTGGAAAGATGCATTCTCATAACTGTCTCCTTCGTGAGGGCTGATGCGCTGAACGAGATCGCCTTAGCGCCAGGTATCCAACCTCAGGCAGCTGCATTTGTTCCCCTTGAGGGACTTTGGTCTGACGCGCGACAGGACCTAGTCTCGCCTGTTTTGGCGTAATAGGCCGGACATAGCGCCACCCGGAACCGCCGCTGCGCATAGTCGTTGATCCCTGCAAGTTCACGGGAAGGAGCCCATGGAAAATAGTGTCCACCAAGCCCGCTGGTTACTCGCTCCGGTCTTCGCAGTTTCGATCACATTCCTGGCGATTGGAATAATCGTTAGCTAAGGCCAACCAATTTGACATCTGCGCAGCTACGTCCCTTCCTGCGCCGATAAAGGACCACCCGCCATTCCTCGATTTGGCGGGTGGTCCGTGCGGCTGAGCAAAGTCCACCCGGCGAAGGCCTCTCAGTGGTTCAAAGTCAGAGGGGCGGAGACACCTCACAGCAGGTCTTCGGCAACCCCGTCGAATTTCCTAAGGCCTATGCTTGGAGGCTGTCGCTTAAGAAGCCCCTGTTCACTTGCGGCCGCCTTGAAGGCATCGAACGCGGCTTGTTGGGTGCAGTGTCCGGCTAGGCAATCCTCGATCATTCGAATTGCTTCAAGTCGGGATGGCTTGCCCATGAATGGCCATGGTTGCTGAAGCGCCGTCTCAGCATCAGGGATCGACGCAACCAGCATCGATCTGTCATTCAGGTAAATTGTAATCGGAATAAACGCCGGCATCTGTGTCGCTCTCCAGAATTGAAGTGGCTAAACGCGAAGACATGGCGGTGGTTGCATGAATGTTCGTCAGGGCAGTGGTGCTCTTGATTCGCCGGGTCCAGGCCGCGTTGCTCGGCGCCAGGGGCTGGACGTCCGAAGAGCCCTGATAGTTTCGGTTCCTGAACGGAAAAGCCCGCGCCTCACGAGGGAGGGCGCGGGCTGATCGGAGCATCACCCGACCGGCAGCAAATCTTGAGAGGGACCAAGACCATGCTGCACGCCCCGAACTTCCGGCTTGAATCTATGTTCCAGCGAAGGGTCGAGAAAAAGCGGCGAAAGCAGGACCTTGGTTCCGTCTACCGACCCAACGGCAGTTTCGACGCTGAGACAAGTTCGTCCTCGTCAGTGATACCGGCCGAATAATTTGCAAGAATCCGGGACGCGAGAGCCTCACGTAGATGTTCGGAGTCGCCCTCCCTCTTGAGCCGGTCAAACACACGGCCCAGCGTAGCCACTTCGGATGCACTGAAGACGCCAGCTTCTTTAGCTTTTCGATAAATCGGCATACCACCTCTCGGGCTAAAACATTCTGCGCAACTAAATACGATTCAGGACATCTCGGACAACCAAAAAGCCCAGGCGCCTTTCGGCACGGCGGGCGAGACGCCTTAGTCGTTCACCGAGCGGCGATTATAATCTGAACAGACCCGCCTACCGCTTTGCAGCTAGCGACTTTGCTTCCCGGAGCAGAGATGCCCAATGGAACCCGAGGAAGGAGATAAGCTCTCGGGCCTGTTCTTCGGTGATGCCGGTCTCTTTGACCAAGCGTCGAACGACGATTTCAGGGTTGTTCGGCGCTCTATCCTGTTCGTCAGCCATAGGAGAAACTCCTTACGCTATAACTTCGCTATCTGGCGCTTGTTCCCAAGCGCGCGACTAACAAAAGCACCGAGTTAGCCGTAGAGGAATGGAAAACCGGGTAACGCCTTGTTGGAGCCATCCCGTTCTTCGGCCGCGGCCTTACGGCACGTCAATGAAAAGCCCGCGCCTCTGGCCGAGAGCGCGGGCCCGATCGGTGTGGGGCCGATCTGCAGCGGGCAGCGAAGAGCACGCCAACTGGTCACAGACAATTATTAGAATTCTCTAAAATTCTACCCTGACTAAGGACCGTTTACAATCATGGGTGGGACGATTCCCAAACCGGCGGAAAGTTTTCTCTTGGGAAAATCAAGTCTGCTTTAGGCCTGCCTATCACTGGCAGGCCTGACAACTCGCGCGGATCCCTGAAAAATTCGCCGTATTCGGCTAGTCTGAGACTGAAAACCCCGGCAACCACCGGGGTTTTCAGCACACTAACTGCTAATAATACCAGTCCCAGACCCAAACACGCCTGCGAAAACACCGTCTGCGCAGACGGCCATATCGCCAGGCACGACGACAGGCCCTTCTCCAAGCCCGCCGCCGGCGCCGCCGCCTGCGGTGCCAGCTCCGATGTCGGACCGGCTCCGCCTGAGTATCCTCATCTTCGAACGGCTCTGTCTCCAGCGCGTCGAGTTCATCGAGGATGCCACTTCTGGCGCTCGGTACGCCGGCCACCGCGTTGATTGGCCGAACTGCGCTCGCAAGGGCTGCTGCCCCAGCAACGCCAAACACTCCTGTCAAAAATAATCGCCGATCCATGGAAACCTCCAATTTCAAAGCCAGCGAGACAAGGTCGCAATTGGGAAATAGCGCGGTGGATACAAAAGCAAAGTCAGATGCGTTTAGAGAGGCTTAACGGTCGGTTCCGCGAACATGTTACGGTCCCCGAAGCGATGACTTCGTCAATTCTCGCCATGCCGCATTGCACAATCACGCTGCGTGCGCAAAATGCGGCATGATCCGGAAATCCCTCACCGTCCTGGTGATCGACGAAAACCACATCCGCGCCTCCATCATCGAGGCGGGATTGCGGGAGGCCGGGCATGAGCAGGTCACGGTCGTTCACGATGTTGCGGGAATAGCGCGGCGCATTGCCGAGATCGAACCGGACGTAATCGTCATCGATCTCGAAAATCCCAACCGCGATATGCTTGAAAACATGTTCCAGCTTTCGCGCGTGGTGAAGCGGCCGATCGCCATGTTCGTGGACCGGTCGGATCAGGCTTCAATCGAAGCTGCGGTGGAAGCGGGGGTCTCCGCCTATGTCGTCGACGGGCTGCGCCAGGAGCGTGTCAAGCCGATCCTCGACATGGCGATCAGCCGCTTCAACGCGTTCTCGCGGATGGCGCGCGAACTTGAGGAAGCCCGCAGTGAATTGGAGGACCGCAAGGTCATCGACCGCGCCAAGGGCATCCTGATGCGATCACGCGGCCTGTCGGAGGACGCGGCCTATACGCTTCTGCGCAAGACCGCCATGAACCAGAACCGCAAGATAAGCGAAATCGCGCAGAGCCTGGTGACGGCGGCAGGCCTTCTGGATCCCGGAGAGAGTTGAGCATGGCGGCCGAACACCAGATCAATGCCGGTTTCATGCCGCTCTTCGACAGCGCGGTCCTTGTCGCAGCGAGGGAGATCGGCTTTGCCGCGCGCGAAGGCGTCGACCTGACGCTTAGTCGCGAAACGTCCTGGGCCAACATCCGCGACCGCATCGCGATCGGACATTTCGACCTGGCGCATATGCTGGGGCCGATGCCGATCGCCTGCAATCTGGGGCTCACCCCACTCGCCTCCGACACGATCGTGCCGTTCTCGCTGGGGCTGGGCGGCAACTGCGTAACGGTTTCGAACACGCTCTGGGCGGGCATGGCCGCGCACGGCGCCTTGCCCGATCTCAATCCGGCGCGGGCCGGCAAGGCCTTGGGAGCGCTGATCCGTGAACGGGCAAATGCCGGTCGCGACCCCCTGCGCTTTGCGGTCGTGCATCCGCACTCCGGACACAATTACGAACTGCGCTACTGGCTCGCCGCCTGCGGCATCGACCCGTCGCGCGAAATAGAAATCGTCATCGTGCCGCCGCCCTTCATGGCCGACGCACTCGCCGCCGGCAGGATCGACGGCTACTGCGCCGGCGAACCGTGGAACAGCGCCTCGGTCGTCGCCGGCACCGGCCATGTCGCCACGGTCAAGGCCACCATCTGGAAGACCAGCCCCGAGAAAGTCGTCGGCGTGCGCAAGGCCTGGGCCGAAAAACACCCGGAAGCGCTTTCGGCGCTGCTGCGCGCGCTCCATCACGCCGCGCGCTGGTGCCAGGATCCGGCAAACCGCGGCGAACTGGCCGCCCTGATGGCGCAGCCTTCCTTCCTCGGCCTTTCGCCGGCGCTGCAGATGCCGATCCTGACCGGACATCTTGCGCTGGGCGGCGGCGCGGAACTGACCGTCGAGGACTTCTTTCTGGCTTTCGGCAAGGCGGCAAATTTTCCGTGGAAAAGCCACGCGCTGTGGTTCTACACGCAGATGGTCCGTTGGTGGCAGGTCAAGCACAGCGCTGCCCACATGGCGCTCGCGCGGGACACCTACCGGCCCGACCTCTATCGCGCAGCGCTGAAGCCGCTCGGCGTCGCACTTCCCGGCGCCAATTCTAAGGTGGAGGGCGCGCTGGCGTCTGCCACACCTGTCGGCTCCGCCGGCGCCAGTCTGGTGCTCGGCCCCGATGGTTTCTTCGATGGCCAGATATTCGATCCCGACGAGGTCGACGCCTACATTGCCGGGCAGAAATTGGCGCACGCCGAAGCCTGATCATTTTCGCGCCATTCTTGTGCATTGCACAAAAATTATGCGTGCAACGGCGCTAATGAACAATCTTTGGCTTGCTCGCCCAACGGGCCAGCGCCCCGATGATTGTGGCATGCCGTTGATCTCATTGATGTTTGTCATCCATTCCGAAACTGGCACGGTTCCTGCTTTGCAATAAGCAGACTCCTTTCGGGTCACGGAACAGGCGTCCAATGGCGGGCGCTACAGGCAAAGCTGCCGCTCAGGTCAACACGCGATCCCGGATGGACGGACGCGCGCGGCCTGGCCGGCGGCTTTTTTGTTTTGACCGAGCACGGCAATCGACGGCGCTGATCCCAAGCAGTGCCCAACGGGAGACGACGATGACGAAACGCATCAAGACTGAAGCCCCTCTCGAGGGCATGACCCGCCGCAATTTTCTGATGGCAAGTGCTGCCACGGCGGCAACCCTGGCAGCGGCACGCGCGCTGCTGCCGTCTGGCGCCTATGCGGCGCCCGCGGCACCGGAAGTCACCGGCGCCAAGCTCGGCTTCATCGCGCTGACCGATGCGGCGCCGCTGATGATCGCCAAGGAGAAGGGCCTGTTCGAGAAATTCGGCATGCCCGATGTCGAGGTGCTCAAGCAGGCCTCCTGGGGCGCGACGCGCGACAATCTGATGCTCGGCGGCGAAGCCAACGGCATCGACGGCGCCCATATCCTGACGCCGATGCCTTACCTGATGCATACCGGCAAGGTGACGCAGAACAACCAGCCGATGCCGATGGCGATCGTCGCGCGGCTGAATTACGACTGCCAGGCGATTTCCGTCGCGCAGGAATATGCCGGCACCGGCGTCGGCCTCGACGCCTCCAAGCTCAAGGACGCCTTCGCGGCCAAGAAGGCCGAAGGCAAGGAGGTGAAGGCCGCCATGACCTTCCCGGGCGGCACTCATGATCTCTGGTTGCGCTATTGGCTGGCCGCTGGCGGCATCGATCCCGACAAGGATGTCTCGACCATCGTCGTGCCGCCACCGCAGATGGTCGCCAACATGAAGGTCGGCAACATGGACGTGTTCTGCGTCGGCGAGCCATGGAACGAGCAACTCGTCCATCAGGGCGTCGGCTTTACCGCCGCCACCACGGGCGAGTTGTGGAAAGGCCATCCGGAAAAGGCGCTCGGCCTGCGCGCCGCCTTCATCGACAAGAACCCGAACGCCACCAAGGCGATCCTGATGGCCGTCATGGAAGCCCAGCAATGGTGCGAAGCCATGGAAAACAAGGACGAGATGGCGGCCATCATCGGCAAGCGGCAATGGATGAACGTGCCGACCGCCGACATCATCGGCCGCCTCAAGGGCGACATCAATTACGGCAATGACCGCGTCGCCACCGGCACCGACCTCTACATGAAGTTCTGGAAGGGCGGTGTGTCCTATCCGTTCAAGAGCCACGACAGCTGGTTCCTCGCCGAAAACATCCGCTGGGGCAAATTCGCGGCGACCACCGACATCAAGGCGCTGGTCGATCAAGTCAACCGCGAAGATCTGTGGCGCGAGGCGGCCAAGGATCTTGGCGTTGCTGCGGCCGATATCCCGGCGTCTCCATCGCGCGGCGTCGAGACCTTCTTTGACGGCAAGATTTTCGATCCGGCCAACCCGTCCGCCTATCTCGACAGCCTCAAGATCAAGGCATCGGCCTGACGTCGACGGCAAGCGCCGCCGTTGCGCCGCTTGCCAGTGCTCAAGGAGCTTTTTGCGAAAATGTCTATTCAAGCCATCGAGGACACCAAGGTGAAGGCGTTCCCCGCGCCTGCCAAGCCTGCAGAGGTCATAGCTTTCACCGCCAAGGTGAGGCGCCGCTTCGATCCCGCCGCGATCGCCGGCAAGCTGGCGAGCACGCTGGTGCCGCCGGCCGTAGTCATCATCGTCATGCTCGTCGTCTGGCAGGTCGCCTGCTCGTCGCCCAATGCCAGCTTGCCGCCACCTAGCCAGGTATGGAACGAGGCCTACGATCTGATCGCCCATCCGTTCTTCGACTATGGTCCGCAGGATATCGGGCTGGCCTGGCGGGTGCTGATCTCGCTGCAGCGGGTCGCCATCGGCTTCGGCCTGGCTGCCATCGTCGGCGTCGCGCTCGGTGCGCTGGTCGGCCAGTCGATCTGGGCGATGCGCGGCCTCGATCCTGTGTTCCAGATTCTGCGCACCGTGCCGCCGCTCGCCTGGCTGCCGCTGTCGCTGGCTGCCTTCCGCGATTCCAGCCCGTCGGCGATCTTCGTCATCTTCATCACCTCGATCTGGCCGGTGATCATCAACACTGCCGTCGGCGTCCGCAACATTCCAGAGGATTATCGAAACGTCTCCCGCATCCTCAGGCTCAACCAGCTCGAATTCTTCGTAAAGATCATGGTGCCGGCCGCGGCACCTTACATCTTCACCGGCCTGCGCATCGGCATCGGCCTGTCCTGGCTCGCCATCGTCGCCGCCGAAATGCTGACAGGCGGCGTCGGCATCGGCTTCTTCATCTGGGACGCCTGGAACTCGTCGCGGCTGCCCGACATCATCGTCGCGCTCGCCTATATCGGCGTCACCGGCTTCTGCCTCGACCGCTTGGTCGCTGCGGTCGGCGCCTTCGTCACCCGCGGCACAACGGCAAAGTGAGGAGAGGGGCGATGACGGCCTACCTGAAACTCGACCATATCGACAAATCCTTTGCCCGCGGCGGCCAGGTCAGCGAGGTGCTGAAAGACATCCGGCTGACCATCGACAAAGGCGAATTCGTCTCCATCATTGGCCATTCCGGCTGCGGCAAGTCGACCTTGCTCAACCTGATCGCCGGGCTGACCAGAGTCTCCGCCGGCGCGGTCCTGCTCGAGGACAAGGAGGTCGACAGCCCCGGACCCGAGCGCGCCGTGGTGTTCCAGAACCACAGCCTTTTGCCGTGGCTCACCGTCTACGAGAACATCAATCTGGCGGTGTCGAAGGTGTTCGGTTCGACCAGGACCAAGGCCGAGCGGCATGACTGGATCATGCGCAATCTCGACCTCGTGCAGATGGCGCATGCCAGGGACAAGCGGCCCGCCGAGATATCGGGCGGCATGAAGCAGCGCGTCGGCATCGCCCGCGCGCTGGCCATGGAGCCGAAGATCCTGCTGCTCGACGAGCCCTTCGGTGCGCTGGACGCTCTGACGCGCGCCCATCTGCAGGATGCGGTAATGGATATCCATTCGAGGCTTGGCTCGACGACGATCATGATCACGCACGATGTCGACGAGGCGGTGCTGTTGTCCGATCGCATCGTCATGATGACCAACGGTCCAGCGGCGACCATCGGCGAGGTGCTTGCGGTGCCGCTGGCCCGGCCGCGCCGGCGCATCGAGCTTTCCTCCGACCGGACCTTCCTGCGCTGCCGCGAGGCGGTGCTGAAGTTCCTCTACGAACGCCACCGCTTCGTGGAAGCGCGGAGTAAGGCCATGACCGGAAATCGCGTCATCATCCACAATTGGCAATCTGCATCGGCAATGGGCAATCTACCGCATTGCACAAATATTATGCTGCTGTGCAAGGCATTCTGACTAATCTTTGATCCGCTGCCGGGCTTGGTCAAAAATCGCGCGGCTGCGGTTCACATTGATTTCATTTGATAATCTGGAGCGCTGTCGAATTGGCACGCTTCCTGCTTTTCAGATTGTAGGTCCGAAAGGGCCAAGTGACACGGCGTCCAATGGCGGGCGCCACAGGCAAAGCTGCCGCTCAGGTCAATACGCGATCCCGGATGGACGGACGCGCAAAGACCTGACCGGCGGCTTTTTTGTTTTTACGCGATCGACGGCGCTGGTCCCAAGCGGCGCCCAACCGGAGACGACGATGACGAAACGGATCGGAACTGGCGCGTCCCTCGCGGACTTCACGCGCCGCGATTTTCTGGCCAGCAGCGCGCTGACGGCGGCACTGTTCACCGCCGCGCTCCTGCTGTTTCCCGTCGGCGCCAAGACGGAAAGCAAGGACCTGACCGTGGCGAGCCCGGTCTCGTTGCACGCACCGATGCCGCGCCGCTGATCATTCACCCACAAACATCCGCGGTGCCTCCCACGCCGCAAACCGGAGCCAGACGTTGACCGCAAATCTCCCAGCCGCGCCCAGCCAGGACAATGCTCCCCGCCAGGCGCTTGTGATGTCCACCATCGCCTTCACCGTCTGCTTCGCGGTGTGGACGATATTTTCAATCATCGGCGTGCGCATAAAGCAGGACCTTGGGCTGAACGAGACGGAGTTCGGCCTGCTGGTCGGCACGCCGATCCTCACCGGTTCGCTCGTGCGCATGGTGCTCGGTGTCTGGACCGACCGTTTTGGCGGACGGCTGGTATACACCGCGACCATGCTTGCGGCGGCGGTCGCGACCTTCCTGCTCGCTTTTGCGCAAACCTACGGACAGATGCTGGTCGCCGCGTTAGGCGTTGGGCTCGCCGGTGGTTCCTTCGCCGTCGGTGTCGCCTATGTCTCGCGCTTCTTCCCGGCCGGCAAGCAGGGCACGGCGCTTGGCATTTTCGGTGTCGGCAATGTCGGCGCCGCGGTCACCAAGTTCCTGGCACCATTCGTGCTTCTCTCCTGGGGCTGGCAGTCGGTCGCGCTGATCTGGGCGGCAGCACTCGTGGTCATGGCCGCCGTCTTCTGGTTCACCACCGACGACGATCCGGTCATCCGCGAGCGCCGCGCCGGCAAGGCAGCACCCGCGAGAAGCTTCTTGCAGGAATTCGCGCCGCTCAAGAACCTGCAGGTCTGGCGCTTCGCCTTTTATTATTTCTTCGCCTTCGGTGCATTCGTGGCGCTGTCGCTGTGGTTGCCGCGCTACCTGATCGGCGTCTACGGATTCGGCATCGCGACCGCCGGCATGATCGGCGCGGCCTATTCGATCCCGGCGAGTATCTTTCGCGCCTATGGCGGCGTGCTATCCGACCGGATCGGCGCCCGCACCGTGCTCTACTGGACCTTCGCGGTCAGTGCCGTCGCGACTCTCGTTCTGTCTCTCCCCTCGGCAGACTACGTCGTGCACGGCATCAGCGGGCCGATCGCCTTCCATTTCGAGATCGGCCCGTTCGCCTTCATAGCCGTTGCCTGCGTGCTCGGCTTCTTCATGAGCCTTGGCAAGGCCGCCGTCTACAAGCACATCCCGGTTTACTACCCGCAGAGTGTCGGCGCGGTCGGCGGCGTTGTCGGCATGATTGGCGGGCTCGGCGGCTTTATCCTGCCAATCGCCTTCGGCGCACTCAACGACCTCACCGGCGTCTGGTCGAGCTGCTTCATGCTGCTCTTCGTCATCGTCGCCACCTGCTTTGCCTGGATGCACTTCAGCATCCGGCGGATGGAGCGCGCGGCCGCCGCCGAAGCTTCAGGCCTTTCCTACGCGGCTGAATGAGACAGGAGTGGATCAGGACATGACCGAAAAACTCGTCATCATCGGCAACGGCATGGCCCCCGGGCGCATGCTGGAGCACCTGCTGGAAAAGGCGCCGGACCTCTACCAGGTCACCATCTTCAATGCCGAGCCGCGCGTGAACTACGACCGCATCATGCTGTCGCCGGTTCTGTCAGGCGAAAAGGACTATGAGGAGATCATCATCCATGGTGATGGCTGGTACATCAAGCACGGGATCACCCTCTACAAGGGCCACAAGATCGTCGCCATCGACAGGCAGGCAAAGACCGTCACCTCCGATCATGGCGTGACCGAGCCCTACGACAAGCTCGTCATCGCCACCGGCTCGGTGCCGTTTATCATCCCGGTGCCCGGCCATGATCTGCCGGGCGTCCTGACCTATCGCGATCTCGACGATGTTCGGGCGATGATGCTGGCCGCGCAGTCACGGGCCAAGGCCGTGGTCATCGGCGGCGGCCTGCTCGGGCTGGAGGCGGCAGCGGGCTTGAACGCGCAAGGCATGGACGTCACCGTGCTGCATGTCATGCCGACGCTGATGGAGCGTCAGCTCGATCCGGCCGCCGGCTATCTGCTGCAGCGCGCTGTCGAGCAACGCGGCATCAAGGTCATCACCAAGGCCAACACCCAGGCGATCACAGGCAAGGGTAAGGTCGAGCAGGTGGAACTCGCCGACGGAACCATCATCCCGGCGACGCTGGTGGTGATGGCGGTCGGCATCAGGCCGAACGCCGCTCTCGCCAAAGAGGCCGGTATTGCCGTCAATCGCGGCATCGTCGTCGACGCCGGCATGCGCAGCAACGATCCCGACATCTTCGCGCTCGGCGAATGCGCCGAGGTCAACGGCATGGTCTACGGCCTGGTCGCACCGCTCTATGAGATGGCGCGTGTCGCCGCCAGCCAGTTGGCCGGCGACGAGGCCGCCGTCTTCGTCCATTCGGACACGCCGACCAAGCTCAAGGTTACCGGCATCGAGCTGTTCTCGCTTGGCGACTTTGCCGAGGGCGAGGACCGCCAGGAGATCGTGCTGCGCGATGCCGCGGCCGGCGTCTACAAGCGCCTGGTGCTCAGGGATGACCGCATCATCGGCACCGTGCTTTACGGCGAGACGGCGGACGGCGCCTGGTTCAACGACCTCAAGAAGAAGCAGACCGACATATCGGAAATGCGCGACACGCTTATCTTCGGCCAGTCATACCAGGGAGGCGCCTCCCTGGACCCTATGGCGGCCGTTGCAGCCTTGCCGGATGATGCGGAAATCTGCGGCTGCAACGGCGTTTGCAAGGGAAAGATCACTGGCGCGATCACGGCCAAAAGCCTGACCTCGCTCGACGACGTGCGCGCTCACACCAAGGCGTCCGCCTCCTGCGGCTCCTGCACGGGGCTGGTCGAGAAGCTGATGGTACTTACCATCGGCGACAAATATAATCCGGCGGCGGTGCAGCCGATGTGCGGCTGCACCACGCTCGGCCATGATGAGGTCCGCCGGCTGATCAAGGCCAAGGGCCTGAAGACCATTCCCGCCGTCATGCAGGAACTGGAATGGACCACCTCCTGCGGCTGCGCCAAATGCCGGCCGGCGCTCAATTACTATCTCGTCTGCGACTGGCCGGACGAGTATGCCGACGACTACCAGTCGCGTTTCATCAACGAACGCGTACACGCCAACATCCAGAAGGACGGCACCTATTCGGTGGTGCCGCGCATGTGGGGTGGCGTCACCAATGCCGCCGAACTGCGCGCCATTGCCGACGTCGTTGACAAATTCGAAATTCCAATGGTCAAGGTCACCGGTGGCCAGCGCATCGACATGCTCGGCATCCGCAAGGAGGATCTGCCGGCGGTGTGGGCCGATCTCGGCCAGGCCGGCTTCGTCTCCGGCCACGCCTATGCCAAGGGACTGCGCACCGTAAAGACCTGCGTCGGTTCGGACTGGTGCCGCTTCGGCACGCAGGATTCGACGGGGTTCGGCGTCCGCATCGAGAAATTCATGTGGGGCTCGTGGACGCCGGCCAAGGTCAAGATGGCGGTGTCGGGCTGCCCGAGGAACTGCGCCGAGGCAACCTGCAAGGATGTCGGCGTGATCTGCGTCGATTCAGGCTATGAGATCCATTTCGCCGGGGCAGCCGGCCTCGACATCAAGGGAACCGAGGTGCTCGGCCTGGTCAAGACCGAGGACGAGGCGTTGGAGCATATCGTGGCGTTGACGCAGATGTATCGCGAGCAGGGCCGCTATCTCGAGCGCATCTACAAATGGGCCAAGCGCATCGGCATCGCCGAGATCAAGCGCCAGATCATGGACGATGGCGAGAAGCGCAAGGCTTATTTCGACCGCTTCGTGTTTTCGCAGAAATTCGCCCAGATCGACCCGTGGTCGGAACGCGTTTCCGGCAAGGACAAGCACGAATTCCGGCCGATGGCTTCGGTCGGCTTCGCGCAGGCGGCGGAGTGATGATGATGAATTGGATTGCTGTCGGCACGCTCTCAGACATTCCGCGCCGCGGCGCGCGCTGCGTCGCCACGCCTCAAGGCAAGATTGCTGTCTTCCGCACCGCTGACGATCAGGTCTTCGCCATCGAGGACCATTGCCCGCACAAGGGCGGGCCGCTCTCGCAGGGGATCGTCCATGGCGCGGCGGTGACCTGTCCTTTGCACAATTGGGTGATCTCGCTGGAAACCGGCAAGGCGCTTGGCGCCGACGAAGGTGCGGTGCGCACCATTCCGGTGCGGATCGAGGGCGAGCGCCTGTTCATTGCGCTGGAAGCGCTGGCCAGTCGCGCGGCTTGAATTATGAAGATCGACCAAGCGCGCGAGGTGAGGACCACCTGCCCCTATTGCGGGGTGGGCTGCGGCGTGCTGGCGAAGGTCGCCGCACGGACTGGGACGAAGCGCTCGACCTCGTCGCCTCGACCTTCTCGCGGACCATCGCCGAGCACGGTCGCGACGCGGTCGCCTTCTACGTCTCCGGTCAGTTGCTGACCGAGGACTATTATGTCGCCAACAAGCTGATGAAAGGCTTCATCGGCTCGGCCAATATCGACACCAATTCGCGCCTGTGCATGGCCTCGTCGGTTGCCGGCCACCGCCGCGCCTTCGGCTCTGACACGGTGCCGGGCAGCTACGAGGATCTGGAACTCGCCGATCTGATCGTGCTGGTCGGCTCCAATCTCGCCTGGTGCCATCCGGTGCTCTACCAGCGCATTGCCGCTGCCCGGGAAAAACGGCCCGACATGAAGGTGGTACTGGTCGACCCGCGCCGCACGATGACATCAGATATTGCCGACATGCATCTGGCGATCGCGCCGGATGGCGACGTCGCGCTGTTCACAGGGCTGCTCGCCTATCTCGGCCAGCACAACGCGCTGGACCGCACCTATATCACGGCGCACACAACCGGCTTCGGGCAAGCCCTTTTTGCCGCTTCCGCGCTCGACCTTGCCGGCATCGCCGCTGCCACGGACCTCGGCGAGGACGAGCTTGTCCGCTTCTACAGCCTGTTCGCCGCGACGGCGAATACGGTGACCGTCTACAGCCAGGGCGTGAACCAGTCGTCCTCGGGCACCGACAAGGTCAATGCCATCATCAACTGTCATCTCGCCACCGGCCGCATCGGCAAGCCCGGCGCCGGACCGTTTTCGGTGACCGGCCAGCCCAACGCCATGGGCGGTCGGGAGGTCGGCGGCCTGGCCAACATGCTGGCCGCCCATATGGAGATCGAAAACCCCGAGCACCGCGACCGCGTGCAGCGGTTCTGGAGTGCGCCGACCGTCGCCGAAAAGCCCGGCCTGAAGGCGGTCGAGATGTTTCAGGCGGTAGCCGATGGGCGCATCAAGGCGCTGTGGATCATGGCTACCAACCCGGTCGACTCGATGCCGGACGCAGATGCCGTCGAGGCGGCGATCAAGGCCTGCCCGTTTGTCGCGGTGTCGGACGTGTTGGCCAAGACCGACACGGTCCGCCACGCCCACGTCCGGCTGCCCGCCGCCGCATGGGGCGAGAAGGACGGCTCGGTCACCAATTCGGAGCGCCGCATCTCGCGCCAGCGCGCCTTTTTGGCCACGCCCGGAGAGGCAAGGGCCGACTGGTGGATCGTCGCCGAAGTCGCCAAGCGGATGGGTTTTGACGAAGCGTTTTCGCATCCGTCGCCAGCCGATATCTTCGCCGAGCATGCCGCGCTGTCGGCGTTCGAGAATGACGGCGCCCGCGATTTCGACATCGGTGCGTATGCCGGGGTCGATGCAGAGACCTATGAGGAGTTGGCGCCATTCCAATGGCCGGCGCCGAGCCAAGGCACCCCCCTCTGGCCTGCCGGCCATCCCGGCAGGCCAGAGGGCGGTGTTCAAGCTGGACATAGCTCAGCCAGCACCCGCTTCTTCGCCAACGGCAACTTCTACACACCCGACGGCAAGGCGCGCTTCATCCCAATCCGTCCAGTTCCGCAAACCCGCACGAACGAAAAATTCCCGCTGGTGCTCAACACCGGGCGGGTTCGCGACCACTGGCACACCATGACGCGGACGGGAAAAAGCCAGCGGCTGTCGCAGCACCTGGCCGAGCCGTTCGCCGAAATCCACCCGGCGGACGCGCAGCACTTCGGCATCGGCGATGCCGACATCGTCCGCGTCTCAACCGAGCATGGCGAGGTGCTGCTTCGTGCGCTGGTGACGGCGCGGCAGCGGCCAGGCTCGGTCTTCGTGCCGATGCATTGGACGGACCAGTTTTCCGCGCGGGCTCGCGTCGATGCGCTGGTGGCGCCCATCACCGATCCGATTTCAGGACAGCCGGCCTCGAAGAATGTTGCCGCCCGGGTGGGACGCTTCGCTGCCTTCGCGTTCGGCTTCGCGGTGCTTGCCGAACGGCCAGCCTCGATCGACGCCGACTATTGGAGCCTCGCCCGCTGCGCCGCCGGCTGGCGTCTCGAGCTTGCGCTGGAAGCCGACCGGGACTGGCCGGGTTTCGCGGCCTCGCTTTTCGGGGCGGACGCGCCAGGCGAGACGCTCGCCTATCATGATGTCGCCGGCGGGCACTATCGCTTCGCCCGCTTTGCCGGCAGCCGGCTGACTGGCGCGCTCTATCTTGCGCCCAGGCCGGTCGCGGTGTCGCGCGGCTGGGCGGTCGAGCAGTTGAGCGCGGACCATGCCGATCGGCGCGGACGACTGGCGATCGTGGCGGGGCGGCCGGGCGGCAACAGCGTCGATCGCGGCGCCATCGTCTGCTCCTGTTTCGGGGTCGGCGCCAATCAGATCGCCGAAGCGGTGCGCGGAGGCTGCGTAAGCGTCGAAGCGATCGGCGCCAGCTTGCATGCCGGCACCAATTGCGGCTCCTGCCGCGCCGAGATCAGGACCATCATCGAGGCGCGGCGCCTTCACGCGGCGGAGTGAGGGCGTCCAAAGCGCGTCGCGACGCTTACCAGCAATTTACAAACCGTGGGCTACCAACGTCCTTATCCGATTCGTTCCGAGCGGGACCATTATGAGCAAAGCCCTCACTTCATTCGCATTGGTGGCCATATTGACGGCTTTGCTGATGGCTCTCAGCCTGGCGGTGGCCAGGCATGGCTATCCCTTTGGTGCGATTGGCGCAGAACGCCTGGACGACGTCGCCGATGCCGGGACGTTTATCCCGCTCGCGGGCGTGTACTTCTTCAGCGCGCTGCTGATGATGATCCTGCCGATCAGGGTCGCCGGCATCGTCCTGACACATGCTGCGGATGCGATCTTCTGGACAGTCATCGTGTTGTTCGCGGCCATCATTGGCGGCCTTGCCGCCAGATGGGCTTTCGATCGAAGCAATGTCCTGCCGGCACTGCTGAATTGGCGGTTCCTGTTTGTCGTGGCCGTCGTCGGCTGCCATCTCTTCATGAACGAGCTGCGCCGCAATATCCTGCTGAGAAGCCTGTTCTTTGTCGTCTTCGCCGCAGCGACGCTCGCCTGCCTGTTCTGGTCGTTCACCATCTGAGAAACCTCGCAGCCGCTGGGCCTGACGGCTCAGTTCTTGTCGACCGGCTTCGAGCGCATGCGCGAAACGGTCTCGCGTTCGGCCCGCTTCGAACGCATTGGCGGCAGGCCGCGGTCGATCAGGTCCATGTCTTCCAGCACCATGTCGCCCATGCGCTTGAAAGCGATGTCGAGCGCGCCGGCCCGGTGGGCGGAGCGCAGGAAGCCGGGCAGCGTGCGGACAGGATGGTCCTGCGCCAGCGGCTCTTGCGGAAACACATCGCTGGCGGCGACGATGTGGCCGCTGCGAACTGCATCCATCAGCGCCGGAAAATCGACCACGCCGGCACGGCTGAGCAGGATGAAGGCGGCTCCTTTGCGCATCCTGGCAAAGGCCTCAGTGCCGAGAAAACCCTGGTTTTCGCTGGTCACTGAAGCGACGACGAAGACGAAATCGCTACTCGACAAAACCGTGTCGAGGGAAGCCGGCTCGACGCCGTTCTCGATCAGGATCGAGGGCGGCAGCCACGGATCGAAGACCTTGGTCCGCGTGCGAAAGCCCGACAGCAGCCGGTTGAGCGCACGGCCGAGATCGCCGAAGCCGATGATACCGACATCCGCGCCGGAGAGAAGCCGCGCCGCCCGGTTGCCCTCGCCGCCCCACACCTCCTTGCCCTGACGAAACGCAAGATCGGCGTCGACGATGTCGCGGGCGAGGTTGAGCGCCATGGCAAGACCGAGCTCGGCCACCGGCTCGGCAAACACCATGCCGGTGGTGACGACATGGATGCCGCGCGAAAACAGCGTTTCATACGGCATGTTGTTGATGAGGTTGCTCTCGACATTGAAGACACAGCGCAGCGCCGTCATCCTTTCCAGCGTCTCCGGCGCGATCGGCGGCTGGCCGACGATGTAGCGCGCTTCGGCGAGCACATCGTGTGGCAGGGCCGCGACGCCTTCTGGCGACGTTTCGACGATACGGTATCTGGCGCGGAATCTCGCCAGTGCCTCGGGCGTGAAAATCAGGTCGAGCGTGCGTGGCTCGGGCGCACTGATCACCAGCGGCAACGCGCTGTCGGACATGGCAGCCTCCTCCTGGCGCGATCCGCGTCGCGCCGCACTAGAATCATGGTTTACCACCTTGACACCCAAGCAGGCTTGCCGGGCTTCGCCTGCCGGGTTTGTGTTTGTCGCAGGTTTTTATCGGAAAACATCGAACACTTTTCCGAAACCTGCTTAGCACATGCCTGTCGAGGAGCAGAACTTTGCCGCTGGCGGCCTTGCGGTGTGGCGGCTGGTGGTCCAGATAGACGGCAATCGAAGGACAAGGAAGACAGCGACATGATCCCGTTTCGAAAGAACCTCATCGATGGCGAGTGGGTGGGCGATGCCGGCTCCCGCAACATCAACCCTTCCAATCTCGACGACGTGGTCGGCGAATATGCGTCGGGCGACGCCGAGCAGGCGCGGCAGGCCATTGCGGCGGCGAAAGCGGCATTTCCTGCGTGGTCCCGATCGGGCTTGCTGGCACGCCATGCGGTGCTGAGGAAGGCGTCGGACGAGATCACCGCGCGCAAAGATGAAATCGGCCGGGCGTTGGCGCGCGAGGAGGGCAAGACGCTGGTCGAGGGAATTGGCGAAACCGTGCGGGCCGCCCAGATCTTCGATTTCTTTGCTGGTGAGACGCTGCGCCTGTCAGGCGAGCTGGTTCCAAGCGTGCGGCCCGGCGTCGGTGTCGAGATCACACGCGAAGCGGTCGGCGTCGTCGGCATCATCACACCGTGGAATTTCCCGATCGCCATCCCGGCGTGGAAGATCGCTCCTGCCCTGGCCTACGGCAACACCATCGTCTTCAAGCCGGCCGAGCTGGTTCCGGAGAGCGCCTGGACCATTGTCGACATATTGCACCGCGCCGGCCTGCCTAAGGGTGTGCTCAATCTCGTCATGGGCAAGGGTTCGGTAGTCGGCCAGGCCATGCTCGACAGCCCTGACCTCAATGCCATCACCTTCACCGGCTCGGTCGGCACCGGCAAGCGCGTGGCTGCCGCCAGCATCGAGCACATGCGCAAGTACCAGCTCGAAATGGGCGGCAAGAACCCGCTCGTCGTGCTCGACGATGCAGACCTTGCCGTCGCCGTCGACTGCGCGATCAATGGCGCATATTTCTCGACCGGCCAGCGCTGTACGGCGTCGTCCCGCCTGGTCGTGACGGACGGCATCCATGACCGCTTCGTCGATGCGATGAAAGATCGCCTCGCCAAGCTGGTCGTCGGCGACGCCCTCGATGCGAAAACCCAGATCGGACCCGTCGTCGACCAGAGCCAGTTGAAACAGGACGAAGACTATATCGCCATCGGCCGCCAGGAAGGCGCCGATCTCGCCTTCGGCGGCGAGCGGCTCGATCGCGAAACCCGCGGCTTCTACCTGCAACCGGCGCTGTTCACGCAAGCCACCAACGCCATGCGCATTTCACGCGAGGAGATTTTTGGTCCGGTCGCCAACGTCATCCGCGTCAAGGACTATGACGAGGCCTTGGCGGTAGCCAACGACACGCCGTTCGGGCTGACGTCGGGCATCTGCACCTCGAGCCTCAAGCACGCCACGCATTTCAAGCGCAACTCGGAGGCCGGTATGGTGATGGTCAATCTGCCGACGGCGGGCGTTGACTTCCACGTGCCTTTCGGCGGACGCAAGGGATCGAGCTACGGCCCGCGCGAGCAAGGCCGCTACGCAGCGGAATTCTACACTACGGTAAAGACCGCCTACACGTTCGCCGGCTAAGTAAATCAAGCCAGACGAAATCGAACGGCCTTCCCAGCGAGCGCGAGTTGCCGGGAAGGCGAGCGTCTTCGTGGCCGAAACGACAGCGACCACTGGGCGCTAATGCATGTCGCGCACATGCATGGAACAGCAACCTAAAGCGCGTCGCAGGAGGCCGGTAAAACGCGGCGCGTTTTAGCCGTCATTCAGCAGGGGTCCTTGCGAGGAGGGCTCGCCGGCTGCGACAGCCAGCCGCCGGAGAACCCGGCCTTGCACAGGCCGCGACGGATATGCGGGCTCGACCGCATCAGCTCCCAGATCAGCCGCGAGCGGTGGTTTTCAATCATCAGCACGACGATGCCTTGGTCCAGTCCATAGTGCGCATCCGATATCCAGCCGCTCGGCCCGAACTTCCGCCGGTTCGCCAGCGTCGGGTTGAAGCCGCTCGGCATCCTGAAACCGTCGACCACCTCAGGGTGGCGTTCTCTGAGGTGGCGCAGCGCAGGCAGGCAGATTTCCGGCGCGAAGGGCAGCGATGCGAGATACGACCACGGCGCAATCGTTCCGTCATCGGGGCCGAACGGTGCGCCACGCGCTGCATAGCCGGAAAATTTGCGCGGCCGCCGCTCGATCCGCGCGCGGAATTTGCCGGGTCCGTCACCCGCCGAAAGGCCCCAAAGTGCTTCGCCGTAGCCGTCATAGCCAGAGGGGTTGTGCCGCGCATAGTCCCGGTGAAGGTAGGTCGCGCGGCGGCTGTTTTCGAAATAGTCCGAGTTCTTGTCCCGCATGAACGCATCCCGGATGCCATCGAAGTCAATCCAGGCATGCGAGAACTGGTGCATGAACAGCGGGCCGCCATAGAGCACGTCGTAGCCGTAGATGTTTTCCCACTGATATGTCGCCGTCCAGCCGGCATAGCTGTCGTCCGAGGCGGGTTTGTCGGGGGCGGCCATTGCCAGGACGTAAAGGATCGTCGCTTCGTTGTAGCCTTCCCAGCCATAACGCAGAAAGCCGCTCTTCGGCTTCCAGCCCTGTCGCAAGATCGGTCTGCTGCCTTGAATCCATCGCCAATCGACGCGTCGGTAGAGCATTTCCGCCAGCTCGCGGATTTCGGTTTCGTCGTCAGTGTCGCCTGTGAAATAGGCGCCAGCCGTGAGCACGCCGGCCATCAGCAGCGCCGTGTCAACCACCGACAACTCGCATCGCCAGGCGCGCAGGCCGGTCCGCATGTCGAGGAAATGGTAGTAAAAGCCTTTGTGGCCGGTGACGTCGTCGCCATCGCCTTGCCGGCTGTTCCAGAAGAAACGCAGTGCGGCAAGCGTCAGCCTCACGGCTGCGTCTCGTGCTATCCAGCCGCGCTCGACCCCGACCGGATAGCAGGACAGGGCGAAGCCGACGACCGCGATGCTTGCCGGCCAATTTGGCCGCGACGTATCGGCAACCAGTCCGTTTTCCGCATTCACGGTTTCCAGAAAATAGCCGAAGGCGGCGCGCTGGAAGCGGTCGAGCAGTTCTTCGTCGGACTGTGGAGGTTCGATCCTAAGCAAACGACGGGAACTCCAGTCTGGCGTCCGGGGTTGCAAATCGTTCCAGTTGCTTCAATAGGTCGCCCGGCCGCCGGAAACGTCGAAAACGGCAGCCGTCGTAAAGGAACATTCCTCGGAAGCGATCCACGAGATCAGCGCCGCCACCTCCTCGACCTCGCCAAACCGCGCCATTGGTATTTTCGACAGCATGAAATCGATGTGCTGCTGGCTCATCTGCTGGAAGATCGCGGTGCGCACCGCTGCCGGCGTGACGCAGTTCACCGTCACCTTGGTCTTCGCCAGTTCCTTGCCCAGCGACTTGGTCAGGCCGATCACCGCCGCCTTGGAGGTGCTGTAGGCAGAGGCATTCGGGTTTCCCTCCTTGCCGGCGATCGAAGCGATGTTGACGATCCTGCCGTAATTGCGCTCGAGCATGTGCGGAACCAGCGCCTTGTTGCAGTAGAAGACGCCGTTGATGTTGATGTCGATGACCCGGTGCCAATCCTCCACCGAATAGTCCCAGGTCGTCATGTTCGGTCCGGTGATGGCCGCGCTGGTGACCAGGATATCAACCGCGCCAAGGGCTTCGATCGTCTGCCGGGCGGCCTGTGCGACCGCTACAGGATCGGCGACGTCGACGGTCACGCCGTGCAAGTCGGCGATGACAGCCTTGGCCTGCTCGATCTGGGTGGAGTTGCGATCCCAGACGCAAACGCGCCCGCCCTCTTCAACGATTCGTTGCGCGACGGCCAGGCCGATGCCTGAGGCGCCACCGGTGACCACGGCCGATCGTCCGGCAAACCGTCCCGCAAAACTCATTGGCATATGGTCTCCCTCATTTGCCCGCCCCGACGGGCGCTGGCGACACCGCCGGCGGCGAATGTGAAGTCAACAGCGGAGAAGTTCAAGCCGGGGACTGGAGCCTCGAACAGGTTCATGGCGGGCCAGGAGCAGGCGGTTGAGAGCCGCTCTTGGCTACGACCTGACCATTCGATGCTGGGGCTGCCGTCTCTGCAAGCCGACTTCCACGCGCACAGTTCAAACGTTCTTGATCGACTTCCAATGGCTCAGCCGCTCCGCAATCAACTCCACTCGTCGCTGGTTGTCGCGCCCGTCCAGGATGCTCAAGTCCTCCGGTTCGGCGCGCAAGTAGACGCCTGAGGTGCGCGCGTTCAGTTTTGGCTGCGTGTCGGCGCGTGTGGTAAAGTACCCGGACGCGCGATCGGCGGACTCCAGCCGGATCTCCCCCGTCCCGTACAACTGCGACGCGTTAGCATCCAAGGGCCGTTCTCCATTCCAAAAGTAGAAGATGCCGGCAGGCTCCTTTCTCTCCTTTACCGCCTCGCTCCAGTATCTGGCTGACAGACTGCCATTCTCTTGCCATGAGCGGCCGGCCAACTCCAACGCGCCATCGCGGTCTCGCGAGATACGCAGGAGGCTCACGGCGGACGGTTCCTTTACGGTCCGCTCCGACAGGGAAAACTGCCACCAAAGGCCCTCTATTCGGGCGACGCGGCCTTCATTTTCAACAGCTTTTCGCAGCTTTTGGTTGACCGCTCTCATCTCCGCGGCGGTCGTGGCTTCGCCATACCTCACGGACGTCAGGCCCAGGAGATCGCTTGGAAGCTTGGAACCGTTGGCATGAAGGATAAACGTTCGGCGCATTCCAAGGACTCCGCCGAAAAGGCCGGCTTCGAAGACGACATTGTCTCGCGGAGAAGCCTGAGCGGATACAGGAGCAGATGATGCTGGCAGGCTTACACTGGTCCAGTCGTCCTGGGCGAAGACGAAAGCGGCGAAGTCGACTTCACGCGTAAGCTCGAGCAGGCGCCCCAGGGTGGTTGTCCCCGGATTGAAGGACGTCGTCCAGGGTTCCACATGCGCGATGTCTTCAAGCCCGCGTGTCAGCGCCTGCAGCAGTTTTTTCTGCTTCCCCGACGAGCCCAGGAAGATTCGAGGTTTGTCCATCCGTTTGCTCCAACCCAGCAGATCGGGGACGACCAGCGTCTGCCAATTGTTGGTGTGGCCATCGTCTGGTTGTCCCCGAGATAGCGTACGCGGAGGGCCTCATTCATTGCAACGGATGCAACGAATGCCGGCTGCTATTTTTCGGTCCGGTGCTGAAAGCAACTGCAAAAACAGTTCGGCGCGGCGGTCATGCCGACCCTCTCGTTAGATGCGGCGGCGATGGCTTTTGACGGCGCCGAGAGCGATGCCCCAGCCCTGCGCCGGGATGCTCGGGTTCTTGCCGCACGGCCTGTCGTGGCCTTTTACCGCCGTCTCGGGGCGCCTTATGGCTGTTTTTGCCTCATTTGGGTGACAGGCTGTGGGGGATGGGTTATATTGGACTGCACAATGAGAGCGTTCGCGCATGGCGCGGCGACGAATCGGCATTGAACTGCATGGACGGGAATTCGCTACCGAGATGAAGATTCCAAAATCTCTGTTGGTCGACCCGGAGAAGAGCACCGTCTACGGCGCATTTGCTGTTGCCATCTCCATTTGGGCGTTCTCCTACTCCTCGGTTTTCGGCCCGATCCTGATCCTGGCCTATTATGCGGTCTGGCTTCCCCTGATTCTGGTAGACTACCGGCGGCTGTTGCGGCATGCCTCCAGCGCGTGGCTGCCGCTGGCGTTTGCATTCTATGTCTGCCTCTCGGTGTTCTGGTCGGATGCCCCCGGCATCACGTTGAGGACGTCAATCCAGTATTGCTCCCATATCGCCTGCGCCTACATCGCCGCGCGCACCGTCAGCGTCCGGACGTTGACGATAGGCTCACTGATCGGGATTTTTGTCGTCCTGCTCTATTCGCTCAAGGTCGGGGGTTATTCCTATGATATGCTCGACGGGACGTACAATTTCGTCGGCGCATTCAGCTCCAAGAACCAGATCGGCTTTGTCGCCTCCCTTGGCATCTATTTTTGCATTGTCTTCCTGGTTTTTCTCAGGCGCGGCCGGATAAGCTTCATCCTGACGGCGCCCATCCTCGTCCTATCGGCCTATCTTCTGATCATGGCGCATTCCGCCACCTCGACGGCTTCGATACCGGCAGTTCTCGCTCTGGTGGCTCTGCTTGCCATGGCCAAAAAGCTTCCACTCCGCTACCGACGGGTGATTTTCGTGGTCGGCGCATGCGGGCTGGTCGTGGTCACCGCAGTTGCCTTTGCAGGACTTCTGGATTTCGTCCTTGGCGCCTTCGGAAAGGATTCCACGCTCACCGGACGGACCTATCTTTGGGAGCAGGGCTGGGAAGCGGCGCAGCAGGCGCCAGTCCTCGGCGTCGGCTACGCGGCCTATTGGGTGCAGGGGTTCGCCGAGGCCGAGCGGCTCTGGAACGAATTCTACATCACAACCCGAAGCGGCTTCCACTTCCACAACACCTATATCGAAGCCCTCGTCGAGCTCGGTTATGTCGGGGCGACGCTGATTTCGCTGATCATCCTGCGCACGCTATGGGGCCATATATCGGCCCTGATATTCAGGGCATGGCAAGCCGAGTCGGTGATTCTTGCCGGCGTGATGGTGCTTTTGTTCATTCGGTCCTTCGTTGAGATCGACACCTTCAACCCCTACATCACGGGCTCCTTCCTCCTGTATTACAGCTACTTCAAGCTGGTCAGGGTGCATGTCGCCCGTCCCCGATGGACCGCAGCGGACCTCGCGGAACCAGAAACCGCAGGGCGCTAAGCAAGGGCTAAAATATTACCTTGATTTTGGTGGCGCGCACAAAAACGCCGCCTGACAGCGCCAAGGCCAAGCAATCATCTCATCTCACAGGCAGCAGGCGAGCCTCGCCCGAGTTGGGTTTGCTGCCTGTTGATCAGGCCCTGAGGGTCAGGAGCGCGTACCATGCGAACCGCTTCACAAAGGGAAGCGTCAAAACCACTGAATCGACAGCTTTGCCAACCGTGTAGACGGTCTCCGAGATGGTTCGCGGCATCAGCGCGCTTCCTACGGAGCACAGGCCGAAATAGTCCACCTGGACATCGCTGAAATAGCGGCGGGCCAAAGCGAAGTCCGAAATCAGCAAGGGATGTTCATCAGCGGTGCGGATGAGGGGCGTCCGCTTTCTGTAGGCATTCAGCAGCGGATTGTGTCCCATCGGCTCGTAGAAGGACGCCACGCCGTTCGGCTTCAGGACACGGACCACATCGGAAAAACACCGGTCCAGGTCCAGGTGATGGATGATCCCGCGTCCATACACCAGGTCGAACTTGTTGTCCTCGAACGACATGGCTTCCGCATTCATCGCCAGGAATGTAGCGTTCGTGCTTCCAAGCGCGCTCGCCCGTTCGTTCGCCTTGTTTACTGCTACATCCGAAATATCGATCCCCGTCAGAGATCGGCAAAGATCGGGCAGGTGCAGGGAATGCAGGGACCACCCGCCATCGGAGCAACCGTACTCGAGCACGTCTGCGTTTTTCGAAAGCCGTTTTATCTGCTCGTCTTGACGTTCAGCGCCATGTCGAATCGTTCGATACCACTTGTCCAGGCTTCCTCTTGGATCCTCCTCCTGACTAAACCTGAGATTGTGAAATTCTCTTTCTCGACTGACGATTTCGTCCCTTGCACTGTGCATGACGAAGTCCTCCTCGGATTTGAGTTGCAACTAAAGCACAACATCTCCTTGCGCTGTAATTACTCACGTCCCGAGTTGGCGGCAGGCTGGCTTGTCGGGCAGCGAGCATAGTGTCGACGAGTTCATGGTCGAACTCGTCCGGGTCGAACTCTTTGCCGATCGAATCTTGTTCGGCTTGATCGGATCGGCCGATCGCTCGAAGGCTTACTGGCTTGCCATTGGCACCAGCTTCACCTTGATCACGTCCCCAGGCAGCACGGGTGTATCTTCGCTGGCGGCGATTTCGCTGGTCTTGCCGTCGACCATCCGGACCAGGCCAAACGACATCGTTGGCTCTTCGCCGTCGCGATAGCCTTGTAGCGCCGGATTCCCCGACATGGCTTCGGCCATCAGGCCGGTGTGCATGTTCATCTTGAGCATTGTTTCGGCGAGATCGGCTTCTGCCTGTTGCCGGCCAGTGGCGAGGTCGGCATTCTGGGTGTTCTCCAGGTCGATGGCGTCCTGGTTGGCCTTGCTGATCGACTGCCTGGCGGTGAGGATAGCCGTTTCGTAATCCAGGATCTGTCCTTCCAGGTCGGCGATCGTTTGCTGCGAACCCAGAACCCGAGTGTTGACCACAAGGCCCTTTTGCGCCAGCGAACCGATGCCGCTGAGCTGTTCCTTTGCCAGGTCGACCTGCCGCTGCTGGTTGACGATCTTTTTCTGCAGCGAATCGATCTCGCTCTGCAGCAGCTTCTTCAAATCGTCGAGCGCCTGAAGGCGCAGTTTGAGATTCTTTTGATCGGCCGTCAGGATCGCCATCTCGTCGGCAACGATGCTTGCCAGCTTCGGATCCTCGGCCAGCTCTTTCGGCACGTCGAATGTCGGCTTGTCGGCGATCTGTGCTTCGATGCGCGCGCGCCGAACGATCAGTCGGACCCGTTGGTCCTGGAGAACGTCAAACTCGCCCTTGGCGTTGATCATGTCGCGGTCGTACCGCTGTCCTTCGGGGGCCCGCCGGACACCGCCGGCGATGCTCATCGCCCTCAGGACGGTCAGGTCGGGCACGTAGGGATACTGGCCCGGCGTCTGCACCTCCCCGGAAATGTAGAACGGCCTGTACTGCGCCATTTCGACGGAGGCTTCCGGCCGGTCCGCCAGAGCGAGCTTGCGCTGGAGCGCCTGGCTGATCGCCGCCGCGATCTCGGATGTGGTCTTGCCGGATGCCGGCATTTCGCCGACGAACGGCACCGACAATGTTCCAGACGGGCCGACCGTGTATTCTCCGTTGACGGCTGTCCAGTCGCGGAACGTGCCTTCAACGGTCTGCCATTCGGCCACGCGGATGGTCAGCTTGTCCTGGGATCCAAGCCGGTACTCGTCGGCCGCGGCGAGTTGCGGAACGGCGAGCGCCAGCGCGAGGCAGGTGGTCATAAGCCGCATCGGTCGCATGCGATTGCTAACCGTGCCGGCCCAGGAGATTTCGAAGATGTCTGTTTTCAACTGTATGTTTTCCGATTCGCTTTGGGCCGGTCCGATGAAGCTTGCTGCAGAATGCCTGGCGTCTGGACAGTCACTCCGCGCACAACCGGCTGCCGGCCGGTCAATAGCAGCCCCGCGACATCCAGACGGCAGGCACGGTCTTGATGATGATGCGAATGTCCTCGAACAGCGACCAGTTTTCGACATAGTGGCGATCGAACGCGACACGGCTGTCATAGGAAACGTCATTGCGGCCGCTGACCTGCCAGAGCCCGGTCAGGCCAGGGCGCGATTTCAGGTAATAGACGGCCGAACTGCCGTAGATTTCGAGCTCGTCGCGCACCACCGGGCGAGGACCGACAAGGCTCATGTCACCCTGAAGGATGTTGATGATCTGCGGCAGTTCATCGAGGCTGAGCTTCCTCAGCACGGCCCCGACACGCGTGACGCGCGGATCGTTCTTTAGCTTGCGGGTAGCTATCCATTCGGCCTTGGCGTCCGGGTTCGCGGCAAGGTATGCCGCCAGCACCTGTTCGCCATTCTGCACCATAGTGCGAAACTTGAGGCACGGGAAAATCCGTCCGCCCCGCCCGATCCGCCTGTGACCGTAGAAAATCGGCCCGCCGTCGGAAAACTTGACAAGCAGCGCGACCATCACAAACAGCGGACTGAGAGCAACCAGCCCAATCAGTGAACCGGCGATATCGAAGCTGCGTTTGAGCAGGCCGCCGATTGGTGGAAAGTCGATACCGGCCTGTGGAAAATCCGCGTCGGCCGGCTTGGCTACGTCCCTCATGCATAAACTCCATACGTTGAACGGATGGTTTGCCGCACGATATCAAAAAAATGCTGCATCGCAACACACAATTCCTTGAGCGCCTGAAATAATCGCGTCATGCATTGATTAAATAATAAACCGATCCTGCGCAAATTTTGGTCTTTTATGGCGCGTTCGTGACAAATTATGGGCAACCTTGAAAAAGTTAGTGCCTTTTTGAGGCTGATTTTGGGCGTATCGCACTTTGTGCCGCGTGGTTGAGAATTATCGTGCTGTAGCTTTTTAAAATATAAAGCGCTCCTAAAGTAAAATACTGATTAATATTGCGGCTCTTACTGACGTGAGTCCATACCGGGTGATTGGTTGTGATGCCGGGGTGTGCGTCGCAACATGGCAGAGTCGATCCCCCGAACTTATGCAAAATAATTTGCGGCTGGCCTTGCCCGCTATTGCACACCTTAATAGAGTTGCAAATTGTTTCTGTCAGAGTATGGACAGCGTGGGAAGGCCGGAAGCAACCGGCCAAAAAAGCGGGTGGCCTCAACAAGCTCGCATGGCGAAGGGAGGCTCGGGGTGGTCAATCATCGATTTTTGCCCGAGCAGGTTGACGGGCTGTCGGGTATGTCGCTACCAAAATTCATTATTGGCATGATTTTCGCGCTGGCGATCGTGGTCGCCTGGTCTTATCTCGACGGCGCTTCGCTAGGCACAACGCTTTTTCGCGCTATAGCCTGCGCAGTTGTCATTCAACTGGGCTACTTTCTGCTTGTTTTCGCCATGGTTGCCAGAAATACCCCGACGTCGGCCGACAAGATTCGCGACGTCGAACGAAAGCTGAGTTCGACCGAAGCGGCCGATGGCGAGAAGTTCAGTGCCAGGAGAAGCCTCCACTGACCTGACGGCAGGTAGCGTCGGCCGGGTCCCTGGCGGACTGCTCGCCCGACAGCATCCTGGGCAACCGACTTGCGGACTTCCCCTTCAGCCTAAGATCCTCTGACTCAGCCACCATGCCTAACCTCTGTCGATCGACTTGGTGATCAGCCACTCGAGTGCGCCGACGCCCCATCCAGAATGGGCAGGGACGGTGTGCGAAGCGGCCCGCCTATCCGCTGGCATTTCACCGCCCGTCGATTTGCGCCATGACGACCCCGAAAGGAAAGACTGGACGGAGCGAGTGATTTTAACGATGCTTCGCACTCGCAGCATAAGTGCCGGCCGATGTTTCGTACAGCCGGGCAGTCAGTGAGAACGAGAGCTGCATTGGGGGAGAAATTCGGAGCTACCTGTGCAGTCGAGAGGCGAATTGATGACAGAACCGGAAGTCTGCGTGATCATTGCCGCCCGCAACGCGGCGCGGACAATTGCGGTTGCCATCGCATCGGCCTTGCGCGAGCCGGAGGTGGCCGAAGTCGTCGTCGTCGATGACGCCTCCACTGACGATACCGCGAAAGTCGCTCGGACGGCCGACGATGGCAGCGGCAGGGTTTCCGTCATCCGGCTCGACGTCAACGGCGGTCCCTCCTTCGCCCGCAACGCAGCGATCGCCAGTTCCAAATCGCCGTTCATCAGCATTTTAGACGCCGACGATTTTTTTCTCGAGGGCAGATTTCGCGAGTTGTTCGCCAGCGCCGATTGGGATTTCGCTGCCGACAACATCATGATGATCAGGGACGATGCGGCGACCGACGTTTCGAAAATCACCGCTCCGCGGTTTTCGGCCGATCCGGAATTTCTCGATTTCGAGCGCTTCATCGAAGGCAACATCTCCAGTCGTCGTGTGCAGAGAGGTGAGTTGGGTTTTCTCAAACCGGTGATCAGCCGCGCTTTTCTGGACCGGCATGGGCTGCGCTATGACGAAAACCTGCGGCTGGGCGAAGACTATGAACTCTACGCGCGCGCAGTTGCTTGCGGGGCGCGCTTCAAGGTCATCAGGTCTTGCGGCTACGGCGCGATCGTTCGCGCGGATTCGCTGAGCGGCCAGCACAAGACGCAGGATCTCAAGCGTCTGGCCGACGCGGATCTGGCGCTGCTGGCGATCGACAGTTTGCCGGAAGGCTCGAAGGCCGTGCTCAGAAAGCACGAACGGCAGGTGCGCGACAAATATCGGTTGCGAAACTTCCTCGACGTGAAGAACGAGAGAGGGCTGACAGCGGCTGCGGTCTACGCCCTGGCCAGCCAATCCAATCTCATTCCCATCGTTCGCGGCGTGGCCGCCGACAAGCTGGATGCGCTGTTTCGCCGCGCCGGCTTTGGCTCGAAACAGCCTGTGCCGTCGCGGCGCTTTCTCATGGCCGCAACCAGCCCGGTCGGCGAGGCTTGAGCTGGTCCGCCGGCGCCCCACACCGATCATGTCAACAGGTCCTTACCCTGCCTCAAAGCGATGCGAATTTCCGATTCGCCGCACTAGGTGGTTGCCTACTCGCTTTGGGAATGGCATGTATGTTGCGGTGCAGCAATTCTGATTGGCTGTTTGAATCGGCCGAAAATGTCCGCCTGTCAGAGGAGCTGGACGATGCGACAAGAACTTTTTTGGCCCGGCCGGGCACAAGGGACAGCTTAGGCCGGCTATGACAGGAAACTGAGCGCATGGCCTCGATATTTGGCTTCAGATCAAGGGATCCGGCTCGAGACAGGCAGACCGATATCTCGCGCCTTGACCGCCTGGCAAAGCTGCTTGACCAGATCGCAGCCGAGATCGAGGCGGAGAAAAACGGGCTTGAGAATCGCTACCGGACAAAGGCCACCAACGCCGCCTTCCTGGTCGAGGCGATGGAAAATGGCGCGGCCTCCTCCAGCAGATCCTCCGAGGTCAGCGAACTGACGAAGTCGATCCTGAATTACGAGCGGCGCATCGCGGCGCTCGCCCGCCAGAACGAATTGATGAAGGGTCTCCGGCATTCGCTGGATGCTATCTTCGATGAAAGCGCCCAACCTGGCTCGGCCACCAAGGCCGATTTCGCCAACCCTGCCGCCGGCGCGGGGTGAAATTTCAAAGAGCCTGGCTGGCGCCACTGGGCAAGAAGCAGTCAACCGGGGACGCTACCGGCAGAAGGTCAAGATCAACTCGTTTCGTCATGGTTTTGAACATCGACTTGGGTTGGGGGGGCGCACAGCACAAGGTGAGTTTGGTATGAACGCGGATTCGAAAAGCACGTCCACCCCAGCAACCGGCGACCGGCCGTTCACGCACATGATGAGGCAAGGGAAACTGAGGCAGCTATATTCGGGCGGAGCGTTTCTGCTGGTCGCACTCGGCAGCCTGGTTGCGGGCCCGACCCCTTCCCGTTCGCAGGACATCCCGACTGCGCCATCGTTCGTCGATGATTTCACCAGCTTCGACCGGGCGCGTTGGTACATTGCCGACGGCTGGGCGAACGGCAAGTATCAGAACTGCATCTGGTCCAAAAGACAGGTCAAGCTTTCCAACGGCATGCTGACGCTCGGTTTCGAAAAGCAGAAGGTGAAGGATCGCGACTTTGCCTGCGGCGAGGTCCAATCCAAGCAGCGCTTCGGCTATGGCACCTATGAGGCGCGGATGAAAACCGATTCGGGCTCTGGCATTAACGCCTCCTTCTTCACCTACATCGGCCCAACCGACAAGCAGCCGTGGGATGAAATCGACTTCGAGGTGCTGACCAAGGACACCTCCAAAGTGCAGGTCAACGCCTACATCGCCGGCAAGGGCAATAACGAGAAAGTGGTCGATGTAGCTGGCGGCACCGACAAGGCTTTTAACGATTACGCCTTCGTCTGGGAGAAGGACCGGCTGCGCTGGTACGTCAATGGCGAGTTGGTGAACACGATCACCGATCCGGCAAAGCTGCCCAGCCATGCGCAAAAGATATTTTTTAGCCTGTGGGGCAGCGACACGATGAAGGAATGGCTGGGGCCGTTTTCGGATCCGGGTCGCAAGCTTACCTTGCAAGTGGATCGCATCGCATTCACGGCGCTCGGCCAGCCATGCCAGTTTCCGGAATCGCTGGCATGCAGCATTAAGTAAAGACCAATCTGAACCGGCCGGGCCGAAAGCGCTCCGAAGTCTTGAACAGGAATGAAATCAAATGAATTTAACGGTCTTTGGAATCGGCTATGTCGGTCTGGTGCAGGCGGCGGTGCTTGCCGAAGTCGGCCATCAGGTACTATGCGTCGACATCGACGTGAAAAAGGTGGAGCGGCTCAATCAGGGCCTCATTCCGATTTTCGAGCCCGGGCTCGAAAACCTCGTCAAGGAGAACCATGCGGCCGGCCGCATCAAGTTCACCACCGACGCCGCGGCCGCCGTCAAGCATGGCCAGATCCAGATGATCGCTGTCGGCACGCCTCCGGGCGAGGATGGTTCGGCCGACCTCAAATATGTGCTGGCCGTTGCCGAGGCCATCGGCCGGGAGATGGATGCGCCCAAGATCGTCGTCGGCAAGTCGACCGTGCCGGTCGGCACCTGCGAAAAGATTAAGGCCAGGATCGCCGTGACGCTGAAGGCGCGGGGCCGCGAGGATCTTGCTTTCGACGTCGCCTCCAATCCGGAATTCCTCAAGGAAGGCTCCGCGGTGGCCGACTGCATGAAGCCCGACCGCATTATCGTCGGCACCGGCAGCGAGGACACCGAGGCGGTGATGCGTGAGCTTTACGCTCCATTCAACCGCAACCATGAGAAGATGATCGTGATGGATGTGCGCAGCGCCGAGTTCACCAAATACGCGGCCAATTGCATGCTGGCGACCAAGATCAGCTTCATGAACGAAATGGCCAATCTGGCCGAGGAACTCGGCGCCGACATCGAGGAGGTCCGCAAGGGCATCGGCAGCGATCCGCGCATTGGCTACCACTTCATCTATCCGGGCCTCGGTTATGGCGGCTCGTGCTTCCCCAAGGATGTGCGCGCCCTGATCAAGACCGCCGAAGGCGTCAAATTCGATGCCAAGCTGCTGCGCGCCGTCGAGGAACGCAACAACGAACAGAAATCGGTCCTGTTCGACAAGGTGAACCGCTGTTTCAACGGCAATCTGAAGGGCAAGACTTTTGCGCTGTGGGGCCTGGCGTTCAAGCCCAATACCGACGACATGCGTGAGGCGCCGGCTCGGGTCTTGATGGAAGCGCTCTGGAAGGCCGGCGCCAAAGTGCAGGCTTACGATCCCGAGGCGATGCAGGAATGCCAGGCCGTCTACGGACTGCGCGAGGATCTGCTCTTGTGCGGGACCAAGGAGGCAGCGCTGCGTGGCGCCGATGCGCTCATGATCGCCACCGAGTGGAAGAATTTTAAGGCACCGTCGTTCGACGCGATCAAGGATGCGCTGTCCACGCCGATCATCTTCGACGGTCGAAACCTCTACGACCCCAAGGTCATCGCTCGCTACGGCATCGAATATCACTCGATCGGCAGGATGGCGGCGTGAGATCAGGCGGGACAGGCCGGTGGCTAGGACATCAAGGAAGATCGCGAAGGCTTCGATGAACGCGCTCGTGTCAACAAGGGGTCTTCTCTGATGGTCCTGGGCATCAGGCCGGAACAGATCGCCAACGAGCATTTCGATCTTGTCGCAGTCGGTTCCGGTTTCGGTTCGGCCTTCTTCCTGCATGCGTTCGCCAAGCAGCGAAAGGCACGCATTCTGGTTCTGGAATGGGGCGGGCGCAACACGCATGAATGGCAGCTCGAGCAGAACGTCAACACCGACATCGAGGACAAGACCACCTACAAGACCAACTCTGACAAGCCGTGGAATTACACCATCGGATTGGGTGGCGGAACGAATTGCTGGTTCGCCCAGACGCCGCGCTTTCACCCGAACGACTTCAGGCTGAAAAGCCTCTACGGCGTCGGTAACGACTGGCCGATCAGCTATGACGAGCTCGAGCCGTTTTACTGCGATGCAGAGGACGTCATGTCGATTTCAGGCGACCCCGACATGGCGGCGATGATGCCGCGTTCCAGGCCATTTCCCCAGCCACCGCATCACATGTCGACGCCGGACCGGATGATGAAAGCGGCGCAGCCGGACCAGCATTTTGTCATGCCGACAGCCCGCGCGCGCGTGCCGACCGCGCAACGGTCTTCTTGCTGCGCCAACTTGCGGTGCGGATTATGCCCGGTCGATGCCAAATTCACCGCCAACAATGGCCTGATGCACGTCTTCGAGCATCCCGACGTTTCGGTCTGCCTTGGCGCTGAAGTGCGCCGGCTCGACCATATCGGCGGTTCAGTCCGTTCGGTCGCATTCGTGCATGAGGGCAAGGAATATTCGGTCAGCGGCGATCTTTTCATACTGGGCGCCAATGCCATCCAGAGCCCGGCGATCATGTTGCGGTCCGGCCTGTCGGGCGAATTCGTCGGGCGCGGCCTGCACGAATCCTACGGATGGAATTTCGAAGCCTATCTCGACGGTGTCGACAATTTCGACGGAAGCACCATCACCACCGGCTTGAATTTCGGCCTTTATGACGGCGCTCACAGATCGGACCATGCGGCGGCGCTGGTCTATTTCGAAAACCGCTGGCAGCACGGGATGCGCCCTGAAAAGGGACGTGTCCGTCAGACGCTTCCCATCATCATTGTTACCGAAGACCTGCTCGACCCGGAAAATCTCGTGGTTCTCGACGAGGATGAAAACGCCTTCGTCAGTTTCGCGGGAGCATCCGACTATGCGGTCAAGGGCATGGCGCGGGCAAAGGAGAAATTGGCGGCGCTTCTGGCGCCGCTGCCGGTCGAAGAGATCTTCGATCGCGGCATCCGGCGCACCGAGTCGCATGTCCAGGGCACGTTGCGGATGGGCTCGAGCCCGGCGGATTCGGTGGTCGATCGGGACATGATCCACCATCAGCTCAGGAACCTGGTTGTCGTCGGCTCAAGCACATATCCAAGCTGTTCCTGCGCCAACCCGAGCCTGACGGCGGCAGCCCTCTCCCTGCGGGCGGCGAGCCGGATAGCAGGAAAGGAAATGGCCGGATGACCAAGGTTTCGCGACGCGCGGCACTGGCCATCATGGCTGGCGGAGTTGCTTCGACCGGCATCGCCTACGCCACCGTTTCCTCGCTTTCGGACGAAGACCTGGTGCGCGTCACGCTCGAAAGATATTTCGGCAGGCTGAACATGCGCATCGAACATTTGCAGCAGTTCGTCCTGGAATTCCAGAAGCGGAACCCCTGGATATTTCCAAACACAAAGCTGGGCGATGCTGTCACTGTGCTTGAGGCGCTGAAATTGGGCGCCGCACGCCGGTTTCTGCCCGAACAGAAAAAAGAGGACCTGAGGCATTTCGACCGCTGGGTCATTGCCGAGTTCCATATGCTGACCGACTACGCCCGGCGCAGTTCGCCAGCCGACCCGGTCCGGTTCACCGGATGGCAGCCGTGTACCAATCCGTTCGCCAATTTGGAGACGCAGCAGGATGCTTGAAGCGGGTCGCAAGCCAGCATCCGAAAATAAGCCGTGCGTCATTGCCCGTAAACTTGAGAATGCGACAAGGAGCCGAAACCATGAAAGTGCTTTTTGCAGGCGGTAACGGTTACACGCCCCAGTTCAGCGGCGGTGTCCAGTCCAGCACCCATCACCTTGCCGAACAGTTGCGCGAGCACGGGCATGAGGCTTCGGTGCTCGCCGCCCTGTTCGGCCAGGGCGTCTTCGGCTACAAGGCGCGCGCCAAGATGAAACTTTTGAGGCAGCGCGCTGTCATCGACAGCTTTCCGGGCTATCCGGTCGTGCGCGCCTGGTTTCCCTGGGAGGCGGCGGGTTTCGCCGTCGAAAAGCTGAGGCCGGATGTCGCCGTGGTCCAGTGCCACAAGTCGGTTCCGATCGGCAAGGCGCTGCAGGCCGAAGGCGTGCCGCTGGTCGTCTATCTCAGGAATGTCGAGTTCCACGAATTGGGCGGCGATCTGCGCGAGCTGCATTCGGCGCTCTACATAGCTAATTCCGAGTTCACGGCGCGCACCTACAAGGCAAAATTCGATATCGATTCGACGGTTATACCGCCGACCATCAATCCCGCGCTCTACCGCACGCCGACGACAGGCGAGTTTGTCACGCTGATCAACCCCTATGAGGAAAAAGGTTTCGAGCTTGCGGTGCGCATCGCCGCCGCCTGCTCTGAAATCCCGTTCCTGTTCGTCGAAAGCTGGAAGCTTGACGATGATCATCGGGCCCGGATCGAGCAGACGATCGCGCCGCTCGGCAACGTCACCCTGGAGAGCCGGACCAACGACATGAAGACGGTCTACGGCCGCACGAAAATCCTGCTGGCTCCCAGCAAATGGGAAGAGGCCTGGGGTCGGGTGGCGTCGGAAGCCCATTGCAGCGGCATTCCAGTCGTCGGCTCGCGTCGTGGCGGCCTGCCCGAAGCGATCGGCTCCGGTGGCGTGGTGCTGGATTACGATGCCCCACTCGCCGACTGGGTGGCAGTGGTCAGGCGTCTGTGGACCGACAGCCTGGAATATGGGCGGCTTTCAGCGGCGGCGCGTGCATTCTCCGAGCGCCCGGAACTCGATCCGGCGAGTCAATTCGCGACCTTCTTCTCGATGCTGGAGAGGGCGACACAACAGCCTTCGCGGCAAGCCGCCTAACCCATGTCGCGCAAAAGCATTCCCTCGGGCCTGACCCTGGGCGGCCTGACCCGAGGGTGCGTAGCGGTTTTGCGATAACGACTGCATAAAACAAAACAAAGCGCGCGTCGCGTGACGCGCTTTAAGTCCCGAAACCAGGTTCAAGCCGGTCGTTTGACCCGGCTTTTGAGCGTCTCGTAACCGCGTTCGCCAAGCAGCGTGCGCGCGACGGTCTTGATTGCCGTCTTGCGCCCGTCAGGCGAACTGATCTGCCTTAACCTGCCCGGAAGGTTGCGCGCCGCCTGTCCAAGTGCCGGAAGTGACAGCGTGTCAGGATAAATTACCAGATGCGTTTCAACGCACAGCACCGGCTTGCCGGAAAGCTCGGCGATCTTGAGGGCCTGCTGGTGCTCGCTTTCGATGAACAGGATGGCATCGGATTTGCGGTAGAAATCGGCTTTGAAACTGCCATGCACGCCAAGCCGTTGCCGTTCAGCCTTGCTCGGCAGGTCAAGCATGATCAGCTTGTCGTATTCTATGCCGTGCTTTGCCAGCCATGCTTCGGTAAGCGTGCGGTATTTCTCGAGCCGGCTGGTGACGAGCCAGCCGATCTTGCGGGTCGGGCCAAACAGAGGCAGCGCTTCGCCCAGGAATTTCTCATAGGCGGGGCCGTCGTCATTCTCTGCTTCGGTCGGGTCCAGGCAAAGCACGCCGTCAATGTCGACGCAGCTTTGCGCGAGGAATTTGTGGTGCATGAAGTTCCATTGGAACATCCTTGGATGCGGCACGACCTCGAGGACGATGTCGGTTTCCTCGTGTTGTGGCAGCAGGCCGAACACCGCGGCAAAGGTGAAGTCCGCCTTGATGCCGGCGGCCTCTACCCGGCTGCGCGCCTCTCTCATGGCAGCGCCGCCGCTGACGCTGTCGTCGATCACCAGGACCTTGCGCATATCGGTCGCCTGGCGGTCGAGCGCGGCGCGGCGTTTGGTGACGCCCGAAGAATAGATCTTTCCGGCCAGGAAACTGTCCAGGTCGGTCATCGGAATGTTCGCCGTCAGGCTGAGCAGGGTGGCGGCGAGAATGCCGCTTCGCGGGACCCCGACCACCAGGTCGATGTCGCGCGGCAACCGGTGAAGGTTCCTGACAATTGCGTCATTCATGTCGGAGATCGATCGGTAGTGCATGGGATCAGACCTGGTCCTCGTATGGATGTCCGTGCAAGTTACTTCGCCTCGCTTGGTGCTGCCTTAGGCGCCCGTGCCGGCAGCAGTTTTAGAGCCTCCCGCAACGCCTCGCGGCCGGAAGCAAACGCCAGCGCGGTCATGACCGTGACCATGTAGGACAGCGCCACGGCGCTTGCCATCGCGACGATGTGCTGTTGTGGCAGCAACGGCTTGGCGAACCAGATCGCGGCAAGCGCCAGATGCGCGCCAAGCACGAAGGGCGTTGCCGCGCGAAGCATATGGCTTGCCCGCAGCGGCCCGGTCTTTCCGATATACAGCCACAGAAAAGGCGTTCTGAGATACTCGCTGACCGCATAGGCGATCGCCACGCCCAGCGCGCCATAGGGCAGGCCGATTAGGAAGGCCAGCACCGACGTCAAGGCTGTTATGATGCCCCAGCGCATGAAATCGCCCGAGCGGCCCTGGCTGATGAAAAGCCATCCCGCCGGGTTGTTGAGCGGCTGCAGCAGACCGGCAAAACCGAGCGCCAGGAAGATGCTGGAACTCTGCCGCCACTGCTCGCCGAGCACGAACGGTATCAGCACGTCGGCCATGGCGATGGCGAAGGCGACACCCGGAAGTGCGACCAGCAATATCAGCGGCATGACGCGAAGATAAGCGCTGCGGTAGCGATCCGGCTCGTCCTTCAGCCTGGAAAGAGCCGGCACCATGACCTTCGACAGCGGATTGGTGATCTGGCTCAACGGAAACAGAAGCAGCTTGTAGGCGCGGTCATAGAGTCCAAGCTGCGCTTCGCCCCAGTATTTTCCGATCAGCACATTGTCGAGATTTCGGGCAAAGAAGTTGGCGAAGTTGAACCCGGTGATGCCGGCGCCGAAATTGATCAGCTCGCTAATGCCGTTGACCTTGCGCGGCAGGCTGGGGCGCCATCGCGAGTTTGCCCAGTAGCAAAGCGTGGGCAGTACGGCTGCTGTCAGGGTGCCGGCAAAAAGCGCCCAGTAGGAACGGTCGATGAAAGTCCAGGCGATCGATACGGCAAGGCCGGCAATGGCACTTGCGACGTCGATGATGGCCAAGCGGGCGAACTGCATTCGGCGTGTCAACAGCGCCAGATGCTGGGCGCCCAGCCCATAGGCTATGATCTGCAGCCCGAGTGCTGCCACCAGACCAGACACCCGCGGTTCGCCATAGAAGGCGGCGACCAGAGGCGCCGCGCCGGCAAGCACGCAGGCGAGCAATGCGCTAACCGCGACATTGACCCAGAAGAGGTAATTGACCTCTTCATGCTTGATTCCGCTTTTCTGAACCGTCGCCTGGGTCAGGCCGAAATCCTGGAACAGCGCGATGAACGCCAGCACAGGCGCGCACATCGCCACGACGCCGAAGTCCTGGGGCGAGAGCAGGCGCGACAGCACGATGACGGAGACGATCTGCGTCGCAACCCGCACCGATTGCGCCAAAGCAGTAATGATAGCGCCGCGTCCGACCGATCTGCGGAGAGAGCCCTCTGGCGGGTCGAATGCATTGGCTTGCAAATTCAGGGTCCCTGATTCTCGTGCCGGTCCCGGAGTCCCGGTCCATGCCCGATGCCACCATCAAACTACGGCAATAATATTGCAGCGCAACAAAAAACATTGATTTTTGCTACGCTGCACCAAAAATGTTGCGATGCAGCACGAGCTGTACTAGGATTCTTTCGGGCGGGCCAACAGCGGTCGAGTTTTTCATGCTGCATGTCTTGTACTTGGTGCACGACGTCTCCGATCCGGCAGTGCGCCGGCGGATCATAATGCTCAAGGCAGGCGGCGCCCAGGTCACACTGGCAGGCTTTCGCCGGTCAGCAAGCCCGATCGCCGAGGTCGAGGGCTTGCATCCGATCGATCTTGGCGCAACGCGCGATGGGCGATTCGCCCAGCGGCTGGCAGCGGTCACCAAGGCGGCGGTTTCGATCGGGTCGAAACTCGGTTCGATGCCCAGACCCGACCTCATCATCGCGCGCAATCTGGAAATGCTGGCGCTTGCCCGGCGTGCCAAATCGGCATTCCAGGCAACCGTGCCGATCGTCTATGAGTGTCTCGACATCCATCGCCTGATGCTTCGCGACGATTTTCTGGGCAAGGCGATGCGCGGCGCGGAGCGCTATCTGGCCAGGGATGTAAAGCTGCTGGTCACCAGTTCGCCGGCCTTCATCGCAAACTATTTCAAGCCGTTCGGCCAGATTGCCGCGCCGGTCGAACTGCTCGAAAACAAATATTTCGAGCCTGCCGCGGTTTCGCTGAATGATCGCACGGTGGCGGAGCCCGTCGCTCCGCCTTGGCGGATCGGCTGGTTCGGCGCGCTCCGATGCCGCCGCTCCCTGGAACTGCTGGCCGAATTTTCCCGGCGACACGAGGGCCGCTTCGAAATCATCCTCAGGGGCCGTCCGGCGCTTTCCGAATTTCCGGATTTCCACGGTTTCGTCGAATCTGAGCCCTGGCTCTCGTTTGGCGGACCCTATCGGAATCCCGAAGATATGGCGACGATCTACCGTGAGGTTCATTTTTCCTGGGCCATCGATTTTTTCGAGCAGGGGCTGAATTCTGAATGGCTGCTGCCCAACCGCCTCTATGAGGGCTGCCGCTTCGGCGCCGTGCCGATCTCGATGGGCCACACCGAAACCGGCCGGTTCCTCGACCAGCAAGGAATCGGTGTTCTCTTGCCTCAAGCCACTCCCGAGGCACTCGAGGCCGCCTTGGGCGAGTTGGAGGACCATCGTTTCGGGGAATTGCGGACGCGTGTTCTTGCCCGCAATCCGCGAACCTGGAGCCACGATCGCAGCGATTGCCGGGCGCTCGTCGAGAAGCTTCGCGGGTTGACGGTCGCGCCCGGTTCATATGCTGCCGAGGCACTGGCTTAGGATGGCTAGGGAAGGACATGGGCCGATGATGCAGACCGAAATGCCGTCCAACCTGATCGTGATTCCGTGCCTGAACGAAGCGGCTCACATCGGTGCGCTTGTTCACGAGCTTCGACCGGCCGCCGAGAGGCTCGGCGCCCGGATCATCGTTGCCGATGGCGGTAGCACGGACGGCACCAGGGCGATCGTCGAGGAGATCGCCGGGCAGGATCCGAGGATCATCCTTCTTGACAATGAAAAGCGCCTCCAGAGCGCGGCGATCAATCTCGCCATCGCCAGGTACGGCGATGGGGCTGAATATTTCATTCGCATCGATGCGCATGGCGGCTACCCACCGGATTATTGCGACCGGCTAATCGAAGAGGCGCTGGCCACCGGCGCCGATTCGGTCGTCGTCTCGATGCTGACCAGCGGCAGCGGCACAGTGCAGAACGCGGTTGCGGCTGCACAGAATTCCAAGCTCGGCACGGGCGGCTCCAAGCACCGGCATCTCTCTGCGGGAGAGTGGGTCGACCACGGTCACCATGCGCTGATGCGGATTTCGGCGTTCAAGGCGGTGGGCGGCTATGACGAGACGTTCAGCCACAACGAGGATGCGGAACTCGACTACCGGCTGCGCAAGGCCGGCTACCGGATCTGGATGAGCGGCAAGACGCAAATGATCTATTACCCGCGCTCGTCGCTCGCCGGCCTCTATTTCCAGTATCTCGGCTATGGCCGCGGCCGGGCAAAGAACGTACTCAAGCACCGCATGATACCGAAGGTCCGGCAGATGGTGCCGCTCCTGGTGTTCCCTGTCGTCCTTCTCTCTGCCTTTTTCTTCGTGCATTGGCTGGCAGTCATGCCGATTCTGGTGTGGGCGTCGGTTTGTCTCGGCTATGGCGTGTGGATTGCGATCAGCCAGCGCAATCCGGACAGCGCCCTTGCCGGGATTTCGGCGATGGTCATGCATTTCGGCTGGTCCGTCGGTTTCTGGCTGCAACTGCTTGGACCGCGATTGCAACGTAGAAGGGTGGCGTGATGGGTGTGGCCGAAAAAAACCGCAGCGTCGACGTCTGCGTCTGCACGTTCAGGCGGCCGGAGCTTGCCGACACGCTTCGCTCGGTAGCCGCCCTGGACGTGCCTTCGGGATTCGACATCCGCGTCATCGTCGCCGACAATGATGACGGGCCGACGGCCGAACTGCTGGTGGCGACGCTGGCGGAGACGCTGAAGCTGCCGATCAGCTATCGTCATTGCCCGGCACGCAACATCTCAATCGCCCGCAATGCCTGCCTCGACGCCAGCACGGCGGATTTCGTCGCCTTCCTCGATGATGACGAAACGGCATCCTCGAGATGGCTTGTCGAACTGGTTGCGACGGCGGACTTGAGTGGCGCTGCCGCCGTGCTCGGGCCAGTGCGGGCGCGCTATCGGCCGGATGCGCCCAACTGGATGCGCCGCGGCGATTTTCACTCCACCTTGCCCGTCTGGGTGGGCGGCGAGATCCGCACCGGCTACACCTGCAACGTCCTGCTCAGGATGGGCGCCGACAGCCTCCGCGGCCGGCGATTCAGCCTGGCGCGTGGTCAGACCGGTGGCGAGGACACCGAATTCTTCGACCATATGGTCAAGGCCGGCGGTCGTATCGCCTTTTCGCCGCAGGCCTGGGTCGATGAAGTGGTGCCGCGCGCCAGGGCGGCTTTCGACTGGCTCCGTCGCCGCCGGTTCCGCGTCGGGCAGACGCATGGGCACCTGCTGGGGCGCGACGCGCATGGCCTCGCGTTGGTCAGGCAAGTCGGCCTCGCCTCGGCAAAGGCGGTTTTTTGTTTCGCATCGGCAATCCCGGTCGCCATCAGTCCCGTGCGCAGGAACCGCAGCGTGCTTCGCGGCATCATGCATGTCGGCGTAGTGAGCGGTCTTGTCGGCGTGCGTGAAATCCGCCAATACGGCCTGCCCTCGCCGCAGGAAGGGGGCAAGCGTGCAGCCTGACGTCACCTTTGTCATTGCCGCCTACAATTCGGAGCTGACCATCGAGCGGGCGATCGCCAGCGCCATCGCCCAGCGCGATGTGAGCGTGGAGGTGATCGTTGTCGACGACCAGTCGCGCGACCGGACGCTCGATCTGGCGCGATCCTACCCCGAAGGCATCGTCCGTGTCGTCGCACTTGAGCAAAACCGCGGTCCAGGCGGCGCCAGGAATGTCGGCCTTGAGCTTGCCCGCGGCAGGTGGGTGGCGGTCCTCGATTCCGACGACGCGGTCTATCCCGGGCGGATCTGCACCATGATTGACCGCGCCGAGAAAGCGGGCGCCGCGATCGCAGTCGACAATCTCCAGGTGGTTCGCGAGGACGGTGTTGCCGAAGAGACGATGTTCCCGGCCGACTATCTCGAGGGTTTGAGTGAAATCTCGCTGGCGGACTATATTGCTGGCAATGTGGTCTTCGAATCCAGGTTCAATCTCGGCTATCTCAAACCGATCTTCCAGCGCCGGTTTCTGAACGAAAACGGGCTTCGCTATGACGAAAGCCTGATCATCGGCGAGGACTACATCTTGCTGGCCAGTGCTCTGGCCAAGGGCGGCAAGTGCGTGGTCGAGCCGACGACCGGCTATGTCTACCATATCCGGACCGGCTCCATTTCCCGCGTGCTCGAACCTCATCACGTCGAGGCGATGCGTAAGGCCGACCTCGTTTTCGCCAGAGCCCATTCGATGGACGCAAAGGCCGCAGCCGCTTTCGCAAGGCGCACGCGCAGCCTGCGCAAGGCGGCGTCGTTCCTTTCTCTGGTCCAGCACATCAAGGCGCGATCCCCACTCAAGGCGGTGTGGACGGCGCTCAGCGATCCGGCGGCGGTTTGGCATATGGGCATGCCGATCGCCGTTCGGCTGCGAAGGTTGGCGGCGCAATTTGCCGTGGGTGCGGGGGAGGTGAAGGGTGCAGGCAGCTGAAAAATAGTTTTCGCGGCCTGCGACAGGTTGAAGTCGATCTCCTCAGAAGGAATATGCAATGAAGAAAGTCAGGAAGGCAGTCATACCGGTAGCGGGGCTTGGAACGCGATTCCTGCCGGCGACCAAGTCGATGCCGAAGGAAATGCTGCCGGTCGTCGACAGGCCTGTCGTGCAATATGCGGTGGACGAGGCGTTCGAAGCCGGCATCGAGCACATTGTCTTCGTGACAGGCCGAAACAAGGCGGTCATCGAGGATTATTTCGACCTGCATCCAGAATTGATCGGAACTTTGGAGCAGACCGGCAAGACGGCGCAGCTTCAGGCGCTGGAAAGCCTGCTTCCCGTGGCTGGTGCGACGAGCTTCATCCGGCAGCAGTCACCGCAAGGTCTCGGCCATGCGGTATGGTGCGCCCGGGAAGTCATCGGCGATGAACCCTTCGCATTGCTGTTACCGGACATGGTGTCCTTCGGCGGTCGCGGATGTCTCGCTGAAATTGCGGACCTCTATGCGCAGACCGGCGGAAACGTCATCGCCGTCGAGCGCTGCGACCCGACCGAGACCAGCAAATACGGCATCGTCGGCTGCGGCGCCGATGTCGGCTCGGGCTTCGAGGTCACCGCCATGGTCGAAAAGCCGGCTCCGGCGAATGCGCCGTCGAACTACTACATCAACGGCCGCTATATCCTGCAGCCTGAAATATTCGGGCTGCTCGGCAATCAGCAGCGCGGCGCCGGCAATGAGATCCAACTGACCGACGCCATGGTCCGCCTTGCGCAAAGCCAGGCTTTCTTCGCGCAGCCCTTCAACGGCCGGATGTTCGATTGTGGCTCGAAGGAAGGGTTCATCCAGGCCAATGTCGCCTTCGCGCTGGCGCGCGACGACATGAAGGGACCGATCTTCGAGATGCTTCAGGAGTTCGTCCGGTTGCATGAGCGCCGGGTGGAAGCCGCATAAAGCCCATTTTTTGGGAGCAAGCATATGAATGGTGACGCAAGACATGCCGATATGTTTGACTGCCCAGGTCTCGCGGTGGCTGGCATGAAGCTTGCGTAGGGCATATGCTGATGCTCCCGCTCTAGCGCCTGAAAACGAGAGCAGCGGATCCGAGTGGAGACAGGGTTTGGGATCCGAGGCTCAAACAAAAATAGAGCGGCGGCGCGTTCGACTTGAGAGACCGCCGCTCTAGATGCAAACTTGAATTGGACCGAAGATGAATTATGCCAATTTTCCTCTCGACAAGAGGAAACCATTGCCGAGTTCGGACCCAGTCAGCGCCGACGATTTCATCGATGTCGAGCGCCTGCTCGGCATGGCAGCAAGGCAGGCAAAGGTGGTTGCGGCATGCGCTGCCATCGGACTTTTTCTGGGCGTGCTCTATTTGCAGACCACGCCTCCCACCTACATGGCGACGAGCCGTGTGCTGATCGACGAAGGATTGAACAAGGTCGTTGACGAGGTCTCGGCGGCGTCGGTCAGCATGCAGACCGACTCCGCCATTCTGAGCCAGATCGAAATACTCCACTCGGCGAGACTGGCGGCGGTGGTCGTCGACAAGCAGAAGCTCGATCAGAACGACGCTTTCATGAACCCTCCGACGTCGGCCGTGTCGAAGGCTGCCGGTTTTGTGCGCGGCGTGGTCCGGTATTTCCGTCCCAATCCCGCCGTGGGTACGGCCGACGTTACTCAGCTTGACCCGGCGACGCGTGACGCGATGATTGCCTCGTCGCGGCGCGATTACGCAATCCTCAAACTGCAGGACGAGGTGCAAGCCGAGCGCATCGGTCGCAGCTATGTGATCTCCATCGCCTACCAGGCCACGGACCCCGCACTTGCGACCGCGGTTACCAAAGCCTATGCCGACGCCTATCTCGCCGATCAGCTCGATGCGAGCTTCGATGCGACCGAGCGGGCGGCGGTCTGGCTGCAAGGTCGGCTGACGGAGCTTCGCGAAAGCTCCCAGGCAGCGGCGCTCGCCGTCGAGAAGTTCAGGGCCGAACATGGGCTGGCCGTCGATGACGGCCAGTTGATCAGTGACAAGCAACTGTCGGACCTCAATGGCCAGCTCATTGAGGCGCAGGCCGACACCGCCCGCGCCAGCGCCCGCTACCAGCAATACAAGTCGATCGTCGAAAGCGGTTCGGACAACGCATTCAGGGACGCCGCGATATCCGCCGACCAGCCGAGCAACTCGATCATTTCAACGCTCAAGACCCGCTATCTCACTGTCGCCAAGCGGCAGCAGGATATCGAAGCCAATTTCGGGGCTGAGCATCCCCAGGCGGTCGCACTTGCCAAGGAAAGGGCCGACATATCGGCGCAGATATTCGGCGAGCTGAAGCAATTGACCGAAAGCTACCGCAACGAATACGAAGTCGCTCTCGCGCGCGAGACGGCGCTCCGTGCAAATGTCGCGTTAGCGGCTGGCAAGAGTTCCATCGACAACCAGTCGCAGGTCAAGCTGCGCGAACTGGAGCAGAAGGCAACGGCGCTCTCGACGCTCTATCAAACGTTCCTTGGCCGCTACGAGGAAGCCTCCCAGCAGCAATCCTTCCCGGTCGGCAAGATCCGCGTCATCTCGGACGCGACGCTGCCGAAGTCCGCGGCAACCCCGCGCACGTCCATAGTGCTGGGACTTTCGCTCGTGCTTGGCGTGATGTTGGGAGCCGGGGTTGGTGGCCTGAATGAGTTCAGGGAGCGGTTCTTCAGGACCGGCGAAGACGTTCGCGATCGCGTCGGCCTCAAATTCCTCGGCTACCTGCCGATCATTGGCAGCAAGGTCGCCAAGGACGATAAGCGCGATGACGGTCAGGCGGATATCAAAACCGCCCCATCACCATCGGCGGCTGAAAGACGAGCGCGCATGCGGGTGAGCATCGACGCCCCGGCATCGATGTTTTCCGAGACGCTGCGCAGCGCCAAGATAGCCTTCGACGTGGTGATGGAAGGGCAAGGCAGCCGGGTCATTGGCGTGATCTCGGTCCTTCCCGGCGAGGGCAAGTCGACCGTGGCGGCGAATCTGGCCGGATTGCTTGCCGCCAACGGGTCGAAAACGCTGCTGGTGGACGGCGACCTGCGTAACCCCGGCCTCAGCCGCAGTCTTGGCATGGAGGCCGAGCAAGGCCTGATGGAAGCGGTGGTGAGCGGGCAGACCTGGCAGTCCGTCGGCAAGATCGACCGGCAGACCAAGCTGGCGATCGTCCCCGCCGTGCCGCGCGGTCATTTCTCGCACACAAGCGAGCTTCTGTCGTCGGCCGGGATGCGGCGTTTCATCGACAATGCCAAGGAGACCTTCCAGTACATCGTCGTCGATCTGCCGCCGCTCGGCCCCGTGGTCGATGCCAAGGCCTTTGCGCCGCTTGCCGACGGCTTCGTGCTCGTGACCGAGTGGGGGCGCACGCCGCGTGCGATGGTGCAATCCATATTGAGTTCGGAATCCTATATCGCCAACAAGATCGTCGGCGTCGTCCTCAACAAGGTCGATTTGAAGAAGCTGGCGAAGTATGGATCGATCGGCGGCTCGGAAAAATTCTTCGACAGATATTCGTCATACTATCTGGAGAAGTCGGAAGCGCGGACGAAGGTGAACAGCTGAGGCCGGTCTGTAGGACCGGCAGATCGTCGTCTTCCGCCGTCGGGCCGATACCGGGCCGAGGCCGTCGTGAGCGAAGACGTATGCCTCTCGAACAGACCATGACCGGCAGCCTGTGCACGAGCCGGTAGGGTCGATGGCGAATGACGTTCCTTAAGGTGCCGGTCGATTTCGTCGCTTGATCAGGTCGCCGAGCCGCGACGGGTCGCGCAAAAGCGTCCGCACCCTGCTTTGTGCCGGACATTCCACCGTAGGACGTTTGCAGCCAGGAACCGGCGTGACAACGCTGGCGCGTTACGCCGCCTTGAGACGGTAGCGGAAGATGGTGTGGTCGAGCAGAAGCCGGATGCGCGGTTCGGCCTCGATCGCAATCAGCCAGCTCGCGGCGATCATGGTCGCCCCGACGATGACCACCGAAAGCAGGTATGGCACTCCCGCACGCATCAAGGCGCCGAGAATGGCTGCGCCGACGACATTATGGATCAGATAGAGAGGGTAGGTCATCAGGCCGATCCGGCGCCAGCCGCGCCAGGACAGGTCGAGCCGTAACGACCACGCCATCAGCGCCATGGCAGCGAGGAACAGGACGATCGGTGGCCCGTAGGGCATCGCGGCTTCGACCTTGATGCTGCGGACGTCGACAGCACTTATGATCTGCAGCACGCTGCCGGCCAGGAACAAGGCGCAGAAGACAAGGCGGACGGGCGTCACTGCCTTGAAACGCATCAGCCAGAACAGCACACCTGTCGCGAAAAAACATCCGTGATGCACCAGGAGCAGGTCGAGCCAGCGCGCCTCGGCAAGGTCCGTCCAGTCGAATGGATAGTACAGGCACCAGAAAAGCGTGCTGATCGCGCCGAGCGCAACTGCCACCGCTTCCATCAGGTCGAAGCGGCCGAGCCGCAGCAGGATCCAGACGATGGCATAAAAGGCGATCTCGATGCCGAGCGTCCAGTAGACGCTGTCGACCCAGGGGTTGAACGGAACGAACAGGGCGGTGCGTATGAGCGTGGTGACAGCGTCCGTCGGCCAACTGAGATCGACCAGAAGCAGCACCATCGCGGTGACTGGTGCGCAGATCCAGACGGCCGGCGCCAATCGTTTCACCCTTGCCTCGAAAAACCGCAGCGGTGTCGAATGCTCGGCGCTGAAGGCGATCACGAAGCCGCTGATGACGAAGAATATCTGGACGCCGACCCATCCGAATTGGACCAGTCCGCCTATTTCCGGATGCGGCGGGATGCCGCCCGTCGCACGCGCCGAAACGCCCTCGGGGAACGCCCACACCCAGAAGCCGTAGTGGTAGACCATCACGAGGACAGCGGCGACAAAACGCAGGATGTCGACGCCGCCGAATGTTGTTTTTTGCTGAGCCATGCCGTGCCTTCGGAATGGCCCCCCACGCAAAGGTTTAAGGGCTATTGCTGCATTGCACAACAGACGATTGCAGTGCAGGATGAATTCGTATTCGTCCGAAGCCGCGATCCGCCTGCGCGCTCCGAAAGCAGCTAAAGCCCGATTCCGCGTCGCTTCAGCGCCGCGGTGATTTCGTCGAGAATGACCGGATCGTCGATAGTCGCCGGCATTGTCCAGACTTCCTTGTCGGCAATCTTCTGCATGGTGCCGCGCAGGATTTTGCCGGAGCGCGTCTTGGGCAGGCGCTTGATCGTGACCACCGTCTTGAAGGCGGCGACCGGGCCGATCCGCTCGCGCACCAGCGTGACCACCTCGGTCTCAATAGTGGCGCTGTCACGCGTGACACCGGCATTCAGCACGACGAAGCCGAGCGGGACCTGGCCCTTCATTGCATCTGCCACGCCGACGACAGCGCACTCGGCAACGTCCGGATGCGCGGCCAGCACCTCCTCCATGGCGCCGGTCGACAGCCGGTGGCCGGCGACATTGATGATGTCGTCGGTGCGGGCCATCACGAACAAATAGCCGTCCTCGTCCATCATGCCGGCATCCGCCGTCTTGTAGAAGCCGGGGAATTCCTCGAGATAGGCTTGGCGAAACCGGTCATCGGCATTCCATAGCGTCGGCAGGCAGCCGGCCGGCAGCGGCAGCTTGACCACGACATTGCCCAACGTACCGCGCGGCACTTCGTGGCCGGCATCGTCGAGTACACGGATGTCGTAGCCGGGCATCGGCACCCCGGGCGAGCCGTATTTCACCGGCAGTAGCCCTAATCCGGCTGGGTTGATCGTCATCGGCGAGCCCGTCTCGGTCTGCCACCAATGGTCGATTACCGGCACGTTCAATTTCTGCTCCGCCCATTTGATGGTTTCCGGATCGGCGCGCTCGCCGGCGAGGAACAGCGTGCGGAATTTCGACAGGTCGTATTTCGGGACGAATTCGCCTTTGGGGTCCTGTCCCTTGATGGCGCGGAATGCGGTCGGCGCGGTGAACAGCGCGACCACGCCATGCTCTGATATCACCCGCCAGTAGGTTCCGGCGTCGGGCGTGCCGACCGGCTTGCCCTCGAACAGGACGGTCGTGCAGCCATGCAGCAGCGGGCCGTAGACGATGTAGGAATGGCCGACCACCCAGCCGACGTCGGAAGCCGCCCAGAACACCTCGCCCGGTTTGACGCCGAACTCGTTCTCCATCGACCATTTCAGCGCAACCATGTGGCCGCCATTGTCGCGCACGATGCCCTTGGGCTGGCCGGTCGTTCCGGACGTGTAGATGATGTAGAGCGGATCGGTGGCGAGCACCGGAACGCAGTCGACATTGGCGCCCGCGGCCCGCTCGCGGGCGACGGCGTCGGCATAGTCGATGTCGTGATTCTCCTTTAGCTCGCAGCGCAGCTGATCGCGCTGCAGGATGAGGCAGGCTTCGGGCTTGTGCCGCGACATCTCGATCGCCTTGTCGAGCAGCGGCTTGTAGGCGACGACGCGCCCGGGCTCCAGGCCGCAAGAGGCGGAAATGATCAGCTTCGGCCTGGCGTCGTCGATACGCGTGGCGAGCTCGTGCGAAGCAAAGCCGCCGAAGACGACCGAATGCACGGCGCCGATACGGGCGCAGGCAAGCATGGCAAACGCAGCTTCCGCCACCATCGGCATGTAGATGATGACCCGATCGCCTTTTTGGACGCCGCGGTTCTTCAGCACCGACGTCAGCGTGACCACCTCGCGTTTCAATTCGGCATAGGTGAATTTCCTGACCGTGCCGGAAATCGCGCTGTCATGGATCAGCGCGATCTGATCGGCACGGCCACCCGCCACATGGCGGTCGACGGCGTTGAAGCAGGTGTTGCAGGAGGCGCCGCCAAACCAGCGCCCATAGACGCCGGCATTCGGATCGAAGACCGTGTCGAACGGCGAGAACCAGTCGATGGCCTTGGCCGCATCCGCCCAGAATTTTTCCGGATCGCGTTTCCAGCCGTCATAGACCTCGTGGTAGCGTGACGCCATCCAGCTTTCTCCCAGGAATGTTTCTGTCCTTGGAAATAGCGTATGCTGTTTTTGCAAGCAGGTGCAAATTCGTCTTGGCGACCTCGCTTTGGTCGAAATGGACGTGACCGCCGCTTTATCGCCGCAACCGGCCAGGTCGTAGAAAGCGCCTGCTTGCTTAATACTGTTCCTATAGCCGTGGCGCGGTGTTGGCCGTGCTACATCCCCCGGCGCAGCGCAGCCGTATGCACCGGTGCGTCCCACAATGCGGTCGTCTCGTCGTCGAGCATGGTCAGCGTGATCGAGCAGCCGGCCATGTCGAGCGATGTCACATAGGACCCGACCAGCGAACGGGCGACCGTCATGCCGTTTTTCTCGAAGATTTTCCGGGCGCTGTTGTACATCAAGTAGAGCTCCATCAGCGGCGTGCCGCCGAAGCCGTTGACGAAAAGCAGCGCCGGGCCTTTTGCCCTGTCACCGAGATCGCCAGATATCGCCGCGCAGATCTCCTCGGCGATGGCGTCGGCGCCCTTCAACGCGTCGCGGCGGCGCCCGGGTTCGCCATGGATGCCGACGCCGAATTCCATCTCGCCGTCGCCGATATCGAAGGTCGGCCTGCCGGCGGCCGGTACGGTGCAACTGGTCAGCGCAACGCCCATCGAGCGCGTCGCGCCATTGATGCGTTCGCCAAGCGCCTTCAACGGCTTCAGCGCCATGCCATGCTCGGCCGCGGCGCCGAGGATCTTCTCGACCACCAGCGTGCCGGCAACGCCGCGTCGGCCAGTGGTGTAGGAGGAGTTCTCGACCGCGACGTCGTCATTGGTCACCACTTGCATCACACCCTCCGACATTTCAGCGGCCATGTCGAAATTCATCACGTCGCCCTCGTAGTTCTTGACGATGAACAGGCAGCCGGCACCGGTGTTGACCGCCTCCGCGGCCGCCATCATCTGGTCCGGCGTCGGCGAGGTGAACACCTGGCCGGGGCAGGCGGCATCCAGCATGCCATGCCCGACCAGCCCGCCATGCAGCGGCTCGTGGCCAGAGCCGCCCCCGGAAATCAGCGCTACCTTGCCGGGCTTGAGTGTCCTGCGGCGCACGAATTTATGCTCGTCGCCAAGCACAAGGATGTCGGCATGGGCGGCAACGAAGCCGTCGAGGCTTTCGGTCAGCACCGTGTCCACAGAATTCAGAAACTTCTTCATGGCCGTCTCTCCCGAAATAGCTGAACGTGGCGCGACTATGTCCCGCCCTTGCCGGCGATGCTGGTAATCTTCTGGATGAAATCGTTGACCGCCCTGTCGAGCGCCGCGTTCTGTTTGTCGTCGCCGAAATCGGGAACGATGAGCGAAACATGCCGCGTCTTGCGCATGCCGGATGCCAGCGACATTTTTCCCGGATGCGCCTGATGGTAGGCGGCAAGAAAATGGTCGCGTTCGGCCGGGCTGAAATGGCAGACAGCGAAAATAGCCGGCAAATGTTTTGACGGGATCGGGATCGAGTAGGCCGGACTGGAAATCTGGGTGACGAAGCTGCGATGCTTGCCCAACGCGTCGGCGAGGCGCTGGCGCATGCCGGACGGGCGCTGGTCGAGGACCTGCGACAGGATCGTCTTGTAGGCGCGGATCGCCTCTTCGGAGCCGGCTTCAGGCGTCTTCTTGGTTTCGGCCATGCCGGTGCCTAGATCGAGACGTCCGCAATGGCCGCCTTGGCCATTGCGAGCTGGGCGGGAACCACGGAAAGATCGCGCAGGCCGGCCTCGATTAGCGCCGGGATCGCCGCCGGATCGCCGCCGGCGTCGCCGCACAGGCTGACCGGAATCTTTTGCGCGCGGCCGAACGCTGCAACCGAGGCGATCAGCCGAAGCACGCCCGGATGCCTGATCGAATTGAGATGCGCGACCGACGCGTTGTCGCGCGCCGCCGCCATCACATACTGGGTCAGGTCGTTCGAGCCGATCGAGAAGAAGGCGACCTCGGCAAACGCCTCAGGAGCGATCGCCACCGACGGCACCTCGACCATGATGCCGAGCAGCGGCATTTTTTGCGCGACGCCGCGCGCGGCAAGCGCGGCCTGCTCTTCGGCGAAGAGCGCAGCTGCTCGCTGATACTCGTCCCACACTGCGATCATCGGGAACATCACCTTGAGATTGCCATGCAAGGCGGCACGCAGCAGCGCCCTGATCTGCACCCGAAAAACCTCCGGTCTCGCCAGCGATAGCCTGATGCCGCGCAGGCCGAGAAACGGATTGCCCTCTTCGACGGTGAAGCCCGGCACCGGCTTGTCGCCGCCGGCGTCGACGGTGCGAATGGTCACCGGTTTGTCTTCAGCCCATTCGAGCACCTTGCGGTAGGCGCGATACTGCGTTTCCTCGTCCGGCAGCGTCTTGCCGAACAGGAACTCGGTCCGCATCAGCCCGACGCCATCGCAGGTCGAGACATCGATACCGTCGACATCGGACGGATCGGCGATGTTGACCTGCACCCGCACCTTAGTGCCGGCTTTCGTCACCGCTGGCCGAGCCAAAAAAGTTTCCGCCCTGTCGCGACGTGCCGCGAAAGACGACGACGATTGCCGGAACGCCTCGACCTCTGCCCTTGTTGGCCTCAACACGATGCCGCCGTGCTCGGCATCGAGCAGGGCGACGCCGGCAAGATCAGCCGGCGAAGCACCGAGCCCCACGATCATAGGCACGCCGCGCGAGCGCGCCAGCATCGCGACGTGGCTGGCGGTACTGCCCGCCTTCAGCGCAATGCCGCCGCCGGCGCTCCAGTCGGTTTCGAGAAAGCGCGTCGGCGCGATGTCCTCGCCGTAGAAGATGGCGCCTGTCGGCGCGGCAGCCGCGCTGTCCGCGGTCAGCGCGCGAAGCACTTGGTCTCTGATGTCGCGCATGTCGGCGGCGCGTGCCCGGAAATAATCCTGATCCGACGTTTCGTAGCCGACAATTTCGGCGTCAAGCGCCTGCCGCCATGCCGCATCGGCCGGCTGGCCGGCGGCAATCGCGGCATAGGCCGGGCCGGTCAGCGCATCGTCCTCCAGCATGGCGAGCTGGAATTCGAGAATGTCGGCGGCATCGCCCTCGGTTGCCTGGATCAGCTTGGCAAGCCGGCCTGTCGCTGTGCCGATTGCCGTTTCGAGCGCGAGCCTCTCGTCAGCGGCGGTCGCTTTACTTCTATAGCGCGCGACGACCGGGTCGAGGTTGAACAGCGGCCCTTCGGCATAGCCGGCCGAAGCCGGGATCCCCTTCAGCTTAAGCGGTTCGGGCATGGTCCACGCCCTCGTCGAAGTCGCGCCGCACCAGCTCGACGAGCGCGCCGACCGCCTCGCCGGCACCGTCGCCCTTGGCTCTGATATGCAGCACCGTGCCTTTCGGCGCCTTGGCCGCCATCACCTTGACGATGCTCTTGGCGTCGAACCAAGGACCGTTGGCGGCGAGCGCCACTTCGACTTCGGCCGAAAACGTCTTGGCGAGCTTGGTGAATTTCACCGAAGGGCGCGCATGCAGGCCGACCTCATGGGTGATCAGAACGGTGGCTTCAGCCGATGCGGACATTGAGTCAAAATTCCTGTTCATTCACGATGGCGACAATTCGTGTGCCGTCGCAACCACTTCCCTGAGCGAGGCGCCGCCGGACGCCTCCGTCGCCGCCATCACCGCTCCCTCGACGATCGGCGCGTTGCAGACGATGATCTTGTGCGCGCGCGGCTCGCCGATCATCTCGACCGCCATCTCGCTGTTGGTTTCGGCGCCGCCAAGATCGACAAGTATAGCGACACCTGCCTCCGACCAGGCCTTGTCGATCGCGCCCATGATCGCCTCGACATTGGTTCCCAGCCCGCCATGGCCGTTTCCGCCGCACCATGCAAGCGGCACTTCGTCGCCGACCATCTGGCGCACCATGTCGGCCGTGCCCTCGGCGACCAGCGGTGAATGCGATACGATGACGATGCCGACATTGCTCATGCTTGCCCCTCGATGGTCTCGGCGACAGCCCGCACCAGAAGCGCGGTCGAGCGTGCCCCGGCATCCATATGGCCGATAGAGCGGTCGCCGAGAAACGAGGCGCGCCCGCGCAAGGCCTTCATCGGCACGGTGGCATCGGCAGCACTGTCCGCGACATCGGCGATTTCCGGTCCGGTCTTTCCCTGCAGCAGGGCGTCATGCACCGGCTGCAGCACGTCGAGCATGGTCTTCTGCCCGACCTGCGACTTACCCCTGGCTGCCACCGCCTCGATTGCCTTGCCGAACGCTGCCATCAGATTGGCCCGATCCGGCTCTGCGGAAATTTCCTTGCCGAGTGCCATGAACAGGGTCCCGAACAAGGGGCCCGAGGCGCCGCCGACTGTCATCACCAGCTTGGTGCCGATCGCTTTCAGAGCGTCCGGCAGCGGCTTTGTCGCGAACGTGTCGGCCTCGGCGCGCACCGCCTCGAAGCCGCGCTTCATGTTGAGCCCATGGTCGCCGTCGCCAATCGCCTGGTCGAGCCTGGTCAGCTCTTCGGCGTGAGCGGCAATCGTGTCGGCGGTGACGGATATCAGCGTCTTCAGGTCAAGCTTGTCCATCGTCCCGCTCTTTTCCAGTGTCCCGTTCTTTTCCAATGTCTCGGGGCTCATCGGTTTGCAATCCTGTTTCCGGCCTGGTCGAAGAACAGCGGCGCCCGGTAGCGGATAATCACCCTGTCGCCTTTTTCCAATTGGATGTCGGGGTCGGTCAGCGTCACCAGCTTTCTGCTTCCCACCGTCACATGCAGGTGGTTCTGGTCGCCCAGATGCTCGACCCAGTTAACAACGCCGTCGGCGGGGCCATTCGATGCCTTGCCGATCGACAGATGTTCTGTACGCGCGCCGATCGTTTTGGTTCCCGCCGGCATGTCGCCATCCGGCAGCAGGCCGGTCGGCAACAGATTGATCGCCGGCTGGCCGAGCCTTGCGGCGACATGAACGTTTGCCGGCTCCGAGTAGATGGTGCGTGGCGTGCCGATCTGCGCCAGCACGCCGTCGGCAAGAATGCCGATGCGATCGGCCATCGTCATCGCTTCGATCTGGTCGTGCGTGACATAAAGCATGGTGGCGCCGACCTCGGCCTGGATGCGCTTCAGTTCGAGCCGGAGATCGGCGCGCAGCTTGGCATCGAGCGACGACAACGGCTCGTCCATCAGATAGATCGAGGGCTTGCGCACCAAAGCGCGCCCGATGGCGACGCGCTGCATCTCGCCGCCGGAAAGCTTGGTGGAGCGGCTGGAGAGCTTGTGATGGATGCGCACCATCTTGGCCACATCCTCGACGCGGCGGCGCACCGCGTCCTCGCTCAGCCGCCGCGCCGGCGAGCGCAGCGGAAAGGCCAGATTGTCGAAGACCGACAGATGCGGATAGAGCGAATATTGCTGGAAGACGAAGGCGGTGTCGCGCTCGGCCGGCGACAGCATTGTCGCATCGCGGCCGCCGATATGGATCGAGCCGGTATCCGGCCGTTCCAATCCGGCGATAAGTCTGAGCGTCGTCGTCTTGCCGGCGCCGGTCGGGCCGAGCAGCACGACGAATTCGCCGTCGGCGACGTGCAGATCGAGAGTGTCCACCGCGACATGTTCGCCGAAGCTCTTGGTCACGCCTTTGATCTGCACGTCAGCCACGATGCGCTCTTCCCTGGGAAGCCCCGTCATGGATTGCGGTTCGCACCGCGCGGCCGGAGACCTTCTCGAACAGCGACAGCCGTGCGCTGCTCAGCGCCAGGCCGACATGGTCGCCCGCATTGAGCCGGATTTCGGCCGGCACCCGCGCCTTGATGATGCCGCCGGATGTCTCCACCGCAACGATCTGCGTGGTGCCGAGATACTCGGTGCCATAGATGGCGCCGCGCAGCTTCGAAGCGTCGTCGAAGCGGATGTGTTCCGGTCGGATGCCGAGCGCCATGTCGGCCGGCGCGATGTCCTCGCGCACCTCCGGCACCGCCACCTTGGCGCCTTGCACCAAAATCTCCCTGGCGCCCTTTGAAAGCCCGCCGCCAAAGCCGAGAAAATTCATCGGCGGCGAGCCGATGAAATCGGCGACGAACATGGTCGCCGGCCGGTCATAGATTTCGCGCGGCGTGCCGAACTGTTCGATGACGCCGTGGTTCATAACCGCGATCTTGTCTGCCATCGACATCGCTTCCATCTGGTCATGCGTGACGTAGACCGTGGTGGCGTGGATGCGGTTGTGCAGTTCGCGCAGCTCATGCACCATGAGATCGCGGAATTCGGTGTCGAGCGTGCCGAGCGGCTCGTCCATCAGGAAGCATTTTGGCCGCCGCACGATGGCGCGGCCGAGCGCCACGCGCTGGCGATCGCCGCCGGCAAGACCGGAGACCGACTTGTTGAGCAGATGGTCGATGCGCAACAGCTTCGCCGTCTCTTCGACGCGCCGGCGGATTTCGATGCCTGGCGTGCCTTGCGCCAGCAGCGGGAAGCCGATGTTCTTGCGCACATTCATATGCGGATAGAGCGCGAACAGCTGGAAGACAAAGGCGATGTCGCGCTCGCGGGCACGCCGCATGGTAACGTCCTCGCCACCGAGCAGGATCTTGCCGCCGGTCGGCAACTCCAGGCCGGCGATCATGCGCAGCGTCGTCGTCTTGCCGCAACCCGACGGCCCCAGCATGACGAAGAACTCTCCATCTCTAACGACGAAGTTGGAATCCTGCACGGCGACGAAATCGCCGAATGCCTTCCTCAGATGCTCGACCCTGATCTCCGCCATCGTCTACTCCGGAAACTTCGAGACGATGATGAACATCGCCGTGCCGGCCAGCATGGTGATGAAGGAATAGGTGTAGAGCGGCAGCGCGAAGGGCTGGAACAACATCAGGAAGCCAATGGCAATGATCGCTGTGGCGACGTTCTCCATCAGGCCGCGCCGGAACGCACGCGGCCAGCGCGACTTGCGTTTTGCGGGTTGGGTCAGGCTCATTTGCGCACCGCGCCGAAGGTGATGCCACGCAGCAACTGCTTGCGGAGCAGGATGGTGAACACCAGGATCGGCACCAGGAAGATCGTCGTGCCTGCGGCGACCGCCGGCCAGTCCTGGCCGCCTTCGCCGATGATGGTCGGGATGAAGGGCGGTGCGGTCTGCGCCGTGCCCGAGGTCAGCAGTGCGGCGAAGGCATATTCGTTCCAGGCGAAGATCAGGCAGAAGATGGCGGTCGCGGCAATGCCGGTGGTCGCCTGCGGCAGCACGGTGCGCCAGAAGGCCTGCAGCCGCGTATATCCGTCGATCATAGCCGCTTCTTCGTACTCGCGCGGGATCTCGTCGATGAAGCCCTTCAGCAGCCACACGGCGAGCGACACATTGACCGCCGTATAGAGCAGGATCATGCCGAGCGCGGTGTCCGACAGGCCAATCTCGCGATACATCAGGTAGATGGGAATAGCGACCGCGATCGGCGGCATCATGCGCGTCGACAGGATGAAGAACAGCAGGTCGTCGGCCAGCGGCACCTTGAACCGCGAGAAGCCATAGGCCGACAATGTGCCGAGGAACACCGCGCAAAAGGTCGAGCCGAAGGCTATGATCAGCGAATTGACGAAGCGCGGCATGAAATTGGACGGGCCGGCGATCACCATGTTGCGCTTGCGCACTGTCTCATCGCAGATGCCCGTCGCCGGTCCCAGCGCGTTGATGTATTCCGGTGTCTGCCGGGTGCGGGTCGAGAAGAGATTGCAGTAGCCCTCGAGGCTCGGCTGGAACAGGATTTTTGGCGGATAGGCGATCGAGTCCGGCGGCGTCTTGAAGCTGGTGGCGAAGATCCACAACAACGGCACGATCGAGATCAGCGCGTAAAGCACGATAATTGTGCCGGCGACGCGCTTCGAAATCGCGGAGGGTGCGACAACAGAATGGGCTGACGTCAGGCTCATCTCTGCTTCACCTTGTTGAGCGCCTTGACATAGATGTTGGCCAGCCCGAACACCGCAACGAACAGGATTATGGCGAAGGCCGAGGAATAGCCGGTCCGCCAGCTTTCGAAGGCCTGCCGCTTCAGCGTGATCGAGGCGACCTCGGTGGTCGATCCCGGTCCGCCGCCGGTCAGGAGGTTGACCATGTCGAACATCTTGAAGTTCTCGATGCCGCGGAACAGTACCGCCAGCATGATGAAGGGCAGCGCCATCGGCAGCGTGATCGACCAGAACTGCCGCCAGTTGGAGGCGCGGTCGACCTCGGCAGCCTCATAGATGTATTCGGGGATCGAGCGCAGGCCGGCGAGACAGATCAGCATCACGTAGGGCGTCCACATCCAAGTGTCGACGATGACGATCGACCACGGCGCCAGCGACACGTTGGAGAGCATGCCGATCTGCGTTGCCGGAATGCCGGTGACGAACGAGATGGCATAGGCGAACAGGCCGATCTGCGGCTCGTAGAGGAAGCGCCAGAAATTGCCGACCACTGCCGGCGACAGCATCATCGGCACCAGAATGATGGTCGTCCAGAAGGCGTGGCCGCGAAACTTCCGATCGATCAGCCAGGCCAGGGTAAAACCGATCAGCGTTTGCAGCAGGATGGTCCAGAATACGAAATGCGCCGTCGTCTGCATGGCGATCCAGATGTCCTGGTCGCCGAGGATGCGCTTGTAGTTGGCAAGGCCGACGTTCCTGACCACCTCGTTGGGACGGTTGGCGCGGTAATTGGTGAAGGACAGATAGATCGCCCAGAACAGCGGGAAGATGTTGACGGCGAGCAGCAACAGGATCGTCGGCGAGATGAACAGCCAGGCGAGGCCCTTGTCGCTGATGCCTCGGACCTTGCGGGCCAACGGCTCAGGCGTAGCCCGGGCGACGCTGTCCGCAGTCCGATTGAGCATGGTCAGTCCCGCTTCGGTCACTTGGGTCGTCTCGACAGTGGAATTTATCTGAGCTGTGTCCCGTGCCAAGGGTGGCACGGGACACGCGGTCGTGGCTCGGGAGGAGCCGATTGGATACTGCCCCAACTACATCTTGCCGTCGTCCTGGAAGACCTCGGTCCAGTCCTTGACCAGGCCATCAAGTGCATCCTTGGCCGAACCCTGGCCGGCGACGACGTAATCATGGAAGCGCTTCTGCGACGCCTGCAGCAGCGGCGCATAGCTGGGCTCTGCCCAAAAATCCTTCACGATGGCCATGGAGTCGAGGAAGGTCTGCGCGTAAGGCTGGCTGGCCGGGAAGCCTGGATCCTTGACGACTGCGTTGAGGCAGGAAAAGCCGCCGAGCGACCACCATTTGGCCTGAACATCCTTGTTGGCGAACCACTTGATGTATTTGAGCGCAGCCTCCTGCTTGTCGGAGTAAGAGACCACCGAGATGCCCTGGCCGCCAAGCTGGGCGAATTGATCGCCGTCGGGCCCCTTGGGATTGGCGAAATAACCTATCTTGTCGCCGCCGACATTTTCGTCCTTCTGCAGGCCTGGCCAGGTAAAGGCGAAGTTCATGTGCATTGCCACCTGGCCGGATTTGAAGGCGTCGACGCCTTCGCCCATGTAGCTGTTGGAAGCCCCGGGAGGCGTGCAGCAGTCATAGAGCGCCTTGTAGAACTCAAGACCCTTCACCGATTTCTCGGAGTTGACGAAGCCGTCCATCTCGTATGGCTTGTCGGGATTCTCATATTTGAAACCGAAGCTGTAGAGCCCGTCCATGGCACCCATGGTGATGCCTTCGGAGCCGCGCTCGGTATAGATCGATGCGCCATAGACCGTCTTGCCGTCGATCTCGCGCTTCTGGAAAAACTCGGCGATCTGCTTCAGCTGGTCGAAGGTCGTCGGCGCTGCGAGATCCCAGCCGTACTTTTCCTTGAATTCCTTCTGCAGTTCCGGCTTGGAGAACCAGTCCTTGCGATAGGTCCAGCCGACGACGTCGCCCATGGCCGGCAACGCCCAGTAATTCGGCGAGTTCTTCGGCCATTCGGAGTAGCCGACGACGGTCGCTGGCACGAAGTCGTCCATGCTGATCTTCTCGTTGTCGAAGAAGTCGTTCAGCTTGACGTAGTGGCCGTTCTCGGCCGAGCCGCCGATCCACTGGCTGTCGCCGATGATCAGGTCGCACAGCTTGCCCTTGGAATTCAGTTCGTTGAGGAAGCGATCGGCATAGTTGGTCCACGGCACGAATTCGAATTTCATGCCGATGCCGGTTTCCTTGGTGAAATCCTTGGACAATTCGACAAGCGCGTTGGCCGGGTCCCAGGCTGCCCAGCAAAGCGTCAGATCTTCAGCCTGCGCGACATTCGAAACGGCGGTCGACGCAAACATCGCCGATGTCAGTCCCAACGTCAGTTTCAAGGTCGATTTCATGCCTTCCTCCCATTTGCGAAACGCGCCCGGATGACGGTTTCAAATAACCTCAAAACCCCCTCCTCAGGGGTCTAAACATGACGACGCGGTTAAGCGGCGGATGTTTAGTAATTTGTTTAGTGATGCAATTTTTACTAAACAACGCAAGCGAATTCGTCGCTGCGCTGCAGCATAATTCGCTTGTATCTGGGCGGTGATCCTGGCCGCGCCGTTCTATCACGAAATATCCCGACTTCCTGTCGCTCCTCGGCCGCGTCATCCTCGGTGGCTTCCGCCTTTGATTATGGCGAGTAGGTGGACCCGCTTTGAGTTGGTCCGTTGCCCGGTTGCGCGGCGACCGCCACCGCTGATATGCGGGGCGCGACCGACCTGCCGCGAGATTGGGTGGATGCATCCCTGAAACAATGACCAGAAAACCCTTGCCAGAGCTTCCGGTCTCCGCCGTCCTGCCGGCGCTCGGTGAAGCGCTCGGCCATGGCAACAGTGCCGTGCTGGTGGCGCCGCCCGGCGCCGGCAAGACGACGCTGGTGCCGCTGGCGCTGCTCGATGCAGCTTGGCTCGGCACGGGGAAGATCATTCTGCTCGAGCCGCGCCGGCTCGCTGCCCGCGCAGCCGCCCGCCGCATGGCCGAATTGCTCGGCGAGGAGCCCGGCGAAACGGTCGGCTATGCCATGCGGATGGAGAACCGCACTTCTGCGAGGACCAGAATTCTTGTCGTCACCGAAGGCGTGCTGTCGCGGATGATCCTCGACGATCCGGAGTTGCCCGGTGTCTCGGCGGTATTCTTCGACGAGTTCCACGAGCGCTCGCTCGACGGCGATTTTGGTCTGGCGCTGGCGCTCGATGTGCAAGGTGCGCTGCGGACCGATCTGCGATTGCTGGTCATGTCGGCGACGCTCGACGGCGCGCGCGTCGCTCGGCTGCTTTCCGGCGCCCCGGTGATCGAGAGCGAAGGCCGCGCCTTTCCCGTCGACATCCGCTACGACGAGCGGCCGGCCGGCATCGCCATCGAGGACGCGATGGCCAAGGCGATCCGCGCGGCCCTTGCCGAGGAGAGCGGCAGCGTGCTCGCCTTTCTGCCCGGCCAGCGCGAGATCGAGCGCACCGCCGAGCGGCTGCAAGGCCGCGTCAGTGCCGACACCGACATCGTGCCGCTCTATGGCATGCTCGACAACAAGGCGCAGGACGCCGCGATCAAGCCGGCGCCGTCCGGCCGCCGCAAGGTGGTGCTGGCGACCTCGATCGCCGAGACCTCGATTACCATCGACGGCGTGCGCGTCGTCATCGATTCCGGCTTGTCGCGCCTGCCGCGCTACGAGCCGGCCAGCGGCCTGACGCGGCTGGAGACGGTGCGGGTCAGCAAAGCCTCCGCCGACCAGCGCGCCGGCCGCGCCGGCCGCACGCAGCCGGGCGTCGCCGTCCGGTTGTGGCGGACCGAGCAGACCGCGGCACTTCCCGCCTTCACGCCGCCGGAAATCCTCGAGGCGGACCTTTCCGGACTTCTGCTCGATTGCGCCGCCTTCGGTGTCGCCGACCCGTCGAGCCTCTGCTTCCTCGATCCGCCGCCGGCCCCGGCACTCAACGAGGCAAGGGCGCTGCTTCGTGCGCTCGACGCCATTGACGAGGCAGGGCGACTGACGCAATCGGGTGCTGCGATGCGCAGGCTGGCACTGCCTGTGCGGCTGGCTCACATGGTCGCCGAGGTGGCAAACACCGGCCGGGCGTTCGAAGCGGCCATGCTCGCCGTGCTGCTCACCGAGCGTGGCCTGGGCGGCGACGGCGCCGACCTCGAACGGCGGCTGCTTCGGTTCCGATCCGAAAGATCGCCGCGCGCCACCGCCGCCCGGCAACTCGCCGAGCGGCTGGCGAAACAGGCTTCACCCTCCCCATCGAGGGGGACCGAAGGACGGGCCAGACCCGTGGTTCGCCCCAGTATATCGATCCGCGAAGCGGATCGGGGTGGGATTGGGTCGGGCACGCCATCGCCGACCCCACCCCGTCTCCCTCGCCTTGCTGGGCAAGGCTCACTCGCCGACCCTCCCATCGGGGGGGAGGGCAGCGCCGGCGCTCTCCTCATTCATGCCTGGCCGGACCGCGTCGCCAGGGCGCGCGGAGAGCGCGGCCGTTTCGTGCTGGCCAACGGTTCAGGCGCCATGCTCGACGCCGCCGACCCGCTTGCGGGCGAAACCTGGCTTGTCGTCGCCGATCTGCAGGGCAAGGCGCAGAACGCCCGCATTACGGCAGCGGCGGCGATAGACGAAGCCGACATTCGCGCTTCGCTCGCCGATAAGATCGAGACAAACCGCGAAACCAGTTTCGACCGCGACAGGCGTGCGGTGCGTGTGCGTGAAACCGTTCGCCTCGGCGCCATCACCCTGTCCGAACGGATGCTGCCGGCGCCGGCCGGCATCGCCGCCGATCGCGCCATCCTTGACGCCCTGCGCCAACACGGGCTGTCGCTTTTGCCGTGGGGCAAGGAGGCCGAAACGCTGCGCCAACGGCTCGGCTGGCTGCATCGCGGTCTTGGCGCGCCCTGGCCAGATGTTTCCGATGCGGCGCTCATCGACCGCCTCGACGACTGGCTGCTGCCCTTCCTTTCCGGCGCGGCGTCCTTTGCCGCGATCGATCCGGGCGTGCTTTCGGCCGGCCTCATGGCATTGGTGCCGCACGATCTGCAGCGCCGGATCGAGGCGCTGGCGCCGACCCATTTCGACCCTCCATCCGGCAGCCGCGTGCCGATCCGCTATGACGGTGAATGGCCGGTGCTGGCGATCCGCGTCCAGGAGCTGTTCGGTCTCGACCGGCATCCCGCGATCGCCAACGGCGCGGTGCCGCTGACGCTCGAGCTATTGTCGCCGGCGCATCGGCCGATCCAGACGACGCGTGACCTGCCCGGTTTCTGGCGCGGCTCGTGGGCCGATGTGCGGGCCGAGATGCGTGGCCGCTATCCCCGGCATGTCTGGCCTGAGAACCCGCTTCTCGCCACCGCCACCAGCCGTGCCAAACCGCGGGGGACCTAGCCTTTATTCTTTTCCGGCTATAATCCTTGGCCATGATAAACATCCTGCGGGCGCCCGACTTCCAGCAAAGCCAGCGGCTGCGCCTCAACACGCTGATCAGGCTGCGTTGGCTGGCCATTGTCGGCCAGAGCCTGGCGGTTCTTGTCGTGGCCTATGGGCTGAAATTCCCGCTGCCGGTCAGTCTCTGCTTCGCCCTGATCGCCTGTTCGGCCTGGATGAACCTGTTGCTGACCTTCCGCTATCCGGCGGCGCACCGGCTGACCCCGCTTCAGGCTTTCGCCATCCTGACCATCGACAGCCTGCAGCTTGCCGGTCTGCTCTACCTGACCGGCGGGCTCACCAATCCGTTTTCAGTGCTGGTCACAGTGCCCGTGGTCATCTCGGCGACGTCGCTGCCGCTGCGCCTGACCGCCATCCTCGGCGCGCTGGTGGTGGTGATGGCGAGCCTGCTGGTGTTCTTCCATCTGCCGCTGCCCTGGTACGAGGGCGCGCCGCTGGAGATGCCGTTCATTTACGTCGCTGGCATGTGGATGGCGGTGTTTTCCTCGATCGCCTTCACCGCGATCTACGCCTTCCGCGTGGCCGAGGAAGCCCGGCTGCTCGCCAACGCGCTTGCCGCCACCGAACTGGTACTGCAGCGCGAACAGCATTTGTCGGCGCTGGACGGCCTTGCCGCCGCCGCCGCGCATGAGCTCGGCACGCCGCTCGCCACCATCACGCTTGTTGCCAAGGAGATGGAGAAGGCGCTCCGCAATGACCCGAAATACGGCGAGGACGTGACGCTGCTGCGCTCGCAGAGCGAGCGTTGCCGCGAGATCCTCAAACGCCTGACCAGCCTGTCCTCCGAGGGCGAGGCGCATCTCTCCCGCTTGCCGCTGACCTCGCTGGTCGAGGAGATGACCGCCCCGCACCGCGATTTCGGCATTTCGATCAAGCTTCGCCCCGGCGAGCGCATCGGTCCCGAACCGGTCGGACGGCGCAATCCCGGCGTCATCTACGGCCTCGGCAATCTGGTCGAGAACGCCGTCGATTTTGCCCGCAAGAGCGTCACCGTGCGCTGGAGCTGGAACGAGGCAACGGTCGCCTTCTCGATCACCGACGACGGGCCGGGCTTTCCTCCCGAAATCATCGATCGCATCGGCGAGCCCTATATGTCGACACGCCAGGGCACCGAGGCTGGCGGCGGGCTCGGACTGGGGCTGTTCATCGCCAAGACCCTGCTTGAACGCTCGGGCGCCACGCTCGATTTCCGCAATTCAAACGAGCCGGGCGAGGGCGCCGTCGTGCGGATATCGTGGCCGCGCAGCGTCTTCCTCAATCCTGAATCGGCTTCGGCCACCATGTTTGACACGGCTTGAATTGGACAATAGCGCTCCAAAACTATATCTGCGTAAAATTCGGGCAGCAGGAATGTCAAGACGATGAATGGCGACGAAACGATTGGCGCAATGGTTGAGGGCGAGGACACCTCGCTGCTGATCGTCGACGACGACAGGCCATTCCTCACGCGCCTTGCCCGCGCCATGGAGACCAGGGGTTTCGTGGTCGAGACGGCCGAGAGCGTCGAGGAGGCCGTGGCCAAGGCGCGCGCCAATCCGCCAGCCTACGCGGTGGTCGACATGCGGCTCGCCGACGGCAACGGCCTCGACGTCGTTGCCGCCATCCGCGAGAAGCGCGACGACGCCCGCGCCGTCATTCTCACCGGCTATGGTAACATCGCCACCGCGGTTACGGCGGTGAAGCTCGGGGCCATCGACTATCTGTCGAAACCGGCAGATGCCGACGAGGTTTTCGCGGCTCTTACCCGCACTGCGGGCGAACGCGCCGCACCGCCTGAAAACCCGATGTCGGCCGACCGCGTGCGCTGGGAGCACATCCAGCGCGTCTACGAAATGTGCGACCGCAACGTCTCCGAGACGGCCCGCCGTCTCAACATGCATCGCCGCACGCTGCAGCGGATACTCGCCAAACGCGCGCCGCGCTAACGCCTGACCGTCCTTTGCGCGCGCCAAGGTCGCGTGGCACTGTAAGAACTGCCCTGCCATCGGCGGTTGCGCATGGTAGGCGACACGACGGAGACGAAATGCAGGACCAGAAGCCGCGGCCGACCTCCATCTTTCGCGAATTCCTGGCCAGCGAGGCGGCAGGCGGCATCGTCCTGATGGCAGCCGCGGCCTTGGCGCTGGTCGTCGCCAATTCGCCGCTGGCCAAAACCTATTTCGACGCCCTTCACGCCTATCTGGGACCGCTCAGCGTATCGCATTGGATCAATGACGGCCTGATGGCGGTGTTTTTCCTGCTGGTCGGCCTGGAGATCAAGCGCGAGATGCTGGACGGCCAGCTCTCGACCTGGCCGCGCCGCGCTCTGCCCGGCATCGCCGCTGCCGGCGGCATGCTGGTGCCGGCGCTTGTCTATGTCGCCATCAACCGCGACAATCCAGCCGCCCTGTCCGGCTGGGCGATCCCGACCGCCACCGACATCGCCTTTGCGCTTGGCGTGCTGTCGCTGCTCGGCAGCCGCGTGCCGGGGTCGCTGAAGGTATTCCTCACCGCGCTCGCCATCATCGACGACCTTGGCGCCGTCATCATCATCGCGGTGTTCTATACGAGCGGCCTGTCGCTCGCCTATCTCGGCGCCGCCTTCGCGGTCATCACTCTGCTCATCGTGCTCAACCGCATGAAGGTGCTGACACTGCTGCCCTATCTCCTGCTTGGTGTCGTGCTGTGGGTGCTTGTGCTGAAATCGGGCGTCCATGCCACGCTCGCCGGCGTGGCGCTGGCCCTGACCATACCTTTGAAAATCACCCCCGGCATCAGCCAGGATTCAGACCATTCCCCGCTGCACCGGCTCGAACACGGACTGCACAGGATAGTGCCCTTCGTCGTCGTCCCGATCTTCGGCTTCGCTAATGCCGGCGTCTCGCTCGCCGGCCTCAGTGCTGCCACCCTGGTCGAGCCGCTGACGCTGGGCGTCGCCGCCGGCCTCGTTGCCGGCAAGCTGGTCGGCGTGTTCGGTTCTTCTGCGCTTGCCATCCGGCTCGGCCTCGCCGATCTGCCGGTCAATGCCGGCTGGCTGCACATGGTCGGCATTTCGCTGCTCTGCGGCATCGGCTTCACCATGAGCCTGTTCATCGGCCTGCTCGCATTCGCCAGCAATGTCGAGCTCCAGGACGCGGTGAAAGTCGGCATCCTCGCCGGCTCCTTCATCGCCGCGATCCTCGGCGCCGCCGTGCTGCTGTTGGCGTCGGCGGCGAATGGGGACGAGGAGGAAGAGTAGCCGACGAACGTCGCGCCGCCCCTCATTGCCCTGCCGGGCATTTCTCCCCGTATAGAGACGGGGAGAAAGACGCCTTCGCAAAAGATTTCGCCAATCTCCAGCGTTGCAGAATGGGTGCCAAGATTGCGGCCAGCGTCCCTTCTCCCCGTTCATGGGGAGAAGGTGCCGGCAGGCAGATGAGGGGCAGCGCAAACGTACAGGGGAATCCGAAAACCCTCTACTCGCTCTCGCCATCCAGCGCCGGCACCGCCACACCGGCAAGTTCCGCCGCCAGCAGCCGCGAGGCTCCGGCCCGTGCGATCCTCAGCATCAGCGCCTTGCGCGTCGCCGCCGCCATGCGGTGCTCGGGCGCATCGCGCAGGATTTCGGCGCCGTAGCCGTCGGAAAGGATAAAGCCGCATTCCTGCGGAAAGATATCCGAGGGCACGCCGGGATGGGTGGCGAAGAAGAAGCGGTCGGAGTGCAGCCGGTAATCCGGCCATTTGCGGTCGACCCTGAAATCCTCGATCGAGGATTTGACCTCGATGATCCAGATGTCGCCTTGGCGGGTCAGCGCGACAAGGTCGGCGCGGCGCCCGGTCGCCAGCGACAGTTCCGGCAGCACATGCGCGCCCATCTCCCTGAGCAGCCGCTGCACGCCGCGCCGAACCAGCATCGCGCGCTCCGACTGGCGGCCATCGATCAGGGGATTGAGAGGAATCGGTGAGATAATTGGCATGGCGGCATCATGCCAGACTTTGTTCACGGTTTGAACCCGTTTTTTGGGAGGCACTCAAGCGCGCTTGAAATGTGGTTTTGCATGAAATCTTGGTGCTCGAACAACACCGCAAGTTCCACACATTAGCAATATGAGATACTGTGCGAATGCGGGTGGCTCTAGGGAGTGTGGATGATGAACGCGGACGAGATGCAGGCGGTAGCCGACACCCTGATGCGGGTCGTGACGCCTGACATGGCACCCAAGCAATTGATCAAAGCGGCCAGGAAGGAACACCCGAACGCGTCAAAGAAGGACATCGCCCGCGCGGCGTTCTTCTCGATTATCGCCAACGCCGAAGAAGACCACGGCAAGGCAAGGAACCTGCAGGCATTCGCCATAGCCGAGCGTGTCGACGGTACCTCTTGATCCCTGGAAATCCCAACCTGCAAAACGGCTGACGTCGCCGCGCAACCTTCACACCTGGGCGGGAACGACTTTGTCAGATGGCAAAACCGCCCCCGCAATATCGTCCAGGATCGGGCAGTCCGGCCGGTCATCGCCGTGGCAGGCATGGATCAGCTTCTGCAGGGTCGAGCGCATCGACTGCAATTCGCGCACCTTCTCCTCGATTGCCGTCACATGCGCGGCGGCGATCTCGCGCACGTCATGGCTGGCGCGGCTGCGGTCCTGGTAGAGCGCCATCAGCTGGCGGCAGTCGTCGATGGAAAAGCCGAGATTGCGCGCGCGGCGCAGAAACGTCAGCCGGTGGATGTCGTCGCCCGAATAGTCGCGGTAGCCGTTGCCGGCGCGCTGCGGGCGGATCAGGCCGATCTCCTCATAGTAGCGAATGGTCTTGGCCGGCAGGCCGGAACGCTGGGCGGCATCTCCGACATTCATGATTGGTTCCCTAACTTCCGGCGGCCTGGCGGACCGCCCCATTGAATTTCCTACATAATCTTATGAGTGCCGTTGCCGAAAAGCCACAGCTGCGGACTTACCGGCATGTAAGCCCCTGCATATAGGCATCGCCCGCTTGGCAAGCAAAGCAAATGCCAGCATGAATGATGGCGACAAGGCGGCCGTCTCGTGCCGCTATCTTTCGGGCGGGGCATCGGACCTTTTCATGCGCATGAAGTCATTCGCAATCGTCGCCGCACTTGCGCTGTCGACGGCTATTGCTGGTTGCAGCACCATCGGCTCGCAGATCTTCACCAACAACTATGGCCCGATGACCGATGCGGGCTATCAACTGCCGCGCATTCCGATCGAAAAGGTGCCGTTCAAGTACCGCCGGCAGATCGTGAGCTACGACACCGGTGAAAAGCCTGGCACCATCGTCGTCGATACGCAGAACAAGTTCCTCTATTATGTCATGGGCGGCGGCGAGGCGATGCGTTACGGCATCGGCGTCGGCCGCGAGGGTTTTGAATGGCGCGGCACCGCCCGCATCGCGGCGAAGCGCCAATGGCCGACCTGGACGCCGCCTTCGGCGATGATCAAGCGCCAGCCGGAACTCGCCAAATTTGCCGGCGGCATGGATCCCGGATTGACCAACCCGCTCGGCGCGCGCGCCCTGTATCTGTTCAACAAGGGCGGCGATTCAGGCTACCGCCTGCATGGCAGCCCGGAGTGGAACTCGATCGGCAAAGCGATGTCGTCGGGCTGCATTCGGCTGATGAACCAGGACATCATCGACCTTTACGACCGCACCTCTGTCGGCGCCAAGGTCATCGTTCTCTAGAGCTCATACGCGGACCGTCTAGGCAACAACTGACGTCCCAAAACAAAAAACCGGGCAATTTGGCCCGGTTTTTTGTGTCGCGCGAAGGGGCGAATTGACGTCCTTTGATCTTAAGAGACCTGTTCGACCTGCTGCACCTCGGGCACAAAATGCCGGAGCAGGTTCTGGATGCCGTGCTTCAGCGTCGCCGTCGACGACGGGCAGCCGGCGCAGGCGCCCTTCATGTGCAGGAATACGGTGCCATTCTCGAAGCCCCGGAAGGTGATGTCGCCACCGTCCTGGGCGACCGCCGGACGCACCCGCGTGTCGAGCAGTTCCTTGATGGTGATGACCAGTTCCTCGTCGGCCTTGTCGTAGAATTCGCCGGTCTGGCTGGTCTCGGCGGCGGGGCCGGCCCTGGCCATGACCGGCGCGCCGGACATGAAGTGCTCCATGATGGCGCCGAGGATCGCCGGCTTCAGATGCTGCCAGTCGGGGCCGTCCTTGGTCACGGTGACGAAATCATAGCCGAAGAAGACGCCGGTGACGCCGGGGATCTCGAACAGCCGGCCGGCCAGCGGCGAAGCCGCGGCAGCGCTGTCGGCATCGCGGAAATCGGCGGTGCCTTCGAGAAGCACTTCCTTGCCGGGCAGGAACTTCAATGTCGCCGGATTTGGCGTCGATTCGGTCTGGATGAACATGGACGTCTCCGAGCCCGTTCGGGCATATAGTTTGGAATAATTCTAAATAGGCCCTATCGGCAGGACATTCAAGCGAAAGCCATCGCGGGAACGGCTGGCTGGGAGAATGTTTTTGCGGTCTTCTGCAACACACCTTAGGCCAGGCTGTCGATTTCTTCGTCTGACAGGTTCTGCGGCACCACTGTCACCGGGATCGGGAAGGCGGCGCCCTTGCCGGCAACCGCGCCGACCAGCGGGCCCGGCCCCTCCTTGCCGGCGCCGGCGGCCAGCACGAGGATGGCGATATCCTGGTCCTCCTCGATCAATTTGTGGATCTCTTCCGTCGGCTTGCCTTCGCGCACCACCAGTTCCGGCTCGATGCCGAGCTTCTGGCGCACCTTGTTGGCATAGCTGTCCAGTGCGGCGCGCGCGGTGGCGGTGGCCTCCTCGCGCATGATCTTCTCGACACCCAGCCAATGCTGGAAATCGTCCGGCTCGATCACATAGAGCAGCACCAGCACGCCGCTGGTGCTCTGCGCGCGCTTCGAGGCGTAGACGACGGCCCGTTCGCATTCGGGCGTGTCGTCGATAATCGCCAAAAACTTGCGGCGATGGCCGGCTTCGCGGCTGAGGCGTTTGGAGACCATATTCTACCTCAAATGGTTTCGGTCGCAATCTGCCACCGCCACGGCCCGGCCGCAAGCGACCGGCGGATGTAGCGATATTGGCTGCAGATTAACCCTGCAGCAGGCCGATGATGTCGCGCACGGTCTTCATCGTCGCCTCGGCCAGCAGGCCGGCCCGCTCGCCGCCATCCCTGAGCACCGCGTCGACATAGGCGCGGTCGTCGGAAATGCGGCGCATTTCGCCGGCGACCGGCGCCAGCTTTTCCACGGCAAGGTCGGCCAGCGCCGGCTTGAACACCGAAAACTGCTGGCCGCCGAACTCTTTCAGCACTGCCTCCTTCGATATCTCGGCGAGACCCGCATAGATGCCGACCAGGTTTTCGGCTTCCGGCCGGCCGGCCAGGCCGTCCAATTCGCCAGGCAACGCCTCCGGGTCGGTCTTGGCCTTGCGGATCTTCTTCGAGATGCTGTCGGCATCGTCGGTCAGATTGATGCGCGACAGGTCCGACGGATCCGACTTCGACATCTTCTTCGAGCCGTCGCGCAGCGACATGATACGCGCCGCCGGTCCGCCGATGATCGGTTCGGTCAGCGGGAAATAACCGTTCACGGTCTCCTCGCCGACCTTCATCTCGACGCCGACGCCAAGGCCGGCGATGCGGTCGGAAAAGTCGTTGTTGAATTTTTGCGCGATGTCGCGTGTCAGCTCCAGATGCTGCTTCTGGTCATCGCCGACCGGCACATGGGTGGCGCGGTAGACAAGGATGTCGGCCGCCATCAGGCTCGGATAAGCGAGCAGCCCGAGCGAGGCGTTCTCGCGATCCTTGCCGGCCTTGTCCTTGAACTGCGTCATCCGGTTCATCCAGCCGATGCGGGCGACGCAGTTGAAGATCCAGGCAAGCTCGGCGTGCTGCATGACCCGCGACTGATTGAAGACGATGTGCTTCGTCGGGTCGATGCCGGAGGCGAGAAACGCCGCGGTGATCGCGCGCGTCTGGTCCTTGAGATCCTCATGGACAAGCTGCGCGGTCAGCGAATGCAGGTCGACGACGCAATAGATGCAATCGGAGGTGTCCTGCAGGGCGACGAATTTCTTGATGGCGCCGAGATAGTTGCCGAGGTGCAGATTGCCGGTCGGCTGGACGCCGGAAAAAACGAGGGGCTTGAAGGCGGTCATATGTCCTCATGGCTTGTGGAGGGCCGTTTCGCGCGCGGCGAAAGTCTTTCGACGGCGCGCTTATGGACGAGAGCGAGGTGACGATCAAGGGGCTGTAGGCGATCGCAGCAGAGCGATTGCTTCAGGTCGGATGGCGTGTTCGATGTTGTTGGCGCTGCGCTTGTAGCGCCTGTCTCGGCTTGACAGGTCGGCGCCGCCCCTCATTGTCCTGCCGTGTCCAGTTGATAGATGGGTAACACTTTGAACCGGATACATGGGTTACAGTTTTCCCCCTGTAGTGTCCGCCGCAG